>JBCBFU010000005.1:0-101832 GCA_038527375.1 Pseudomonadota bacterium | reverse complement strand
ACAAGCTCGCCGCGGCAACGCAGGCTGTGGGCGCGGTCGGCAGCTATCTGGCCGATCTGTCATCCGTTGCCGCCGCCAAAGGGCTGGCGGACGAAGTTGCCGCCGATCATCCCGGCCTCGATGTGGTGATCAACAACGCGGGCGTCTACAAAACGCCCGCGCGCACGACCGATGCGGGTCTCGATACGCGGTTTGTCGTGAACACCATCGCACCCTACGCGCTGACCCGGGCCTTGCTGCCCTTGCTGGGCGACGACGCGCGGGTGGTGAACCTGTCATCGGCGGCGCAGGCCCCGTTCGATCTGGCCGCCCTGCGCGGCGAACGCGTGCTCGACACCCACGAGGCTTATGCCCAAAGCAAACTCGCGATCACGGCGTGGACGATGGAACTGGCCGCGGAACATCCAAACGGCCCGGCCTTTTACGCCGTGAACCCCGGATCCCTCCTCGCCACGACCATGGTGAAAGAGGGGTTTGGCGTGTCAGGCAATGACGTTGGCATCGGCGTCGATATCCTGCACCGTGCCGCGCTCTCGGCGGAATTCGACGGAAGATCGGGTGCCTATTTCGACAACGATGCGGGCCGCTTTGCCGATCCACACCCTTACGCCCTGAACCCGGACGCGCGGGCGGACCTGATGGCCGAGTTGGACCGCATGATCGCCTGACGATCTTGGCTCCGCTCAGGATGCGTTAGTCCTTTGCGCGGTATCGCTGTACCGGTAAGGTGCCACGCAACGGTGCGACACGGCATCGAAGCACAGGCAATGACGACAGGCGCAGGGGTAAGATCGAACCGGTATGGCAACCAAGGCGAAGACTTCCGCACGGGCCAAGGCCGCCCGCGCGGCCACTCCGAAAGACTTCAGCATTCTCGTGATCGGCCAATCTGGCCGCATCGGGTATGAGGCCGCGTTGTTCGTCGCCTCCCTGCGAGAAATGTCGCCGGGGTTCGCGGGGCGCGTGATCGTGGCCGAACCGCTGCCCGGACCGCTTTGGCCCGGCGATCCCCGGATCGGACCGCAGCCCTTGCGCGACCTTCTCCAAGACCTCGGGGCCGAGATCGTGGGATTTGACAGCGCGCATTTCGGGGCCGCCTACCCCTATGGCAACAAGATCGAGGCGCTGGGACTCCTCCCCGAGGGGGAGCCTTTCGTCTTCTTCGACAGCGACACGCTAATCACCGGTGAGATCACCGAGGTGCCGTTTGATTTCAGCCGACCATCGGCCTCTCTGCGGCGCGAAGGCACGTGGCCCACGATCGAGCTCTACGGCCCCGGCTACGGCGAAATCTGGAAATCGCTCTATGATCGGTTCGGGCTGGACTACGCCAGCAGCCTCGATCTGAGCCAGCCGGACGAATATTGGCAGCGATACCTTTACTTCAACGCGGGCTTCTTCTTTGGCGCGGACCCTGCCGAATTTGGCACGCGCTTCTTGGACTACGCCACATCCATCCGCAATGATCCGCCTGAACCGCTCGTGTGCCAACCGCTTGATCCATGGCTGGATCAGGTGGCGCTACCGCTGGTGATCCACGGGCTGGGCGGGGGCAAGGACACATTGGCACCCGGCTGGCTGGATGGATCGGTCAGTTGCCACTACCGCCTTCTGCCCATGCTCTATGCGCGCGAAAGCGACCACGTTGTCTCCGTGCTCGAGACCGTGAGCGCCCCCAACAAGATCAAGAAAGTGCTCAAGGAATACGAGCCGATGAAGCGCATGATCTATCAAGGCCGCGGGGCCAAGGTGCGCGCCCTCTTTGATCAGGACAACCTGCCCCGGAAGGAGCGTCAGATCCGCAATACGATCAAACGTGAAGGGTTCTGGATGCGGTGATCAGTGGTCAAACACCGCATCAAGGTTTGCAAATCCCTTGAGCTCGATCGGATTGCCCGACGGATCCTTGAAGAACATCGTCCATTGCTCGCCCGGCTCACCCTCGAACCGGACCGAGGGGGCAATGATGAAATCGGTGCCCGCCTGGGTCAGGCGATCCGCGGTTTCCCGCCAATCCGCCAATTGCAGAACGACGCCGAAATGGGGCATGGGCACCATCGCGTTGCCCACCTGTCCGGTGGCGCGGGTTTCCAGCGGCGGGCCCAGATGCAATGACAGCTGATGGCCGAAAAGCGAGACATCGACCCATGTGTCGGTGCTGCGCCCTTCGACGGCCCCCAAAAGCCCGCAATAAAAGGCGCGCGTCGTCTCCAAGTCTGTCACGTTGATGGCAAGGTGAAACGGGGTCAGCATCCGGGCGGCTCCTATTCGTTTCCGGCACTTTAGATCCGCAGCCCGGCAGGGTGAAGCGCAGACACCGTGTTCCGCGCGCCATGCCTGACCGATTGATGGTCCTAGACGTGCAAAAGACCAACGGCGGGTGCGGCGCACGATCAGAGCTTTTTCTTTCCCTCGCCACAGGTTCCCGCTATTTCTTGAAGCCAAGAGGCCCCGGATGCGCAGCGCGTGTCCACGACGCGAATTTTACACGCGTGTTCGACGGGCACACACGGGAACAGGCGCAGGTCAAGAACGGGCATGACACCGGATTTTGCACTCCACCTCTCGCCGGATGGCATCTCTCTGGACCATCGGGGCCAGACGGGGTGGGTTCGCCTTGGCACGGTGACCTTTGGCTCGGACGCCTTTGCTGGCGAAATGGCGGCGCTCAAGGCCAAGGGGCGCGCTGCGGCGGGCGAGGACTTCCGCGTCAAGCTGGTCCTGCCCAACGACCAGATCAAAACGATTGAACTGCGCGACGACACAGCAACAGCCGCCTCCGTCGCGATGGCGCTTGAAGGGGCCACGCCCTACGCACTGTCGGATTTGGCTTATGATTGGTACGTCGCTGCGGGGCGCACGCAGATCGCCGCCGTCGCGCGTGAAACGCTGGAGGAGGCCGAAGGGTTTGCCCGCGAATACCGGTTCGAGCCTGCGGCCTTCTGTGCCCTGCCCGATCGCGGCTGGGATGGGACCGAGGCGTTCTTTGGCCCGGCAGAAGGGTCGAATGACGCCGCGCGCGACCCCGCGCCCTATGTCGCGACGACGCCCGAAGCGGCGGCAGAGGCTGAGGCCGCGCATGCCGCGCAGCAAGCCGTCGAACAGACACCGCCCGCCACTGCGAGCGCACCGGCCACAGAGCCCCCGCTTTCAGATCCACCGGTAACAGACGCGTCCGATGACACGGCCCCGCCCAATCCGGCGCCCGCTGCCGAGCCTGCCGTGGCGCAGCCCGCACATGGCGCCGAGGATAACGCCGGGGACGACCACGTGGCCGAACCGGACGATGGGGCAATCGCAGCGGGCTTTGCCTCGGTCCGCCTGCCCGAACCCGGTGCCGCGCCGACACTGGGGGCCGCAACCCCCTCTCCGGGTGCTGCGGCACCTGTGTCCGCCCCGCCCCGTGTTGCGCTGACACCCGGCGCAGACGGTGCCGCACCAACCGGGCGTGCACCTGCCGTGGCATCGCCCACCACGATCCCCACTGCGCCGCCTGTTGCCGCGCCCACACGCGATGCCAGCCCCGATGCGATGGCCGCCGCGCAATCCTTGCGGCCGGGTGCAGCCGACTTTGCCGAACCCGAGCCCACGCCGCCCGCCGATGACGCAACCGCAACCGGTCTCGGCGGCATGTTCCGATCCCGTCGCAAACCTGCCCGCGCAACGGTGACCGAAGTCGCACCAGCACCCGGTTCCGGTTCTGGTGCACCAGACGGACTGACCGATCTGGACCGCAAGGCCGCAAAGGCGCGCGTGGGTGGCAAACCGCGCTTCCTCGGGCTCATCCTGACCGTCGTTCTGATCCTTCTGCTGCTGGCCGTGGCGGCCTTTGCGACCGTGCGTACCGAAGGCGGGTTGGCCCGCCTGTGGACCCGGCCTGCCCCCCAAGCCGCCGAAGGCCCGCAAATCGCGCCGTCCGTCGCGCCCGAGGCGTTGGGCGTGCCCCGGTCGGCCCTTGCACCCGGCCCGGAAACGGTGGCACTGGCCCCCGTCATGGCGGCAACGCCGGAAGAGATCGAAGATGCGGGCGAGGAGATTGACACAACCACACTGGCCGGCGAACCGCAGCCGGACCCCGCAGACCCGCCCCTGAGTGACGCCGAAATCGCCCGGCTCTACGCCGCCACGGGCCTGTGGCTTCGCGCACCCGATGCGCCAGCAGCGCTTTCCCCCAGCGAGATCACATCGCTCTACGTGGCCTCGATCGACGGTGTGATTTCGGGCGGGGACGCCGTTGCCCTGCGGGCCGACAACCGCGCCGACCTGCGCCCCATCCCGATCCCCAACCCACCCGCCGCAGACGCCGTGTTCCGCATTGGTGCCGATGGGTTGATCATTCCGGACGCAGAGGGTGTGGAAACGCCCGGTGGCTACACGCTCATCGCGGGCCGCCCGGGCCTCGTTCCCCCGGCCCTTCCCGAACGCCTGCTGACGCCATCAACCGCGCCGGCGGAAGCAAGCGACCCGGCCCTGCGCCTTGCCGCGTTCCGTCCGCGTCTGCGCCCGGAGGGTTTGCAGGAAACCAACGAGCGTCAGCAATTTGGCGGCCTGACCCGCAGCGAATTGGCGGCCTTCCGGCCCAAACTTCGCCCCGAAAGCACCCAAGCCGTTCAACAGGCGCTGGCCGAAGCGGTTGAGGCTGACGAGCCTGAGACCCCACCATCGGCACAGGCCGTCGCGGTCTCCGTCCGCCCCACGGCGCGGCCCCGCAATATCGACCGCATCGTGGCAACCGCGCGCGCATCGCAACCCACAACCGTTGCCGTGGCCGCCCCAGTCACCGCCCGCGCGGCCACCCCGTCGGGTCCAACCCGCGCCAGTGTCGCCCGCGCGGCCACAACGCCCAAGGCGATCAACCTGCGCCGGGTGAACCTGATCGGGGTCTATGGCACATCGTCGAACCGCAGCGCGCTGGTCCGCCTCGCCAATGGCAAGTTCGTGAAAGTGCGCGTGGGCAACCGTTTGGACGGCGGCAAGGTCGCGGCGATCGGCGAAAGCCAGTTGCGCTATGTCAAAGGCGGACGCAACATCACGTTGGATATTCCGACAGGGTGATCGCGGTTTGACCGCAGGCTGATCCGACACGCGGCCCCTAGCCAACCCCGGAGGGCGTCGTAGATGGATACGATCCTGTTGCAATCGGCGCTCTATCTGGGTGCCAGCCTGATCGCCGTTCCCATAGCGATGCGGTTGGGGCTGGGGTCCGTCTTGGGCTACCTGATGGCGGGGATTTGCATCGGTCCCGTCTTCGGCCTCGTGGGTGAGGTCACGGACCTTCAGCACGTGGCAGAGTTCGGCGTCGTCATGATGCTCTTTCTCATAGGGCTGGAGCTGGAGCCGCGCGCGCTCTGGGACATGCGCCAACGCCTGATCGGGCTGGGCGGCCTGCAAGTTGTGCTGACCACGCTGGCGGTCGCGGCGGGCGCCCTTGCGTTGGGCTACCCGCTGCCCACGAGCTTTGCGATCGGCCTGATCTTTGCGCTGTCGTCCACGGCCATCGTGCTCCAGACACTGAACGAAAAGAACCTCATGGGCACCAATGGGGGGCGGTCGACGTTTTCGATCCTTTTGACCCAGGACATTGCGGTGATCCCGATTTTGGCCCTGCTGCCCCTCCTCGCGATCGGCTCTGGCATGGTGATCAATCCCGATGGGTCCATCTCGCGCCCGGTGGACATCGAAGAGGCGCACCACGGGATGAGCCTTGTGGACGGTCTGCCCGCGTGGGGCGTCACGGCCGTGACCATCGGGGCGGTCTTGGCGATCATCCTCGTGGGTCGATTCGCCACCGGTCCGGCCTATCATGCGATCGCCAGCACGCGGTTGCGCGAACTGAACACCGCCTTCGCACTGTTCATCGTCATCGCGATTGCTGTCCTGATGACCTTGGTTGGGCTGTCGCCCGCGCTTGGTGCCTTCGTGGCCGGTGTCGTCCTTGCCAATTCCGAATTCCGGCACGAGTTGGAAAGCGATATCGAGCCGTTCAAGGGGCTGCTGCTCGGCCTCTTTTTCCTGACCGTGGGGGCCGGGATTGACTTTGCGGTTTTCCTTGGCGCGCCAGCCTACTTTGTGTCCCTGACGATTGCCGTCATCGCGATCAAGGGCGCGATCCTGTACGGCCTCGCATCGCTCTTTGGTCTGCGCGGCACCCACCGCTGGCTGGTGACTCTATCGCTCGCCCAAGCGGGGGAATTCGGCTTTGTCCTTGTCTCCTTCGGGGTGGCGCAAGGCGTGTTGGGTGGGTTGCTCGGGCAACAGCTATTGCTGATCGTGGCGCTTTCGATGCTGGTCACGCCCCTTCTGTTCATCTTGCACGACACACTGACGCGACGCTTGGATGCGGGCGGCGCGCAAGACGAAGACACGGTCGAGGCCGGCGGCCCCATCATCGTGGTAGGAATCGGGCGTTTCGGTCAGGTCGTGAACCGGATGGTCGAAACCGCGGGCTTCAAGACGGTCGTCTTGGACAACAATCTGGCCACGGTGCAACTGATGCGCACTTTCGGGTTCAAAGGGTATTACGGCGACCCCACGCGCCCGGACCTGCTCCATGCTGCAGGGATCGACGGTGCGCGGGTTCTGGTCGTGGCGCTCGATGACGCGGCGGCCAGCGTGAAACTGGTGGCCTATGCGCGGCGCGTGCGGCCCGATATCCAGATCATCGCCCGCGCCCGCGACCGTGCGCATGTCTACGAACTGGTGCAGGCGGGCGCGGATGAGGTCGTGCGCGAGATGTTCGACAGCTCGCTCCGCGCTGGCCGCTATGTCATCGAACAGTTGGGCGTGTCCGAATTCGACGCCTTCGAGATCGAAGAGCGGTTCTTCCGCCACGACCGTCACGCGCTCAAGGAATTGGCGGCGCTATGGGACCCCAAGGTCCCGATCAAGGACAACGCCGCCTATGTCGCGCGCGCCAAGGAGCTGAATTCGGACCTTGAGACCGAAATCCTTGCCGCGCTTCAAAAGGACACGGGCACGGACACGGGCACCGATTAACCGGCGGCAACGCCCGCCTCGGCAAAGGTGGCCATGTCGGAATGACACGCCAACGCGGC
The DNA here is from genome assembly GCA_038527375.1 of Pseudomonadota bacterium. Taxonomy (GTDB): domain Bacteria; phylum Pseudomonadota; class Alphaproteobacteria; order Rhodobacterales; family Rhodobacteraceae; genus Shimia_B. Next base: position 94,777 of record JBCBFU010000005.1, on the reverse strand, counting down.
CTTGAGCACACCTATCGCCAGTGCCGCGCCCGACCCTTCGCCCAAACGCAGACCCAGCGACAAGAGCGGCTCCTTACCCAGCTTCTCCAGCAGGTTGGCATGGGCGCCTTCTGCGCTGAGATGTCCCGCCACCACGTGATCGAGCGCACCGGGCTGTGCCTCGGCCAAGGTGGCAGCAGCCGCCGAGCAGATGAACCCGTCGAGGATCACAGGGATGCGGTGGTGACGCGCGGCGGCAATGGCCCCGGCCATCGCGGCCAGTTCGCGCCCGCCCAGACGGCGCAGCACATCGAGCGGCCCCGTGGCCACCGAATGCAGCGCAAGCCCGGCCTCGACCACAGCGGTCTTGCGCGCAAGGCCGTCGTCATCGACCCCGGTGCCACGCCCCACCCATGCCTGCGCCCCGCCCCCATAGAGCGCGGCTGAAATCGCGGCAGCCGGGGTCGTATTCCCGATCCCCATCTCGCCGGTGACGAGCAGATCCGCCTCGGTGTCCACAGCGTTCCAGCCGGTTTGGAGCGCCGCGACGCAGTCGGCCTCGCTCATCGCGGCGGTTTCGCTGAAATCACCCGTGGGCGTGTCCAGATCGAGAGCATGCACATGCATCTTGGCGCCAAAGGTCTTGGCCAACTGGTTGATGGCCGCACCGCCATGCTCGAAGTTTGCGACCATCTGGACCGTGACTTCGGGCGGGAAGGCGCTGACGCCTTTGGCCGTGACCCCGTGATTGCCCGCGAAGACCAACACTTGGGGCGCCGAAATCCGCGGGCGCGGATTGCCCCGCCACGCGGCGTACCACAGCGCCACATCTTCCAGCCGCCCCAATGCGCCGGGGGGTTTGGTCAACTGTCCGTTGCGGTCCGCAGCGGCCGCGCGTGCGGCAGTATCCTCGGACGGGGCCGCAGCCAAGAGTGCGGCAAATTCGGCCAGCGTGGCAAAGGGCGTAGCAGACATTTGTGGTCCTTTTATCTGGGGCAAGCGCGCTTGCCTGATGTGTTGCGCTTGGTTACCGCAAGGGTGGACGGCGTGCACGTGACAGAAAGGTCCTTTCCATGCGCGACAGCGACACAGGCCTGATTGAATTGGCCGACATCCCGCGGGCCATCGGGTTTTTGACCCGCCTGCCCCTGCGCGTCGACGGGGACGCCGCCGTGGCACGTGGCGCGGGCTGTGTCTGGGCCTATCCGATCGCGGGGCTTGTGGTCGGCACGGTTGTCGCCGCCATCCTTTGGGCGCTCATGGCCGTGGGTGTGCCCGCAGCGCTGACCGCAGGCGGCGCGGTTGCGGCGGGTCTCTTTGTCACCGGGGCGCTACATGAGGACGGGATGGCCGATACCGTCGACGGCCTCTGGGGTGGCTGGACGCGCGAACGCAGGCTGGAGATCATGAAGGACAGCCGCATCGGGGCCTATGGGGTTCTGGCCCTCGTGGTCACGGTCGGGCTGCGCTGGCAAGGGTTCGCCGCGATTGACGCACTGTGGGCCGTGGTCGCGGTCGCTGCCGCGTCGCGCGCGGCGATGGTGCCCCTGATGCGGATGGACAATGCGCGCGGGTCAGGCGTGTCGGCCAGCGTGGGGCGCCCATCGCTCGGCGCCGTCTGGCTTGCCTTGTCGCTGGGGGCCCTGCCCCTGCTTGCGCTTGGTGGCGCCGGGATTGCCGCCCTTGTGGCGATTGCAGCTGCCGCAGCGGCAATGGCGATGCTCGCGCGCGCCAAGATCGGCGGGCAGACCGGCGACATCCTCGGGGCGACGCAACAGATCAGCGAAATTGCCGCCCTCGTGGTTCTTGTGGCCCTCGGCGTCTGACACGAAAAAGGCGGCCCCAAGGGACCGCCTTCCTACAGCGTTTGGATCGGCTTAGGCCGCTGCGGCGCGCGACGTCAGAACGGCGCCCACTTCTTCGGCGGCCATGCTTTCATCTGCGCCATTCACCGCGGCAATCTCGCGGGTCAGGCGTTCAAGCGCGGCCTCGTACAGCTGGCGCTCGGAATAGCTCTGCTCGCGCTGGTCGTCATTGCGGTGCAGGTCGCGCACAACCTCGGCAATCGCGATCAGATCGCCCGAATTGATCTTTTGTTCATATTCTTGCGCACGACGCGACCACATGGCCTTCTTGACCTTGGCCTTGCCTTTGAGCGTCTTCATCGCCTGGCTGACCACATCGGGCGCAGACAGCGGGCGCATGCCCACATCGGTCGCCTTGTGCGTCGGCACGCGCAGGGTCATCTTGTCCTTCTCGAACGAGATCACAAACAGTTCGAGCGACATCCCCGCGACTTCCTGCTCTTCGATCGACACGATTTTGCCCACGCCGTGGGCCGGGTAGACGACAAAATCGTTCGGGCGGAATTCGCTTTTTTTGGATTTGCTCATGGGCATCCTTCCTCTGTGAGGCGCGGCGGTGGGGTCCCGCCCATCGCGGCCTCGAAGCGAAAAGCACCTTGAGGTCAGGAAACCTGACCATCCGTGGTGCCATTTCGGGTTGTTAACGTGCTGCGAGTGCAGCCTGCAGCAGCAGTTCCTCAGTCATCGGCCTATATATGTAGCAGACGAATCACCTTTTTTGAAGGGGTACCCGATTTTGACCGCGTGCAGAGGGACTTAGCCGCCTTCACCGGGGGCCTCGGAGAAGTATTTCTCCAACTTGCCCTCCTCGCCGTCACGCTCTTCCGCCTCGGGAAGCTGGTCCTTTTTGGTGATGATGACCGGCCAAGCTTCGGAATACTTGCGGTTGAACTCCACCCACTTCTCCATGTCCGGCTCGGTGTCCGGGCGGATCGCGTCGGCGGGGCATTCGGGTTCACAGACGCCACAATCGATGCATTCATCGGGGTGAATGACCAACATGTTCTCGCCTTCATAAAAGCAATCCACCGGGCAGACTTCGACGCAGTCGGTGTATTTGCAGGCGATACAGTTGTCGGTGACGACATAGGTCATGCGGATATCCTCTAGGCTTGGGCCGGGCTTACTCCAGCCCGCCGGGGCCTTCAAGCGCACGAATGGCGCGGCGGTCGCGTTTGCTGGGACGACCCACGCGATCGTGTCCGGGGGCTTTGGCGTCGGGCGCGGCGTCGCGTGGTTTTGGCGGGGCGAGGTCTTCGTAGAGCGCTTGCGCCTCGGGTGCGGGACCCCGGCGGGTGCCGATATCAACGATCTTGATAACCCTGACCTCGCGCCCCTGCGGAAACGTCAGCACATTGCCCGGACCCACTGATCGCGAGGGCTTTGAAATCGGTGTGCTGTCGACCCGCACCTTGCCCGCCTGCACCAGTTTGGTGGCCAGCCCGCGCGTCTTGAAAAAGCGCGCGTGCCACAGCCATTTGTCGATGCGGATGGAGGCGGACGCAGGATCGGTCACGTCAGTCCTTTTTCAGCCCCATCAAGGCAGCCGCAAAGGGATTGTCCGGGTCGATCCGGTCCTTTTTCTCAGGCCGCGACTGATAGGTCTTTGGGCCTTGATCCTTACGCGGACCCTTGCCTTTGGCGCCCTTGCCGGTCGGCTTGCCGCGACCGCGGGCTTGACCGGTGGGTTTGCCTGCCGCGCCACGCCCTTTGCCAGCGTCGCGCCGCTGGCCCCCTTGGGGACGGCGCCCCCATGTGAAGGTGTAGAACACTTCGATTTCGGGTTCCGTTGCTTCGTCAGGGGCTGGGGTTGCCTCGTCCGGCGCCTCGGCGGCTTCTTCGGCAACGACCTCCTCTGCGGGAGCAGCCTCGGCCGGGGCGGCTTCCGGCGTCGCGTCTTCAGCACCGGCGTCCTCTGCTGCAGCCTCGGGTGCGGCAGCCTCCGGTGTTTGGGCCTCTGGCTTGGCTTCAGGTGCGGCTTTGACCTTGGGGCGTTCGCCCTTCTCGGCCTTATAGCCAAGCCCTTCCATCAAATTGGCGAACTGCTCGAGCGTCATGCCGGTGATAGACAGCATGTCCGCCGTCGCCTCGAACCCGCCACGGGTGTCTTGGCTGCGCAGCATGTCGGCCAGACGTTCGGCCATGTCGATGCGGATCGCGCGGTCGCCTGCCGCACGGTAGCCCGCGGCGGTGTGGAACCAGTCCGGCGCGTGGGTGACCGTGGGAATGGTCACCAGACCCGGCGGCGGTGCCTCGGGGAATTCGTCCACGCCTTTGGCCAGCGACATCAGGACCAGTCGCAGACGCGTCGGCGCAGGTTTGAGGAGGAGCGGCAAGAACACCGTGAACTGACCAAAACGCACGCCATGCTTGCGCAACAGCCCACGCGCATCCTGATCGAGCGACTTGATGTCGTCGGCAATATTGGCGCGTGGCTGGACGCCCAGCGCCTCGACCAATTGGAAGGCCACGCCGCGTGCGAGCCCGGTCAGGCCCTCGTCGCGTTGCATGGCGACCAGCGGTTCAAACAGGGTCCCGATCTTGCGGTCGATAAAGTGCTGCAGACGGCGCGCGACCTTCTCGGCCACATCCGCCCCGGCCTCGTCATCCACGAACGCCTTGACCTGCGGCTTGAGCGTATCGGCACCGGCGACGAGCTTGCCCACGGCGTGCTCGCCCCACATCAACCCGCCCTGTTCGGTAAAGTCGATCTCGGTATCGGGCGCGTTGTAAAGCCTGTCCGCCTGAAGGTTGAAATGCGGAACCAGTGTCGCAAGCGCCGCCTGGCGCAGCGTCTTGGCCTCGTCCGGGGTCGCACTGGCGTCCTGACGGAAGCGGAAGCCCTCTAGTTTACCGACAAGCTGACCTTCGACGGTCACCTCACCTTTGTCATTCACCTCGGCCACAAGGCTCTCCTTCTGTTTCAACCGGCGCAGCAAAATTGACGTGCGCCGGTCGACAAATCGTTGCGTCAGCGCACCGTGGAGCGCGTCTGACAGGCGGTCTTCTACAGCGCGCGTTTCCTCGCGCCAATGGCTTTCATCCGCCACCCAGCCGTTTCGCTGCGCGACATAGGTCCATGTGCGGATGTAAGCCAAGCGTTTCGACAGGGTGTCAATGTCGCCTTGCACCCGGTCGATGCGCTTGACCTGACGGGCCAGCCAATCCTCGGGCACGCGTCCGTGTTCGTGCAAAAAGCCGTAAATCGCATGCAACAGGCCCACATGTTCCGTGGGTGAGATGCCCCGGAAATCAGGCACGCGGCACACATCCCATAGCAGGCGGACCGAGGCCGTGTTCGACGCGCGCGCGCGGATTTCGGCGTCCCCCGCCAGCCCCTTGAGCGCGGCCAGATCATCGCTCTCGCGCACGCGCGTGAGAAGCTCGTGATTGGTCTGCTCTTCCAGCGATCCGATCAGCGCGTCGAGCGATCCGAAACTCAGCCGCGCATTGCGCCATTGTAGTTTCTTGACCGGTTGGAAGCGGTGATCGGTGATCGCCTCGACCACCTCGTCATGGAGCGGCCCCGCCTCACCCGTGGTGCCGAAGGTCCCGTTCGTCTTGAACCGCCCCGCGCGTCCCGCGATCTGCGCCAACTCGTTAGGCATCAAATGCCGCATCCGGCGGCCATCGAACTTGGACAGACCCGAGAACGCCACATGCGTAATGTCGAGGTTCAGACCCATCCCGATCGCGTCCGTGGCCACGAGGAAATCCACATCGCCGTTCTGGTACAGTTCGACCTGTGCGTTACGGGTCCGGGGGCTGAGCGCGCCCATGACCACAGCCGCCCCACCCTTTTGGCGGCGCAACAGCTCGGCGATGGCATAGACGTTTTCGACGCTGAAGCTGACGATCGCGGATCGCGGTGGCATCCGGCTGATCTTCTTCTGGCCGGTATAGGTCAGTTCCGAGAAGCGTTCACGATAGAGAAACTGCGCCCGTGGTTCGAGCGCGGCAATGGCACCGCGCATGGTATCGGCGCCCATGAACAGCGTCTCGTGCAGGCCGCGCGCGTGCAGCAGACGGTCGGTAAACACATGACCGCGTTCCAGATCGGCGCACATCTGGATTTCGTCCACGGCCAGGAAATCGCAGGCCATGCCTTCGGGCATCGCTTCGACCGTGCAGACCCAGTATTGCGCGCGCGGCGGCACGATCCGTTCTTCGCCCGTCACCAGCGCCACGACCGATGGGCCACGCTGCGCCACGATGCGGTCGTAAACCTCGCGCGCCAACAGGCGGAGCGGCAAGCCGATCACGCCCGTGCGATGGGCCAGCATCCGTTCAATTGCATAATGGGTTTTGCCGGTATTGGTGGGGCCCAGCACCGCGGTAATGCGGCCACCGGACGAAAGCTGCGCCATCACTCCACCTCGTTCGCAGGGGCCGGTCCTAGAGCGCCCGGCCCGCCGTCTGTTTTTCGAGCTCGTCTATCTTTGTCGATAGGTTCTCGCGGTGGGGATGTATAGCCTGAACCTCGCGATAGACCTGCAATGCGCCCTTGAGGTCACCCCATTCCTCGAGCATCACGGCAAGGCCCGACAGGGCCGCGAAGTGGCGCGGTTCGAGTGCGAGGGTCCGGCGAATATCCTCAAGCGCCGGGCCATAGAGCCCCGCCTGATAATAGGCCGTGGCGCGCGCATGATAGCCTTGCGCAAAATTCGGGGCGTGGTCCGTCAATGCGGTGAAGTGATTGATGGCCTCGCCGGTTTCCCCAGCCTCCATCGCGTCGGTGCCCCGTTCGAGCAGCAGGTCCATGGCGGGCGAGCCGGATTTGGACCATTCCGCCCAGATCTTCTCTTCGATGGGTTTGTAGTCATCGGGGCCTACCGCTTGCAGACGCTCGAACAACGGGTCGAGCGCATCCTGCGCCTGTGCGTGTTGAGGTAGGGAAAACCCCACTGTCAGCACAAGTGCCGCAACGGCATAACGGGTAAGAGAGGTCACAAGTCTCATATCCCGGTTGATTGTAGCCCCCGGAGTGCGAAATACCAGCACACACACATCACAACACTGCGTGCCGAAAGGACCCTCTGATGAGCGCCATTGTAGAACAAGCCGTTGCCGCCCTGAATGCCAAGATGGACGGCGGTTTTGACGCCGGGACCGCCAAGTTCGTCATCGAAGACGAAGGCGCCATCATGATCGACGCCGACGGTGCGCGCGCAGGCGATGACGACGCCGACGTGACCATGACCGCCACGGCCGAAACCTTCCAAGGCATCCTTGAGGGTGACGTGAACCCGACGACCGCCTTCATGACTGGCAAGCTGAGCGTCGAGGGCGACATGGGCAAAGCCATGAGCCTTGCCGGCGTGTTGGGCTAAGCCGTCGTGACTGCGGCAGACGCCATCGCGCCATACTATGCGGATGTGGTCCGCGGGCCTGCGGCGTCTGCCACGTGGTTGCGCACCTCGGATGGGGTGCGCATCCGGCTGGGCATTTGGCCACACCCCGACGCCGCGCGCGGCACCGTGGTGATCTTTCCCGGACGCACCGAATACATCGAGAAATACGCCGAGGTCGCGGGCGATCTTCAGGCGGCGGGCTACAGCGTGGCCGCCATCGACTGGCGCGGTCAGGGGATCGCGGACCGCCTTCTGAAAGATCGCCAGATCGGGCATGTCGCGCAATTCACCGATTACCAGCACGATGTGCAGGCCGTCATGGCCGCGCTTCGCGCGCGAAACATGCCCAAACCCTGGCACCTGTTGGCGCATTCCATGGGGGGAGCGATCGGGCTGCGGTCGCTGATTGACGGGCAACCCTTCGCGCGGGCTGTTTTCTCCGCACCGATGTGGGGCATCCAGATGAGCGATGCCTTGCGCCCGGTGGCGTGGGCCTTGTCAGCGGTGATGCCCAAGGTCGGGCTTGGCAATATCTTTGCGCCGTCGACCGACAAGACACCCCTCGTCGTCAGCCAACCCTTCGCGGACAACCCGCTGACAACGGATGCCGCGCAATACGCCGCCATGACGCATCAGGTCGAGACCCACCCCGATCTGGGGCTGAGCGGTCCGTCGGTTCAATGGCTGGGCACCGCCCTGCGCGAGATGAAGCTGTTGTCCACCCGCCCGTCGCCGTCGGTGCCGTGCACCACCCTTCTGGGCACGAACGAACGCATCGTGGACCCCGAGGCGATCCGCACCCGTATGGACCGCTGGCGCGGTGGGTCACTGGTGATGATTGAGCCCGGCGAACACGAGGTTCTGATGGAGGCACCGACCCCACGCACAGCGGCCATCCGCGCAACGATTGATCACCTCGCATCGGTCTGACGACCGCGCGCAGATCAATCCGGTTCAATCCAGCTCAGTCCAGATCGTGAATGCCGGTGGCTTCGGCCCGGGCCCCGGCCCGCATCCAGCTGTGTTCAGACGCGATAAAGAACATCGTGAGCCCGTGTTGCCGCAGGCCTTGTGCCTGCGCCGCGTTCGCCACAAAGGTCATGTAGGCACAGCCCGCATCCGCCGCGGCCTTCCCGCAGCGTTCAAAGGCCGCCGCGACATCCGCGTTGGCTTGATCAGTGTGGCCATATCCGACTGTCAGATCCGCAGGCCCAAGGAACAGCCCATCGATACCGGGTGTCGCCGCGATCTCGGGCGCGGCATCCACGCCCGCGGGCTCTTCGATCTGCGCGATCATGATGGTCTGGCTGTCATCGGCCATGACGTCCGGCATTTTGCGGCTGGCCCATCCGGCCCAGCGCGAAGAGCCTGCATATCCGCGCCCGCCCAGACCGAAATGTCCCCAGCGCGCGACATCGGCAGCCTTCTCTGCACTGTCGACATGGGGGGCCACGATTCCCACTGCGCCGCTGTCGAGCGCCTGCAGAATGTCAGGTGCCGTGGCTGCCCCCGGTCGCACAAGAACCGGGAAATCCAGCGCCTGCGCAATCGCCAAACACATATCCAGCCGCGCGCGATCAAAAGGGGCATGCTCCGCATCCAAACACAGGAAATCGAGGCCGGACCCGGCCAGAACCTCGATCAGCTCATAAGACGGCGTTTTCAGGAAGGTGCCGGCCAACAGGTCGCCCCGCAGCATGCGCTCCTTGAAATCTGCGATGCCCATCTGCGCGCCCTCCTCGTTTGGGTCCTGTAGGTCTTGGGCAACATGCCCACAGCGTCACCCAACCTGCAAGGTGGTCTTGGCCGCGCACTGCGCTAGGCTTGGGCCATGGGTGACGTTTTGACCTTTACCGACCGGGGCATTTATTGCGCAGCGGGAGATTTCTATATCGACCCGTGGAAGCCGGTGGATCGCGCCCTGATCACCCATGGCCATGCCGATCATGCACGCCCCGGAAACGGCGCCTACCTTGCCACGCATAATGCGGCGCCCGTGATGCGGCATCGGCTAGGGGACATAGCGCTCGACACAATCGCCTATGGCGAAACGCGCCAGATCGGGGATGCGACCGTCTCTTACCACCCCGCCGGACACGTGCCCGGATCGGCGCAAATCCGGGTCGAGGTCGGGGGCGAGGTCTGGGTCGCCTCGGGCGACTACAAGGTCGTGGATGACGGGCTGTCGGAACCGTTTGAGCCTGTGCCCTGCCATGCCTTCATCACCGAATGCACCTTTGGCCTGCCGGTGTTTACATGGGACAGCCCCGAAGATGTCGCCGCTCAGGTCAACGCATGGTGGCAGGCCAACGCTGCCGCTGGCCGGACGTCGATCCTGGGCGCCTATGCCTTGGGCAAGGCCCAGCGCATCCTGACCAGCGTGGATGCGGGTATCGGACCCATCCTGACGCATGGGGCCATCGAGAACACGAACGAGGTCTTGCGCGCACAGGGATACACCCTCCCCCACACGACGCGCGTGGTCGCCGATACCAAGGGCAAGGATTTCCCCGGAGCGCTGGTCGTGGCGACACCGTCGGCACTGGGCACCTCTTGGACGCGGCGCTTCGGGGCGGCGTCGACCGCCTTTGCGTCGGGTTGGATGCGGCTGCGCGGGGTGCGCCGAAGACGTGCCGCGGATCGGGGCTTTGTCATGAGCGATCACGCGGACTGGCCGGGCCTCAATGCTGCGATCAAGGAAACGGGGGCCGAGCGGATATTCGTGACCCATGGCTACACATCGGTCTTCCGAAAATGGCTGGAGGATCAGGGGTATGACGCGCGGATCGTCGAAACCGAATATGATGGCGAGGCGTTGGATGCAGGCCGCGAAGACGCGGCCACCCAAGACGAAGGCGCCGCCGCCTGATGGACGTGAAGACCCCAACCCATGACATGCTGGACCCTGGCCCGCTGCACTGGCGTGATCGCCTGATCAATGCGGGTGCGCGGTATCTGGTGCGGCCCAGCCTCGGCCTGCCGATCCCATGGTCCGTGCACCGGGCAATGTTCGCGCTAGGTGGGGCGCTAAGGCGGCGCGCCAAGGGTGTGCGGGTCGAGAAAACAACGCTTGGCGGTCGGCCTGCCCTAATCTGCACCCCGCCCACCCCACAACGGCGGCTGGTCTGGGTCCATGGCGGCGGCTTCACCGTTGGCAGCCCGCGCACCCATCTGGCGATGGCAACGCATATTGCGCGCGCGGCCGATGCGGTTGTGATCTTGCCCTCTTATCGGCGTGCACCGGAGCATCCGTACCCGACAGCAAGCGGAGACACATACGTCGCGATAGGAGAGGCCCAATCCATTCGCGAAGACCTCGGCGCACTCTGCCTCGGCGGCGATAGTGCAGGCGGTAATCTGGTCTTGGGCGCCTTGTCGCGCCATTTGGCCATGGGTAGGCGCTTTGGCGCGCTTGTCTTATCAAGCCCGGCGACGATCCTCGATCCCGATCGACCGGTGCCGCAACAGGCAAATGACATTCTATTTCCACTTTCCATTCTGCGCCGCATCGGGCGTGACTATGGAAACGGCGCAGATCCGAAATTGCCCACCTTTTCTCCGGTCTACGCCGATTTTTCCGGCGCACCGCCGACCCTTGTTCATTGTGCGCGTGGCGAATGGCTGGAGGAAGACACGGACACCATCGCTGAGCGCCTCGCCTCTGCGGGCGCCCCCGTCCACGTGGAAAAAGCCGCGCGCGCGCCCCACGCTTTTCACTTCATGGCAGGTGCCTCGCCCCAGGCCGATCACGCCGTCGCGCGCATGGTCGCCTTCCTGCAGCAGCATACGCCATGAAGGATTTTGCCACCCTCTTCATGGCTGTCGATCAGACCACCAAGACCACCCAAAAGGTGGCGGCGCTTGCCAAATATTTCGCCACGGCCTCGGACACGGATCGCGTGTGGTGCATCGCGCTTTTCTCGGGTCGCCGCCCCAAACGCACATTGACGACGCCTTACCTGCGCGGCTGGGCGGCGGAACTGGCGGGCATCCCCGATTGGCTCTTTGACGAAAGCTATCCCATCGTGGGCGATTTGGCGGAAACCATCGCCCTGATCCTGCCGCCCCCCACACGCGATAGCGACCGCAGCCTCAGTGACTGGATTGGCGTCATCCGCAGCCTGCCCACGATGGAGGAGGAGGATCGCAAGGCCGCCGTCCTTGACGCGTGGGATCAATTGGCGCCGGTGGAGCGGTTCCTCTTCAACAAGCTCCTGACCGGGGGCTTCCGCGTTGGCGTCAGTCAAAAGCTGATGACCCGAGCGCTGGCGCAAGCCACCGGTCAGGACGAGGCGCAACTGACTCACAAGCTGATGGGCGCGTGGGAGCCGGACGCCGTGACCTGGAAAACGCTGGTCGAAGACGACGACCCGACAGCGGACCTGTCCCGCCCCTACCCCTTCTACCTTGCCTATCAACTGGACGACGCGCCCGAGGACTTGGGCGCGCCCGACGACTGGCGGGCCGAATGGAAATGGGACGGCATCCGCGGGCAATTGATCGTGCGGGGCGGCGAACACCACCTGTGGTCACGGGGCGAGGACCTGATGACCGACCGTTTCCCGGAACTGGCGCAGGCGCGCGACTATCTCCCCGACGGTACGGTTCTGGATGGCGAAGTGCTCGCCTGGGATTTCGCGAACGATGTGCCGCAAAGCTTCAACGCGCTCCAGAAACGGATCGGGCGCAAGACCGTGCCAAAGAAGCTCTTGGCCGAGGCGCCCGTTGTCCTGCGGGCCTATGACGTGTTGGAATACGAAGGCCGCGATGTGCGTAGGGAGCCCTATGACACCCGGCGCGGCTATCTCGACACGCTGATGGCGGGCCTGCCCCATGACGCGCCCCTGCGCACCTCTGAGGTGATCGCCTTCGACGGCTGGGCCGATCTCGCTGCCACCCGCGCAACCTCCCGCGACCGCGCGGCAGAAGGCGTGATGCTCAAGCGCGGGACAAGCCCGTATTTGAGCGGGCGCAAGAAGGGCGATTGGTGGAAATGGAAGGTCGATCCGCTGATGATCGATGCGGTGATGATCTACGCGCAAGCGGGCCATGGGCGTCGCGCCAACCTGTTCACCGATTTCACCTTTGCGGTGTGGAGCGGCAATGACCTCGTCCCGTTCACCAAGGCCTATAGCGGCCTGACGGACAAGGAATTTCGCGAGATCACGGCCTGGGTCCGCAAGAACACCCTGCAACGTTTTGGCCCGGTGCGGCAGGTCACGCCCGAACATGTCTTCGAGATCGCGTTCGAAGGCATTCAGGAAAGCCCGCGCCACAAATCCGGCGTCGCGCTGCGCTTCCCGCGCATGAGCCGTTGGCGCAAGGACAAGCCCCTGCAAGAGGCCAATACACTCGACGATCTCAAGGAGATGCTGCATGCCTATGGATAGCTCCCCCCAAGCCAAGCCCCGCGCCCAGATGCCGCCTATCGCCACCATCCCGGCAGAGCCCGCCCCGCCGGGCGCGGTGGATGCGCACCTGCACCTCGTGGGTGCGGATTTCCCGCTGTGGTCTGGCCGCGTGGAGGACCCCGCCGACGATGTGGCGCTCGACGTCTGGATCGAGAGGTATCGCGCGGTGATGGCGCGGCTGGGCCTCGACAGGGCGGTCCTTGTCCATTCGATACTTTACGGCACCGACAACACGCTCACCATCGAGGCCGTGCGCCGGATGGGCGACATGGCGCGCGGTGTGGGGCTGTTGTCCGATGACGCAAATGACGCGGATATGGCGCGCTTTGCGGACGCCAACCTCAAGGCCGTGCGCCTGAACTACGTGCATGGGGGCGTTTTGTCGTGGGAGGGCGCGCGCGCGATGGCACCGCGCCTGCGTGACCACGGGCTTCACATCCAGATGCTGCTCAACAGCCACAAACACATGGAGGAGATCGCGGGCGATATCGCGGTTCTTGGTGTGCCACTGGTCATCGACCACCTCGGCTGGCCGGATCTGTCCCTCGGCATGGATGACCCTGGCTTCCAGACGCTTCTCAGGCTTTTGGGCGACGGGCACGTGACGCTGAAACTCTCCGCCCTCTATCGCCTCTGCCCCGCACCCTACGATCAGGCCGCGCCCTTCGTTGAGGCGGCGCTCGCTGCGAATCCGGAGGCGCTCCTTTGGGGCACGGATTGGCCGCACCTTATGCTGGCAGACGCCGCGATGCCAAACGCCGGGACGCTCATGGACGTCTTCAACGCCCATGTCCCGCGCGCTGCGGACCGCCAGACCATCCTTGTCGATACGCCTACCCGGCTCTTCGATTTCTGACACATCTCGAACAGGACAAAACCGCCCCACCTCTTTCGATGGTCCAAAAATACTCACGATCCGGCGCTTGCCATGGACCCGCAAAGCCCACAGGTAAGACGCAACAGTTCACGAAGAAGGCGCGCCATGCAGACCCCCCTCACATTCGATGCCAACCCCTCCCACGGTTCCGACAATCTGGGCGCGCTGCCCGAATGGGATCTGACGGACCTCTATGCCAGCCCTGACGCGCCCGAATGGCAGCGCGATCTGGATTGGCTGGGGACCGAGGCCGCGGCCTTTGCCGCCGATTATCAGGGCAAGCTTGCCGATCTCGATGCCGCAGGCCTGCTCGAGGCCGTGCAGCGGGATGAGAAGATGACGACCGTGGCGGGGCGCCTGATGTCCTATGCGGGCCTGCGCTATTATCAGAACACCACCGATGGGGAGCGCGCCAAATTCATGGCGGACGCCCAGGACACGGTGACGAACCACACCACGCCGCTGGTCTTCTATTCGCTCGAATTCAACCAGATCCCGGACGAAACGCTGGCCGCACATATGGCAGCAAATGCCGATCTTGCCCGCTACAAACCTGTCTTTGACCGCATGCGCGCGATGAAGCCCCACCAGCTCAGCGATGAGCTGGAACGGTTCCTGCACGACCAATCCACGGTCGGAGCCGCCGCCTGGAACCGCCTCTTTGATGAAACGATCGCGGGGCTGACCTTTGATGTCGATGGAGAAGAGTTGGGGATCGAGGCAACCCTGAACCTGCTGTCCGAACAGGACCGGTCCCAGCGCGAGGCGGGGGCCCGTGCGCTGGCCGAAACCTTTGGCCAGCACGTGAAACTCTTTGCCCGCGTCCACAACACGCTGGCCAAGGAGAAGGAGATCGAGGACCGCTGGCGCAAGATGCCCACGCCCCAGACCGGTCGCCACCTGTCCAACCATGTGGAGGCCGAGGTGGTCGAGGCGCTGCGCAACGCGGTCGTGGCCGCCTACCCGCGCCTGTCTCACCGCTATTACGCGCTCAAGGCGAAATGGCTGGGTCTGGAGACGATGGAGGTCTGGGACCGCAACGCGCCGCTCCCGGTCGAAGACGATACCGTGATCGATTGGGACACGGCGGAGAAAACCGTCATGGACGCCTACACGGCCTTTGACCCGCGCATGGGCGATCTGGCCCAGCCTTTCTTCAAAAAGGGATGGATTGATGCGGCGGTCACGCCCGGCAAGGCCCCCGGCGCGTTCGCGCACCCCACCGTCACGACCGCGCACCCCTATGTCCTGCTGAACTACTTGGGCAAACAGCGCGACGTGATGACCCTCGCCCACGAGCTGGGTCACGGTGTGCATCAGGTGCTGGCGGCGGAACAGGGCGAGCTGCTCTCGTCAACGCCCCTGACATTGGCCGAAACGGCCTCGGTCTTTGGCGAGATGCTGACCTTCCAGAAACTCCTGGCCGCCGCCCAGACCGATCAGGAGCGCAAGGTCCTGCTCGCCGGCAAGGTCGAGGACATGATCAACACGGTCGTGCGCCAGATCGCCTTCTACGATTTCGAATGCAAACTGCACGCCGCCCGCGCCGAAGGGGAGCTGACGCCCGAAGATATCAACGCGCTCTGGATGTCCGTGCAGGCGCAATCCCTTGGCCCCGTGTTCAACTTCATGGACGGGTACGAGACCTTCTGGGCCTACATCCCGCACTTTGTGCACTCGCCCTTCTACGTCTATGCTTATGCATTCGGCGACGGCCTCGTGAACGCGCTTTACGCGGTCTACGAAGAGGGCGATCCGGACTTCAAGGACAAGTATTTCGAGATGTTGCGCGCGGGTGGCTCCAAACACCACAAAGAGCTTTTGGCACCTTTCGGCCTCGATGCGTCAGACCCCGCCTTCTGGGACAAGGGCCTGTCGATGATCGAAGGCTTCATCGATCAGCTTGAGGCGATGGAAGCCTAACGTTTGCGCGCCACGATGTACCGGCTGGGGGCCTTTGCGGGGTAATTCCCGGTCTCCAGCAGGTCGAACCCCGCCGCTATCACGTGGCGGTCCATGCCCCCCACGGTTGGAAAATGCACCGGTTTGGGCGCCTTGCCGAAGGCTTGCATACCCGCAATCATGGTCTTGAACACCGTGCGCATCGGCAAGGACCGGCTGCCCAGACACACCGTCTTGGTGATGAGCAACCCGCCGGGCCGCAGCATCCCCGCAGCGGATTTGAGCGCGCGGGGGATGTCGGGCACCAGATGCAACACGTTGAAGGCCAGCACCGCATCAAACCCCGCGCCCTGATAGGCGGGGGTGTCAAAGCCGCCAACCTCGATATCGAGCGTGTCGATCTCCGCATCCGCCAGCTTCTCGCGCCCGATGCGCACCATCTCGGACGATATGTCCGTGGCCAGGTACCGCGCCACCCCCGGCGCCAGTGCCAGCGCCGTCGAAGACGTCCCTGCGCCCAACTCGATCACCTTGTCAGTGGTCGACAAATAGCTGCGCGTGCGGCCCAGCGTGTATTCGTAGGCCGCCATATCGCCGATGGGATCAGCGGCGTATTTTTCGGCAACGGCATTCCAAAAGCTGGCATCAGGCTTCATCGGGCTCTCTCCTTGGCGTGAACCCGGTAATATGCGCATGGGTTGACCCCGGGAATTGCCTTATTGCGCAGAACACCCATACATATGCGTATGAGTTGGTCTGCGATCTCTTTTGACTGGAACCATGCCCGCGCCTTTCTCGCCACGGCGGAAGAGGGCTCGCTTTCCGCCGCCGCGCGCGCCTTGGGGCAGACCCAGCCGACGCTGGGGCGTCAGGTCGCCGCGCTCGAGGATGAACTGGGCGTGACCCTGTTCGAGCGTGTGGGCCGGGGTCTGGTCCTGACACCGACGGGCCAAAGCCTGCGCGATCACGTGGCCGCCATGCGCGACGCGGCCGAACGTGTGAGCCTGAGCGCCACCGGCCAATCCGACGCCATCGAAGGCACGGTTGCGATCACGGCCTCCGACGTGGCGTCGGTGGTGTTCCTGCCACCGATCTTGGACGAATTGCGCCGCATCGCGCCCAAACTGGTGATCAACGTCGTGGCCGATAACACGCTGCGCGACATCCAGCGCCGCGAGGCCGATATCGCCATCCGCCACGTGCGCCCGCAGGAACCAGAACTGATCGCGCGGCTGATCGGCGAAGGCTCCGCCCATTTTGTGGCCGCTAGCAGCTATATTCAGGCCCGCGGTCGGCCCGAAACCTACGAAGATCTGGGCGGCGCCCACGAATTCGTGGCGTTTGGTGAGCCCACGGAATTTCTCGGCTACCTGACCGCCATGGGCGTGCCCGCCCGGATCGATCAGTTTCGCATTCAATCTGACAACGGGTTGGTGGCGTGGGAGATGGTGAAACGCGGCATGGGCATTACGATCATGGACGACAAGATCGCGGCGCACACCCCCGGGATCGAACGCCTGATCCCGGATGCGGATGCGGTGCATTTCCCGATCTGGCTGACCACGCACCGAGAGCTGCATACCAGCAAGAAGATCAGACTGGTCTTTGACGTGCTGGCCGACATGCTGCCCAAGGTTGCACTGGTCTAAAGCCGGGAGGTCCTAGTCCAGCTCGCTCCACGGCCATGGCTTTTCGTCGCTGGCCGCGGTCTGGTACCGCGCGGCCTTTGCGATCCAGATGCCCAGATCGGTCCCGAAATCGGCCACCCGTTCATTGGGCGCACCTTGATTGATCAGCATGATCAGGTATTGCAGCACCGTGATTGCTGTCAAAAGAGTCGATGCAAGGCTCAGCATCAGCCAAATCATGATCATGTAGACCAGCCGCATGAACAAGCCCTCGGAGGTCTTGCCATCCCGCGGGGCGTTCATCTGGAAGCCGTTGTCGTCGCTCATGGGTCGATATCCTCTGCTACGCGCATCACGTTATCCAAAACCTCCTGCGTTCCACGCGCCATTTCAAGGGTCCAAACATATGGCGCGCCCGTCCGGGCCGTCGCCCCAAAGGCTTCGACCTGATTGACGTATTGGCGGGCCATGGAAAAGCGTTCGATGGCGATGTCGGCGCCGCGGTGCAATTCAATCCGGCAATCGGCCATGGCAGGTGGTGTAAAGGGTGATGGCAGGTGCATGAAACCGTCCGTTCCGTGGAAGGTCACACCCTGCGAGGGCGCCATGCGCATCGACACATAGCCCGCATAGGTCGCGCGCCCCAGACGCCCCTGCACCACCGTGCGCAAATCGACATCCCCTTCGCGCGCCCACTGGGCCGAAACGTCCGTCAATGGGGTGCCCATGGTCATCTGAACACTGCCAAACGCATAGACCCCGATATCCCGCAGCGCGCCCCCGCCCATGCCCTGCAGGTTGCGCACGTTTCCGGGGTCCGCGGCGTTGTTGTAGGTGAAATGCGATGTCACGTGCACAACCTCGCCTATGGCACCCTCTGCCAAAAGCGCCGCCGCGCGTGTCCATTGCGGGTGGTGGGCGATCATATAGGCCTCGGCGGCGTGTTTGCCGCCCGCGTCACGCGCTGCGATAAGGCGGTCGACCTCGCCCACGTCCATGCCGACCGGCTTTTCGATCAACACGTGCTTGCCGGCCTCAAGCGCGGCAATCCCCCACGGTACATGCAAATGGTTGGGAAGCGGGACATAGACCGCATCGATATCCTCGGCCTCAATCATCTCGTCATAGTCGGTCGCGCGCAGACCCGGCGCCATCTCGGCAAAAGGCGCGACCTTTCCCGTGTCCCGGCTCGCCACCGCCACGATCTGCGCGCCGCTGGCGGCATGAATGGCGGGACCCATGGTGCGCAGGGCAAAGTTCGAGGCCCCCAAAATGCCCCATCGCATCGGTTTGGTCATCACGCGCCTTCCTGTGCCCGCGTTCCTGTCATGGACATCCTATGCCAGCCCTTCGATGGTCTTCAAACACTCTGGGGATGAGCCGCGACAGCGGCGAAGGGGCAAAGCCCCTTGGCTTGCAAAGAATTGGCTTTCAAAGAAACGGGGCCGCAACACTGCGGCCCCGTCTGCGTTAGTTTGTTCAGGCAGTCGCCAACATGCCCTTTTCACGCGCAAGGTCGCGCATGCGTTTTTGAAGCTTCTCGAAGGCACGCACTTCGATCTGCCGGATGCGCTCGCGGCTGACGCCGTACTGGCCGGACAGATCCTCGAGCGTCACGACCTGATCTTGCAGACGGCGCTGGACCAGGATGTCCTTCTCGCGGTCGTTGAGAACGTCCATCGCCTCGGCCAGAAGTTCGCGCCGCGCATCCATCTCGTCGCGCGCCTCGTAATCGCTGGCCTGATCGGCATCTTCGTCTTCCAGCCAGTCCTGCCACTGGGTCGCGCTGTCACCATCGGTGCCCACCATCGCATTAAGCGACGCGTCACCGCCCGACAAACGGCGGTTCATGGAGATCACTTCATCTTCGGTCACGCCCAGATCTGTCGCGATCTTTTGCACGTGCTCTGGCCGCAAGTCGCCGTCTTCCAGCGCGCCGATGCGGGCCTTGGCCTTGCGCAGATTGAAGAACAGCTTCTTCTGGGCGGACGTCGTGCCGAGCTTTACCAAGCTCCACGAGCGCAGGATGTATTCCTGGATTGAGGCACGGATCCACCACATCGCGTAGGTGGCCAGGCGGAAGCCCTTTTCAGGGTCAAAGCGTTTGACGGCCTGCATCAGCCCCACGTTGGCCTCGGAAATCACTTCGGCCTGCGGCAGGCCATAGCCGCGGTACCCCATGGCGATCTTGGCCGCGAGCCGCAGGTGCGAGGTCACCATCTTGTGGGCGGCCTGCGTGTCTTCCTTTTCGACCCAGGCCTTGGCGAGCATGTATTCTTCTTCCGGCTCCAGCATCGGGAACTTGCGGATTTCCTGCATGTAACGGTTCAAACCGCCTTCAGGTGTCGGTGCGGGAAGGTTTGCATAATTTGCCATGGTGTCCCCCTTTCGGATCTTGGTTTCGCCAAGTGCCAAATCCTCCTAAAGAATTCCGCAATGTGACGACTATTAACATGCATATGGGCAGGCGAACCCGGCGGTTCAAGTGCCCGTTGGAGTTAATGTGTCAACGGAGGGGGACGACGACCAGTTCCCCTCACGCAGAGGTGCGGTGCGCCTGTGCGGACCCGCATTTCTGTAACAACTCGGCCATATCGGGCGGAAGCGGGGCCGTGAACCGTAACAATTCGCCGGTTTCGGGGTGCACGATCCCAAGGCTCGCGGCGTGGAGCGCTTGACGGGGAAAGGACATCAGCGCCTCGAGCCCGGCGTCGGGCAGCGCGCCCGCGCGCAGCTTGCGCTTGCCGCCATAGACCGGATCGCCCACCAACCCATGCCCGGCATAGGCCATGTGAACGCGAATCTGGTGGGTGCGGCCCGTCTCGAGCACGCATTCCACCAGTGACAGCACGGGCGGGGTCCCCAGCCGTTCGATCAGCCGCGCGCGCGTCACCGCGTGACGACCCTTGCCGTCGAAGAACACCGCTTGTTTCTGGCGGTCCGTGCGGTGGCGATCGAGATGTGTGGTCAGCTTGACCGTCTCGCCCGCCTCGAAGCTCACCCCGCGCAGACCCCGCAGGCGGGGATCGTTGGCCTCGGGCACGCCGTAAACCAGCGCAAGGTATTGCCGTTCCGCGGTGTGTTTTTCGAATTGCGCGGCCAGCGCGTGATGGGCTGCATCCGTTTTGGCCACGACCAAAAGGCCAGACGTGTCCTTGTCGATGCGGTGCACGATGCCCGGGCGCTGCACCCCCCCGATGCCTGACAGGCTGTCCGCGCAATGGGCGAGAAGCGCATTGACCAAGGTGCCGTCGGGGGTACCGGGGGCGGGATGCACGACCATCCCCGCCGGTTTGTTCACCACGATGATCTGGGCATCCTCGAACACCACGTCGAGCGGTATGTCCTGCGGGGCGGTTTCCATTTCGATCGCGGCCGGAACCGCGATTTCAATCGCCGCACCCTCGGACACCGGTGCCTTCTGATTGGTCACGATGTGTCCGTCCACGCGGATGGCACCGGCCTCCAGCAACTTGGCCAGACGCGACCGCGACAGCGCGGCGGCCTCTGGCACATCGCGCGCCAAAGCCTTATCGAGACGTGCGGGCGGTTGCGGCCCGATCTGGAACGAGATGGATGTGATGGACGCCAAGGAAACTGGCACTCCCGAATTGGAACAGGACCAGCCGGAACCGGCAAACCTCAGGTTTCTGCGCCGGTTGGTTACGGTCCTCACGATGGTGATGATCGTGGGCGTGATAGCAATCGTCGCGCTCCTTGTCATCCGCCTGTCTCAGCCTGCGCGCATGGTCCCGATCCCGGCCCAGATCGCCCTGCCCGAAGGCACGCGTGTCGTGGCGATTACCCAAACCGCACAGAATGTTCTGGTGGTGACCGAAGGGCAAAACCTGTTGATTTTCGATGCCTCGGGCACGGAACTGCTGCAGGCCGTCCCGCTGGATATCGCGGTACAGCCCTCGCAATAACGCGCGACCGCTGACCTGAAGAGGTACTGCTGCAAGAGTGGGGAGTGGTACCACCTCCCCGGCTCGAACGGGGGACCTCCTGATCCACAATCAGGCGCTCTAACCTACTGAGCTAAGGCGGCACGCGATGCCGATTAGCAGAGCCGCCTTCCCCTTTGCAAGTGCCTTTCGCCGCCCATGGACCGGCCGTGACCCCGCGTAGATATCCCTGACAAGGCGCGCCGTGTGTGCATTCCACCCTTGCAGCCCAAGGTGCGCGTACCCTAATCATCCCCCACCGCAGCCGCCTAGGGAACGGAGAGTGCAATGGGCATCAACACCGAACGTGATATCGAGGCGAATTTGCAGATCGGCCCCACCGATCAGGGCATGGTGCGGCTGTTTATCGAAGCGGGCAGCACCGAAATTCCGATGGATTTCGAGCCTGATGAGGCCCGTGAGATCGCCGAAGAACTGATGGCCGCGGCAGCCGCGGCGCAAGCCAGCCAAGGGTAACGCACAGCCGTCACAACCAGGCGAGGGCTGCGTCGGGGTCGCGCGCGGCATGGGCGCGCAAGGCGGCGTGCCGGGCGAATTTCTGGATCATGACCTTGCGGCGGGCCGGTGCGAGCTTGTCCTCGGGGCCCATGCGCAGGATCTCGGCGTCGTATTCATCTGCGATGATCAGGCCCGTGTCGTCGGGCAGCAGTTCGGTAGGGAAGTGTTCGTCCACGGCCCAGAAATAGCGGTCGCACCATTCCAGGTAGTCCTGCCATTTGCTGTCGCTTTGGAAATCGGCGCGGCTGCTCTTGCACTCGATGACCCAAATCTCCCCCTTGGGGCCCAGAGCCATCACATCGACCCGGCGCCCCTTGGTGGGCGTCAGTTCCTCGACCGAGACAAAATCGTAGCTCAGCAGGTGACGGCATACGCCGCGCGCCAGCAATTGCCCGGGGCGCAGTGTCGGTGTCGGCGGTGTAAGGGGCTGAGTGATGTTCATGCCCTCAAACATGAACAAATTGTGAACAAAAGCAACCCGCCGCGTGCGGCACGCGTCACATCCGCCGCGTCAGCCGGGCAACACGACCGACCGCAGGCGCAGGGTCGCCTTGTCTTCGGCGGTCAGCTCGCGGTCCTCGCCCGTAACCGCGTGAAGAGTGTCGATCACTGCGGCAATGGCGGCACATTCCTCCGCCGTATAGCTGCGATCGGCGCGGGCAAAGCTGGTCACGCTCCGCGATCCACCCGCATCCGTTGCATAGGTGAAGCCAAACGCGAGGCCAAACTCTGCCGCTTGCGCCAAAATACCCGCAGGATCATGGTCCTTTAGGTCAGCCCATGGTTTAATGCCCGTATTCTGGAACCCCCAATGCACCGTTGGGTCCTGCATGACATACCCGTTTTGCGTATAGTGGGCGTTCCACGTTTCAGGATAGGTTTGGAACAAGTAGCGGGGGGTCGTGAACTTAACATGAAGCGCGACCGCGTAACCGCCGGGGCAAGCCTGATCGAGGCTCTCCAGAAGGGGCAAGATAGGGGTCGGTTGAGACATCGTGTCAAAGCCCTCACGATTAAGAAGGTGTGGTACCGCGGTGGCGCACCAGCACCGTGCGCTCTGGTAACAGTACGGACTCCGCGCACTGAGTCCAATTGGCGAAAGGTACAGCCCGTATGACGCCTAAACCGGAAGGAAACGCCCTCCTTTCAGAGGTTTCCCCGGCAGGTTCGTATGTCGCAATACGTATCCGTTTTGCGTTTCCATTGTTCGAAGACAATCGCTTTCCCGATGCTTGGGTCAATGAATACACGGCAAACGGGTTCATGCTGTTCGATCCGGTTGTCAAATGGATGTATCAAAATACAGGCACCTCGACATGGTCGGCCCTGCAAGCCGATGACGCCTTGGGCATTCTGCCGGCAGCCCAAAGCTACGGCATGCATTTCGGCACCGTGATCAGCCTGCTCGATTCGGACACCGGTGAACGGAGCTATGGGTCGTTTGCCCGCGGCGACCGCGAACACACGCCTGACGAATGCGCGCGCCTTCGGAGCTATATTGAAGAGCTTCATACGGCCAAGACACGCCCCAGCGCCCTGACCGACGCCGAGACCGAGGCCCTGCGCTTTGTTCGTGACGGCATGCGCTTCAAACAGATCGCACATATCCTCGGCATCTCGGAAAGCGCGGTCAAAGCCCGTCTGACCAACGCCAAACGCAAACTGAAGGCGCGGACATCTGTCCAAGCCGTGGCGATTGCGTCGGAACATGGGCTTTTGTGACGGCGCAAAGCGCGCGGCCACTTCATGAAATCTTAAGTTTCCGCTGGGTCGATTTGCTCCGACTCTCCCTATACGGCATTAACAAATATCCCCACTCGCGCTTAGATTGTCTCGCTCAGAAGGAGAGAGATAATGCGGAAAATCACCTTTAACTTGTCGACGCTGCACGAACACGGGGATGCCTGGCACCAGTTCCTGTGCCTGCGGAAACGCTTTTTTGTCGATCAGATGGGATGGGACATCCCAAATGATGGGCAGGCCGAGATGGATCAATACGACACGCCGCAAGCGCACTACTCGCTGGTGCTCGATGATCTGGGGCGGGTGATCGGCGGGGCACGGATCGCACCGACCACGGCGCGTTGGGGGGCCTCCACCTACATGTTACGCGACGCATTGGAGGGGTCGCTGGATGCCATTCCATCGGGCGCGCTGCCCCATTTGATCGAAGATGACGGCGTCTGGGAATGCACCCGTCTGGTCATCGCGCACGAAGTCGCCACGCAAGAGGACCGGACCGAAGCGCTGCTGCTGATTGTCAGCGGTCTTGTGGAAATCGCGCAGGCTAATGGCGGGCATCAGTTGATCTCGCTCAGCCCGCTGCCGCTGATGCGCGCCTTGCGCCAGCTTGGCTTCGGGGCCACGCGGTTGGGGACGCCCTACACAAGTGCAGAGGACGGGCGCAAATATGCGGTCTTGGCGATGCCTGCCATCCCCAGCGCGCGCCTGTCGCAAAGCGGCCGCGCCATTGCCGCGGAATGACTGTCGACGTTTGCTGCGTTATGGGGACTTGTCGCCCGCCGGACCCGGACCTATGTCGGGGGTCGGCGGGTGCTGCCCTTCTCGTGACGGCTAAATTCCGGTGGCCTTAAGCAAATCCGAGGGTGCTGGCTCTGTCTGGATCCTGGTTCAGTTACCTGGTGCCCACCTGTACATACAGGTCCTCGGGAATTTTGCGCGCCGCACGGCTGCGATTGCGGGCCCGCCACTTTCACCCCTCCGCATGGTGTAGAAAATTAAATTCGTGCGACGGAACCCGCGCACTACGTCGTTGGATACGTGTTGCCAACGGAGGATCACATGTCCCTTATCCCAGGTCTTTCGCAGTCTAACTCCCGACTGCGGTCTCGCGCCCATGGTGTGCAAACATGTTGCGCGGTGATGATCGCTCTGTTGGCAGCGCCCAGCCTCGCGCGTGCGGATATCGAAGTGCGCTTTACAGAAAGCGCACCCAAGGATCGCTTTACGATCACCAACGTCGCCGACTGCGCCCTCGGCGCATCCGACATCACAATCGACCTTGCGGGCTCTGCCGCCGGCCTGATCTTTGACACGACAGGCGCAGGTGCCGGCGTCGAGGTCTTTCAGCCGTTCGAATTGGCGGCGGGCGGCGACTATGTGACGGGCACAACGGCCACCTTGGACGGGGATACCGAAATCACGCTGAACCTTGCGGAATTGCCGCCGGGGGCTGCGGTGGCCTTTACCATCGACGTGGACGACACTGCCGGCAGCGATCTGGGTCAGATCCGCGTGTCTGGCGGCGAAATCGCAGGCGCCTCGGTGCGCAGCGGTGCAGACGAGGGCGTGTTCAGCGACGGGGCCATCGCGCGGGTCGCGGCCCCCTGCCCGGTCTGACGGCCCGGTTCAACGGTCTGCGTCGCGTGCGTTGATCCAACTCGCCACGCGCGCCATCCAATAGCGCGCGGCGGCGTTGCGCCCGACCTGTTGCAGGAACGCGTGCGGCTGACCGGGTGCTGTCCAGATATCAATTTGGCGCTCCGTCAGGTGGGCGGCGAGGATATCCGCATCATCGGCAAGGCTGTCTTCTGCGGCTTTGATCAACAACACAGGTGCGCCTGACGCCCCAAAATCGGCCCGGATGACGCTCGCATCCTCAAGCCCCAGCCTCTTGTAAAAGCTGACGATATCGGCCCGTTGCAAGCCATCCGACGCAGGTCCGAAGGCGCGGATCGAGGGGCTGTCGGTTACGCCAAAGGCGCCGTAGAGCCCGACGACGCCCAAAACCGCCGAAGACGCCCCGGCATCAGCCCAGAGCGCCATCGCCGCCCCTGCACTGTCCCCTGCGACAAAGACACGGCCAAAGCGATCTGAGACCGCAGCCAAGACCGCGCGC
Organism: Pseudomonadota bacterium; assembly: GCA_038527375.1. Classification (GTDB taxonomy): domain Bacteria; phylum Pseudomonadota; class Alphaproteobacteria; order Rhodobacterales; family Rhodobacteraceae; genus Shimia_B. The sequence continues at coordinate 69,442 of JBCBFU010000005.1, read as the reverse complement.
GCGTCCTTGCGCTGCGCGGGATAGCGATGCTCAGGCGCAAGCCTGTAGGCCGCCGATATCACCACGCGGCCTGACAGTTTTGCCAACCATGCACACAGCGCCACATGCGTCTGCGGACTACCCACGACCCAGCCGCCCCCGTGGAAATAGAGGATCGGCGCGCGCGCGCCTGCGCCTAGCGGGGTGAAGTGAAGGCCCGTCACACCGGCGATGGCGATGTCCGACACCCGGACGTCCCCAGGCGCGTCACCCGCCAGCGCGGCGCGCGTGTCGGCATAGGACCGCCGCAACACATCCGGTGGGTCATTCACCCAGTCCAGAGGCGGCATCGCGGCCATGAATCAGAACGCCTGGGGACGCGCCTCGCGCGCCATGTGGTCCAGAACGGCATTGACGAATTTGGCCTCTTTGCCATCCGGGAAAAAGGCGCTGGCCACATCCATATATTCCACGATCACGACTTTGGGCGGCGCGGCAGTGTCCACCAATTCCGCCCCCGCCGCGCGGAAAAGCGCCCGCAGCGTGGGGTCGATCCGCGCAATCGGCCACTTCGCCACCAGCGCGCGGTCCGTCATCTGGTCGATTTTGGCCTGCTCATTGACGGCCCGGTCTACAACCTCGCGGAAGTGGTCAACGTCGCCTTCCTGCATCTCGCCCTCTTCGAGGATCTCGCCAAATCGGTGATCCTCGAACTCGCGCTCGACTTCCCTCGTCGACTGCCCCGATGTCTCCATCTGGAACAGCGCCTGCACAGCATAAAGCCGCGCGGCAGAGCGCATCTTGCGTTTTTGGTTGTTGGACAGCGTCATGCCAGCTTGATCTCTTCATCCAGCGTCGGGCGGAACCCGATCCCGCCCTTGGGCGCACCCCATTTGCGTTGCAGCGCCAGCAGGTGCACCGCTGCCTCTGCCGCAGCCCCCGCGGTATTCAGGCGCGCGGCATCGGCGCGCTCTTCGGCCTGTTCCATGTTCTCGACGGTGATGATCCCGTTTCCGATGCACAGGCCCTGCAGGCCCAACAGCATGATCCCGTGCGCCGACTGTTCGACGACAACGTCATAATGGCTCGTCCGGCCCCGGATCACACAGCCCAGCGCGACATACATGTCAAAGTTCGACATCCGGTGCGCCATGGCGATGGCAGATGGGATTTCCAGCGACCCGGGCACTTCGACCAGGTCATGGGTCGCGCCCGTGGCCTCGATTACCGCGCGGGCCGAGGCCAGCTGCTGCTCCGCGATCTTGGTGTAATAGGGCGCGGCCACGATCAACGCCTTCGCAGGCTTGTCGAATTGGGGCAGCGCCATGTCGTTGTCAGAATGTCCGGCCATCAGCCCAACTCCGATATCTTGCGGGTCCCCACGATCTCGAGCCCGTAGGCATCGAGCCCGACAACCTTGGGCGTGGGAGAGTTTGTCATCAGGATCAGCTTTTCGATCCCCAGAGAGCTCAGGATCTGCGCCCCCAGCCCGTATTGGCGCAGCGTCTGGGGCGACACCTCTTCGGAGGCTGCGAGCTTCATGTGCAGGTCGCGCAACAGCACCACCGCGCCGCGGCCTTCCTCTGCGATCAGGCGCATGGCGTCCTGAAATTCATCCGCACGCCCCTTGGGCCCCGTCCCCACCAGATCCAGCAGGGGATCCATCGAATGCATCCGCACGAGGCAGGGTTGGCCATCGTCGACGTCGCCCTTGATCAGGGCGATATGTTCGGCCCCCTGCGTTTCATCCGTATAGATGCGCAGCGTCCAATCGCCGCCAAACTCGGACTGGATGACCTGCTCTTGGCGGACGCGCACGAGGTTGTCGTGCTTGCGGCGATAGGCGATCAGATCACTGATCGTGCCGATCTTGAGGTTGTGAAGCTGTGCAAAGGCCACAAGTTCCGGCAGGCGGCTCATGGAGCCGTCTTCGTTCATGATTTCGCAGATCACGCCCGACGGGTTCAGCCCGGCCAGACGCGAGATATCGACGGCGGCCTCCGTATGGCCTGCGCGCACCAGCACGCCACCATCACGCGCGCGCAGCGGGAACACGTGCCCGGGCGTCGCGATGTCTTGCGCGCCTTTTGATGCATCCACGGCCACGGCCACGGTGCGCGCCCGGTCGGCCGCAGAGATCCCGGTTGTCACACCCTCGCGCGCCTCGATCGACACCGTAAACGCCGTCTCATGGCGCGAGGAGTTCTGCGAGGCCATCAAAGGCAGGCCCAGCGCGTCGATGCGTTCACCCGGCATCGACAGGCAGATCAGCCCGCGCCCATGGGTGGCCATGAAATTGATCGCATCTGGCGTGGCCCATTGCGCGGGGATCACCAAATCGCCTTCGTTTTCGCGGTCCTCGTGATCGACAAGAATGAACATCTTGCCGTTGCGGGCATCCTCGATGATCTCTTCCACGCTGGAGATCGCGTCCGACCAGTCCTGTTCGACGGGACCGGGGGATTCGTAGGGGGCAGTCTCGGGGTTGGCACTTGGGCTCATGGCGCGGCGGCTCCAAAATAGCGGTCGGCGGGCAGGTACCCTGCGGTGCGGCCGGCATCCGACCACTCGCGTTCCAATGTCGTGTCGCCAATGACAAGAACCCCGTCCGAGGGCAAGCCGTTGGCCCGAATTACGCCGCGAACCGTATCGCGCATCTGCGGCCAGGGATCGGTGAAACGCGGCGCGGCGGCCACATCGGTGAGCGTCGGATTGGCCTCGGCCACTGCAGCGGGATCAAGCGGTGGATGCACCAAGGCCAGTTTGCCCGCCTCCCGGATTGCGGCGACCTTGCGCCCGGTCTCTTCCGCCAACTCTGTGCGCACCAGACGCAAGGCGTTTGACGAAAAGAGGAACCCGATCACGTCGCGCCCGGTGGACGCGCGCACCCCGGCATAGGTTTTGTAGTCCAGCCCCAGCTCCTTGGCCCGGGCGACCCGCATCTTCAGGACCATCAACGGCAGCGTCGGCACCAGCGCCGCGCGCGCCTTGCTCCAGCAGTGTTTGCGATAGGCATAGCCGCGCTCCATCGACGGGCCGCGATTGTGCCCCAACCCCGGAAGCGGCGCGTCCGCGCCCTGCCCTTTCGATGGTCCAGAAATACTCACGATCCGGCCTCGGCCAGACGCGCGACGTAACGGGCGAGCGTGTCGATCTCCAGGTTCACCCGGTCGCCTTCGGCCATGTCACCCCAGGTTGTCACGGCTTTGGTATGGGGGATCATGTTGACGCCAAATGTCGTGCCCGCAACCTCGTTGACGGTCAGCGATGTGCCGTTCAGCGCGACCGACCCCTTGGGCGCGATAAAGCGCGCCAGATCAGCGGGGGCGTCGAACGTCACGCGCGTGCTGTCGCCTTCCTCGGTGATGGCCACGATTTTGGCCACGCCGTCCACATGGCCCGACACGATGTGTCCGCCCAACTCGTCCCCGACCTTCAGCGCACGCTCAAGGTTAACGCGGCTGCCCGCCACCCAGTCACCCAAACGCGTTTTCGACAGGCTTTCTGCGCTCACATCCACGTCGAACCAGTGGGTTCCCTCTGTGGTGCCTTTGTCCACCACCGTCAGGCAGCAACCGTCACACGCGATCGAGGCCCCCATGGCGATCCCCGCGGGATCATAGGCGGTGCCGATGCGCACGCGCAGGTCGCCCATCTGGGTCAGGGATTGAACGCGCCCGATATCTGTGACGATGCCTGTGAACATGGCTGGTCTCCTTCCCCGATCAGGTAACGCCCACCCCCAATGAGGACAAGGGGGAGAGGCGGGCCGGACAGGCCGGGGACACGCCGGTATGGCGCCACCTGACGCGCCCAAATCCGAGAACGCCCCTGTGAAACGACCGATCTGATCGAAAACCCGCTCCCGACGACACACTGCTGCCCCATTTTGACCCTAACGTAACGTCTGAAGGCGTCGACCCACGGCGCATGTATCCGTATGACGAGTGTAATGGTGACCCAAGAGAATACCACGTTCCTGTTTTTGCAGGGTCCGCATGGCCCTTTCTTCAATGGTTTGGGCCGGATGCTGCGCGCCGCGGGCTGCAAGGTCTGGCGCATCGGCTTCAATGCCGGTGACCGCGCTTTCTGGTTTCACCCCGACAGCTACGTCCCCTTCACCGACGCCCTTGAAACATGGCCGGACTATTTCCGCGATTTCGTCACCCGCCACGGCGTGACCGACATCGCGATCTACGGCGACACGCGCCCCGTCCATGCCCACGCCGTCGAGGTCGCGCGCGAGATGGGGTTGCGCATTCACGTCTTCGAAGAAGGCTACATGCGGCCGTATTGGGTCACCTACGAACGCAACGGATCCAACGGCAATTCGCGCCTAATGGATATGAGCGTGCCAGAAATGCGCCACGCGCTCGAGATGTCGGACCTCGACGTGCCCGAGGCCCCCGCCCATTGGGGCGATATGAGCCAGCACATCATCTACGGCTTCCTCTACCACCTGTTCGTGATGTTCCGGAACGGGCGCTACCGCAAAATCCGCACCCATCGGTCGCTTCCGGTGGCCAAGGAATTCCGCATTTATCTGAAACGCTTTCTGATGCTGCCGTTCGCCCGTATCGACCGGGGGCTGTCGACGCTGCGCATCAAATCGGCGGGCTATCCCTATCACCTTGTGCTCATGCAACTGGAACACGATTCCAGCTTTCAGATGCATTCGCCGTTCACCCGGATGGAAGAGTTTCTGGACCTCGTGATCGACGGGTTTGCCAAGGGTGCGCCCAAGCATCACCACCTTGTCTTCAAGGCCCATCCGATGGAAAGCGGCCGCCTGCCCTTCCGCAAAGTCTGTCGCGAGATCGCGAAACGCCACGGCGTGGGAAATCGCGTGCACTACGTCCCGGGCGGCAAACTTGCGCGGCTCTTGAACCACGCGCGCACTGCGGTGACCGTCAATTCGACTGCGGCCCAGCAGGTGCTGTGGCGCGGCATCCCGCTCAAGACCTTTGGCAAGGCCGTCTATGCCAAGCCAGAATTTGTGAGCACGCAAGCACTGCCGACCTTTTTTGCCCAACCGGCGCGGCCCGACAACCGCGCCTATAAGGACTATCGCCGCTATCTGCTGGAAACCTCGCAGATGCCCGGCGGGTTCTATTCCGCGCGCGGTCGCCGGCAGCTTTACCGGCAGGTGGTCGACATGATGCTGGCCGGTCACGATCCCTATGACGCGCTTCGCCTTGGACGCGCGGCACCGAGGCAACAGTTGCGTGTGGTCAGCGACTGACCACAACCCCTAGCACTTCCATTTTCCTCTGGATTCCTGTACCTTAAAAGAAAAACTTGAGGCAGAATTTCAGGTTCAAGGGGTCAGAGCAGTGAACTCCACTCAATTCGGGCGTGCAAAAACTGCGCCCAAAGCATGGACGCGGGCCGTCATGGCCTTGTGCGTGGTGTCGCTTGTGGCCGCCTGCGGGTTGCCGCGATCTGGCCCGTCCAAGCGCGAGATTTTCGAAGGGTCGGTGCAACGATCCGGCGACGCCTTTATCGTGGTCGTCAATGACCGCGTGACGCGCGCCACCGCCGTCACCCCCGCCTTCGGGTTCACCGAAGGGTTCCAGAATGCGAGTGTTGTCGGTTCGGACGTGATCCGACCAGGCGACGTGCTGGGTCTGACGATCTGGGAAAACGTCTCGGACGGGCTTCTGGCCAACGAAGGTCAGAACTCCACCGTCCTCGAAGAAGTGCAAGTCGACGGCGCTGGCTTTATCTTTGTGCCCTATGCGGGCCGCGTACGCGCGGCGGGCAACACGCCCGAGGCCATCCGCCGGATCATCACCAACAAGCTGGAAGACCAGACACCGGACCCGCAGGTCCAAGTGCGCCGGATCGCTGGCGACGGTGCGACCGTATCGGTCGTGGGCACCGTCGGAGGGCAAGGCGTCTACCCGATCCAGCGCCCCACCCGCACCTTGTCGGCCATGCTGGCACAGGCGGGTGGCATCACCGTGTCGCCCGAAATCGCGCAGATTACCGTCTTGCGCGGCAAGCACACGGGCACGATCTGGTTCCAAGACCTCTACGACAACCCGCATCTCGACATTGCCCTGCGCCCCGGCGACCGCATTCTGGTCGAGGAAGACACCCGCACCTTTACCGCATTGGGCGCAACCGGCGCGCAGAACCGGGTGCCATTTGAAAGCCAGACCATCAGCGCGATCGAGGCGATTGCCACGGTGGGCGGTCTGCAAAGTGCCCTGGCCGACCCGACCGGCGTGTTCGTCTTCCGAAATGAGCCTGAAGAGATTGCCGAGGTCGTTACCGGCCGCGACCTCTTTGGCACGCAGCGCGTGGCCTATGTGCTCGACCTCACGCAACCCAATGGCATGTTCCAGGCGCGCGATTTTGCGATCCGCGACGGTGACACGGTTTATGTGACCGAAGCGCCGTTTGTGACCTGGGACAAGACGATCTCGGCCCTTACCGGGTCGCTGGGATCGGTCAACGCGCTCAACACCACATTGGGCGGAGGCTAGACCCATGGCCCCCGCGGGCGGGTCACGCCGCCCGCTGCACGTCTTCAATGGCGGCTTCCTTACACAGCGTCGCACCCGACGCATCCTGTCGCTGGCGGGTTATGACATTCGCCTTGGCCGCCCCAAGTCAGATGGCCTGATCGGCATCTGGGGGGCTTCCCCGACGGCCCATCGCGGTCTGGCCATGGCGGACCGCACCGGCGCAGGGGTCCTGCGGGTCGAAGACGCGTTTCTTCGGTCGGTCCATCCGGGTCGGGAGGGCGACCCGTCGCTTGGCCTTTTGCTCGACGCCGCGGGGGTGCATTTCGACCCCTCCAAGCCGTCAGCGCTCGAGACGCTTTTGGCGACCCATCCCCTTGATGATACGGCCCTTTTGAACCGCGCGCGGCACTGCATCGACCTGATGCGGCACATGCACCTGACGAAATACGCCGCGGTCGATCCAACGCTGGAACCACCCGCCCCCGGCTATGTGGTCGTGATCGACCAGACCAAAGGCGATGCGGCGTTGCAGGGCGCTGGCCGCGCGCTGTTCCAAGAGATGCTGGTGTTTGCCCAGACCGAACATCCCGGCGCGCGTATCCTGCTGAAAACGCATCCCGAAACACGGGCCGGTCACCGCGACGGGCACTTTGGTCCGGGCGATGAGAGTAATCTGATCTCACTCTATGACGCGCCGATCAGCCCTTGGGTCCTGCTGGAGGGCGCGCGAGCCGTCTACACGGTGTCTTCGGGCCTCGGGTTCGAGGCGATTTTTGCAGGTCACAAACCCCGCGTTTTTGGCAAGCCGTTCTATGCGGGATGGGGCCTCACACAGGATGAGTTTCCGGTAGGCAGGCGGCAGAGAACGCTGACGCGGTCCCAACTGTTTGCAGCCGCGATGCTGCTCTATCCCACGTGGTACGACCCCTACCACGACCGCCTATGTGCGGCGGAAGACGCGATGGCGAGCCTCGGGGCATTGGCGCGGGCTTGGCGTGAGGATCGGCAAGGCTGGACGGCGGGGCAGATGCGCCTGTGGAAGCGTGGCCATCTGCGCCGCTTCTACGGTGGTAGCCACGCGCCCCGCTTCACGGACCAAGCGCGCGATGACCGCCCCCATATGGTCTGGGCGGGCAAGGCGGATCCGGATGCGCGGGTCACACGGGTCGAAGACGGCTTCTTGCGCTCGCGCGGTTTGGGCGCGGAGCTGACCCCGCCCCTGTCGCTCGTGACCGATGATCTGGGCATCTACTATGACCCCACGCGAGAAAGCCGGTTGGAACGGTTGATCGCCGCATCGACCGCCCTGCCCAATGGATGTCTGAACCGCGCGGCCAATCTACGCGCGCGATTGGTGCGCGCCCGTGTGGGGAAATACAACCTCGGCGGTGCGATCCCGGACCTGCCCGTTGGGCCACACACGATCCTCGTCCCGGGTCAGGTGGAGGACGACGCATCGATCCGGCTGGGCACGGATCGGGTGTCGACGAATTTGGCGCTGCTCAAGGCCGCGCGCACTGCCAACCCCGAGGCGCGGATCGTCTATAAACCCCACCCTGATGTCGAGGCCGGCCTGCGCCCCGGCCAGATTGACCCGTCGGACATGGACGGGCTCGCCGATGTGGTGGCCCATGCCGCCGATCCAATCGCCCTTCTCGACCGAGTGGACGCGGTATGGACCATGACCTCACTTCTGGGGTTCGAGGCGCTGTTGCGGGGGGTTGCCGTAACCTGCCTCGGGACGCCGTTCTACGCGGGTTGGGGGCTGACCACTGACTTGGGGCGGGTGCCTGCGCGACGCCAGGCGCGTCCCACACTTGACGGTTTGGTCCATGCGGCGCTGATCGACTATCCACGCTATCACGATCCCCTGACGAACCTGCCCTGCCCGGTCGAAGTGATCGTTGATCGGCTAGAGGCCGGTCGCGCGCTCAGGGGCAATTTGGCGCTGCGTCTCTTGGCCAAGGCGCAAGGTGCGCTAGCCACCCATGCGCATCTGTGGCGGCGTTAGGCGCGCGCCCATTCCAGTTCGGCATCGGGTCCAAGGGGCCGCACGGAAACAAGCGTGAACCGCGGTGCTTCGGCCAATCGATCCAATCCCATCGCCCCGATCGCGGGCTGGCCTTCGGCGCCCAGCGCCACACCGGCCTGATGGGTCAACAGCCGGTCAACCAGACCGGCATTAAGCAAGGACGCCGCCAACGCGCCGCCGCCTTCGCAATAGACGGAATTGAGCCCCGCCGCCCCCAGCGCCTGAAGCGCCGCCGCGGTGTCGAGCTGACGCCCCATCAACGGAACCTCGATCAGACGCGCGCCACGATCCGCCCAGCGCGCGATGGCGTCCGCATCGGCATCTTCGCCATGACACAGCCAGACAGGGACCTCGCGGGCCGTGCGCGCCAAGGCGCCGGTTTCAGGAATGTCGAGCCGTCGCGACAACACCACCCGCACAGGTTGGTGGGTTATCCCCATATCCCGCACAGTGAGCGTCGGGTCATCGGCCCGGGCCGTGCCGCCACCTACCATCACTGCGTCGTGGCGTGCGCGCGCGCCGTGGACCGCGCGCCTTGCGGTTGGCCCTGTGATCCACTGACTTTCGCCGGTGGCCGTGGCGATGCGCCCGTCCAAAGACGTCGCCAGTTTCAACGTCACGGCAGGCCGCCCGTGCAAAAGGCGCGTGAAAAAGCCGCGGTGGTCACGGTCGGCCTCGCGCTTGCAGATCCCTTCGATCACTTCGACGCCCGCCGCGCGCAAACGCGCAAGACCCGCGCCCGCGACCCGGGCATCGGGATCGCCCGTGGCCACAATGACCCGCGCGATGCCCGCGGCAATCAGCGCATCGGCACAGGGGGGTGTTTTCCCGGTATGGGCACAAGGCTCCAGCGTCACGATGGCCGTCGCCCCCCGCGCAGCAGACCCCGCTGCCGCCAAGGCCATTGCCTCGGCATGGGGGCGACCACCCGGTTGGGTCCAGCCACGCCCGACGACCGTTTCACCCGACACAATGATGCAGCCCACAGCAGGGTTGGGCCAGCAGCGACCTGCCCCGCGACGCCCGAGGCCCAAGGCCACGGTCATCCAGCGGCTGGCGTCGGAAAGGGTCTGTGATGCGGTCATCGCCCGACCGCCACGCGGCGCGCGGGCCGTGTATCAGTCACCGCTATTGTCGGGCGGGCGCAGTTCATGGACGAAGTCCTCGAAATCGTCAGCCGCTTGGAAGTTCTTGTAAACGCTTGCAAAACGCACATAGGCCACCGTGTCGATGCGGGCCAAAGCCTCCATCACGATCTCCCCGATGGTCTTGGAGGGGATATCGGTTTCGCCCATGCTCTCCAGCCGGCGCACAAGACCGCTGATCATCTGATCCATGCGTTCCGGTTCAATCGGGCGTTTCTGCAAGGCGATACGGATCGAGCGCTCCAGCTTGTCGCGATCGAAATCCTCGCGCCGCCCGTTGGATTTGATAACGGTCAGATCACGCAGTTGGACGCGCTCATAGGTGGTAAAGCGACCGCCACACGCGGGACAAAACCTGCGCCGCCGGATGGCCGCGTGATCTTCCGCCGGGCGGCTGTCTTTGACCTGCGTGTCGACATTTCCACAAAATGGGCAGCGCATCGCGGCCTCCCTCGTCCTCTGCTCATGGGGTATCTTCCCCACTTATCCACAGCGACTATAGGGCGTCGGCAAAGTTTTGGGTAGAGGGCAAATGCCACCACCGCATGTGGGGTTTTCCCTTTAGCCAAAGGGGCAAGGATGGCGCCTAGGCCCCGGTCAGAAGGACAGGCATGCCGTCAGCCCGGCCTGTGCGTCAGGGCCCAGATGCAGGGTCAGGACCGCCGGCAGGGGATCGACCACAACCGCGCAGACCGCATCGCTCGCCGCGTCCGCCACCGGCAGGGACGGCGCGTTTGCGACGGTGGCATAGCGCGCCTCGGATGCTTCTTGCAGCAGATCATCCAACGACCCCGTATTCGCAGATGCCGCGAACGGCGCGCTGAGCGTTGCCGCGACGAGGGCAGCAGGGGCGAGAGATGCAAAGAAACGTGCCATGGGTTGGCCTCCGATAAGCTAAGACAGAGATGGTAGCGGCTGCGCAAATCACCAGTCTGCGGCGATGCACGTCTTCGTGTGCAATCCGAGAGGTTCGGGTGCCCGGTTTACCAATATCAGAGGAACGCCTCGCACCCGCCCTTGGTTCCGGTAGGAATTCATTAATGCTCCAACGGGGACCGATCAGGGGACTGGAGCATTCACGAACACGACAAAAACAGGCAAGAGAGGACACTTGCATGAAACGACGCGACATGCTGTTGACGGCGATGGGCCTTGGGGCCGCCGTTCCGGCACAGGTGGCAGCGGGATTTGCCCAGGATTTTTCGACCATGCCTGCCTTGGATATGAGCCAATGGCACCGGGCCCACTACGTTTTTGACAACCCACATTTCGACACGGATTGGGACCGTGGTCAGGCCCATATCGCAGAGGGCCTGACGCTCGCCCTGCGGCCCCATGATGTGCCGCGCGTGGACGGAAATCGGTTCGTATCGGGGTCTGTGCGGCGGATGGAGCCGACGCGTTACGGCCGCTATGAAACGACGCTGATTGCTGCGCGCGGGGACGGCATCGTGACGGGATCGTTTCTGTACACCGGGCCCGCCTACGGCACGCAACACGATGAAATTGATTGGGAAATCTTCGGCGGCGACACACGCACCGCGCAGGTCGCGTGGTTCAAGGACGGCAAGATCACCGAACAGCGCATCGACTTGGGGTTTGATGCGGCCGAGGCCCCCCATCGCTATGGCATCGAATGGGGGCCAGACGCGATCACGTGGCGCGTCGACGGCGATGTCGTCTTTCACACCAAGCAAAGCGTACCGCGCACCCCCATGCGGTATTTCTTCAACCTGTGGGCCGTGTCGCCCAAGCTGGCCTCGTGGGCGGGAACGCCCGCCCCGGGCATACGCGCCACGGCCCATGCCACGCGCATCACGCACGCGGCACGAACAGCCCGCTCCTAACCGAACCTTAAATCCCTTTTGCCATTGTGCCCCGACGGGTGGGCGCGATGGAGGGCTGCGATGTTGAGATGGGTTTTGGCCGGGTGCACGGCGCTTTGGGCGGGGTGCGTCGGCGCACAATCGGATGACGACAATGTGTTCTGGGTCGTTTGGGAACGGACGCTGCCAGAGCTTCGGGATTGCGACGGGGCGACCTGTGACGGGGGCATCTATTTCAGCCACCGCATCGACGGGATGACGTCGGATGTGGCGCACCGCTTTTTCGGGCGCATGGCGGACTTTGCCCAGACGCCGGGCGACACAAACATCCGAACCCAGCGTTCGCCGATGTGTTTCCAGGACGGGGGCGCCGTTGTGATGCCGGACGTGACGGCACTGGATGTGGCGACAGCCACCCAGACCTTGCGCGGGCTTGAAGGGGTGTTGGTCGATCTGCGCGGCGTGCGCGGTCCCGCCTCCGCCGACGGCGAATTCGGCACCCGCGCACAGGCGGCTACCGAGGCGCGTTTTGCCGATGCCGGAATTCCGATCCTGACCCGTGAGGCGGCAGAGGCGTTGCCCGCCAATGCCGTGCTCACCATGCGCTATTCAGTAGAGGTGCAGAACTGCCGCCCGTGGTCCGTATCGCTGAGCCTGAAGCAACGCGTCGTCCTCGCCCGCGCGCCCCATTTGATGTTGCACACGACGACGTGGTCCGCATCCGCGCGACAAAGCGAGGATAACTCTGACTACGATGCCATGGACGCCATGGAAGAGGTCATCCTGAAATTCGTGCAAGCCTGGAAGGACGCACACGCGACCGGCCAGACAGAAGGTTAGGCAGGCGGCCAAGTGGCCGGTCACGTGGGCGGCCAGACAAAAGGAAACGCGCGCCCGGGGGCGCGCGTTCGTCATTCACACATTACAGGCGTGTTTGCGTTTACTGATCGAGGAACGACCGCAGCTTGCGCGACCGGCTCGGATGCTTGAGCTTGCGCAGCGCCTTCGCCTCGATCTGGCGAATACGCTCGCGCGTCACGGAGAACTGCTGACCCACCTCTTCGAGCGTGTGGTCGGTGTTCATCCCGATCCCGAAGCGCATCCGAAGAACGCGTTCCTCGCGCGGGGTGAGCGACGACAGCACGCGCGTTGTCGTCTCCTTCAGGTTCTCCTGAATGGCCGAGTCCAGCGGCAGGACAGCGTTCTTGTCCTCGATGAAATCGCCCAGTTGCGAATCCTCCTCGTCGCCAATCGGCGTCTCGAGAGAGATCGGCTCCTTGGCGATCTTCATCACTTTGCGCACCTTCTCCAGCGGCATCTGGAGCTTTTCGGCGAGTTCTTCGGGCGTCGGTTCGCGGCCAATTTCGTGCAGCATCTGACGGCCCGTCCGGACCAGCTTGTTGATCGTTTCGATCATGTGCACCGGAATACGGATCGTACGCGCCTGATCCGCGATAGACCGGGTGATCGCCTGACGGATCCACCATGTGGCGTAGGTCGAGAATTTGTAGCCGCGGCGGTATTCGAATTTATCTACGGCCTTCATCAGGCCGATGTTGCCTTCCTGGATGAGGTCCAGGAACTGCAGACCGCGGTTGGTGTATTTCTTGGCAATTGAGATCACGAGGCGCAGGTTGGCCTCGACCATTTCCTTTTTGGCCTGACGGGCCTCTTTTTCGCCCTTCTGGACCTGCTGCACGATGCGGCGGAATTCGCTGATGTCGAGGCCGACATATTGCCCGACCTGCGCCATGTCCCCGCGCAGCTCTTCGGCCTTGGACAGCGAGCGTTCCATGAACATCTGCCAGCCGCGACCGGGCTTTTGGCCCATCTCGGTCAACCAGTTGGGATCCAACTCGCGGCCCCGATAGGCGTCAATGAACTCGCGCCGGTTGATCCGCGCCTGATCCGCCAGCTTCACCATGGAGGAGTCGATCGACATCACCCGGCGGTTGATCCCGTAAAGCTGGTCAATCAGCGCTTCGATCCGGTTGTTGTGCAGGTGCAGTTCATTCACCAGCTCAACGATTTCCGAGCGCAGTTTCTGGTATTTCTTCTCTTCCTTGTCCGAGAAGCTTTCATCCTCGTTCAAGGTGGCCGAGATGCGGATGTCCTGCATCTCGGACAGTTTGCCATAGTCGCGCGCGATCAGTTCCAGCGTTTCAAGAACGCGGGGCTTGAGCGCGGCCTCCATCGCGGCCAGCGACATGTTGGCCTGATCGTCATCATCGTCATCGTCGTCCGACTGGATCGGGTTGCCATCGGCATCCAGTTCCGGGCTGTCATCCTTCTTCTCCGCTGACGGAGCAGCGGACGCATCGACAACCGGTTCTTCCTCGTCATCGTCTGCGCCCATCGAGCGGCCAAAGGTCGTCTCGAGGTCGATCACGTCGCGCAGAAGGATGTCTTCGTTCAGCAATTCGTCGCGCCAGATCGTGATCGCCTGGAACGTAAGCGGGCTTTCACACAGGCCCGCGATCATCGTGTTGCGCCCGGCCTCGATCCGTTTGGCGATGGCGATCTCGCCTTCGCGCGACAGAAGCTCCACCGACCCCATTTCGCGCAGATACATGCGGACCGGATCGTCCGTGCGATCGAGCTTCTCGGTCTCGGCGGCGCCCAGCGTGACCTCGCGGTTTTGCGCGGTCGTGGCGATCTCGGTCGAGCCTTTGTCGTCGTCTTCGGCTTCTTCGTCCTCGATGATGTTGATGCCCATTTCGGACAGCATCGACATCACGTCCTCGATCTGTTCGCTCGACACCTGATCGGGCGGGAGGACTTGGTTCAACTGATCATAAGTGATGAAGCCCTTTTCGCGGGCCTCGCCGATCATCTTTTTGACGGCCGCTTGGCTCATGTCGATCATGGGCTCGTTGGCGTCTGCGTCCTGCTTGCGGTCGTCGTTGGTGTCTTTGGCGGCCATGTTGCGGGGCTCCTTACCGAGGGGCTTGCTCTGGGTGCTGGGGCGTCGTCATTACAGGTCGTGCGAATCACCGTCCCTAGTGATTCGCCCTAGGTTTTAACCTGATTCTCTTTCGGCTTCTTCACCAAAAGCAAACCTGCATCAGGATGGGTCACCCTGCGGGTCGCGTGGCGAAGCGGTCTTGGAAAATCCTATCTTGTCGAGCAGTTGATCGAACTCGCTCCGCTCGTCCCGGTTCAGTCGCGCCCCATTGGGCGCGGTCTCGTATTCTGCGGTGTCATCATCGTCTTGGCGTCCGGCGCGGTTCATTGCTTCCGCTGCCTGGCCAAGTCGCCAAGTCAGACCTTCATCCGCGAGGCCATCCATGTCCTCTATCGCGTCCGCCACTTCGCGCGCATGCCCTTGTCGGGCTGACAGTTTGGCAAATTCCTCGGCAAGACAGAGGCGGGCCATATCCATGTCACCGGGTGCGCGAACAGCCGGGCTAATGGCCACATGGGCCAGCCCAAAGAGCTTTTCAAGGGGACCGGGACCAACGCGCGCAAGGATCGCTTCGCGCGCAACGCCGCTCGTCAGTTGGTCCAGCGGCAGCGCCATCAATGCCGCGCGCAATGCCGCGTGGTCGCCATGGCCCTCGAGCATCTCCAACTCGCCGTCGAACTCCGCAAGAACTTCGGGCGTGGCAATCAGCGTGGCAAGGATCACGGCCTCCCGCACGTGATCTTCCACCGCGTCCTGCGTGACCAAGAGCGAGCCTTTGGTCGTTGCCTGCGGGACAGCGGGCGGCGTCCATCCCCGACCGGGTCTGCGTGGCGCACGCGCTCCGCCAAAGCCCGATTGCGCAGGCGCCGCGCCATAACCGAACAGCTCGGCACGCAAGCGTTTGATCTCTTCGCCGTAATGGCCGCGCAGGGACGGATCGGAAATCTCGCGCAGTTTGCCGCGCATGATTTTGTCGAGCGCGGCCTTGCGTTCCGGGCTGTCAAAGATTTTGCCTTCGGTTTCGCGTCGCCACAGCAGTTGGACAAGGGGCATCGCCCCATCCAAAAGCCCCTGCATCGCGTCAGGCCCGCTGGCCTTGAGCACGTCATCGGGGTCCTGCCCATTGGGCATCAACGCAAAACGCACGGCCTTTCCTGCCTCGAGCCTTGGCAGCGCCAGATCGACCACCCGGTTGGCCGCCCGCAGGCCCGCCGTGTCGCCATCCAGCGCGATAATTGGCTCGTCCGACATGCGCCACAACATCGCCAATTGGTGTTCGGTTACGGCGGTCCCGAGCGGGGCCACCGTCGCGCGGAACCCGGCCTCGGACAGGGCAATCACGTCCATGTAGCCTTCGGCCACCACAATCGGTTGCCCCTTGCCCGCGCCCTCGCGCGCAGGGCCGTGATTGAAAAGCACCCGCGATTTGTCGAAGAGCGGCGTTTCCGGCGAATTCAGGTACTTGGCGTTGTCCGACGGATCCATCGCCCGCCCCCCAAACGCGATGGCCCGCCCGCGCGGGTCGCGGATCGGGAACATGATCCTGTTGCGAAACGTGTCGTAGGGCTTGCGCCCCTTGTCCGACGGCTTGGCCAGACCGCAGGCGAGGATCTTATCCGCGGCCACGCCCTTGCCCGTCAGGTGATCCCACAGGTTCTGCCAGCCCTCGGGCGCAAAGCCGATTTCCCACCGGGCCAACGCGTCTTCGGACAGGCCCCGCCCCGCAAGGTAGCGGCGCGCCGACTGCCCGGCGTTGGTCTTGAGTTGCAGGCGGAAAAACTGGACCGCCTGCTCCATGATCTGGACGAGCTCGGTCCGCTCATCAGCCTTTTCCTGCGCGCGCGGATCGCGCGCGGGCATCTGCATCCCGGCCTCGCCCGCGAGGATCTCAACCGCTTCCATGAAGCCCACATTCTCGGTCTCGCGGATGAAACTCAGCGCGTCGCCTTTGGCGTGGCAGCCAAAGCAGTAGTAGTACCCTTTGCGGTCATCGACGTGGAAGCTCGCCGTCTTTTCCTGATGGAACGGGCACGGCGCCCACATGTCGCCCTTGCCCGGGTTCGACTTGCGCTGGTCCCACATGACCTTGCGCCCCACGACCTGAGAGATCGAGGTGCGCGTGCGCAATTCGTCTAGGAAACCGGGCGGCAGACTCATTGTCTGAGTATCTGCCGTGTCTGCGGTCGGCGCAAGCGGATGGGCGGTGCCCTACCCCCGCGCCGCCAACGCTTTCATGACCGTCTCAAGGTCGTGGACAAGCGTGCCGGCCATCGACCGGAAGACCATCACGTCATAGGCATTCGCCCCCGTCCGTGTGATTGACGCCGCCATATGCGCAAGCTCGGTCCGCGCCGTGTGCCCGCGTTTGAATGCGTCATCGCGCAGGTCGATGGGCGTGAGGCGTGCCAACACATCGGCGGCCCCCGCTCCTTCGATCCGCACGCAGGTCCAGCTGTCGGATTGATCGGTCGTGGCCGCAATACCTTCTACAGAAGCATCCAGCGCCGGACCGATCAGCATTGCGTGGGCATGGCCAAACCATACGCACCGCGCACCCTCTTTGCCCGTCGCGCGGTTCGGGGCAGGCAACGCCATCCCGTGCGCCGCTTTCAAAGCGTCCGAAATCGCGGTCTTCTGGCCTTTCCCGATCCCGATGGACGTCACGTGATCTGGGGCCAATTCGGTCACCGTCACGTCGCCAATAGACAGCGGGAGCAGGCCGTCTGCGGCCGATTTCGCAACGAGCTTAACCACGGAGCCGCCCTCCCTCTGGGTCCACGAAGACGGGCGACACGATCTCGCACACCGCATCAATCCCGCGCAAACGGTCGAGGATGCGGACCTTTTCGCCCATCCGGTTGGGTCCGTTCTTCACAAAGCCCAGCCCGATATCGCTGCCCACATCGGGCGAGAACCCGACCGAGGTTGTGTAGCCCTGCCCGTTCCCATTCACCGGGTCCGCGCCAGGTTCATAAATATGCGCCCCCGCCGTCAGTTTCTTGACCGCGCCCACGGGCTTCAGGCCGACGAGTTGCTCGCGGTGGTCACCGTGCAGGCCCGGACGCTCCGACATCGTCTTGCCCACGCAATCCTTCTTGGCCGACACCATGCGGCCCATCCCGCAGTCAAAGGCGGTGACGCGCCCGTGGATTTCGGCGTGGGTGATAAAGCCCTTCTCGATCCGCAGAACGTTGAGCGCTTCCATCCCGTAAGGCCCGCCGCCCAGCGCCTCGGCCTGAGCGACCAGCATCCGGAAGAGGCTGTCGCCATAGCGCGCCGGAACCGCGACCTCGTAGGCATGTTCGCCAGAGAACGAGATGCGGAAGAGCCGACCAGCCACGCCCGCAACACTTACCGCGCCGCAGCCCATGTAGGGGAAGCTGTCATTGTCGATCTCGGCGTCGAGCACCGTGTTCAAAAGCTCACGCGACCGCGGCCCAGCGACCGCAAACTGCGCCCATTGCTCGGTCGCCGAGATGAAGGAGACATCGAGGTCTGGTCGCAGAACCTGCGTCACATACTCAAAGTGCTTCATCACCTGACCCGCCGCTGCGGTGGTCGTCGTGATCACATAATGGCCGTCCGACCAATGCGCGCAGGTGCCGTCATCCATGACGTGCCCATCTTCGCGCAGCATCAGGCCATAGCGGACCTTGCCCACCTTCAGCGTCGACATCATGTTGGTATAGACGAAATCCAAAAACGCAGCCGCATCAGGGCCTTGCACGTCGATCTTGCCCAATGTGGAGACGTCGCAGACGCCGACCGTGTTCCGGACCCAACCAACTTCCCGGTCGCAGGATTGCCGCCAAGTCGTCTCGCCCGATTGCGGGAAATAGGATGGGCGATACCACAGCCCCGCCTCGATCATCGGCGCCTGGCGCGCGATGGTGGCGGCGTGGGAGGTGGTCAGGCGTTCTGGCGCAAAGCCGTGCCCCTGCCCGCCGGCACCCATCGCAGCGATGGAGACGGGCACAAAGGGCGGACGGAAGGTGGTGGTCCCCGTCTCTGGGATGCCGCGGCCGGTCGCGTCGGCCAGCACGGCAAGCGCGGCGACGTTGGAGTTCTTGCCCTGATCCGTCGCCATGCCTTGCGTCGTGTAGCGCTTCATATGCTCGACGGAGACATAGTTTTCCTTGGCCGCCTGACGGATATCCTTGGTGGTCACGTCGTTCTGGAAATCCAGCCAAGCACGGCCTTTGCCGCCTGCGTCCCAGAGCGGTTCGATCGCATACGCGGCATCTTCTGCCTTGGGCGCCTTGGTCGCCGTGGCTTTCGCGCCGAGATCCGACACGGCCTCTTTAGCGACCTCGATCCCCGAAGTGAGGCACCCCGCCGTTGACATCACACCCGCCGCCGACCCGCAGGCCGTAAGGCCCGGCACCGATCCCGGCGTTGGCACGAAACTTGCCAAATCCGCGTCCCAAGTCGGGCGCCCGTTCATGTGACACGTCAGGTGAACCGAGGGGTTCCAACCCCCTGACATCGCGAGACAATCCACCGCGATCTGCCGCGTCCCCGACCCGGTATCGACCGTGATCTGTTCCAGCCCCAGCTTGCCCTTGGAGCCCACGACCTTCGCGCCGGTAAAGGTCGGCGCGTCCACGTCGATGGACGCGTCCCCCCGGCTGTCGATCACAGCCGCGACCTTGACACCTGCCGCAATCAAATCGCGCGCGGTGCGGTGCGCGTCATCGTTATTGCCGAACACGGCGACCCGCTTGCCGGCAACAACGCCAAAGCGGTTCAGATAACTGCGCACCGCGCTCGCGGTCATGATGCCGGGGCGGTCGTTGTTGGCAAAGGCCACGGGCCGTTCCAAGGCCCCCGCGGCGAGGATCGCGCGGCGGGCGTGGATGCGCCAGAAGCACTCGCGCGGCAGGTCCGCTTGGCGCGGCTTGTGGTGGCCCACCCGCTCCAACGCTCCATAGATGCCGCCGTCGAACGCCCCCGATACTGTGGTCCGCATCATCACGCGGACATTCTCACGCGCCTCCAAATCCGCAATCATTGTCGCGGCCCAATCGGCGCCGGACTGACCGTCCACCTCTTCGCGTTCGGACAGTAGACGCCCACCGGCCCCCGCGCCCTCATCCGCAATTACAACATCCAGACCCGCATCCGCCGCGACCTTCGCCGCCATCAGGCCCGCAGGCCCCGCGCCAATCACCAGCACATCGCAATACGCCGTTGCACGTTCATAGTGATCGGCATTCTTTTCGCCGCTCAATGCACCTAATCCGGCAGCATTGCGGATGAAGGGCTCGTACACCTTCTCCCAAAACGCCTTGGGCCACATGAACGTCTTGTAATAGAAGCCCGCGCCCAGGAACGGCGAGAGCAGGTCGTTCAGACCCAAGATATCCCGCTCCAGCGACGGCCATGCGTTCTGCGGGTTGGCGATCAGCCCATCGAACAGCTCTTGCATGGGCGCGCGCACGTTCGGGTCCTGATCCGCCCCGGTGCCCACGGTCACGAGCGCATTCGGCTCCTCCGAGCCTGCCGTCAGAACCCCGCGCGGGCGGTGATATTTGAACGACCGCCCCATGAGGCGCACATCATTGGCCAGCAAAGCCGAGGCGAGCGTGTCGCCCTCAAACCCCGTGTAAGATTTTCCCGCAAAGCGGAACGACACCTCCGTGTCGCGGTTGACCCGTCCGAACCCATCAACCCGCATGGCGTGCCTCCTCTTTGGCAAGACGCGCACCGAGGATTTCGTGCGTGGCGGTGTTGCGGGTGACGATCAGCCAAGCGCCACAGCCCATGTCGTGGCTCCACAACTCCTCCTGCACCCCCGCGATGTTGTCGCGGGTATGCAGGTAATCGTTCCAGGCCTCAGATCCGGCATCCGGCGCAGGCCGATCCAGCAAGGACGCGTGCCCGACATAGGAAAATTCGCGGATGTCGCGCGGGCCGCAGATGGGACAGGGGATCATCATGGCCGGACCTCGGACGTCAAATCAGTGCAGATTGTGTTGGGCACCGGTCCCCTCCTCATCCATGAGGTGATGGCCCGTCTCGAACCGGGACAACCGATACTTGGCCGCGGGCGCATGGTGGTTTCCGGTCGCCATCAGATGTGCGAGCGAGAAGCCCGACCCCGGCACGGCCTTGAACCCGCCATAGCACCACCCCGCATTGAGAAAGAGGCCATCGGTATCCGTCTTGTCGATGATGGGCGATCCGTCCGGCGTCATATCCATGATCCCGCCCCATGAGCGCAGAACCTTGGCCTTGCCGATCATGGGCATGAGCGTCATCCCCGCCTCCATCACGTGTTCGACCATGGGCAGGTTCCCCCGCGCGGCATAGGACGCGTAGAAGTCGATGTCGCCGCCAAAGACCAAGCCGCCCTTGTCGGACTGGCTGATATAGAAGTGACCCATGCCGTAGCTGATCACGTGGTCGATGCAGGGTTTCAGCCCCTCGGACACGAACGCCTGCAACACGTGGCTTTCAATCGGCAGACGAATCCCGGCCATGGCGGCCGTCTGCGAGGACCGCCCCGCCGTCACCAGCGCGACCTTCTTGGCCCGGATCGGCCCGCGCGAGGTCTGGACGCCCACGACCTTGCCGTTCTCGATATCCACGCCCTGCACTTCGCAGTTCTGGATAATGTCCACGCCGCGCTGGTCCGCCCCACGGGCATAGCCCCACGCCACCGCGTCATGCCGCGCGGAGCCACCCCGACGATGCAACAGCCCGCCATAGATCGGGAACCGGGTCTGGTCGAAATCGAGATAGGGCAACAGCTTGCGCACGCCTTCGCGATCCAACAGCTCTGCATCGTCGCCTTGGCTGATCATCTGGTTGCCGCGCCGGGCGTGCAGGTCGCGCTGGCCGTCCGAATGCGACAGCATGATCACGCCGCGTTGGGACATCATCGCGTTGAAGTTCAGCTCCTGCTCCATCCCCTCCCACAGCTTGAGCGAATGGGAATAGAACTCGGAATTGCCCGGCAGCATGTAGTTCGCGCGCACAATGGTCGTGTTGCGCCCCACGTTGCCGCCGCCGATCCAGCCCTTTTCAAGCACCGCCACGTTCGTGATCCCGTGCTCCTTGGCCAGATAGAACGCGGTCGACAGTCCATGGCCGCCACCACCGACGATGATGACGTCATATTCGGATTTCGGTTCGGGGCTGCGCCAATGCGGTTTCCAGCCACGGTTGCCCGTCAATCCCTCTTTCAGGATCTGGAACGCTGAAAATCGCATGAAGCCCCCAAGGTGCAGCAGGTCAGTTGGCGCAACCCAACCAATTCACCGACACCCTAGCAAGGGCCTGACCGTCGCAGGCCCCCGATTTCGTCAAATTCGGGTCTGCCCGCGACCTTGGCCTATTTGGCGCCGCTTACAGACCCTTGGCCTGATAGCTCGCGGCCACTTTGCCGATGGCGACCAGGTAGGCCGCCGTGCGAAGGTCCGTGACATCGCCCCGTTCGCGCCAAACATCGGCCATGTCGTTATAGGCCTGCCGCATCGTGTCATCGAGGCCCGAGCGCACCAGCTCCAATTCCCCCGCACCGCGCAGGTACTTCTGTTTGAAGTCCGGCGAGAGCTGCCAGCCGATGCCGGTATCCGCGCTCAACCGCTCCAGCTCGTTCACGATCAACTGGTGGCGGCTTTCTTCGGCCCGGCGCTGCATGCGGCCAAAGCGGATATGCGACAGGTTCTTGACCCATTCGAAATAGGACACCGTCACACCGCCCGCGTTGGCATACATGTCGGGAATGATGACGCAGCCCCGCGCGCGCAGGATGTCGTCTGCGCCCGCGGTGACGGGGCCGTTTGCGGCCTCGATGATCAGCGGCGCCTTGATCGCGGCGGCGTTGCCTTTGTGGATCACGCCTTCCAACGCGGCGGGGATCAGGATGTCGCACTCGGCCTCGAGCGCGGCGGCGCCGTCTGGGGAATAGGTCGCGTCGGGATAGCCCTTCACACCGCCATTTTCGGCAATCCACGCGCGCAGGGCGTCGATGTCGATGCCAGCGTCATGTGACACAGCGCCATCGCGTTCGATCACGTGCGTGATGCGCGCGCCATCTTCCTCGCTCAGGAATTTGGCGGCGTGATACCCCACGTTCCCCAGACCCTGGACCACCACGCGCTTGCCATCCAGCGAACCGGTCAGGCCCGCGGCGGCTATGTCGCCCGGATGGCGAAAGAACTCTTGCAGCGCGTATTGCACACCGCGACCCGTGGCTTCGGTCCGGCCCGCGATGCCGCCGGCGTTAACCGGCTTGCCGGTGACACAGGCCCGCCCGTTGATGTCGGTCGTGTTCATGCGCTGATACTGATCGGCGATCCACGCCATCTCGCGCTCGCCCGTGCCCATATCTGGTGCAGGCACGTTCTGGGCGGGGTTGATCATGTCGCGTTTGATCAACTCATAGGCGAAACGTCTGGTGATCAGTTCCAGTTCGCGTTCGTCCCATTCGCGAGGGTCCACGCACAGCCCACCCTTGGAGCCGCCATAGGGCGCTTCGACCAGCGCGCATTTATAAGTCATGAGCGCGGCGAGTGCTTCGACCTCGTCCTGATTGACGGATGTGGCATAGCGAATGCCGCCTTTCACAGGCTCCATATGTTCCGAGTGCACGGCCCGGTATCCGGTGAAGGTTTTGATCTCACCCCGCAGGCGCACACCAAAGCGGACGGTGTACGTCGCATTACATACCTTAATCTTCTCCACCATGCCCGGGGGCAGGTCCATCAGGGCAACCGCCCGGCTGAACATGATGTCGACACTGTCGCGGAAACTCGGCTCGGATTCGGGGGCCATCTGGCTTCTCCTTGATGTGGGCTGCGGTGCCCTAGAGTCAGCCTACGGGATTCGCCACAATTGGCGAGGCGCGTTTTTTGCGGAACGCCTGTTTTTTAGGCGTTAACCCACCTTAGTGTTTCCGATCCGCGACCGAAGAGTTTCCGGAATGGCCTCCAATTCGCCCCGGTCTGCCCCGGCTTTGCCCAATTTCAGCCGCGAAGCAATGACATCAAAGGTCGCGAGGGAGACCACCTGCGGGTGGGAAACAGCACCGTGAAGGGGTGTAAGATGAGTGGAAAATCTGACGTGGCACAGCGTCGGCCTTGGGCCGGTGTGCAGGCGCCTTTTGCGCGTACGTTTGGCCAGTTCGGCCGCGACGAAGATGGCGTTATGTTCATCTTTGCCTTCGTCATTTTCATGCTCATGCTCCTCGTGTCCGGGATCGCCGTCGATGTCGCCCGGATGGAGGCGCATCGGATCAAGCTTCAGAACACAATCGACGCGGCCGTCCTAGCCGCCGCTGATCTCGATCAGCCGCGCGAGCCTGAGGATGTGGTGAACGACTACATGGCTAAGGCCGGTCTTGGCGCGCAGCTCGACACCATCACTGTCAGCGAAAGCCTTCTACACAAACGGGTCGAGGCGACCGCGTCGTCGGACGTGCCGACGCTGTTCTTGCACATGTCGGGCGTGGACAGCCTGTCGGCACCCGGTGCCGGTGGCGCTGAGGAGCGTATCTCGGATCTCGAAATCTCCCTGGTGGTCGATATCTCCGGCTCCATGGGCCACAACAGCCGCCTGACCCACCTCAAGGCTGCCGCAAACGGCTTCTTTGATACGGTCGTGAAAAACGACCTGAACACCAACGGGCAAAGCGGCGGCACCACCATGGTGTCGATCGTGCCCTATACCCACGTGGTAAATGTGGGGCCCAACCTGCTGAAGTACTTCAACGCCACCAACTGGCACACGCAAAGCTATTGCGTCCATTTTGAGCGCGCGGATTTCAGCGTTGTGCCGATCACGACCACGCAAAAGCTGGTTCGCATCGCGCATTACGGCTGGAACGACAATGACTACAAATGGCCTCGTCTGTACCAAACGGAATGCGACGATGACACGACGGCGCGTATCCTGCCGTTCGAGACGAACAAGCAAACGATGAAGAATTTCATCAATGCGCTCAGCGCGGATGGGCGTACTGCGGTGGATCTGGGCTTTAAATGGGGTGCGGCGCTTGTCGACCCGGCAGTGCGGACCGTGGTGAACCAGCGCATCACCGCGACCGAGACCGACAGCTCCGTCCAGAATTGGCCGACCGATTACGGGACGGACGACACGTCCAAAATCATCGTGCTGATGACGGACGGTGAGAATACCTCGCAATACGACATCAAGAGCGAATTCAAGACAACCGATGGTACGAATGCGGCCATGTCGCCGGTCTGGTGGTCCCCGTCCTATGGCGCCAGCAAGGCGCGCGACGGCTACTTCGTGCGCTTTGACAACAACAACGTCTGGGAACGGTGGTATCGCCCCCGCAGCGAATGGAAGACAAGCGACGACCAGTTCTGGCACGAAAACAATCTGCCGTCGGACGCCTATCAGCTGAGCTGGCAGGACGTATGGGTGAACTACTTCGTCTACGACGCGGCGACGTATTTCTTCTACTACTCGGACCCCGACGGCTATTGGCGCAAGAACTGCCGCAATTGCAGCAGCTACTGGTACGGCGATATCCCGCAGATCTACTATGACGCCTACTACGCGGAAGAGGTTTACGCTGATAACGACGAGGCCGACATCCGCCTGAAGGCAAGCTGTGACGCGGCCAAGCTGAAGGACATTACGATCTACACGATCGCCTATCAGGCCCCCGCCGCCGGTGTGACCGTGATGAACTACTGCGCGACCTCTGCGGGCCATGCCTACACGGTGTCGAATTCGAACGGGATCAACTATGCGTTCCAGTCGATCGCCAGCAACATCAACCACCTGCGTTTGATCCAATGATGCGTTTGACGAACATATTGCGTCGGCTGCGGCGGGATGAAGAGGGTGCGACAGCCTTTGACTTTGTCCTCGTGTTCCCGGTCTTTTTCATGCTGTTCCTCGCCTCGTTCGAGAGTGGCATGTTGATGACACGTCAGGTGATGCTGGATCGCGGTGTGGAGCAAGCGTTGAGGATCGTGCGGCTGAACACGTTCAATCCGCCGACCTACGATCAGTTTCACACCATGGTCTGCCAAGGCTCTGGCATGATCGGCGATTGCCTCAATGATTTGCGGATCGAGATGGTTCCTTTTGACCCGTTCACGAGCTTCAACATGAACACAACGCCGTCCTGCACGAACCGGTCGCTGGCGGTCCAACCCGCCACGCCGTTTCAAGGCGGGGCCGACAACCAGATGGTCTTTGTACGGGCATGCGTGATGTATCGTTCTTTCTTCCCCTCGCTCAAATTCGGCTCGACCTTGTCGGACGGCAACGGGGAATACGCGCTGACCGCGATGGGCGTCTTTGTGGCGGAGCCTTCGGTATGATGCGCGCCCTCTTCAAACGCAGCCCCCTGTTGCGGCGCTTTGTCCGCGACAGCGAAGGCGTGGCATCGGTCGAGACGATCCTGCTTCTGCCGCTCCTGATGTGGGCCTATGTGTCGACCTTCGTGTTCTTCGATGCCTACCGGGTCCAGACCGACGGGTTGCGCGTGGCCTATTCGGTGTCTGATTCCATCGGGCGTCAGGAAAACGGCGTCAATCAGACCTTCATGAATTCTATGGAGCGGATGACGAACTTCCTGACCAAGTCGCCCAACGGGATCACGTTGCGCACCACGATCGTGTGTTGGAGCAACAACCACAGCAAGTATCGCGTGGCGTGGTCAAACGTCACCGGGGCAAAGACAACCATTCTGCCGCACACGCATCACACGCTCCATGCGCAGGCTGATCGGCTGCCGGTGGTCCCCTTTGGCGATCAGCTGATCCTCGTAGAAATGTTCCTGGATTACCGTCCGGCGATCAATGTGGGCATCCCGGGTCAGCAGTTCGAATATTTCGTCTATTCGCGCCCGCGTTTCGTGAACCAGGTTATCTGGGCGCCGGACACCAGCCTGACCTGCCCTTCGGCCTAGCGCCCCTCAGACGTCCGGATTGATCCGCATCATGATCGCCTCGGCGGTGGCCTTGGCCTCGTGCGCGGCGGTCACACCGCCAACACCGACGCGGCGCCCGAACCGCCACCATAGACCCGGGGCCCAAACCCCGCGTCCGGGCGTTTTCAACGTCAGCAAAAAGCCGTTGGAGGGTTTGAAGGCAAAGGCGCCGCGATCCACGCTGCGGACATTCGCAACGCGCGCCACGACATCGCCCTTGGATGTCTGGAGCGCCTCGGGCGTCAGCACCAGATAGTCAGAGGTCGCCTGCCATAGGACCCAAGCCAGCGTGCTGGCCCCCGCCCCCAGAAGAACAAGCATGATCTGATAGCCCGCGCTGGTGCCTGACGTGACCGCCATCCACACCATCAACAGCCCTAGCATCCCCAACGTGCCCGTCGCAAAGATGCGACGGGGCTGTGACGGTGTTATCTGCGCCAGTATTTCCGGTTCCGCGTCATTCATGCCCGTTTCACGATCACTTCTGCCCCACTTTCTTCGGGCTCGTCATCGGTCATCTCTGCCGGAAAGCCCGGAGCGCGGATATCAAGCCCGGTCGCGTCTTCCAAGCGCCGGATGATGTTGGGCGACAATTCCCGCGGGCCGTAGCGGTCAATCCCATCGTTGAAGATGCGGATCAGCTCGGGGTTCAACTCCACCGGAACCCCGGCACGGTCCGCGACCTCCTGGAACAACCCGATATCCTTGGCCACCAGATCCATGGTGAACGAGATGTCGCGCGACCCGTTCAGGATCACCTGACTTTCGGTTTCATGCACGAAGGACGTGCCGGAAGACATCGCGATGGCCTCGTACGCTGTGCCCAAATCCATCCCCGCCCCTTTGGCCACGGTCAGCGCCTCGACGCAGCTGACCAGATTTGCGGTTGCGAGGTAGTTGGTGATGACCTTGAGAACCGACGCCGATCCCAGATCACCGGTATGCAGCACGCGCCGCCCCATGGTGGTCAGGAGCGGCAGAATACGCTCGAACGTGTCGCGCGCGCAGCCCGCGAAGATGCTGATATTGCCCGTCGCAGCCCGGTGGCAGCCGCCTGAGACCGGGCAATCGACCGCGGCACCGCCTGCCGCGATCACCTGCGCGCCGAGGCGTTTGACCTCGGCCTCATCCGTTGTGGACATCTCCATCCAGATCTTGCCGGGCGCGACCTCGGGCAGCATCTGCTGAAGCACTGCATCGGACGCGGCGGGACTGGGCAGGCATGTGATGACCGCATCACAGCTCCGCATCAGGGTTGCGGGGCTTTCGCCGTCCCGCGCGCCCTGCCCCACGAATTGCCCCACCAATTCGCTGTCCAGATCATGAACTGCGATGTCCACGCCGTTGCGCAGCAAGCTGCCTGCCAGCTTTCCCCCGACGTTCCCCAACCCGATGAACCCGATCTTCATGGCCGTTCTCCTTATTGCCGCGTGTTTGGTCGTCCGATCCGGAACGCGGAAACCGCCTGAAATCGGCAAGCTGCGGTCGCAACTGCACTGACCTGCGCGTTTTCGCACCATCGCAGGCAGCCTACCCACAGACCTGCGCATTGCCGCAGGGCAACGCACATCCTAAATCACTCTCAACACCGCATCAGAGGAGACGCTCATGTCACTCAGACCAACACTCGAAACCCGCCGCGCCGTCCCCACGATGGAAGGCGCAGGCGTCAAACTTCACCGCGCCTTCGGGTTTCAGGACCCCAGCGAGCTCGACCCGTTCCTGCTGTTCGACGATTTTCGTAATGAGCGGCCCGAGGATTTCGAGGCTGGCTTCCCCTGGCACCCGCACCGTGGGATCGAAACGATCACCTACGTGCTGTCAGGCACAGTCGATCACGGCGACAGCCTCGGCAATACCGGGACGCTGGGCGCGGGCGACGTGCAATGGATGACCGCAGGCCGCGGGATCATGCACCAAGAGATGCCGCACGGGAACGCCAACGGCCAAATGCACGGGTTCCAACTGTGGGGAAACCTGCCGTCATCGCTCAAGATGACGGACCCGCGCTATCAGGACGTATCGGGCTCCGAGATCCCGGAGGTCATCGACGATGACGGCACCCGGGTGAAGGTGATCGTGGGCGAATTCTGGGGCAGACGCGGCCCCGTCGACGGCATCGCCGCCGATCCGCAATACCTGGACGTCTATGTCCCGGCAGGCGTGAAGAAGACGTTCAAGATCGACACCTACCGCCGGGCCTTTGCCTATGTTTTTGAAGGCTCCGCGGCCTTTGCCGACGCATCCGATCCGCAAGGTATCCTCCTTGAAAAAGAGGTTGGCGGCGAAGAGGTCAACATCCGCGATCTGTCGGGCGACCGGACCCTGATCCGGTTCGGCACCGGCGACGAGGTCACGGTTCAGGCGGGGCCCGAGGGCGTGCGCTTTTTGCTGATCTCGGGCGCGCCGATTGACGAACCCGTCGCATGGCACGGGCCCATCGTGATGAACACGCGTGAAGAGTTGATGCAGGCCATGACCGAGCTGCGCAACGGCACGTTCATCAAACCCGCCCACTAGGCGTGTCAAACCCCGCTATGGCGCGGCGCACACCATGCGTCGCGCCATGGCCGCGTAGTGGTCGGCGATGTCCCCTTGATCGAGCCGCCCGCCCTCGCGGTACCAGTTCGTCACGCCTGTCAGCATCGCGATCAAAGCAAGCGTCGTGATCTTGGGGTCGGCGATGTCGAATACGCCGTCCCGTGTGCCGTCGATCAGGATCCGTTCCAACCGCTTTTCATAGTCACCGCGCAGGCGCGTGATCAGGTCGAAGTTCTCGGGCTCCAGTGCGCGCAACTCCATGTACGAAATGAACACGAGGTCGACCCGGTCGAGGTGATAGCCAATGTGGAACCGCACAAACGCATCGAGCGCCGCCATGGGATCACCTTCCGGCAGGTGCGGTTCGATATCGGCAAGAAGCCCGTCCATATGGCCCCGCATCAGGTTCGCCAAAAGCGCCTGTTTGTGCGGGACATAGTTGTAGATCGCGCCGGCCTGCACGCCGACCTCTGCCGCGATCTGGCGCATGGAGACAGCCGCAAACCCATGTTCTGCAAAGAGTTTCAGGGCCGCCGCGTGAATGCGGGGGCCTGTGATGTCGGAATGGGATCCTTGCTTGCGCGCCATCCCTCGGTGTTAACTGAACAAGCGTTCAGTCGTCACCCCCTTTCCCTGAACTTGCCTTGGCGCACGTGCCCGGCGTATCACCCCTCCCATGGAACGCCATGTTGGAACGGCCCCTCTTCTGCGCGTGATCGCGGCAACATGTGCTGCCCTTGCGATCCTGTCGGCCTGTACGCAGTTCCCGGAACTCGATGCCGTGACCGAAGACACCACGCGCGGGGCTGACTTTCTGCCTTTCCTGCCCTTGGACGACCTGCTTGCGCAGACGTCCGCGCAGCCGCGTGAAGACGTCCCCGCCATCGTGGCCTCGCGTGTCGCGGCGCTGCGCGCGCGGGCGGACCGTTTGCGGGGGCCCGTCCTGACATCCGCGGATAGGGCGCGGCTGTCCGGGATACGCTAACGAACTGCCTTTCCGGGTGGCCCAACCGCATTGCCCTTCGGCCACACCCGGCCTAAACAGCGCGGGCAGTTTACCGGAGACTCCCACATGACCCAGACGCCCGCGCCGCTACGCATCGCAATTGCAGGGCTTGGAACCGTGGGTGTGGGCGTGATCCGCATGATCACCCAGCACGGCGCCAAGATGGCCGAACGCACCGGTCGCACGATCGAAATCGCAGCCGTATCCGCCCGCTCGCGGTCCAAGGACCGGGGCGTCGATCTGTCGGGCTACGAATGGCACGACGATCCTGTCGAAATGGCCCGCCGCGATGATATCGACATCTTTGTCGAATTGATGGGCGGCGAAGACGGCCCCGCCAAGGCCGCGACCGAGGCCGCGATTGCGGCAGGCACCGACGTCGTCACGGCCAACAAGGCGATGTTGGCCATCCACGGTCACGCGCTGGCCCAACAGGCTGAAGCCGCAGACCGCGTGCTGCGGTTCGAGGCCGCGGTCGCGGGTGGCATCCCCGTGATCAAGGCGCTGACCGAAGGCCTGGCCGGTAACGGCATCGAGCGGATTGTGGGCGTCATGAACGGCACCTGCAATTACATCCTGACCCGCATGGAAAGCGCGGGCCTCCCCTATGACGAGGTCTTCGCCGAGGCCGACGCGCTTGGCTATCTGGAGGCTGATCCGAACCTCGACGTGGGCGGCATTGATGCAGGTCACAAGCTGGCGATCCTGTCGTCCATCGCCTTTGGCACCCAGGTCGATTTTGCGGGGATGGAGCTGGAAGGTATCCAGCAGATCACCATCGAGGACATCCACCAAGCCGCTGACATGGGCTACAAGATCAAGCTGTTGGGCGTGGCCCAACTGACCGAACGCGGGCTGGAACAGCGCATGTCACCGTGCCTCGTGCCCGTGACATCGCCCCTGGGTCAGCTTGAGGGCGGGACGAACATGGTCGTGCTGGAAGGCGACCATGTGGGCCAGATCGTGCTGCGGGGCGCGGGCGCGGGCGAAGGCCCTACCGCCAGCGCCGTGTTGTCGGACATCTTGGATATCGCGCGCGGCACCCGCATCGCCACCTTTGGTCAGCCAGCTGACACGCTCGTGTCAGCAGAGCCTGCGCGCGCCGTCACCGAGGCACCCTATTACATGCGCCTCCTGCTCGAGGATAAACCCGGCGCGCTTGCCAAAGTCGCGACAGCGCTCGGGACCGCCGGGGTCTCCATCGACCG
Organism: Pseudomonadota bacterium; assembly: GCA_038527375.1. Taxonomy (GTDB): domain Bacteria; phylum Pseudomonadota; class Alphaproteobacteria; order Rhodobacterales; family Rhodobacteraceae; genus Shimia_B. Next base: position 38,410 of record JBCBFU010000005.1, on the reverse strand, counting down.
GATGCGCCAATACGACCACGCCGATGATCGCGCGCCCGTGTTGATCGTCACGCACAAGACGACGCGCGCCGCACTCGATGCCGCCATAGACACGATGGCCCGCACCGACGTCGTGGCCGACACGCCCGTCACCCTGCGGATCGAAGCCGTCTGATCCACGGGTCCGCGCGGGATGTTAGCGTAACCGGTCTTTTACCCGGGTCTGCGACCGCCTAACCCATGCGTAACGCCTAGCCCACACGAAGGACGCCCGATGACCGACACCAACAGCCCCGCCGAATTCCACGACCGCATGCTGTCGCTCGGACTTGCCCGCGTGTCCGAGGCCGCCGCGATTGCATCCGCCGATTGGGTCGGGCGCGGGGATGAAAAGGCCGCCGATCAGGCCGCCGTCAACGCGATGCGCGAACAGCTCAACAAACTGGACATCGCGGGCGTCGTCGTCATCGGCGAAGGCGAACGGGACGAGGCACCGATGCTCTATATCGGCGAAGAGGTTGGCACCGGCAAAGGGCCGGGCGTCGACATCGCGCTCGACCCGCTGGAAGGCACAACGCTGACGGCCAAGGACATGCCCAACGCTCTGACCGTGATCGCGATGGGGCCGCGTGGGTCGATGCTGCACGCGCCTGATGTCTATATGGAAAAGCTCGCCATCGGGCCGGGGTTCAAGGACGGGATCGTGACGCTCGACATGACGCCTGCCGAACGCGTGCGGCGCATGGCCCGCGCCAAAGCGTGCTCGACCGAGGATATCACGGTCTGCATCCTTGATCGTCCGCGCCACGCCGACATGATCGACGAGGTCCGCGCGACCGGTGCCGCGATCCGCCTGATCACCGATGGCGACGTCGCGGGCGTGATGCACTGCGCCGAGCCTGAATTGACAGGGATCGACATGTATATGGGATCGGGCGGCGCGCCCGAAGGTGTGTTGGCTGCCGCCGCGCTGAAATGCATGGGCGGCCAAATCTACGGACGCCTGCAATTCCGCAATGACGACGAACGGGGCCGCGCCGACAAGGCTGGGATCACCGACTATGACCGCGTCTATGGCCGGGACGACCTTGTCACCTCGGACGTGATCTTTGCCGCCACGGGCGTCACCGATGGCTCGATCCTGCCGGGCATCAAACGCGAGGTCGGGTACCTGACGACCGAGACGATCCTGATGCGGTCAAAAACCGGATCGGTGCGCCGCATGACCTACCGCAACCCGGTCTGACGGGTTGCGGGGGGCGGCGCATGGGGCCTAGACAATGGCACCACCCGCCCACAACGACGCCCGCACCATGCACCCTGACACGCCTGCCTTCCTTTCTGTCGAAGCCTCACTGACCGGACGCCGCTGGGTGGGGCCGGACCCGACGCTGTCGCGTCAGGGCGAGGCGCTGGCCCAACAGACCGGGCTGCCCCCTGCGATCTGCGCCGTCCTTGCCACGCGCGGCATCCCGGCTGCGGAGGCTGAGGGCTATCTCGCGCCCACCCTGCGCGACTTGCTGCCCGACCCGCGCACGATGAAAGACGCCGAAACCGCCGCCGGACGGCTGGTTGCGGCTGTGACGGGGCGTGAGCGCATTGCAATCTTTGCCGACTACGATGTGGATGGCGGGGCGTCAGCGGCGCTTTTGATCGACTGGCTCAGGCAGTTGGGGCACAGCGCAACGCTCTATGTGCCGGACCGGATCGACGAAGGGTACGGACCCAACGATGCTGCGATGCGCGATCTGGCCGCGCGCCATGACCTGATCGTGTGCGTCGATTGCGGAACGCTGTCTCACGGTCCCATCGCCGCAGCCAAAGGTGCCGATGTCGTGGTTCTGGACCACCATCTGGGCGGGGAGACCCTGCCACCCGCGCTGGCGGTCGTGAACCCGAACCGCCAGGATGAAACGGGCGACCTTGCGCATCTGTGTGCCGCCGCGGTCGTGTTCCTGATCCTTGTGGAGGCCGGGCGCCAGTTGCGCGCCGTGTCTGCCAAGACCCCCGACCTGATGGCGATGCTTGATCTCGTGGCGCTCGCCACGGTTGCGGATGTGGCACCGTTGATTGGCGTGAACCGCGCCTTTGTGCGCACGGGCCTGCAGGTTCTGGCGCGGCGCACGCGTCCCGGGCTGACGGCCTTGGCCGATCTTGCGCGCATGGATACGGCCCCCACCGCCTATCATCTGGGCTTTGTTCTGGGGCCGCGGATCAACGCGGGCGGGCGCGTGGGCACGGCGGATTTGGGCGCGCGGCTTTTGGCCACGAATGACCCGCACGAGGCCGCGGCATTGGCCGAACGGCTCGATCATCTCAACACCGAACGCCGCGATATCGAGGCTGCGGTGCGGGCTGCCGCGCTGGAGCAGGCCGAGGACCGGGGCCTCGACGCGCCGCTGGTCTGGGCAGCCGCCGATGGCTGGCACCCCGGTGTCGTGGGCATCGTGGCCTCCCGCCTCAAGGAGACGACGCATCGCCCGGCGGTCGTCATCGGGTTCGACGGGGACGCGGGCAAGGGGTCAGGTCGGTCGATCAGCGGGGTCGATCTGGGCGCGGCCATCCAGCGTCTTCAGGCCGACGGGCTGATCGAGAAAGGCGGCGGTCACAAGATGGCGGCGGGCCTGTCGCTGTCGCGCGCGCAGTTGGAACCCGCCATGACCAGGTTGGGGGAGCTTCTGGCCCGCCAAGGCGCGGACCGCGCAGGACCGGGTGATCTGCGCTGTACCGGGGTGCTGATGCCCGGTGCCGCGACTGTGGAGTTGATCGAAGCCCTTGAAAACGCCGGGCCCTTTGGGGCCAGCGCCCCTGCCCCACGCTTTGCGATCCCCGACGTCACGGTGAAATTCGCCAAGGAGGTCGGTCAGGGTCACCTCAAATTAACAGTCTCGGACGGGATGGGGGCGACGCTCGATGCGATTGCGTTCGGCGCCTTTGACGGGCCGCTTGGCCCCGCACTGGCCGTGCCCGGCACCCGGGCGCATTTGGTCGGGCGTCTGGATGTGAACTGGTGGCGCGGGCAGGCGAAACCGCAACTCAGGCTGGATGACGCGGCGCTTGTGACGGGCTGACGGCTCCCGCGTTGGACTTCGCCCAGGGGTGCGACACCCTGCGGCGGAATTTCTGATCCCAACAGGTCAAAATGGGTGAAAAAGGGCCTTGCCCCCCATCAGCGGTTTGCCTACATAGCGTCCCACACCGATGCTGCTCCGTTCGTCTATCGGTTAGGACGCCAGGTTTTCAACCTGGAAAGAGGGGTTCGATTCCCCTACGGAGTACCATCGGTTTTTCCACCCAAATCCCGATGATATGTACACCCGACCTTGGCGCTGTCGGCACGCGTCGTCTGTGAATTGGGACCTGTCGCGCAGCAACGCGGCACGGGCATTAGCTTCGACTGGATCGCGAACAAATCTCAGGCCCGCGCCCTCGCAGCAGCCTACGGATTGCAGGCAAACGCGACGCGCCCCTGCACCTTCAGGAACCGTTCAAAGCGGAACTTGTGCTAATCGGATCCACGGCTTGCAATTGCACTCGCTCGTCAATCGGGCGGTCGTGCGGCCCCGCGTTCGCCGGTGGGCGCGGTGATGTCCAGCGACAGGAGTTCGGGTGAAAACACCGTGTGCCGCCCCCGCCCCGCCCCTTTCGAGGCATAAAGCGCCACGTCCGCCGCATGCAGCAAGGCCTCGGCCGTTGGGTTCTCGATCTGGCTCACATGCACCGATCCGGACGATCCTGAAATCCGGCACACATGCCCGTTGAACGGAACCGGTTCCTCCAGCCGCGCAATCATGCGGGTGGCGATTTGCGATATCCGGTCTGGATCGTCGATCTGATCGATCAGCAGGACAAATTCATCGCCGCCAACCCGCGCGATCGTGTCCTGCGCGCGCGTTTCATCCACCAACACCTGTGCTGCGACCTGCAGGACGTGATCGCCGGCCGCGTGCCCATAGGTGTCGTTGATCGCCTTGAAGTAATCGAGGTCGAGATGCATGCAGGCAAAGCTGTCCCCCAGCCCCAGCTTGCGCGACAAAACCAGATCCATCGCGCGCCGGTTCTTGAGGCCCGTGAGCGTATCCGTGAACGCCTGCTCCTCTGCCGCGATCATCGCGCCACGCAACCGGGTGTTAAGGTCCCGGCTTTCCTCCATCGCGGCGGATTTCGCTTCGACGAGATAGAGCATTTCGATCGTCAGATCGGTGCCGGCGAAGTCCGCATTGGTCAGTTTGTAGCGTCCCACGGCGTCCACGATGGCAATGCCAAAGGACATGTTGATCGTCGCAAAGCTGCCGTCGCCTTCCCCCCCGGGAACGACCACGGCCTTGACCGGGGTTCCGTATTCATCGTCGAACCGCAAGTGCACCGTCTTGCCGTCCAGCGCCACGAGGTCCTGCATGGACCGCACGTGTTTGGGCCGCAAAAGGGTAAACGCATCCAGAAAGTGGGTGCCGACGATCGTGCCTTCGGTGCAGAGTTTGGCAACGGTCGGTCCCACGTGCAAAATGCGCCCATCCTCGCACACTTCCACGTGCATGGGGCATAAGACATCCAGCGGTCGGCGCGGCGTGATCTGATCCAGCATGCTACCCTGCCTTCATCGCCAGTTCGAAATGGCGACCTTCGTGAAATTCGACGTCTAGAAGCGTAATTTCGACAACTTCCGGCCCAACCTCGGACGCGGGGACGGGGCCCCCGGGCGTGCTTTTTGCCTCGCGGGAGCCGCCGTGTTCCAAAAAGACCAACGCGCCATAGTCATCGGCCATCGCGCGTAGCACCCCAACCATGACCGATCCGAACCCCGCCGGGCCACCGCACCACAGCGAATAGTGGGCCTCATGGCTCTGCTGCAGTTCGAGCCGCGGCAATTCTAGATCCGGCACGGCCAGCCGCGCGCGGTCGGGAAGATCATCCAATGAATGCAGGAAATCCACGAAATCGACTCCGCCGAACCGCAGCAATCGGCGCAGCGCCTCGACACTGTCGTGGCTCACCAGATAGGTGCCCAAATCCTCAAGAAGGTCGGGACGCGCCTTGTCGAGAGCCTGCGTCGCCAGATCAAGGATATCGAACGTCACCTGATCCTCATAGACCAGCATCGCCTCGAAACTGGTATAACCCAGATCGGCGGTTTGCATGATCCGCTCCCAGAATTCCGGGCTGTAGGTATCGCGCAGAAAACACTGGATCGCGCGATTGATCAGTCCATGCATCCGTTCTTTCCTTCCGTTCGCCAAGGGTGTGTCACGCACCCCTTAACAAACCGCAAAAGATCGAATGGCCCGGTGGGTAAAAACGTCAGAAATCGGTGGGTGCGCCCCCTTCGGCTTTGCGCCGGGCGACGAAATCCGCCAATTCTTCGCGGATGGCGGGGTCCATGGCTGGTTCCTCGAAGGTCGCCATGATCTCCTTGAACTTGAGATGCGCGCGTTCGGCGGTCCAGACGCCGCCTGCGACCTCCCACCCCTCATAATTGCGCCAATCGCTGATGATGGGCTGATAAAACGCGGTCTCGTAGCGTTCCTGCGTGTGTTCGATCCCGAAGAAATGCCCGGTCGATCCCACATCCTTGATCGCATCGACGGCGATATCATCAGGACCGGTCGCGTAGGTCGCCGGTTCAAAGTACCGCTGGATCATCTGGAGGACTTCGCAATCCATGATGAACTTTTCGGGGCTCGCAATCAGCCCACCTTCGAGCCATCCGGCCGCGTGGTAGACCATGTTGGTGCCCGATTGCACGGCGGCCCACAGGCTGTTCGACGTCTCCCACATCGCCTGCCCGTCGGGCACATTGGCCGCGCAGACGCCCGATGACCGGATCGGCAGGTCGTAGAAGCGGCCCATCTGCCCGGTCATCTGCGTGGCGCGCATGTATTCGGGCGTGCCAAAGGCGGGCGCCCCCGACTTCATGTCAACATTCGATGTGAAGGTCCCGATCACGCAAGGCACACCCGGGCTGTCGTATTGAAACAGGGCGATGGCGCTCAGCGCCTCGGCAATGGATTGCGCGACGGCGCCCGCCATCGTCACAGGCGCCATGGCACCTGCCAGCGTAAAGGGCGTCACCACTATACCCTGCCCCCGCCGCGCCAACCTCAGGCAGCCGTCGATCATTGGGATGTCGTGCTTGAGCGGGCTGGTGGAGTTGATGTTTGTGTACATCCGCGGCGTGGCGTCGAACTCCTCATGGGTGAGGCCGCCCGCGATGCGCACCATCTCCATCACGTCCTCGACGCGTTCGGGGCCCAGGCTGTAGGCGTGCATGACCTTGTCGGTGAGGGTCAGCTTGTCGAACAGCACGTCGAGGTGCCGGACGGACGCGTGGATGTCCACCGGCTCCACCGGGTAGCCGCCGGCGAAATGGATGCAATTGAAATACTGCGTCAGCTTGAGCAGATCCTGACACTGCTTGCGCGTGCCGGGGGTTTTGCGGTTCTGCTCTGCGTCCCAGTAGTTTGGCGGCGAGGACACGTTGCCAAAGAGCAAGCTGTTGCCGCCCACCGTCAGCGTCCGGTCAGGATTGCGCGGGGTCAGCGTAAAGGTCGACGGCGCGCGCGCGACCATCTCCATCACGAAATCCCGGCCCATGCGAATGTTGTCGCCATCCACGATGCACCCCGCCTTGCGCAGGATCTCGCGCCCTTCCTCGTTGTAGAATTCGATCCCGATCTCTTCGAGGATGCGCATGGCGCCGTCATGGATCGCGGCCACCCCTTCGTCGGTCAAGGGTTCGGTGGGCCGGTCAGTGTTTTCGATGATCCGCCACGGCATCTGGTGGATGGCCGGTCCGCGCCCGCGGGTGTTGGCGGCGCGTCCACCGGATCGGCGGCGGCGGGTGGGGGCAGCGGTGTCGGCCATGGTCTGGGGTCCCGGATGCTGAGTGATGCATCCGAAGGTGACGCAGCTTGGCGGCCAACTGGTGCCTGATCCCGACTTTTCCTGTCGTTTTTTCGTGCCGCGCCGTGTGGCTCAGGCGTCTTGGGACGCGAACCCAGTCCCAAGCCAATCGGGCAAATCGGCAATCGAGGGCAGAACGACATCTGCGTCGGGGGCCAGGTCATCGTGGCCCGCAGGCCCCGTCAGGACACCGACCCCGGTCATGCCTGCGGCGCGGGCGGCGTGCAGGTCATGCAGGCTGTCGCCCACCATGGCGCAGTGTTCTGGCCGCACGCCGGTCGCCGCGCAAAAGGCCAAGAGCGGGCCAGGCGCCGGTTTTGCCCCATGCCCACTGTCCGAGCCCGAGATGAAATCAAACGCCGCCTCAATGCCTGCGTTTTGCAGATGTGCACGCGCGGGGGCCTCGGCATCGTTGGTGCACAGCCCGAGCTTGAAGCCGGCCGTCTTGAGATGCGCAAAGAGCGGTGCAAGCGGCGTGACCTCAACCTGTGGCGCGGTCGCTGCCTGCGCGTTGAGGCGGTTGGTGATTTGCGCAGGCGTCATCTGCGGCAGGAACGGCCCAAGTGCGGCCGCAAGATCAGCTGGGGTTCCGGCAATGACTTGCGATCCCGGCGCAAAGCTGCGGGTGACCATGTCATATCCCAGCACCGCGCCCATTTGGGTCGCAAGGTCTGCGTCCCCTTGGGCGAGGTCCATCAACGCGTCATGGGACCAAACACCCCACGTCGCCTCGAAATCGAACAGGCAGCCATCCTTGTCGAACACAATGGCGCGGATGGGGCGCGCGGGAGTCAGTGCGTCCATGTCAGGTCCAATGCACCTGTTCTGCACCCGGCAGACTGTGGCGCGCGACATATAGCTGGTCATGCGCGATGTCTTGCGCGTCACAGGCCGCGATGACCCATGCGTCGTCCATCAGCAGAAAATCGAGAACTGACGCCTGAAAGGCTGCATCAGACGCGTTTTGTCGGAGGTCCTCGATGCTCGCCCCGCTCGATCCCAGAAAGACGGGCAGCAGTTCATCATTCTGGACAAGCCACCCCAGGGCATTAAGGGCGATGGTCTGAGCGCGTTCCTGCCGCATGGTCTGATTTGCCTCAATTTGGAAAGGGTTTCTTAACGATTTGCTTCCAAAAGTTTAAATGGACGTAAATCAGGGAGACGGCGACGGTGACGGCTCGTGTTTTGATAGTTGATCCGGTCGTAACAACACGCATCGTGTTGAAGGTAAAGCTCGCGGCAGCCTACTACCAGGTAGATCACGCGGCAACCATGGCCGAGGCATTGGAAAAGGTATCGGATTGGACACCCGATATCGTCCTGTGCGAGGTAGATTTGCCCGATGGCAGCGCGCGCGAATTATGTGCGGCACTGGCACCGCGCGGCATCCCCACGGTCGCGCTGATGTCGGACCCCGAGGATACGTCGCGGGCAGGCCAACTCGCCGTCGGGCTCGATGACGTGATCAGCCGTCCCTACAATGACGCGATCCTACAGGCCCGGCTGCGCCGCTTGTTGCGAAACGCGGCCTTGCGCGAGGAATTGCAGATTCACGCCGAAACCAGCGCTGCCTTGGGCTTTGCCGAGGCGCCTACGGCCTTTGCCGGGCGCGCCCGGATCGGGATCGTGGGCGCGGATGGGCGCACGGGCATCGAATGGAAATCCACCTTGTCGGATGTGGTGCCCCACACGTTGAGCGTGCACGCCCCCGGCGATGTCGCGGCTGCCTTGTCGGCACCCAAAGCGCCCAATGTCCTGATCGTTGGGCTGACGGGCCAAAATGCGCGCCAGCGTCTGGATTTGATCGCGGCATTGCGGGCGCGGGAGACCGCGCAGGACCTCACCGTGCTGGCTGTCACGCAGGCTGAGGATGTGGAGCTTGCCGTTCTGGCACTCGATTCTGGCGCGGGCGATGTCACCTCCTGCGGGTTTGCGCCGCTGGAAATCGCGGAACGTGTGGACCGTCTGTTGCAACGACAGGCCCGGGACAAGCGCATGCGCCTGTCCGTCAAGGCCGGGTTGCAGGCGGCGGTCACCGATCCGCTCACGGGCCTCTTCAACCGTCGCTACGCCCTGCCCTATCTCGACCGGCTCGTCGCCGGGGCCGCGCTGTCGGGGCGCCCGGTGGCTATCATGGTGCTCGATCTCGACCACTTCAAAGCCATCAACGACCGCCACGGGCACCAGATCGGGGACCGCGTGCTGCGCGAATTCTCGGACCGTTTGACAGGATGCCTGCGCGGTAACGACCTGTGCGCCCGCATCGGCGGAGAGGAATTCCTGATCGCCCTGCCCGACACCTCGCTGGCCCGCGCCAAGGAGATCGCCAATCGGGTCTGCCGCACCACGCGGACCGAACCCTTTGCGGATGATGTGATCGCAGGCGGGATCGCGGTGTCGGTGTCTGTTGGCCTGACATTGCACACGGGCGCGGCACCGCGTCTGACAGGCCCTGGCATCCCGCCTGGGACGCCCTCCGAAATCACCGCTGCCAATCTGGTACAACGCGCGGATGCCGCGCTCTATTCTGCAAAACAGGGCGGCCGCGACAAGGTCCATGTGAGCCGCGCGGCCTGATAGGCGCGCCGCGAAGGGGCGCGACCCGGGGATCCGTCTCTCATATCCGAAAGGGGGGCCTTACGCGGACGCGCCGGACCGCGTCAGTCGCGTGGGGGCTTGGGCCGCTCGCCCCCGTTGCGGGGCCGTGATTTTTGACCCTCTTCGATGCTCTGGGCGAGGGCCGCGCGCTGGTCGGCATCCATCGCGGTGATCCGGGTCACAAACAGCGTCTTGGCGATCCCCAGCCTGCGCCAAGCCTCGCTCACCTGGGCGTCAAGGGCAGCCTCGGCGGCCGCCGCGTCAAAGGGATCGGCGCGCAAGGCCGCGACCAGACGCGCGGTCTGGCGGTCCAATTCACGACGGCTTAGGCCATTGCGGCGCAATTCCTGCATCATCTCGCGCCCCAATGCGCGGCGGTCGGTATCGGGCAAGGCCTGGACAATCGATCCCACACCAAAGGCCGAGGCCGGGGGCGGCCGCCGATCCGTGCGCGCGTCATCGCCGCGCAAGATCGCACCACCGACAAGCCCGGCCACCAGCAGGTTCAAAGCCAAGGATACGAATAGAACGGCCTTCAGCACGCGTCCCGGGCGGTTCGTCTTCTGGGCGTCAGCCATCGATCAGGAACTCCCCGCCAGCCACAAAATCGCTCAGATAGACCTCGCCCGTCCCCAGATAGGTCGCTGCCAAGCTATCAAGCGCCATGGGTGGGCTGATCCCGATCATCAGGCCCACAGCCGCGACACCGGCCAACCCGGTGGCCCCGCGCCAGCCGCCCAGCGCCTCGGCGAGGTATCCCATGATCCGGCCAAACGGCGCGGCAGGGTCTTGTGCGGGGTCTTGTGCGGGCACGACAAGACCGGGTGCGGCAGGTTGCAGGGCATCGGCATCCGCAAGGATGCGCGCCAGAACATCCCCCGACGGGATCGGCGCGGCATCGGCTGCGGCGCCAAACAGCGCATCAAGTTCCGCATCGCTGAGATCAGCGGGCGTTTGGGGTGTCTTTGGGTCAGTCATCTTCAAATCCCAACTCGGCGCGGCGCGGGGCCAAAACCCGCGCAAGGTGACGTTTGGCGCGCGCGGTCAGACTTTCGACCGCTTCGACGCCGGTGTCCATGATTTCGGCAATCTCGGGGTTGGACATCCCTTCGATATGGCGCAGCACGACCGCTTGTCGCTGCCGCTCGGTCAGGCTGGCCAGCGCATCGGCCAGCGCGGCCTCCCGGCTTCGGGTCTGCAGGACCTCGGCCGCGGATGCCGCATCGTCCTGAGGTTCGGGCACCGCATCCAGCGCGGCCCCGCGGGGTTTGCGCAGGCGGTCCGTGCACAGGTTTGCCACCACGCGATACAGCCACGTCGTGACCTTGGCCTCACCCTGGCGCCATTCGGGGGCGATCTTCCACAGGCGCATCATGGCATCCTGCGTCACGTCTTCGGCTTCGGCCCGGTCGCCCAACATGCGATAGGCCTGCGCCATGACGCGCGGTGCCAAACGCACGGTCAATGCCTGCGCGGCGTGTTCGTCCCCTTGCGCATACATCACAAGAAGCGCGTCGTCGCTGACCTCGTTCATTGCGTCCAGTGCCATCGTTTCACACACCAAATCGGCCCAAGCAGGACCTCAGGTGGTTGCCCGGACCTACCTCAGAGGGCGGGGTCCGGACAACCGGAGACTGTGGCGACTTAGTTGTCGCCACCGCCGTTGCCGCCACGGTTGCCGTCGCGCCCGCCATCACGTTTGCCGTCGCGTTTACCGTCGCGCTTGCCTTTGGCCGCCTCGAGCTCTTCCTCGCTCAGACCGCCGGAGTTGTCGGTGTCCAGTTGGGCAAAGCGTTCCGCCGCGCGGTCCGAAGAGCCGGGCATCTCGTCGATTTCGATCGTGCCGTTGTCATTGGCGTCGATGCGTTCGATCATCCGCTCGACCCGGCGCTCCAGACGCTCGGCATTGGCTTCGCCACGGGCCGCGATCATCTCCTCGGCGCTGAGCGCGCCGTCACCGTTGGTGTCGACCTCGGCGAATTTGGCAGCGCGCATCGCCTCCATCTCGGCCAGCGTGACCTCGCCGTTGCCGTCGGCATCCAGCGTCTCGAAATCTGCCTGCCCTTGATGACCGCGCGCTTCGGCGGCGGAAACGCCCGTCAGCCCCATGGTCGCTGCAAGAAGACCTGCCAGAATATATGTCGTTTTCATGTTGTATGTCCTTGGTTTCGTCGTGAGTTACCCCGGTGTCCGAGGTGTGGCGTGCGGCCTCAACTCCGCCCGTCACATGGCTCTAAACGGCGCGGTCAAACGGTTCCGTCGCAAGTTTTTGCAAAAATTATGTGCGACATTGAAACTGCTGGAAAATCAGGTGTGACAGGCGCATAGAACGGGCCATGGCTGACAGCATCCTGACCGATAGACCGATCAAAATGTCCCTGCTGCGGGGATTTCGCCGGACCTGCCCGCATTGCGGCGCCAAGACGTTGTTCACCGGATACCTGTCGGTGGCCGATAGCTGTGGCTCTTGCGGCACCGAATTTCACCACCACCGCGCCGATGACGGCCCGGCCTGGCTGACGATGCTTGTGGTGGGCCATCTGATGGCCCCTCTCCTGCACATTGTGTTTGTGGAGTTCCGGCCAGAACCGCTGGTGCTGTTTGGGGTGTTTGCGACGGGCTGTGTGGGGCTGTCTTTGTACCTGCTGCCGCGCATCAAGGGTGCGATGATCGGCTTTCAATGGTCGCGTCGCATGCACGGGTTTGGCGCGCCCTAGCCTGATGCGGGGGGTTTACGTCCCCACCCGGTAAGGCCACTTTGCCCCCATGACACAGAACGTCCCCATCCGCGATGCCGCCACGATCATCGTGCGTCGCAGCATTGCGGGGCGCGCGCATGTGCTGATGGGACAGCGCGGTGCCAAAGCGGTGTTCATGCCCAACAAGGTCGTCTTTCCCGGTGGCGCGATCGATGCGGCAGATCACGTGGTCCCGCTGGCCCGGCCCATCGCGGAGCCCTGCCAGACACGGCTGACCGAGCAGGCGCAGACGCTCACCCCCAATGCCATCCTTGCTGCGGGCATCCGCGAGTTGTGGGAGGAGACGGGGCAGATTTTGGGGCGACCTGGCCCCTGGGAGGCACCACCGGTAGCTTGGGCCGGGTTTGCCAAGGCGGGTTATCGCCCTGATCCCGGCGCGCTGCGCTTCTTTTTTCGCGCCATCACGCCCCCGGGGCGCCCGCGCCGGTTTGATGCACGGTTCTTTCTGGTCGATGCATCCGCTTTGGTGACCGATCCCGATGATTTCAGCGCCGCCTCGGATGAGCTGTCGCATCTGCGCTGGCAACCGCTCGACGATATGCGCAATGTTGATCTGCCCTTCATCACGCAGATCGTGCTGGCCGAACTGGCTGCCCATCATCATGACGGGCCGCCCGATAGCGTGCCGTTCTATCAGAACTCGGATGAAGACAGCGCGTTCCTGCGCCTGCGCGGGCGCGTCTAGCCCAAGAGCACCAGCAACACGACGCTGACGCACAGGGCCGCAATGCCAAAAAGCTCGCGCCGGGTGGACCGTTCCCCGAACAGCAGGGTCGAGAACAGAAAGCTGAATACCAGTTCGCTTTGCCCCACGGCTTTCACATAGGCCGCCTTTTGCAGCCCGAATGCCGTGAACCAGCCCAGCGATCCCAGCAGCGATGTCAGGCCCACCGCGCCGACCACGCGCCATTGCCGCAACACGCGGCCAATCTCCCCCCGCTCCCGCAAGGCCAGCCAACACGCCATCACCAGCGTCTGAACCAGCGTCAGCAGTGCAAGGCCAAAGGCCGCCCTCAGAAAGACATCGCCGCCGTCCAACCCCAGCGCGGCCCCGCGATATCCCACGCCGGCGACGCCGAACAACACGCCCGAGGCAAGGCCAAGTCCCGTGGCGGGCGTCACGAACCGCTCGCGCAGGGTGCCGCGCCCCGCCGGATCATCCGACAGCGCCAGCACCCCGATCAGACCCAAAAGGATCGCGCCAAACGCGCCAACCGTGACCGTTTCCCCGAGCAGCACGAAACCGATCAGCGCCGTCTGCAGCACTTCGGTCTTCTTGAAGGTCACGCCGACCGCGAAATTGCGATGCTGGAACAGGGCCACCGTACACAGCGTGGCGAGGATCTGTCCCATGGCCCCCATCAACCCGTAAACCCAGAAAGACTGGCTGGTTTGCGGCATGTCGAGCCCCTGCCCGCGCGCATAGACCACGGCCACCAGCAACAGGACAGGCCATGCAAAGACGAACCGCGCAAAGGTCGCGCCCGCCGTCGACAACGCGGTCGTGCGCAGGTGTTTCTGCAACACGAAGCGGATCGACTGCACCAGCGCCGCCGCCAGCGATATGGGAATCCACAGGGCCATGCCCAGGGCTTAGGCCCTAACGGCTATCTCCGCCAGAGCGGGTGCGCGACCGGATCCTTGGCCCGGGTCAAGTAGCGCGCAAAGACCTCGCGGTAGCTGGCAAAGTGATATCCCCCGTTCATCGACAGGAAATGCGCGCGATGGGCCGCGAAATGCGCAGGCAGTTGATACCACGGGACCGAAGGCGCCGCGTGATGAACCACGTGCAGGTTGTTGTTGAGAAAAAGGAACGCCAACGGCCCGCGATCCTCGATAATCACCGATCGCGCCCCTGATCGCGCATGGGCGCGGTGTTCGGCGTAGGTGCGGATCTTCAGGATCGACAACCCGCCATAGGCCGCGATGAGATAGGCCCAAAGCGGAAGTGGGCTGATCACAATGACCGCCAAGACAGCGACCACGGCGGGGATATGGAGGGCCCAACCCAGCGCCACGCGGGCATCGCCTTGCGCAATCTGGCGCGCATCATCCGCCATGAATCGCAGCTGCCCGATCAGGGGTCCCAGAACCATCCGGCCCATGAGCGTGTTGTTGACCTCCAGAGCCGCGCGCACCCAACCGGGCAGCGCCGCCCACTGCCCGGGGTCGAGGTAGTTGCTCTCAGGGTCTTCAAACGGGTCCGTGAGACGCGCATCCCGGTGATGGGCCAGATGCGTGTCATGAAACCGCAGGTAAGGGATGGCGAGCGTCAGCGGCGGCCACGCGATCAACCCGTTGGCGAGATCGGATCGCCACGGATGGCCATGGATGGCCTCGTGTTGGAGCGAGGCCTGCAACGCCACGCAAAGCGCGAGCACCGGCACGGCAAGCGCCACAGGTGCAAAGAGCGCGCCGATCCACACCCCGTAGACCCCCGCAAAGAGCGCGAGGGTCGGCCAATCGGCAAACACCGCGCGCGTGGGTCTTCGGGCCGCGGCTGCGCCCGCATCTATCTCCGTCATCATCCCCATGTCCCTCGGGTCCCCGTCACAACTCAGAGCCCCCTCCCGCGGGGTAGAAGACGCGCAACACAGGTGTTGCGCCATTCTGTTAACGGTTCACATTTTTCGGCATTGGTGATTTAAATCACGCTATGAGCGAAAAAACCGACAAACGCGCCCGCGCCGGCCTCTTTCGGTCGCGCCTTGCCGCAGCGATTGAACAATCCCGCAGCTCGCAAAGCGCCCTCGCGCGGGCCGCAGGCGTCGATCGATCGACCATTTCGCAGCTTTTACGCGACACCGGTCCCCGCCTCCCGAATGGTCAGCTTGTGGCGGAATGCGCGGCCAGCCTCGGCGTCAGCGCCGATTGGCTTCTGGGGCTGTCCGATCGCCCCGAACAGGCCCAAGACCTCATGGCCGCGTCCATGACCGTGACCGAAGCGCCCCGCGCCCTGATCGACGAGCAGATCTTTGCATGGCACCGGGAGGCGCGCGGCTACAAGATCCGGCACGTCCCCGCCGGGCTGCCCGATATGCTCAAAACGACGGAGATGCTCCGCTGGGAATATGAGCCATCCCTTGGCCGTACCACCGATCAGGCCATCGGCGCGTCAGAGGATCGGTTGAACTGGATGCGCGCGGCCCGCTCGGATTACGAGATCGCGCTGCCTGTCCATGATCTGCAGGCGATGGCCAATGCGGATGGCTATTACCGCGATCTGCCGCGCGAGATCCGCGTGGGCCAACTCGACCGGTTGGCCGACCTCCACGATCAGCTCTACCCGTCCTTGCGCATCTACCTCTTTGACGCGCGCCGCCTCTTTTCGGCGCCGATTACGATCTTCGGGCCGCTGCTCGCCGTGATCTATCTGGGGTCGAACTACCTTGCCTTCCGCGACGCGGCGCGTGTGGACACCTTTACCCGGCATTTCGACACGCTGATCCGTCAGGCGCAGATCGCCAGCCGCGAATTTCCCGCGCATATCGCGGCCCTTCGCGCATCCTTGTAGCCAGGGTTAGAGCTTGGGTCAGACCTTGGGGTCGGGGTTTTCGGTGTGCCCGTCCACGGCGATGACCTGACCCGAAACGCGCCGGGCCGCATCAGAGCACAAGAAGACCGCCATATCGGCGATGTCGCGCGCCTCGACCAAGGTGCGCATGGACGTCCCCGACGCATATCCCCGGTAGATGTCGTCGCGTGTCAGGCCCTTGGCGGCGGCCTCGCGGTCCATCACCCCCTCCATCCGCGGGCCTTCCACCGCACCGGGACAGATGGCGTTGGCGCGGATGCCGTGCGGCCCCATCTCCATCGCGGTGGTCTTCATCAAGCCAATGACAGCCCATTTCGCCGCCGCATAGGGCGCGCGGTAGGGATAGCCGTAGATGCCCGCCGTGGAAGAGGTAAACACGATCGCGCCCGAACCTTGGGCGATCATGCGGGGTGCCGCATGTTTGACCGCCAAAAACGCCCCCTCCAGATTGACCGACACGCAGGTGCGCCAGTCGTCCAAGGCGATGTCCGGCAAGGCCGCCGTCGGCCCCGCGATCCCGGCATTTGCGCACAGCGCGTCGATGCCCCCCATCTCGGACACCAGTGCGGCCATGCCCGCCTCGTCGGTGACATCCAGTTGCCGGGTCTCCCAGCTTGGCGGACAGGTGGCCAGCGCCTCCGCATCCACATCGGTGACCCAAACCGCATCGCCACGCGCCGCAAAGGCGTCTGCCATCGCGCGCCCGATCCCGGCGGCCCCGGCGGTGATCAGAACCCGCATCACCGCACCCCCACAGCGCGGCCTGCACCTTCGGGTGTTCCCAGCGCGGCATGGGCCTCGGCCACCCGGGCGAGCGTCGCGCTGATCGCGTCAGAGGGCGGTGCCGCGCGACGCGTCTCAAGGCTCACATGGATCAACATGTGCTCGCCCGTGGCCAACAGCCGCTCGCCAGAGCGCATTTCGTGCCACAGATGCATCTTCTTGCCCGCCCCGGAGAGCACTTGCGTCGTGATCTCGATGGCATCACCCGCATGGACCTCGTCCAGATGCCGGATATGCGTCTCGGCCGTGAAGTAACTCCCGCCCGAGGCGATATAGGCCGCATCACAGCCGATCAGCTCCATGAACCGGTCTGTCGCATCGCCAAAGGCCTGCAGATACCGCGCCTCGTTCATGTGACCGTTGTAATCCGTCCAATCGAGGGGGACCGTCCGCGCGACCGTGGGGACCCTACTGGCAACATCCTCCAACCCGGCCCGCGGGGCCATCGCCGCCTCGTGATCCTTTATCAGCGCACCCGCGCCCCAGCCTTGCGCCTTGAGCGCGCGCATCATGGCGACGAGGTTGTTGTCGCGAATGCGCTCCAGATCCCGGATCGAATGCGCGCCGGATTGGGCGTCGGATTGATCGGCGATCATCTGCACCAGATCGTCGGTCAATTCCGGCACATCCATCAGCTTGGTCCACGGCCATTCGAGCGCGGGCCCGAACTGCGCGATGAAATGGGCCATCCCGGCTTCGCCCCCGGCCACGCGATAGGTCTCGAACAGTCCCATCTGGGCCCAGCGAATGCCAAAGCCATAGCGGATCGCGTCGTCGATCTCCTCGGTGGTGGCGACGCCGTCCTTCACGAGCCACAGCGCCTCGCGCCAGACCGCCTCGAGGAACCGGTCGGCGATATGGGCGTCGATCTCCTTGCGCACGCGCAAAGGGTGCATCCCGAGACTGCGCAGCACATCCGCCGCCTGATCGACGTTTGTGTTTGCCTCTGTCGCCACAAGCTCCACCAGCGGCAACAGGTAGACCGGGTTGAACGGGTGTGTGACGACGATCTGTTCGGGCCGGGTCGCACAGCCCTGCAACTCGGACGGCTTGAACCCAGACGTGGACGAACCGATAATCGCGTCCGGATCGCAATGCTCCTGCAACGTCTGATAGACCTTACGCTTGAGATCGAGCCGCTCCGGCACGCTTTCCTGTATCCACGTCGCACCGGCGACCGCCTCTGACATCGTGGCGTGGAAACTCAAACGCCCCTGGGGTGGCAAAGCCCGCTCATAGAGCCCCGGGAGCGAGCGCCGCGCATTGCTCAGCACTTCGCCAATCTTGCGTTCGGCCTCGGGGTCCGGGTCAAAGACGCGCACGTCCCACCCGTTCAGCAAAAAGCGCGCCGCCCAGCCTCCGCCAATGACGCCACCCCCAATGATTGCTGCGGTGTCATTCGCCATGACGCTTCCTTTCGATGGTCCCAAAATACTCCGGGGTCCTGGGGCAGAGCCCCAGAAAATTGATGATTGCGGCAGAGCCCCAGCAGCCGCGCGTCAGCGCGGCGCCCGCTTCACCAGACCCAGCTTCTCGCGCACCTCTTGCGGCCCGATCACGCGCGCGCCCAGCCGCTCGATGATCTCGACCGAGCGTCCCACAAGCGCCTCGTTGGTGGCCAGCACCCCGCGATCCAGCATCAGGTTGTCCTCCAGCCCCACGCGCACATTGCCACCTGCAAGAACCGAGGCCGCGACATAGGGCATCTGATTTCGCCCCAGCGCAAAGGCCGAAAATGTCCAGTCATCCGGCACGTTGTTGACCATCGCCATGAAGGTGTTGAGGTCATCGGGCGCGCCCCACGGCACGCCCATGCACAGTTGCACCAACGCCGGATTGTCGAGAATACCGTCCGCGACAAGCTGCTTGGCGTACCACAGATGGCCGGTATCAAAGGCCTCGATCTCGGGCTTTACCCCCAGATCGGTCATCATGCGCCCCATGGCCTGCAACATGCCGGGCGTGTTCGTCATCACGTAATCGGCCTCGGCAAAGTTCATCGTGCCGCAATCGAGTGTGCAGATTTCTGGCAGGCACTCGGCCACATGGGCCACACGCGCTTCGGCCCCGATCATATCGGTGCCCTCGGCCGGGGGCAGGGGCGCGTCGGTGCCGCCAAAGACGATGTCGCCCCCCATGCCTGCCGTCAGGTTCAGCACGACGTCGACCTCGGCATCGCGGATGCGATCCGTGACCTCGCGGTAGTATTCCAACTTGCGCGAGGGCGCCCCGGTGTCCGGGTCGCGCACGTGGCAGTGGACCACGGCAGCGCCCGCCTTGGCCGCGGCGATGGCGCTGTCGGCGATCTCCTTGGGACTGCGCGGCACGTGCGGGCTGCGATCCTGGGTGCTGCCGGACCCGGTCACGGCGCAGGTGACAAACACCTCGCGGTTCATCTGCAATGGCATTTGGGCCCTCCCCTATCTGGCGCGTAGTATTGCGGGCGCGCCCGGCGTAACCATGCAGGCTGCGCCAGAACCGTGCAGATCAGTAAGGCATGGGATGCGCTTTGTGCAGCTCATCAAGCGCGTCCACGACCTCCGCGCTCAGGCTCAGGTCAAGACCGGCGAGGATGAGCTCGAGCTGCGCGGTCGATGACGCACCAAAGATATTGGCGCACATGAAAGGCCGCGTGTCACACCACGCAAGCGCCATGTGAACCGGATCAAGACCGTGTTTGGCGGCCAGATCGACATAGGCTTGTGCTGCCACATCCGCGCGGTCGGTCTTGCGCCCGCCCAGCGTGCCATTGATATCCATGCGGCTGCCTGCGGGCACGGAACCACCCGCGTATTTGCCGGTCAGGTAGCCCGCCGCGAGGGGCGAGAACGCCAGAAGCCCCACATCCTCAGCCACCGACATCTCGGCCATGTCGGTGTCATAGGCGCGGCACATGAGCGAATATTCGTTCTGAACCGATGCCACGCGCGGCAGACCGTTCTCTTCCGCAAGGCGGAGCCATTGCGCGGTGCCCCATGCGCTTTCATTCGACAGGCCAAAGGCGCGGATGGTGCCGCGATCGACCTCCTTTTGCAGCGCCTCGAGACAATCGAGCATGTCCGCGCGGATATCCGACGCCTTCAGGCCCGACGGGTCATAGCTCCAGTTCTTGCGGAACATGTAAGACCCCCGATTGGGCCAGTGGAACTGGTAGAGATCGATGTGATCCGTCTGCAGGCGCTTCAGATTCCCCTCGATCGTGGTGGCAATCGTTTTCGAGCTGATCGGGGCACCGTCGCGCACGAAACTGCCCTCGCCCGAATGTTTGGTGGCGATGATATAATCATCGCGCCTGCCGCTCTTGGCGATCCAATTGCCGATGATCTCTTCCGTGCGGCCCACGGTTTCCGGCCGGATGGGATTGACCGGGTACATCTCGGCGGTGTCGAGGAAATTGATCCCCGCATCGAGCGCCATATCCAATTGCCTGTGGGCATCGGGTTCATCGGTCTGGGTGCCAAAGGTCATCGTCCCCAGACAATAGCTGGTGACCTGCATTCCGGTGCGGCCCAGTTCGTTCATCTTCATGGAATGGCTCCTTGGTCTGGGGGGCGAGCGTAACGGACCGCGGCCCGAGGGCAAGAGGCGGTAAGGTGCGTGACCGCCCTGGACCAGCGCGGAATTGACGTGAGAACAAATAAGGAACATATTCACTCCATGTCTGCCCTGTCTGCTGCCCATCTTCTGACGCGCGCGCATAGCCGCGCGCCCTGCCCCGACCCTCCCTTTTGGGGGGAATTGCATCTGGCGCGCGCCCGGGTGCATGAAATCTGCGGCCCCGCGCGGCGCAGCTTTGCCATGGCGATCGCGGGTCAGATGACGGGCCCGGTGTTCTGGATTTCGCCCGCGTGGCAGGCCGATCACCTGTCGGCGCAAGGTATGCTGCGCCACATCAATCCCGGGCGCGTGACGTTCGTGCGCCCCGAACGCGCCCCTGATCTGCTCTGGGCGCTGGAGGAGGTTTTGCGCAGCGGTGTGGCCCCCCTTGTGGTCGGCGACCTGCCGGGGCCACCGGCCCTGACCCCGATCCGGCGGCTGCATCTGGCCGCCGAAACCGGGGCAGGCCACGTCCGCGACACGGCCCGCCGCAGTGACCCGGCCAGTGGTGGCGGCACAGATCATGGACCTGCCAGTGGACCCCAAAACGGACCCCTAAATGGACCCCTGGGCCTGATCCTGACACCGGGTGATGGCGGCCCGAATGGCACAGGTGGCGCACCGGGTGTGGAGACGCGCTGGCACATCGCCCCGGTCAAAACCGATCCCCCCGATGACGCCGAGGAGATGGCGATGGACGACCCGCGCCTGTATGACGTGGATGCTGGACGCCGCTGGCACCTGACGCGGCAACGCGCGCGCGCCCTGCCCCCGGCCCATTGGGATGTGCACGACATCGGGTTCGCCGTGGAACCCGACCGTGCCCCCGGTCCCGGTTGTGCGCGGCTGGCGCTCACACGGTTGGGACACGCGTAACTCCCAATCCATTGGCAAAAGCGTGAAAAATGCCCACACCACCGCGCATTTTCTTCCCCCAAGCCACTCCTGCATGGTAGCAAGCGCCATCGAAAGTGGGGGGTGGACGCCCAACCGGGGGATTCCAATCAGGGCAACCTGACTTGTGGGGTCTGAACGGGGGACCCTTGGGGCGCCACAAAGTATGTGAAGAGTGTACAAGACGAGGCCGAGCGCTTTCAGCGCGCGATACTGCATGCCGTGTTTCAGGATCGCCAGCGCCCGCAGAAGGCACTGGCGCGCCTGCTGCCCCGCCACCCCGATCTGCCGCTTTCACAGGCGATATTCACCCTGACCACCATCGCGACGGACCTGCGCGGGGCCTTTGCCCCTGACACCCATTGGACGCCCGAGGATTGGCTGGAATGCGCGGCCTCTCTGGGTTGTGACCTGCATGTGTTGGAAACCCGCGGTATCCTTGCCCCCAACAGCGCCGCGCGCACCGCCTTTTGGGCCGGGCTGGAGGGGGACCCCCACCTGCCTGACGGGGCCTAGCGTCCACCGGCGTTCCACACATGACGGGACCGGCATCGCCCGCCCCCGCGGCGACGACCGGTTCACGAAAGGGAGACCACAGGATGCCACAGACACCCGATATCCCGACGCCCGCGATCAGCCGACGGCGCGTGCTGGGTGGCTTGGGCATTTGCGGGGCCTTGCTGTCTGCGCCTGCGGTGACATTGCCCCTCCTCCCCACGCCCGCACAGGCAGCGCCTGTCCCCTACGCGCTGGACCGGGCGCGGTCCGTCGTGGCCTTTGACATCGGCGACAGCAGCCAGCCCATCAAGGGCCGCATGCCGATCCAGTCCGCCGATATCCGGTTGGACCTTGATCGGTTGGACCGATCAACGGCCTCGGTCACGATGAATGCAGCGGCGGCGACCTGTTCCTTCCCCTTCGCCACGCAGACCATGCGGGGGCCGACCGTGTTGGATACAGACCGCTTTCCCACAATTGCGTTCACCAGCACCGGGTTTCAGGGCGACATTTTAGGCGGAGTGGTGTCCGGGCGCCTGACCATCCGGGGGATCACGCAAGCCCAGACGCTGCGCGCCGAGATTTTCCGCCAACGCGGCACCGAAGGGCGCGACGCGCTGACCGTGCGGATGCGAGGCGCGCTCGACCGGCACGCGTTCGGTGCCAGCGGCATGGCTGCCCTCGTGGGCCCATCGCTTGCCGTCGACATCATCGCCCGGATCAGCCGCACCTGACCGCCCCCCACGCGCGATGTCCTGAGCCGCCATACGTCCAATCGCGTGAATTCGACCTGACCACGTCGCAATCCCCCTATCCCCGCGCGCCCCGCTTGCCATGGTGCCCCCATGCGACTCATCGTGTCCTTTGCCGCGCTTTTCGTGGCCGTGATCCTGCTGCAGCTGTCTTCGGGCGGCGTGGGCACGCTGGATGCCTTGTCGGGCCTTGGGCTGGGGTTCAGCGCCGGTCAGATCGGCCTCTTGGGGTCAGCGCACTTCGCAGGCTTTTTCATCGGCTGCTGGTGGGCGCCGCGCCTGATCGGGTCGGTGGGCTATTCGCGTAGCTTCGCGGCCTTCACCGCGCTTGGGGCCATTGGGCTTTTGGGGCACATCCTGACGGACGATCCGCGTGCGTGGGCCGCGCTCCGCATCGCTTCGGGTCTGTGCATCGCGGGGTGTTACACAGTGATCGAAGCGTGGTTGCAGGCCAAGGTCACCAATGAAACGCGCGGGCGGTCCATGGGGGCCTACCGTCTGGTCGATCTGGGTGGCCAGCTGTTGGCGCAGCTGATGATCGGCACGCTGGCGGGGGTCGAGCTTTATGTGGCCTATACCCTGTTGACGATGTTCTGCTGTGCGTCGCTCTTGCCGCTCACACTCACACGCGTCAGTCCACCGGCGATGACGGGCGCGCCACGGCTGAAACCGCTCCTTGCAATCCAACGGTCCCCCCTCGCCGTGAGCGGTGTGATCGTGGCCGGATTGACCGGATCGGCCTACCGGATGGTCGGGCCGATCTATGGCGCCGAGATCGGGTTGAGCGCCGAGGAGGTTGGCCTTTTCCTCGCCGCGCTCATCGTCGGTGGCGCAGTGGCACAATACCCCGCCGGCTGGTTGGCCGACCGCTATGATAGGCGGTGGGTGCTGATCGGGTTCTCGCTGGCCTCCATCATCGGGTGCATGGCGTCGAGTCTTGTGACCGGCGCGGACGCCGCCATCGCGGCCTCTGCCGCCTTTGGCCTCGTGACGGTGCCGATCTATTCGGTCGCCGCCGCCCACGCGCATGATTTTGCAACCTCGGACGAACGGGCCGAGCTGTCGGCGGCGCTGATCTTCTACTTCGCACTGGGGGCCATCATCAGCCCCGTCGTCGTGGCGCAACTGATCGATGTGGCCGGACCGCGCGCTTTCTTTGGCTTTATCGCCGTGGGGCACGCGGGCCTTGTGATCTACGGCCTCTACCGGATGTTGCGACGCCCGACGGTCACGGACAAAACGGCCTATGTCTATGCGCCGCGCACGTCCTTCCTGATCGGGCGGCTCTTGCGCGACAAACGCGACGGCAAGCCGGGCGACAAACCTGACGGCGAATAAGGGATGGAAGCCCGCCGCGCGGTGCCGTATCACCCGCCCACCACCGCAAACGGCAGGCAGGCAGATGGCGCGTATCCTGATCACATCGGCGATCCCTTACATCAACGGGATCAAACACCTCGGAAACCTGATCGGCTCGCAACTGCCCGCTGATCTCTTTGCGCGCTACAACCGGGGGCGCGGGCACGAGGTGCTGTTTTTGTGCGCCACGGACGAACACGGAACCCCCGCCGAACTCGCTGCCGCCAAGGCGGGCAAACCGGTGGCGGACTATTGCGCCGAAATGTGGGCCGTGCAGGCCGATATCGCGGATAGGTTCGGTCTGTCCTTTGACCACTTCGGGCGGTCGTCCTCCGACGAAAACAAGGCGCTGACCCAACACTTCGCAGGCGTCCTCGCCGAACAGGATCTGATCCGCGAGGTGGAGGAGGAGCAAGTCTATTCCAACGCCGATGGCCGCTATCTGCCCGACCGCTACATCGAGGGCACCTGCCCCAATTGCGGATACGACAAGGCGCGCGGCGATCAGTGCGAAAACTGCACCAAGCAGCTTGACCCGACCGACCTGATCAATCCGCGCTCGGCGATCTCGGGTTCGACCGATCTGGAGGTCCGCAAGACCAAGCACCTGTACCTGCGCCAATCGGCCATGCGCGCAGAGCTTTCAGACTGGATCGACAGCAAAACCGACTGGCCGATCCTCACGACCTCCATCGCCAAGAAGTGGCTCAACGACGGCGACGGGCTGCAGGACCGCGGGATCACCCGAGACCTCGATTGGGGTGTGCCCGTCAAGAAAGGGACCGAGGATTGGCCGGGGATGGAGGGGAAGGTCTTCTACGTCTGGTTCGACGCGCCCATCGAATACATCGCGTGTAGCCAGGAATGGGTGAACGCGGGCAAAGGCGATGACTGGGCCCGCTGGTGGCGCACGGACAAAGGCGCCGATGACGTCACTTACTACCAGTTCATGGGCAAGGATAACGTGCCCTTCCACACGCTGTCTTTCCCCTCCACCATTCTGGGGAGCCGCGAGCCATGGAAGCTCGTCGATTACATCAAGTCGTTCAACTACCTGAACTATGACGGTGGCCAGTTCTCGACCAGTCAGGGGCGCGGCGTCTTCATGGATCAGGCGCTTGATATCCTGCCCGCCGACTATTGGCGCTGGTGGCTGCTCTCCAACGCGCCCGAAAGCTCGGACGCGGAATTCACGTGGGAGCAATTCCAGACCGGCGTGAACAAGGACCTCGCCGATGTGCTGGGCAACTTTGTGAGCCGCGTGACCAAGTTCTGCCGTTCCAAATTCTCCGAGGCCGTGCCGGAGGGTGGCGAGATGACCGCGCGCGAGACGCAGTTGATCGCCGACCTCAACACCCGCCTGCGCGCCTATGAAGGCCACATGGACGCGATCGAGGTCCGCAAGGCCGCCGCCGAACTGCGCGCGATCTGGGTCGCCGGGAACGAGTATCTGCAAGAGGTCGCGCCCTGGGCCACCTTCAAGGAGGACCCGGCACAGGCAGCGATGCAAATCCGCCTCGCGCTGAACCTCATCCGCGTCTACGCGGTGTTGTCGGCGCCCTTCATCCCGACGGCCGCTGCCAAACTCCTGAGCGCGATGAACACGCTCGATACCGAGTGGCCCACGGACATGGCCGACGCTTTGACCGCATTGCCCGAAGGCCACGCCTTTACCGTGCCCGACAACCTCTTTGCCAAGATTACGGATGAAGAGCGAGAGGATTGGCAAACACGATTTGCAGGCGTGCGCAGTTAACACTTCGCAACCGCGTCTCAGCGGCTAAAGTACGCGCATCACAAAAGGATGTACCCCATGCGCGTATTGCTTGCCCTGACTCTCGTCCCGGCTTTGCTTTTGGCCCCGCTCACCGCGGCGGCCGCCACCTGCATCACCGACAAATCGAGCTTTGGGGCCTACAAGCAACGCTTCGCCGCCGACGCGCAGGCCGCCGGGATTGGCGGCGCGGGGCTTCAGGCATTGGCCAATGCGCGCATGTCCGACATCACGTGGCGCTTTGAATCGCGCCCCTCGACCCAGACGGGCACCTTGCAAAGCGATCCCGCGACCTTCCTCGCCAAGCGGTCCGGGTCGAGCGCCGAGGCGTTTGTGAATCTCACCAAACGCAAGATCGCCAACAACCCCAACACCTTCCGCGCCATCGAAGACCGCTTTGGCGTCCCGGCCTCGATCCTCGCCACCATCTGGGGGCTCGAAACCTCTTGGGGCGGATATACGGGCGGCTCCCCCATCGTTGGGGCAGCGGTGACGCTGTCCTCCTATTGCCGCCGCCACCCGCGCTTTGAACCCCACGCAATCGCGGCGCTCCGGCTGGTGGACAAGGGCGTCCTGAACTCGGCCTCCAAGGGCGGGCCGTCGGGTGAGCTGGGACATATGCAGTTCCTCGCCGGGAATTGGGAACGCTACGGCTTTGACGCCACGGGCGATGGACGCGCGGACCCGATGAATGCGGTCGATGCGCTGGCGACAGCGGCCAACATGCTGGCCCAAAACGGCTGGCAGCGCGGGCAGCCCTATGCGCCGGGCACGGCCAATTTCGGCGTGCTGTCCGTGTGGAACGACAGCGGCAACTACCAGCGCGCGATTGCCTATTCGGCGGGTCTGGTCGACCGCTAAAGCCCCGCGATGGCTGTGTAGGCCGCGCGGTATCGGTCATGCGCATCGGCAAAGGCGTCGGTCAACTCGGGCACAGGCGCGATCACGCGGGCGATATCGGGCGGTGTTGACAGTTCCGCCCCCCCGCCGGTCGCCGCCATCATGCCCAGCCGCGCGGCGCCGAACGCCCCGCCGAAATCGCCCGCCACCGGGACCTCGATGGCGGTGTCCAGCGCTGTGGCCAAGGCCTGCAACCAATAGTCGGACCGTGATCCGCCACCCACCGCGATGATCCGGTCCAACCCGGTGCCCGTTGCCGCCAGCGCCTGCGCGCAATCCACAAAGGCGTGCGTCACCCCCTCCAGTACCGCGCGCGTGCCTGCGGCCTGATCTGCACCGTGTTCCAACCCCACAAGGGCGCCCCGGACGGACGCGTCATTATGCGGCGTCCGCTCCCCCCCGAGATAGGGCAGGAACAACGCCCGCCCCGGTGCCCGCAGCGTGCCCAGATCCCCGGTCAGCTGCGCAGCGGTGGACCCCGTCAGCCGCGCATACCATTCCAGCGCATCCGCGGCGGCAAGGATCACCCCCATCTGGTGCCACGTGCCGGGAACGGCGTGACAAAACGTATGAACCGCGGTGGCCGGGTCCGGCCGGTAGGCCTCGTTCGCGGCAAAGAGCACGCCCGACGTGCCCAAGGACAAAAAGGCCGTGCCGGGATCAACCACGCCCATCCCCACGGCAGAGGCTGCGTTGTCGCCGCCCCCGCCGGCCACCACAACGCCACGCGGCAACCCCAGCGCGTCCGCCAGCCCATCCCGCACCACGCCCGACACGGCGTTGCCTTCCACAAGGCGCGGCATCTGTGCGCGCGACAGACCCGTGGCCGCCAAAAGCGCATCCGACCAGTCGCGCGCCCCCACATCGAGCCAGGCCGTCCCCGCCGCATCCGACATCTCGCCCACATGCTCGCCCGTCAGCCACAGGCGCAGGTAATCCTTGGGAAGCAGGACCTTGGCGCAGGCTGCGAAGACCTCCTGCTCGTGCCGCGCGACCCAGGCGAGCTTGGGGGCCGTGAAACCCGGAAAGACGATATTGCCCGTGATCGCCCGGAACTGCGGATCGGCGTCCATCTGCGCGGCTTCCACGTGGGCGCGCGTGTCGTTCCACAGGATGCAGGGCCGCAAAATCCGGTCCCCGGCATCGAGCAGTGTCGCGCCGTGCATCTGGCCCGAAAGCCCGATGGCGCGCACCGCGGACACATCGCCCAAGGCCGCAATCGCGGTCTCCGTCGCGGTGATCCAGTCCGCCGGGTCCTGTTCGGACCACCCGCTTTGGGGGCGTGACACGTTCAATGGCCCATGACCCTCAGACACAACCGCCTGTGCGTCGTCGATCAACAGCGCCTTGACGCCTGACGTCCCCAGATCCAATCCCAGATACATGCCCGTCCTCCCAGTCGTCGCATGACCGGACCTTCGCAGCTTTAATTCAGCAAGTAAATAAATTCGCGTGGACGCTTGCGCCGGGACCTCCCGGACGTACCTGCTGCCCGAACAGCAAGCCCGCACCTGCAGGCGGGTTGGCAGGCTGTCTGTCTCTGGGATCAGGCTGATTGGTACCCGCGGCCGGACTCGAACCGGCACGGCCTATACGGCCTAGAGATTTTAAGTCTCCTGTGTCTACCATTCCACCACGCGGGCACGTCCGGGAATGGGGACCGGGCTACAGGTCTTCGCCTTTCGGCTCAACCAAAAGCGCGCGTTCCGACAGCCACGGATTCATCGCGACCGCATCGCGCAAGACATCCTGCGCCGCCTGCGCGCGCCCCATCCCGATCAGCGTCAGGGCCTTGCCCGTCAGAACGCCCGTATGATTGGGCGACAGCGCCTGCGCGCGATCGAGGTCCGGCAGCGCCGCGTCGAAATCCTGTTGCAGGTAATTGGCAAAGGCGCGTTGGTTGTAGCCCTCCGCGTAGTCCGGGCAATAGGCGACAAGCTCATCCAGAACCGCGATCGAGCCTTTGAAATCCGACACCCGCAAAAGCTCCATGCCGCGATTCAGCAGGGCTTGCGCCTTGGCGTCCGGCGCCTTGGCCCAAAGCGCCCACAGTTTGGGCGCGACCTGTCGCGCCTCCATCTGGGATTGCGCCCCTTGCGCCTGTTTCAACAGCGCCACGACCTCCTCCTGAATGGAAGGAGACGGGGGGCAAGCGGCGCTGGCAGGCGCAGCGAGTAGGGTCAGGATGGCAGCAAGAACTCTCATGCCCTCAACTCTGGGGCGCAGCGCGCAGCCGTCAAGCCTTGACGCCCGTGGCCCGCGGCCCGCACAAAGTGTCCATGTTTCCCATTCGCGATCACAACCCGTCCGACCGCTTGCCTTTCGTGACCTACGCGCTGCTGATCGCCAATGTCGCGATCTTTCTCAGCTACGTGCCCCTATTGGGCCAAGAGCGCGAGCTAGCGATCTTCTTTAACACTTGGGGCCTTGTCCCGCGCGACTTGACCACCAGCGGTGAAGTCACGGGCATCTTCACCTCGATGTTCCTGCATGGCGGATGGATGCACCTGCTGGGCAACATGCTGTTTTTGTGGATCTTTGGCGACAATATGGAAGACGCCATGGGCCATGTTGGCTTCCTGATCTTCTACCTTGCCACGGGCGTGGCAGCGGCACTGGCGCAGGTGGCCGTCGGCCCCTTGTCGCCCGTGCCCATGGTGGGCGCGTCGGGCGCGATTGCGGGTGTCATGGGGGGCTATCTCCTCCTCTACCCGCGGGCCAAGATCGACATCCTGTTCATCTTCATCATCTTCTTCCGCATCTTCCCGATCCCGGCCTGGGTGATGCTGGGCCTGTGGTTCGGGTTTCAATTGGTCGCAGGCATCGCCGATCAGGCGGCGGGCGGCGGGGTTGCCTATTGGGCCCACGCGGGCGGCTTTGTCGCGGGGTTCCTCCTTGCGCTGCCCCTGTTCCTGCGTCGCGGAGCTGCGGCCTTCTGGGAGCGGACGGACGGGCACCCGCCCCACCCCGACGCGACCTACAGCTTTGCACGCTCCTCCATTCCCAAGGTGCCCCGTAAACCCACCCGGCGGACACCATGGAGCAAGTGACCCGCGCCCGGTGCCATTGTGGCGCTGTCGTCCTCGCCATCACGGATATGGAGCCGCTGGAAAGTGCGGCCCGCTGCAACTGTTCGTTCTGCAAACGCAGGCAAGCGGCCAATATCACGGTCCCGGTCGCAGCCCTGACCGTCGAACAGGGCGCCGACGCGCTGGCGCTCTACAGCTTTGGCACCCACACAGCGCAGCACTACTTTTGCAAAACCTGCGGGATCTACACCCACCACCGCCGTCGCAGCGATCCGAACGTCTACGGCGTCAATATCGGGTGCATCGACGGGGTCGACCCGTCAGAACTCGAACCGTTTCACTGGCACGACGGCATAGATCACCCGTCCGACCGCGACCGCTAGCGTGGCTCAGGCCCCGCGAATAACCTTGGCAAAGGCCGGAAAGATCGGATCGTTGGCCGCAATCACCGATCCACTTTCGACCGGGTTTTCCTCGGGGTCCATGGCTTCTAGGAAGCCACCCGCTTCGGTTACGAGCAACGTGCCCGCGGCGATGTCCCACGGCTGCAAGCCACGCTCCCAAAAGCCGTCATAGCGGCCCGCGGCCACATAGGCCAAATCCAACGAGGCCACGCCCCACCGACGCACACCCGCCGTTGCCGGCAACAGCCGCGCGAGGTCTTGCAGGGTTTCGGGCAATTCGCGCCGCCCGCCAAAGGGCAGCCCCGTCGCAAAGACGCATTCAATCATCGACCGGCGGCCGGACACGCGCAGACGTTCGTTGTTGACGTAGGCACCCAGACCTTTTTCGGCAAAGAACATCTCGTCCTTGGCCGGATCATAAACCACCGCCGAGACGATCTTGCCCTTGTGCTCCAGCGCAATGGAAATCGCCCAATGGGGCATGCCGTGCAGGAAATTGGTGGTCCCATCCAGCGGATCGACGATCCAGCGCCGCGTGGGGTCTTCGCCTTCAATCCCTTCGCCTTCCTCGGCGAACCAGCCATAGGTCGGGCGGGCGCCCATCAGCTGCTCTTTCAGGATCTCCTCGGCGGCAATGTCGGCGCGGCTCACGAAGTCGCCGGGTCCCTTGGAGGAGACCTGAAGCTGTTCGACCTCGCGGAAGTCCTTGACCAGCGACCGCGCGGCGGCGCGGGCGGCCATTTGCATGATGTTGAGATTGGCAGACCCTTGCATGGGTGTCTCCTGAGGTGCGTGCAGGCCGCGCGTATACGCAGGCCGGGCGCACTTGCCAAGCCGTTAGCCGCCGCGCTGCAATTTCAACGGCTCTGTCCGCGCCAGTCGCAGCAGATGCGCCATGAAGGGCTTGGTCGTGTCATCTGACCGCGTGGCGGCATAAAGCCTGCGATGCACCCCGTCCTTGGTCAGCGGACGCGTGACGTAATCCGAATGATAGCGCACCTCGCGCACCACCCAATCGGGCAGAACGGAAACGCCCCTGTTTGATGCCACCAGCAGCAAGATCACCGCCGTCAGCTCCACCTGACGGATCGCACGCGGTTCCACGCGCGCAGGCATCAACAGCTGGCTGAACACGTCCAGCCGCGCCCGGTCCACCGGATAGGTGATCAGCAACTCATCCCGGAAATCCTCGGCCTCGATCACGTCGCGCTGCGCCAGCGGATGCTGGGCCGAGGCCACGAACACCGCCTCGTAGTCGAAGAGCGGCGTGAAGGTCGTGCCCTCGCGATCCTCGGGGTCCGAGGACACGACCAAATCGATCTCCTCGCGGTCGAGCGCGGGCATGGCGTCAAAGGCGAGCCCCGGGCGGATGTCCACATCCACATCCGGCCACGCCTTCCGAAACGCCTCGAGCACGGGGAAAAGCCACTCGAAACAGGCGTGGCATTCAATCGCGATGTGCAGCCGCCCGGTCTTACCCGCTTGCAGCCCGCGGAATTCTTCCTCGGTCGCCGCGATCTCGGGCAGCACCTTCTCGGCCAGTTTCAGGATCCGCATCCCCGCCGAGGACAGCTTGAGCGGTTTGGTGCGGCGCACAAAAAGGTCGACCCCCACCTGATCTTCCAAGCCCTTGATTTGATGGGACAAGGCCGACTGCGTGATATTGAGCACATCCGCCGCCCGCGCCAATCCCCCGGCCTCGTGGATGGTCTTTACCGCGCGCAGGTGTTTGAGATCGAGATGCAAAGGAACCTCATAATGGTCTTGGAGTTTATGAATTTGAATACAGCATGCCCGACGTGAAATGAAGGGCCAAACATAGGAACCCTGACCATGGCCCCCACTCTGTCCTTCGAATTCTTCCCGCCCAAGGATCTTCCGGCGTCCTTCCGCCTCTGGGACGCTGCGCAATCGCTCCTGCCGCTGTCGCCGGAATATGTCTCGGTCACCTATGGGGCGGGCGGCTCCACCCGCGACCTCACCCATGAAACGGTCACCGCGCTCTCGCAGCAGGGTGCACGGGTGGCGGCACACCTGACCTGCGTGGGCGCAACCAAGGACGAAACCTTGGGCGTCGCGCGCCGCTACCGCGAGGCCGGCGTGCACGACATCGTGGCTTTGCGTGGGGACGCTCCAAAGGACCAGTCGTTCGAACCCCATCCCGACGGGTTCGCATCTTCACTGGACCTGACCGCCGCGCTAGCGAAGGAGGGCTTTCGCGTTCAGGTCGGCGCCTATCCCGAACCCCACCCCGACAGCCGGGGCGCTGCCGCCGATCTGGACTGGATGCGCGCCAAGATGCAGGCAGGTGCCCAGCGCGCGGTCACGCAGTTCTTTTTCGAACCCGAGACCTTCCTGCGCTACCGCGACGCTTGGGCGGATGCGGGTATCCCCGGCGACCTCGTGCCCGGTATCCTGCCGATCCACGACTGGACCAAGGCCCGCAGCTTTGCGAAATCCTGTGGGGCCTCAATACCCGCTGACCTGAACGAAGCGTTCGAGCGCGCCATCCGCGAGGATCGTCACGACCTCATGGCGCTCGCCCACACCGTGGAACTCTGCGATGCGCTGACCTCCGAGGGCGTCGACCACCTCCATATCTACACGCTCAACCGTCCCGACCTCACGCGCGAGGTCGCCCGCGCCTTGGGCTGCCCCGCCACCGAGCCTCTGCGCAAGGTCGCCTGACGCCGAGTGGCGGCGGGCGTATCTTTGGACCACCAACGACCGCGCACGCCGCCCGCTTCCGACATTGCCGCCCTGCCATAGCTGGCATAGCGTCCACCCCATGAGCTTCGTCGCCGAAACCCCCGACCAATTGCCCTCACGGGAAGAGTTGCTTTCCATCTCAGGGCTGGAATTCATGCTCCGCGTCCAGCGGGGCGACATTTCCCGCCCCCCGATCTCGGGCGTTCTGAATTATCAGGTCGAAACGGTCGAAGACGGGCGCGTCGTGTTCCACGGCACGCCCGAGTTCCGGCACACGAACCCCATGGGCGGTGTGCATGGCGGCTGGTACGGCACATTGCTCGACAGCTGCATGGCCTGCGCGGTGATGACCAAGGTGCCGCAAGGATCGTTTTACACGACGCTCGAATACAAGGTGAACATCACGCGCGCCCTGCCAGTGGGCACCGCGATCCGTGCCGAAGGCATCGTGCAGCACTCGGGCCGGTCGACCGGCGTGGCCGTTGGCGAAATTCGCGGTGCAGAGGACGGGCGTCTTTACGCCACGGGCTCCACCACCTGCATCATCATGCAACCCGGCTGACGGGTTTGCCGGCCTCGCGATCCGCGACACTGGCATGCAGGCTTTCCGACGGATCGCGCCCCATCCGGCGCGGCCAACGATAGACAAAAAGCTTGGCCCACCCCGCCCAGCGCCCGATGGACGGCGCGTCCACATCCTGTTCGACCCCGTCTTGCCACCCGTGGGGCAACCCAATGCCGGCGCGGTCCACCTGCTCCATCAACCAGACAAAGGGGATATTGGCCAAAGGTCGCGAGGCCATGCGACCGCCCAACTGACCGCCGATATCGCCATGGACACCGCGGAACCACACCTGTTGCAGCTCCCCCCGCCAGCCCGGGACGCTCTCCCACAACACGGGCGCATAGGCGCGGCGGGTTTCGTGAAGGGCCAGCGCGTGAAAGCCCGCACGCACGTGATCGCCCAGCGCGTGATCGTGAAAGCGGTGCATTCGCCTGCTGATCAGCCAGAACACCGGCAGCCGCACACCCAACGCCTTGACCGTGTCCCAGACGGCCACGCATTCGATCTGGATGCCCGGGTGGCAATGGGCCTGCGCGAAATCCGCAGCCTCCGCCTGCCGTTTGGGGTGATCGGCATAAAGCCGGAACGCCTGTCTCAGGTTGCGTTCGGTGGCGGAATGGCGCGTCACAAGGCCGATGCGCCCGATCAGCCCCGCCAGCGACCGCGCCGCATAAGCCCCGCGCGAATAGCCGATCAGAAAGATCCGGTCACCCCGACGGTAATGCGAGGCCAGCCAGCCATAGGCACGCTGGATCTGCGCACTGATCCCGGTGCCGGTCATCACGGACCACGTATCGCCCCAATCGGACCACTGAAGCCCTGCCTCGTAATAGACCTGAACCTCTGGCCCGGCCTCTTCGCGCAAGAGCTTCATGGCGAGGCCCGCATTCGTTTCGCAGCCGGGCTCCAACTGGGAAAGCGTACCGTCGAGGATGATCACCAGCTTGCGATACCCGCGCGTGGTCGGCGTGGGCGTGGCCTCGGTGACGAGGCCGCGCCCGATCAGCCGTAGAAAGCGGTCACGCAGCGGCATCCTGCTCGGCATCTTTCAGCATTTGCCACACGCGCTGGGGCGTGAACGGCATATCCGCGCGGCGCACGCCGCGTGTCGACAGCGCATCGAGAACGGCGTTCGACACGGCGGCCAGTGCGCCCACGGTCCCCGCCTCGCCGCAGCCTTTCATGCCCATCGGGTTATACAGGCTGGGCGTGCCTTCGGTCGTAAATCCAATCATGGGCACATCATCGGCGCGCGGCATGCCATAGTCCATGAACGTCGCCGTGAGCAGTTGGCCTTCGTCGTCGTAGACCACACGCTCGGTGATGGCCTGACCGATGCCTTGGGCCACACCGCCATGGATCTGGCCCGCAACCAGCATCGGGTTGATCAGGTTCCCGAAGTCGTCTGTGACCGTGTAGGCCACAACCTCGGTCACGCCGGTTTCCGGGTCGATCTCGACCTCGGCAACATGCGCGCCATTGGGGAAGGACCGGTTTTCAAGAGTGATCGTGGCCGACACGTCCAGCAGGTCGTCGCGGCCTGCCTCGCGTGCCATGTCGGCCACCTCCAGCAGGGTCGGGGTCAGGTTCGACCCGCCCAGCCGGAAGCGTTCGTCGTCAAAGCTGATCTCGGCAGCGGGCACGCCCTCGGTTTCGGACAAAAACGCCGTGAACCCGCCCAGCACCTTGTCGATATTGGCCAGCGTCGCGGTGTTCTGCACAGTGACCGAGCGCGATCCGCCCGTGCCGCCGCCCGTGGGGATCAGGTCACTGTCGCCCTGCACGATGCGCACCTTGTCGCGCGGGATGCCCGTTTGATCCTCGAGGAACTGGGCATAGACCGTCTCGTGCCCCTGACCGTTGGATTGGGTGCCCACATACATGGTCACGCCGCCGTCCTCAAAGACGACACGTGTGGTCTCGCTCGGATTTCCGAGAATGGATTCAATGTAATAGCACAGCCCAAGCCCGCGCAGCTTGCCCGCGGCCTCACTGTCGGCGCGACGGGCGGCGAACCCGGCGCGGTCGGCCTCGGCCTCCACCCGGGACAGCACACGGGCAAACTCGCCCACGTCATAGGGCTGACCGGTCGGTGTGGTGTAAGGAAACGCTTCCGGGGCGATGAAGTTCTTGCGCCGCAGGTCCCACGCATCCACGCCCAATTCCCGCGCGGCCTGATCCATCGCGCGTTCAAGCACATAGATGGCCTCGGGCCGCCCAGCGCCGCGATAGGCGTCGACCTGCGTGGTGTTGGTGTAGACGCCCACGACGTTCAGCCACGCGGCAGGAACATCATAGGTCCCGGTCAAAACCTTCGAGAAGAGGTCCGTCTGGATGGGCTGTGCAAACTGGCTGTTATAAGCGCCCATATTGGCGATGGTCTTGACCCGGTAAGCGGTGATCTTGTGATCGGCGTCAAAGGCCAGCTCTGCCACCGACACCAAATCGCGCCCGCCATTGTCGCTCTGCATCGCCTCGGTCCGCTCGGACATCCAGCGCACGGGGCGATCCAGCGTCTTGGCGGCAAAGGCCACCATGAACTCCTCGGGATAGGCCATCGCCTTCATCCCAAAGCCACCGCCCACATCCGGGTTGGTGACGCGCACGTCCTCCTTATCGAGCTTGAGGATCTTGGCCAGCCCGCTTTTATGGCCCCAGACCCCCTGCCCGTTCACGGACAGGTGCAGCCGTCCCTCTTCCATCGCCGCCCACGCGCCGCGCGGTTCCATGGAGTTGCAGATGACGCGATTGTCCTCAACCTCGAGGCTGACGGTATGGGCGGCGGCGGCAAAGGCAGCTTCGGTCGCGGCCTCATCGCCGATCCCCCAGTCGAAACAGACGTTTTCGGGCGCCTCGGGGTGGATCACGGGACCACCCGGACGGGGCGTGACGTGCACGTCGAGGTCATCATAGTCGAACTCGATCATCTCGGCGGCGTCGCGCGCCTGTGCCATGGTTTCTGCGATCACGACGGCAATGGCCTCGCCCACAAATCGGACGCGGGTTTCGGCCAAAAACGGGCGGCGCGGGTCGGACCCCTTGGTGCCGTCGCGGTTCTTGACCAGCGATCCCGTCAGCGTCTCGGTGATCCCCGCCTCGGCCAGTGTCTTGGCTGTGATGACCATCGCGACACCGTCTGCGGCCTCGGCCTCGGACACGTCCAGCGTGGTGATCTCTGCATGCGCGACGGGCGAGCGAAAGACATAGGCCACAAGCGCATCCGCAGGCGCGATATCGTCCACGTAACGGCCCGCGCCGGTCAAAAACCGCTGGTCTTCGATCCGCGTTGCGGGTTGGGATTTCCCGAATTTGTCCATGCACGCCTCCTGTCGCGGGACCTCCCCGCGTTTGCCCGGACACTAGTGGACGCGCGGGCACTGTCCAGCCCCGGCATCGATGTCGCGCATGCGGTCCATTGGCACGCTGCCGGTCGGGACCGACACGCACGGCGGGTGTGAAGGGGCCCGGCCTGAACGCGCCTAGCGCGGCACCTTGGGCACGCGACCCGCATCATAGGCGCGCGGACCCACGTCCCCCTCCCACCACGTGTCATCGCCGCGGCGGTAGATCACGATGCGGGAATTCACGCCCAACCGTTCAAGATCAGCAATCGGGCGATCCAGGCTTTCGCCCCGCAGCCCATCATCCGTCACCCAAACCATGTATCCTTTGCCCGTCGCGCGACCGGAGCTCTTGCGTTCCACGATCTCGCGGATGGTGGCCCCTGTGCGGTCCCCGTGACGCCGTGCGAGCATGCCGCGATTGGTCTTCATCCCGCGCCACCACAAAAGCGCCAGCGCAACGATGCCCGCGATGCCGGACAGTATCTGGAGGCTGCGCCCAGTCGTGCGGTTATCGCCCAAGGGATATTCGATGCGCCGCGGATCACTGCGGAGGTAGCGCACGGGCTGTTCCGACCCTTGGGGCGCGGCGGCATATTCGGAACTGCTGACCTTTTTGCGCACGCGGATCGGGGCGGAATATTCGGGGATCGGGACCTGAAAGGTCAGATAGTAATCCGTGTCGTCCGAGGATCGCCGCACCTCGCGGTCGACGACCTTGGCCAAGATCTCGATCCCTTCGCGGTCAAAACGGTCGGCCTGCACCTGCTGCAGGATCGCCATGCCCGAGATTATCAGGAACGGGATGGTCACAAACACCACGAGTTTGCCGCCCGCCCCCCAAAACAGCGAAAGCCACCCGCGCGGGCGCGTCCTGTCATGGCGTGGCTCAGGAACCCGCATCCAATTGCCCCTTTCCGCCCCCACCGGGCCGCGATACATCACCGACCAAACGCACGCGTCTGGCGTGTGCAAAGCTAGCGGGACGACATCACCATGGCGATGGAAAAAACCTTTGACGCGACCGAGGCGGAAACGCGTCTCTACCAGGCCTGGGAAGAGGCCGGATGCTTTACGGCCGGCAAGCACGTGGGCAATGCGGAGACGGGCACCTATTGCGTGATGATCCCGCCGCCCAACGTCACGGGCGTCCTGCACATGGGCCACGCGTTCAACAACACGCTGCAGGATATCCTGACGCGCTGGCACCGGATGCGCGGCTACGACACGCTGTGGCAGCCGGGCACCGACCACGCGGGCATCGCCACCCAGATGGTCGTGGAACGCCAACTTGCCGAACAAGGCAACGAGGGCCGCCGCGAGCTCGGCCGCGAGAAGTTCCTAGAGAAGGTCTGGGAGTGGAAGGGCAAATCCGGCGGCACCATCAAAAGCCAGCTCAAACGCCTCGGCGCCTCCTGCGACTGGTCGCGCGAGGCCTTCACCATGTCGGGTGCCCCGAATGCGCCTCAGGGCAACGAAGGCAATTTCCACGACGCCGTCATCAAAGTCTTTGTCGAGATGTACAACAAGGGCTTCATCTATCGCGGCAAACGCCTCGTGAACTGGGACCCCAAATTTGAGACCGCGATCTCGGACCTCGAGGTCGAGAATATCGAAACGCCCGGGCACATGTGGCATTTCAAGTACCCGTTGGCCGACGGCGTGACCTATGAGTATTTGGAGAAAGATGAAGACGGCAATGTCACCTTCCGGGAGGAGCGTGACTATATCTCCATCGCGACCACGCGGCCCGAAACCATGCTGGGCGACGGCGCGGTCGCGGTCCATCCGTCCGACGAACGCTATGCGCCCATCGTGGGCAAGCTTTGCGAAATTCCGGTGGGACCCAAGGAACACCGCCGCCTGATCCCGATCATCACGGATGACTACCCCGATCCCGATTTCGGCTCGGGCGCGGTCAAGATCACCGGCGCGCATGATTTCAACGACTACGAGGTCGCCAAGCGCGGCGGCATCCCCATGTACCGCCTCATGGCGATGGACGGCACCATGCGCGCCGACGGCGCGCCCTAC
>JBCBFU010000004.1:0-110833 GCA_038527375.1 Pseudomonadota bacterium | reverse complement strand
TTTTTGATCGGCGGCACCAGGCGTGATCTGTTCGAAGATCTCCGCCGAGCGT
Source organism: Pseudomonadota bacterium (assembly GCA_038527375.1). Taxonomy (GTDB): domain Bacteria; phylum Pseudomonadota; class Alphaproteobacteria; order Rhodobacterales; family Rhodobacteraceae; genus Shimia_B. Next base: position 110,781 of record JBCBFU010000004.1, on the reverse strand, counting down.
TCGAGCCAGTCCAACACCCCGGCCCCGGTCATCTGAACCGCCGCAAGCGTGTTGGGAAACCAGTAGAGGTCGTAGATGTTGCGCAGCCGCACGGGGCCTGCGGGGATATTGGTATAGGCCCGCGGTCCTGACCGGCCCCCCGCGCGGAAAGGCGAAACGGCAGACACGATTGGCGCGAGCGGTTTTTCCAGGCCGCGCAAATGCGCCCGGACCGCCTGTTCCTGCACCGTCGCGATGAGATCCAGCGCCAGGCAGGGTGCTACCAAGGCGAAATGCGTGGTGATGTCCTGTGACGCGGTGCCGATGGGCTGTGCCAGGACCGACCGCGTCCAGTCATGGGCCGCTTGGACCGCGATTGGCAGCTCTGCGAGGGGCTGACCTGTGTCCGGCGCGGCGTTTGGGATGTTGCGTGCGTGCGTTGATGCCGGGTCGATGCGCCAACGCCCATCTGTCAGCTCGAGGGTCATGTCGATCTGCCCCAGATGGGACGCCATCACCCCCGGCATGACGATGGGGGATGCGCTGTCCGCCCCACGGCCTGCATCTGCGATCACTTCATGCGTGTGGCCTAGGATGACCGCGTCGATATCGGGCAGCGCGGCGAGCGTTTCCCCGCTGTCCGTCAAGGTGCTGTCGGGTTGGATCACCCCGAGGCCCGTATGGCCCAGCAAAATCACGACATCGGCACCTTCGGCCCGCAGGGCGCCGGACCAGTGCCGGGCCGCGTCCATTGTGCCCCGGGTCAGGACGGGGGTGCCGCCCCAGCCGCGGATGCTCCGCTCGGTCTGGGGTGGCAGGACGCTGAGGACGCCGATTTTCAGCGTTGGAACATCCGGTCCCATGTCGCGGTGGATCAGGGTCGTCGGCGCAAAGAGCGTCTCATCGTCAGCCGCCGTCGCGCCCAGTCGTGAGCAGGTGTTGGCGGACAGAACCGGACACGCGGCTTGCTGCGCGGCGGCGTTCAAGAAGCCTGGTCCGTGGTCGAAATCGTGGTTGCCCAGCCCCATCGCGTCATACCCAATCCGGTTCATCAGCTGGATCACGGGGTTGGCGGCCGCTTCATCGCGGGCGTGGTCGGCCGCGGTGTCAATCAGCGCCGATCCCTGCAGCAGGTCGCCATTGTCCAGAAGAACCGAGGCATCGCAATCGGCGCGGGCGGTCTGAATAATCGGGATCAGACCTGCCAGCCCGTGGGAGCCGTCCGGCATGTCTACGGCGTAGTCGAAGCCCAACAAGTTGCCGTGCACATCCGTCGTCGCGAGGATACGCAAGCGTTTGTGCGGCCTGTCGTTTCGACAGTTGATCGGAGCATTCGACACAGAATTGACGCCTTACGCGATGGCATTTTCGGTAGAACTTGGAACCGCAGATACACATCCTAGAAATAGGCCAACCACCGCAAGATACAACCATAAGATGAAATCAGGTGACATCTCGCCTTAGGTTTAGGTCCCGGAAACTGGCCCGGGCGGGGTTGAACCAGTCAGGACCCCGTGACACGACGCAAAGCACTTGGCGCGCGCTTTTGGCGGGCAGGGGACTTGGGGGGCGCGGATATGAAACATGCTGAGACGGTCACCTTTGGCGGATCGCGTCTGGACCGGGTCGCCCAGTTGCGGGGCCTGACGGACAGCGATCTTGCAGCGCACCCCCGCAGCGCTGTCGTGATCTGGCGGGGCAAGCCCGGACTTTTGCGCAGCGAGGATGGATCGGTGCGCATTGCTCGCCTTGCGCACGATCATCCCATCGTTTCCGAGGCCACCGCCCCGCCGCTGCTCATCGGGGCCGAGGAAGACGGCACGCTGATCGAGGCATGGGATATCTCGCCATGGTCGCCAGAGGATCAGGATCTGACGAGTCTGGGCGCGTTTCTGGACCCATCGTTGCAGGTGCATCCGTCGGCGCCCGATGTGGCCTTCGGCGAGTTGCGGTCGGTGATGGTGGGCCTGTCAGCGCGTGATGCCGAGATCGCATCGACCATGCGCGGATTGTTCGAATGGCACCGCACCCACAGCTTTTGCGCCAATTGCGGGACAAAATCTGACATTCGCCAACGCGGCTGGCAGCGCGACTGCCCGGCCTGCGGGCGGCATCATTTTCCGCGCACGGACCCGGTGGTGATCATGCTGGTCCTGCATGGCAATTCGGTCCTTGTCGGGCGGTCGCCCGGGTGGCCCGAGGGGATGTATTCCCTGCTGGCGGGTTTTGTCGAACCGGGCGAGACGATCGAGGCGGCCGTGCGTCGCGAAACCTTTGAGGAGACCAACGTCCGTATTGGCGAGGTCACCTATCTGGCGTCGCAACCGTGGACTTTTCCGGCCTCTTTGATGATGGGGTGTCGCGCGCAGGCGACGACGACCGAGATCACCGTCGACCCCAAGGAATTGGAAGACGCGCGCTGGATGACGCGCGAGGAGATGATGGAGGCGATGGCAGGCCGCCACCCCGAGGTCTTGGGTGCGCGAAAAGGCGCAATTGCCCACTTTCTTTTGTCGAATTGGCTTGCAGACACATTGGATTGAAACAATTGGTGCGCCATAAAAGAGACGCGCTGCAACGCAGTCGAAAGGGCAGGCCATGAAGTTTTCAACCAAAGAGGATATCGAGGTCCCCCTGCGCGATGCCTTTGCCACGCTCAGTGACTTTGACGATTTTGAACGCCGTGCGATGCGCCGTGGTGCAGACGTGACACGCGTTGATGACAAGGCCGAGGTTGGTCCCGGGCTGAAATGGGAAGCGTCGTTTCGCTATCGCGGCAAGGTGCGTGAAGCGCAGGCCGAGCTGACGCAATTCGCCGAACCCGATGGGTATACCATCACGACAAACAGTGCGGGTCTGATTGCCGATTTCACGGTGTCACTCGTCGCGCTGTCGCCTGCGCGGACGCGGATGGGCATCGCGCTGGAATTGACGCCAACGAACCTGTCGTCGCGGCTGCTGCTGCAGTCCTTGAGGCTGGCCAAGTCGACCCTGACCCGGCGGTTCAAGCTATCCGTCGCGGAATATGCGCAGTCGATGGAGCGGCAGCACAACGGTGTGCGGTTAAGCTGAGGTTTCAGTCTGCCCGTCAGTCTGCCCGGCGCGGGTGCGCCGGATAGGTGCCCAGTACCTTGAGTTGCGTGGTGAAGAACCCAAGCTCTTCGAGCGCCAGTTGCACATTGGCGTCGTCGGGGTGGCCTTCGATATCGCTGTAGAACTGGGTCGCGGTGAAATGCCCGCCCACCATGTAGCTTTCCAGTTTGGTCATGTTCACGGCATTCGTCGCAAATCCGCCCATGGCCTTGTAGAGCGCGGCGGGGATGTTGCGGACCTGAAAGACGAAGGTTGTCATCATGACATCCGCGCGGCGCGTCATATCCGGTTCAGGGGCAAGCAGCAGGAAGCGCGTGGTGTTGTTCGCCTGATCTTCGATTTGGGTGGCGAGAGTGTCTAGCGCGTAGATATCGCCGGCAAGTTGGCCTGCGAGCGCTGCGCGTGCGGGATCACCCAGTTCCGCGACCTCGCGGGCGGCGCGGGCATTGTCGGAACTCGCCACCGCTTTGATCCCGTGCGTGCGCAGGAAGCTGGCGCATTGGGGTAGGATGACGGGGTGGCCATGCGCCTCGGTCACTTGATCGAGCGTGGCGCCGCGGGGGGCCAAGAGCGAGATTTCGACCTTCACAAAGGTTTCGGCGATGATATGCAGCCCGCTTTCCGGCAGTAGGCGGTGGATGTCGGCCACGCGCCCATAGGTCGAGTTTTCGACTGGAACCATCGCAAGCGCCGCCGCACCGGTGGTCACAGCCTCGATCGTGTCGTCGAAGGTCACGCAAGGCAGGGGCGTGTGATCGGGCCGCAGATCGCGGCAGGCCTGGTGCCCGTAGGCCCCCAATTCGCCTTGGAAAGCGATGGATTTGGAATCGTCTGCTGGCATCGTGCGGGTCCGTTTCTCTGCCCCTTAGGCCGCCTTTGGCAAAAAACCCGGCGGTTGGGCGTTTGGTCGCGCCCCCTACACCTTGCAGCCGGGTGTGGGAAGGGAGTAGACGGCCCACGACGATTGTATGCAATGGGACGCGACATCATGGACACGATGACCGCAACAAAGCTGACCGCCGCTCTGTGTGGATCGCTTTTGGTGTTCTTGCTTGGCTCTTGGGCTGCCGAGGAAATTTATCACATGGGTGGCCATGGCGGCGACCACGCCCAAGCCTATTCGATCGAGGTCGAAGGCGCAGAGGAAGAAGTTGTCGAAGAAGGCCCTGATTTCGCAGTGCTTTTGGCCAGCGCAGATGTCGCCAAAGGCGAGCGCGTGTTCGGCAAGTGCCGCGCCTGCCACAAGTTGGAAGATGGCGCGAACGGCACCGGGCCGCACCTGTACGCAGTGGTTGATCGCGAGGTCGGCGTTGTCGACGGCTTTGGCTATTCCGGCGCGCTGAGCGCTGTGGCGCAGGTCTGGACCACGGACGAGTTGAACGGCTTCCTCGAGGCGCCGCGCGCCTATGCGCCGGGCACGTCCATGGGCTTTGCAGGTCTGGCCAAGGCCGAAGACCGCGCCAACCTGATCGCATATCTGCAAACCATCGGCGGTTAAGCCGGGTTCATATCGGAATTTGAGGGGTCACGGCGCTGCTGTGGCCCCTTTTTCGTGCCTGCGGCGTTGTCATGGCGTGCTCGCGCGCGGTCACATAACCTTTAGTTCACGAATTCGGCCATTGAATGATCGACAATCCGAACTTTACCTTATTTTGTGCTGAAGCCCCGTGGTTTCCCTAGAGAGGTTCAAAGATGCGTCACGCCGATCCCCGCGATCCCCGCCCGGTTTCCAAAGCGAAAGCTGTTGCCAAACGCGATGACGGAAGTGCGATGCGATGGCTGTTAACCGGTGCATTGGCGTTGGGGGTTGTTGCGGCGGCGGGATTGGCGCGGGCCGAAAGCCACGAGGCAGTTATCGAAAGCCACGGATACAGCTTTTTCGGGGATTTGGTGTATCCGGCCGATTATCCGCACCTGAGCTATGTGAACCCGGAGGCCCCCAAGGGCGGCGAGATCAGCATTTGGGCACCGGGTACCTTTGACAGTTTCAACCCCTACACGCGCAAGGGTCGCGCGGGCGCTCTGTCGTCGGTGGGCGATGAGAATATCATGGTGGGCGCAGCCGATGATCCCACGGCGCTCTACTGCCTTTTGTGCGAGACGATCGAGTACCCTGAGGACCTGAGCTGGCTGATTTTCAACCTGCGTCCCGAGGTCACATTTGCCGATGGCACGCCCATGGTCGCGGCGGATATCGAATTTGCCTTCAATGAATTCATGACAAACGGGCTGCCGTCGTTCCGGGCCGCGTTTGGCGCCATGATCACCGAGGTGGAGGTGATCGACGACCACACCATCAAGTACACCTTTGACCCCGAAAGCCCGATCCGGGACCGCGTGAGCACGGTGTCGATCATCGGGCCGCTAAACCGTGCGGAGTTTGAGGCGGAAGGCTTGTCCGTCGCGGAATCCCGGCTCAAACCCTTTATGGGGACGGGGCCCTACGTGCTCGAGTCCTTCGAGGTGAACGAGCAGATCGTCTATGCGCGCAACCCGAATTACTGGGGCAATGACCTGCCGATCAATGTGGGCCGGAACAATTTTGACCGCATCCGCATCGAATATTTCGGGGATGGCGCCGCGGCGTTCGAAGGGTTCAAGGCGGGTGCCTATACCTTCCGGTCCGAAAATTCGTCCAAGCAATGGGCAACCGGTTATAATTTCCCCGCGGTGGAAGAGGGTAACGTGATCGTTGCTGAACTCGCGTCGGGCGCGATGGCCCCGGCGCAGTCGTTTGTTTTCAACTTGCGTCGTGAGAAATTCCAAGACCCGCTGGTGCGCGAGGCCGTGGGCCTGATGTTCAATTTCGAATGGTCGAACGACGCGCTGTTCTTTGGCCTGTACGAGCGGATCAATTCGTTCTGGGAAAACAGTGATCTGGCGGCAACCGGCACGCCCAGCGAAGGCGAATTGGCCATTCTTGAGCCCATCGTGGAGCAAGGTTTGCTCGATGCCTCGATCCTGACGGATGAGGTCGTGATGGCCCCGAGTTCGGGCGACCGCCAGCTGGACCGCGGCAACCTACGCCGGGCATCCGCCCTGCTGGACGAGGCGGGCTGGGTCGTGAACCCGGCCAGCGGGATGCGCGAGAAAGATGGTGAGGTTCTGAGCATCGAATTCCTTGAGAGCTCTCCCACGTTTGACCGTGTCATCAACCCCTATGTCGAGAACCTCAAACGGCTGGGCATTGATGCGAGCCTGAACCGCGTGGACCCGAGCCAAGAGACCGAGCTGCGCCGCGCCTATGATTTCGACATGACGGTGCATTCGATGCCCCAGGGGTTCGAGCCGTCGACCGGCTTGCAGCAGTATTTCGGATCGAAAGCTGCGGCGGAAAGCAGCCGGAACCTGATGGGCCTGATGGATCCGGGCATCGACGCGCTGATTGACGTGGTCGTGGCCGCCGACACCAAGGACGACCTGAACACCGCCGTGAAGGCGCTGGACCGGGCGCTTCGCGCCGAACGGTTCTGGGTTCCGCAGTGGTTCAAGGACACGCACACCGTGGCCTATTGGGATCAGTACGATTACCCCGAACCGCTGCCGCCGCTGGCGCGGGGCGAGTTGGATTTCTGGTGGTTCGACGCTGACAAGGCCGCGGCCTTGGAAGCCTCGGGCGCGTTGCAGTAACCGCGGACGCCTGACGCCCGATGGGAGCCTATATCCTCAGACGCCTGTTGCTCGTGATACCGACTTTGTTCGGGATCATGCTGGTTAACTTCGCCTTGGTGCAGTTCGTGCCCGGCGGACCGGTCGAGCAGGTTCTGGCCAACCTCGAGGGGGAGGGGAATGTCTTTGCCTCCTTCGACGGGACGGGAGGCGATGGCGGGGCGGCCAATCAGGGCGGTGGCGAAAGCGACAGCGACTACCTCGGTGCGCGGGGCCTGCCGGAGGAGTTCATTCAGCAGCTCGAGGAAGAGTTCGGGCTGGATAAGCCGCCCTTTGAGCGTTTTGTCCTGATGATGTGGAACTATGTCCGGCTCGATTTTGGCGAGAGCTATTTCCGCGACATTCCGGTGTTTGAACTCGTGCTGGAAAAGATGCCCGTGTCGATCAGCCTTGGGCTGTGGTCGGTCCTGTTGATCTATCTGGTGTCGATCCCCTTGGGCATTCGCAAGGCCGTGCATGACGGCACGCCTTTTGACACGTGGACGTCGGGCGCGATCATTATCGGCTATGCGATCCCGGGGTTTCTGTTCGCCGTGCTCTTGATCGTGGTGTTTGCGGGCGGGTCCTATTTCCAGATCTTCCCGCTGAGGGGGCTGACCTCGTCGAACTGGGCCGATCTAAGCTGGCCCATGAAGATCGCCGATTACTTCTGGCACATCACGCTGCCAGTTATCGCGTCCTCGATTTCGGGCTTTGCGACGCTGACCTTGCTGACGAAGAACTCGTTTCTGGACGAGATTAACAAGCAGTACGTGATCACCGCCAAGGCCAAGGGCCTGACAGAGCGGGCGGTCCTTTATGGCCACGTGTTCCGCAATGCGATGCTGATCGTGATCTCTGGCTTTCCGGGGCTGTTCATCGGCATCTTCTTTGGCGCGAGCCTGATTATCGAGACACTGTTCAGCCTGGATGGGTTGGGCCGTCTGGGGTTCCAGGCGGCGGTCGAACGGGATTATCCGGTGATCTTTGGCACGCTCTTTGCCTTTGGCATCGTCGGGCTGATCGTTGGGATCCTGTCGGACCTGATGTACGTGCTGGTCGATCCCCGCATTGATTTCGAGAGCCGCGGCTGATGGTGATGTCTGCAATCAACCGCCGCCGCTGGCAGAACTTCCGCGCGAACAAGCGCGCGTTCTGGTCGCTGATCATCTTTTCGGTGCTGTTCGGGCTGTCGCTTTTTGCGGAGTTTCTGGCCAACGACAAACCCGTGCTCGTCAATTATCGTGGCGAGCTGCGGATGCCGATCTTCAATTTCTATAGTGAGCAATCCTTTGGCGGGGATTTCGCGACCGAGGCGGTCTACCGCGATGTCGAGGTGCGCTGCCTGATCAAGACAGGCGGTGTTGCCGATGATTGCTTTGACGATCCCGACGCGGCAATCGCAGCCGTGGACGCGGGCACCTATGCGCATCCCGATTTCGACAAGGGTTGGCTGATCTGGCCGCCGATCCGGTATTCCTACAACACGCCGGTCGATCTGCGGGTGCTGGAACAAGACGGCCTGATCACAATCGACCCCGATGACGCGTTCCCCTACGCCCACCCGTCGCCGCCAAGCGCGGTGAACTGGCTGGGCACCGATGACGGGGCGCGCGACGTGCTGGCGCGGGTCATCCACGGGTTCAGGCTGTCTATCATTTACACGTTGATCGTGACCTCGGTGGCGTCGGTGATCGGGATCATCGCAGGTGCAATTCAGGGCTATTTTGGCGGTTGGACGGACCTGCTGTTCCAGCGGTTCCTGGAGATCTTCGGCGCGATCCCGAACCTTTATGTCATCATCATCCTCTTTGCGATTTTGGGGCGATCGTTCTGGCTGCTGGTCTTCCTCAGTATCCTCTTCGGCTGGCCCGCGCTGACGGGCGTGGTGCGCGCGGAATTCCTGCGGGCGCGGAACCTTGAATATGTGCGGGCGGCGCAGGCGCTGGGTGTGAGCAACTGGACGATCATGTTCCGGCACATGCTGCCCAATGCGATGGTGGCGACGCTGACGATGCTGCCCTTCATCGTGACGGGCACCATCGGCGCTCTCGCGGGCCTCGATTTCCTCGGCTATGGCCTGCCATCCTCGGCGCCGTCCTTGGGCGAGATGACGTTGCAGGCCAAGCAGAACCTGCAGGCGCCGTGGCTTGGCTTCACCGCGTTTTTCACATTCGCGATCATGCTGTCGTTGCTGGTCTTTGTGTTCGAGGGCGTGCGCGACGCGTTTGACCCCCGCAAAGTCTTTGTCGTGGGCGGCGCCGTGTCCGAGGATCCGGGTGACAGCGTGTTTATCGAGACCGAAACAGCGGACGGGGCCAAGGCCGTGCGGGAGACCAAGATATGAGCCCCGTTTTGTCGGTGCGTGACCTGAAGGTCGCCTTTGGGCCCAGCCAGGCCGTGCGGGGCGTGTCGTTTGACATCAAGCGGGGCGAGACAGTTGCGCTTGTGGGGGAAAGCGGGTCCGGAAAATCGGTGACCGCGCTCTCTACGGTGCAGTTGTTGGGCGGCAATGCCAACGTGACCGGATCGGTGACCTATCAGGGGACCGAAATGGTGGGCGCGTCCGAGGCTGATCTGATGCGGGTGCGGGGCAACGACATCAGCTTTATCTTTCAGGAACCGATGACCTCGCTGAACCCGCTGCACACGCTGGAAAAGCAGCTGACGGAGAGCCTCGCGCTCCACCAAGGGCTCGACGGGGCGGCGGCGCGGGTGCGGGTGCTGGAGCTGTTGGACAAGGTCGGTATCCGCGATGCGGAGAGCCGGTTGAACGCCTATCCCCACCAGCTATCCGGCGGGCAACGTCAGCGGGTGATGATCGCGATGGCGCTGGCCAATGGGCCGGAATTGCTCGTCGCGGATGAGCCGACGACGGCGCTCGATGTGACCATTCAGGCGCAAATCCTCGAGCTTCTGGCCGATTTGAAGATGTCCGAGGGGATGAGCATGCTGTTCATCACACACGATCTGACCATCGTGCGCCGGTTTGCAGACCGCGTGTGCGTGATGAAGGACGGGCTGATCGTCGAGGAGGGCGTGACGGCGGAGGTCTTTGACGCGCCGCAGCATCCCTATACGCAAATGCTGCTGGCGGCAGAGCCTTCGGGCACGCCGGACAGTGTGGCCACGGATGCCCCGGTGGTCGCCGAGACCGAGAACCTGAAGATCTGGTTCCCCATCCAGCGCGGCCTGCTCAAGCGGACGGTAGGATATGTGAAGGCCGTCAACGACGCGACGCTTTCCGTGCGGGCAGGGGAGACGGTGGGCATCGTGGGTGAAAGCGGGTCCGGCAAGACGACGCTCGCCTTGGCGATCATGCGGCTGATCGCGTCCGAGAACCGGATTGCCTTTCTGGGCCGCGATATCAACCGGTTCGGGCGGCGGCAGATGCGGCCCCTGCGCAAGGACATGCAGATCGTTTTTCAGGACCCCTACGGCTCTCTCAGTCCGCGGATGTCGATCGAACAGATCGTGTCCGAGGGGCTGGGCGTCCACAACTCGATCCCCAAGGGTGAGCGGCGGCAGGCGGTGGCGGATATTCTGACCGAGGTTGGGATCGACCCGGCAGCGATGGATCGCTATCCGCACGAATTTTCGGGCGGACAACGCCAGCGCATCGCGATTGCGCGGGCGATGATCCTGCGCCCCAAGCTGGTTGTGCTGGACGAACCCACCAGCGCGCTCGATATGACGGTGCAAAGCCAGATCGTCGATCTGTTGCGCGATTTGCAGGCGCGGTATGGGTTGGCCTACCTGTTTATCAGCCATGACCTGAAGGTCGTGCGCGCGCTGTCGCACAAGGTGATGGTGATGAAACAGGGCGACGTGGTCGAGGCGGGGTCCGTCGAACAGATCTTCGAGGCCCCGCAGACGGATTACACGCGGACTTTGATCGCGGCGGCGTTCGATTTGACGGATAACGTGGCCTGAGGCGGCTTAACCCGGCCCCATCATGAAACAGGTCGTGCCCCGCGCCTGAAGACGGCGGCAGGCGAGGTCCGCCGTTTCGCGGGTTAGTCCCGCGAAGTTCGCATCAAAGCCTTGCGGGCGTTTCACCACCCGTCGGAGCGACCCGTCGAGCGTCGCCATTTCGGCAAGCGCAATCTGAAGGAGCGATCGTTCGGCAGCATAGCGCGACGGGAAGCGCCCGACATTGATACCCCAGTGTTTCCCGCCCGATGTCGAGGCCCGCGTGACGACCTCCGGCTGTGCCGGTGCGGGCGCTGTGGGGGCCGCAGCAGCGGCGACCTGCGTTGGGCGGACTGCCGGTTTGGTGATCGGGGCGATGGGCGCAGGTGTGGTGGTCTGCGCGGCCTCAACCGCTTTCAGGATGTCGGCCTCGGCCACCAGCAGTTCGTCGGTGGGGGCGGGGGCCTTGAACCCGGGCCTGATTTTGGGACGCAGGCTTTTCTTGACGGCGGTGACAAGGCGGATGGTTTTGCCCGCGCCGCCATTGCTGGTGGGGGCGTCGCTGTAGGTCGGCAGGCTGGGTTTGCGCAGGGCAACCCGCGTGGGCGCGCGGTCGAACCCCATGTCGAGCAATTCGGCCACACGTGCGTTGCGGGTCGCGGTGGAGCGTCCGCCAAAGACCGTGGCGATCACCCGTTCGCTGCCGCGTTCGGCGGAGGCCACGAGGTTGAAGCCGGCCGCACGGGTATAGCCGGTCTTGATTCCGTCCGCGCCGCGATAGGCATCCAGCAGGCGGCGATTGGTATTCGCGACAGATTTGATGCCCGCATCGGTCGAGCGGCGCGAGAAGAGGTTGTAGTATTCGGGGTAGTCATAGAGCACGCGGCGGCCGAGCACCGTCATGTCCCGTGCCGTCGACAGGTGGCCCGATTCTGTGAGGCCGTGGGCGTTTTTGAACGTGGTGCGCGTCATGCCCAGCGCTTTAGCCGTGCGGTTCATACGGCGGGCAAACGCGGCCTCGGACCCGCTGATCGCCTCTCCGATGGCGGTGGCGGCGTCATTGGCGGATTTCACGGCGGCCGCGCGGATCAGGTAGCGCAGGGCGATCTTCTGACCGGCACGCAGGCCCAGCTTCGACGGCGGCTCGGCAGCGGCCTTGGCCGAAATCGTCACTTTGGTGTCGAGTGTGATTTCCCCGCGGCGCACGGCCTCGAACGCGATGTACAGCGTCATCATCTTGGTCAGGGAGGCCGGGTGGAGCCGGGTGTCAGCGTTGCGGGCATGCAGGACTTCGCCCGACCGGGCGTCCATCACCATCGCCGCGTAAGGGGCGGCGTTGATTGCGGTGCCAAGCATGGCCAACCACACGAAAAGTATGCCTAGGCGAAAAAGCGCCCCAAGACGTGTCATCACGTCGATGCCTCAATCTGCTCGGTGCCGCAGGTTGATCCCGCGTGCTTCCATCCGGGTGAAGGCTAGCACACGGGGATCATTCGCAAAAATGAAATCGGATGGCGAAATTGGGCAATATTGTGGCGGACCCGGGGACATTTAGCGGTTTGCGGGTCTTTGATGCGCATATGTGGGTTTGTGGCCGGATTGTGGCGGGGATTTAGCGCAATTGGGGCAGAAGCTCTGGCAACTCTGCCATTGCGTTGATTTGGCGAAACCGCGGGTTTTGGACGGGGGCTTCTGCGGCCTCGAGCGCCCATTCGATCTCGAACGGGATGTGGCAGGCCCATGCGCCAGCCTCCAGCGCAGGCAGGATGTCCGAGCGCATGGAATTGCCGATCATCAGCGTTTGGTCTGCGTTCGTGCCAAGGATGCGCCGATAGGTCTGCGGCGATTTCTCGGACACGATGTGGACGTCGGCAAAGAAGTCACCTAGGCCCGAGGCTGCTAGCTTCTCCTCCTGATGGAGGAGATCGCCCTTGGTGATGACGATCAAGGTGTAGGCGGGATGCAGGGCCTGAAGCGTGTCAAAGACCCCCGGTAACAGATCAACGGGATGCCCCAGCATCTCGCGCCCCGCCTCGATGATCTCGGAGATGACCGATGCCGGGACCCGACCCTCGGTGACCGTAATCGCGACCTCGATCATCGACAGGGTGAACCCCTTCACGCCGTAACCGTAGCGCCCGATGTTGCGGCGTTCGGTTTCCAGCAAACGGTCATGCAGGTCGGAGGCCGCGCTGTGGGGGGCCAAAAGCGTTTCGAACCGATCCTGGGTCAGCTTGAAGAACGTTTCGTTGTGCCAGAGCGTATCATCGGCATCAAAGGCGAGGGTTGTGATGGGGCGGGTCACGTGGCTGTTGTCCAAACCTATGCTCGATCCCCCTTTTCATGGCAGGCGAGCGTTATATATAAAAGCGCCGAACCACCGGAAATGGATACTGACTTGACCCAACCGCAATGGAATATGTCGGATACTCCCAACGGCGATGATGGCGATGTCGGCGTGGTGCTGGACACCCGCGCCAAGACGAAGAAGCCGCCGCTGTACAAGGTGCTGATCCTGAACGACGACTACACGCCGATGGAGTTCGTCGTGATGGTGTTGGAACGCTTCTTTGGCATGACCCATGCGGAGGCGTTTGAACTGATGCTGACCGTGCACAAGAAGGGCGTGGCGGTTGTGGGTGTCTTTGCCCACGAGATCGCTGAGACCAAGGTGGCGCAGGTCATGGATTTTGCACGCCGCCACCAGCACCCGCTGCAATGCACGATGGAAAAGGAATGATCGCGGTCGCGGTCGTTCGGTGCTGATCTAGGTGCGACTTCAACTTGCTTTGGACGAAGGGCTGACGCTGGGCGGCCCGGTGGATGTGCGTCTGCCGACAGCAGATTACGATCTTGCCGCGTTGGATGATGCCCGTGTCCACACGCCCGATTGGTTTGTGGCGCAGGCCTTTCGGGGCCGTGTGCCCGTCAATCCCGAACCCGCACGCGTCGCCGCAACAGTCGTCGTGGCGCCCCGGTCCAAGGCCTTGGCCCAGCACGTGATTGCCGAGGCCGTGGCGCGCACCGATGGCCTAGTGATTGTCGATGGGCAGCGCACCGATGGGATCGATTCGCTTTGGAAGGCGTGCCGCAAACGCGCCGATGTTCAGGGCACGATCACAAAAGCCCACGGACGCCTGTTCTGGATGCAGGCTGAACCGGATGCATTCGCCGACTGGGTTTGGGAGGCGCCCGACGTCTACGGTTTTACGCTGTTACCCGGCGTGTTCAGTGCCGATGGCATCGATCCCGGCTCGCTTGCTTTGGCAGAGGTCATGCCAGAGCGGATGGAAGGGCGCGTGATCGATCTGGGCGCGGGCTGGGGGTATTTGTCCGCGGTTGCGCAGTATCGGGGGGCTGAATTCGTCGATCTGGTCGACAGCAATGCAGACGCCCTGATGTGCGCGCAGCGCAATGTGGAGCCCGAGCGCGCAGCCTTCCATTGGCACGACGCAACCACATGGGAACATCGCGCGCAGGCGGACTTTGTGATCATGAACCCGCCCTTCCACGAGGGGCGCAAGGGTAACCCTGACCTTGGACGCGCCTTCATCGCGGCGGCGGCCCGGTGCCTGAAACCGCGCGGGTCGCTTTGGATGGTGGCGAACCGGCATCTGCCCTACGAGGACGCACTTGCCGCCCATTTCGGCAAGGTCGAGCCGGTCGACGGTCCGCCGGGCAGCCAGGGCTTCAAACTCTTTCACGCGACCCGGCCCAAGCGGTAGGCTGGTCACCGGGGACAGATTCGGGACACAACACACATGGGATTTTCCATTGATGGAAAGACCGCCATCGTGACGGGCGCTGCCAATGGCGTCGGTCTGGCGATCGGTCGCCATTTTGCTGATGCGGGGGCGAATGTCGTCTTTGCGGATATGGACGAAAAGCAGTTGTCCGAGCAGGTCGCAGAAGATGCTGAGAAAAAGGACAACGTGCGCCTGTTCGCGGGCGACCTGCGCGAGAAATTGACGGTCAACAACCTGTTGTCGGCCACGCTCGATGCGTTTGATCAGGTCGATATCCTTGTAAACGCTTCGCGGCAGATGCTGCCGTCTGACCCGCTGAACCCCGATGACGAAAGCGTCGAGGTTCTGCTGGAACAGAACCTGATGACATCGCTCAGGCTGTCGCAACTGGTTGCCAAGCGGATGATCAAGCAGGGCGAAGGGCGCGAGGGGGTGTGCATCGGGTCGATCATCAACCTGTCCTCCATCGCTGCACGGCGTACGCAGCCGGAACTGCTAGGCTATTCGGTGTCGTCGGCAGCACTTGATCAGATGACCCGCTCGCTGGCTGTGGCCTTGGCGGATGTGCGCATCCGTGTGAACGCGGTGGCATTTGGGTCGGTGATGTCGGCCTCGCTCAAAGGGCAGTTGGCCGAACACGGGGACTACCGCGACGCGATCAAGGAGGCGACGCCGATGTCGCGCATCGCGTCCCCGCGCGAAGTGGCCGAGGCTGTGCAATTCCTCGCCTCGGATGGGGCGGGGTTTGTCACGGGTCAGATCATCACGGTCGACGGTGGACGCACGCTGATCGATCCGGTTGCCGTGCCCGCGCATTAGCGCCGTTTGCGTGTATTGCCTGACCTGCGGTGGCTCGGTAGTGTCAACCTGAGGAGACAGTTTGATGACCGAGATGTTTGACGACAAGAAGGCCCGCGCGGCGGGCTGGTTCCGCGAGTTGCGCGATCAGATCGTGGCCGCATTCGAGGCGTTGGAAGACACCCAGACCTCCGGGCCGTTTGCCGATTTGCCCGCTGGGCGGTTTGAGGTGACGGAAACGCGCCGCACCTCCGAGGATGGCAGCGACGCCGGTGGCGGGTTGATGAGCGTCATGCGCGGGGGCCGCCTGTTCGAGAAGGTGGGCGTCAATGTCTCGACTGTCTACGGTCAGCTGGGTGAACGCGCGCAGGCCGCAATGGCCGCGCGCAAGGGCATTCCCGGGATGAAGGACGACCCGCGGTTCTGGGCATCCGGGATCAGCCTCGTGGCCCACATGCAGAACCCGCACACGCCGTCCGTGCATATGAACACGCGCATGTTCTGGACCCCGCACGCGTGGTGGTTCGGGGGCGGGTCCGACCTGAACCCCTGCATCGAATACGAAGAGGACACCGCTGATTTCCACCGGGTCCTGCGCGAACACTGCGCGCCCCACGGAGATGAGGTTTATCCCGAGTACAAGGCGTGGGCCGACGAATACTTCTACGTGCCGCACCGTGGACGGGCGCGGGGTGTGGGCGGCATTTTCTACGATGATCGCAACACCGGCGATTGGGAGGCGGATTTCGCCCTGACGCAGGATGTGGGTCGTGCGTTCCTGCCGGCTTATGTGCCGCAGGTCGAAAAGCACCGCGACGATGCGTGGACAGAGGCCGACAAGGACACGCAGCTTGTCCATCGGGGTCTCTATGCCGAATACAACCTCGTCTGGGACCGCGGCACGAAATTCGGGCTGGAGACAGGCCATGACGCAAATGCGGTTCTGATGAGCCTGCCACCCATGGCGAAATGGGTCTGACGGCAGATTATCGCCCTTAAGAGTTGACCGCGGACGCGGGGACCTGCCGGTTCTTGCGGATGGTGCCGCTGCGCACGGGCGTGTGATCGGTACGGGTCTGGAAAGGCGGAACTTTTATCCGAAATGCTGGGTTCACTCAGGACGCCGCTAGTGGCGCCTGACTACACCAGCCTTTGAAAGGATACCCCCGATGTCGCTTTTCCGACCCCTGATCGCAGCGCTCGCTGCCGCGCCGCTTTTGTCCGCACCCGCCTTTGCGGGCTCGCTCGATCCCGTGATCGAAGACTCGATCGTACCTGTGCCCGTCGTTCCCGCGGCGCCGGCGCGCTATGACTGGACCGGCCCGTCGGTGGGTGCGCAGTTGAGCTATGGTGATGTGTCGACCGAGGGTCCGGCGCTGAGTGGTGATGACGCCCTGCTGGGTCTGCGGGCCTATTACGACTACGACTTTGGCAACTACGTCCTGGGTGGCGGTCTGCAATACGACACCGCGGATATCGACCTCGAAGGTGTGGCCTCCGTGTCCGAGGTGCTGCGTCTGGGTGCACGGGCCGGTATCGCGTCCGGTCAGAACTGGTATTACGGCACGGTCGGCTTTGCGCGCGCCTTCACCGATGACGGCGCGGCCGCACCCGGCGATTCGGACGGCTACTTCATCGGTGCGGGGTACGAGGTTGCCCTGACCGAGTCCGTCACTGCGGGTGCCGAGCTGCTGTACCACCAGTTCGATGATTTCGACATCGATACGCTTGATGCGGATGTCACCACTCTGGGTCTGTCGGTGAACTACCGCTTCTGATCCATGATCCTTGCGGAACGCGCGTCGCAGCAGGTGCGGCGCGCGTTTTGCGTTATGCGCTCCGGACCGTGTCGATCATCAACTGGACGTTTTCGGGATCTGCGTCCGGCGTGATCCCGTGGCCCAGATTGAAGATATGCGGGCCATCGCGGAAGGCTTCGACGATGGCGCGGGTTTCATCAACCAGAGCCTGACCGCCGGTGACCATGTGCTTTGAGGCAAGGTTGCCCTGAACGCAGCCGGTCGACTGCACATTCTTCGCCGCCCATGTGGCCGAGACCGAGTTGTCCAGCGCCACGCAATCCGCCCCCGTCTTGCCCGCAAATCCGATGTAACCTTCGCCCGCCTCGCGCGGGAAGGCGATGATGGGTGTGTCCGGATGGCGCGCCTTGAGCGCTCGGATGATGCGCTCTGCCGGGGCGACGGCGTATTTTTCGAACGCGTCGCCTTTGAGCGATCCGGCCCAACTGTCAAAGAGTTTGACGGTCTCGGCGCCCGCTTCGATCTGCATGGACAGGTATTCGATGGTAGCCTCTGTCAGGCGATCCAGCAGCGCCTCGAACAGGGGCGTGTTTCCTTGCATCAGCGCGTGTGCCGGACCCTGATCAGGTGTGCCGCGACCCGCGATCATATAGGTGGCCACGGTCCATGGAGCGCCCGCGAACCCGATCAGGGCCGTTTCCTCGGGCAATTCGCGCGACAGGATGCGGACGGTCTCGTAGATCGGGGCGAGGTGGTCGTGAATGTCGGACGCTGGCTTGAGTTTGTCGAAATCAGCCTGGCTTTCGATGGTTGACAGGCGCGGCCCTTCGCCCGTCACAAACCACAGGTCGGCCCCCAGCGCGTCGGGGATCAGCAGGATGTCGGCAAAGAGAATAGCGGCGTCAAATCCGTAGCGGCGGATCGGTTGCAACGTGACCTCGGCGGCGAGGTCCGAGTTGTAGCACAGCGACAGGAAATCCCCGGCCTCGGCCCGTGTGGCGCGGTATTCGGGCAGGTAACGGCCGGCCTGCCGCATCATCCAGATGGGCGGCGTGTGCTGGGTTTCGCCTGCGAGCGCGCGCATCAGTTTTTTGGTGGGCGCACTGGTTTTTGCGTCGGTCATCTGGGTATCTTTCATGCGGGCGCCCCTGATAAAGTGTCACGTTGTGTTGACAGCTATACTTGTCAGGTTGTCGGCGCGCAAATAAGAAGGTCGCATGAGCACTACACTTCCGTCCGCAGACGCACCATTGAAAATCGGAACGCGTGGGTCGCCTTTGGCGCTGGCGCAGGCCTACGAGACCCGCAAACGATTGATGGCGGCCCATGGGCTTCCCGATGATGCATTCGAAATTTCGATCATCAAAACCACGGGCGACCGGGTTCTGGATCGCCCGCTGAAAGAGATCGGCGGCAAGGGGCTGTTCACCCGCGAGATCGAGGATGATCTTTTGTCGGGCGCGATTGATATCGCGGTCCATTCGATGAAGGACATGCCGACGATCCAGCCCGACGGGTTGGTGTTGACGACATATCTGCCGCGCGAAGATGTGCGTGATGCCTTTGTCTGCCTGAACGACTACACGCTCGCCACGCTGCCCAAAGGGGCCAAGGTCGGGTCGTCGTCCCTGCGCCGTCGGGCGCAACTGTTGAATTATCGCAGCGATCTGGAGGTCGTGGAGTTTCGCGGCAACGTCCAGACGCGGCTGAAGAAACTGCAGGACGAAGTCGCGGCCTGCACCTTCCTCGCTATGGCGGGGCTGAACCGGTTGGCGATGGACGACGTGCCCAAGACCGCAATCGCGCCCGAGGACATGCTGCCCGCCGTGGCGCAGGGGGCCATTGGGATCGAATGTCGCGAGGATGACGCGGCGACCCATGCGCTCCTGGCGGCGATCCACCACAAAGAGACAGGGGAGCGGTTGGCCGCAGAGCGCGCGTTCCTGAAGACGCTCGATGGATCGTGCGAGACACCGATTGCGGCTTTGGCCGAGTCGGATGGTGATACCTTGCGCCTGCGGGGCGAGATCCTACGCCCCGATGGGTCCGAGCGTCTGGCCGATGAGATCAGCGGCCCGATTGCAGACGGGGCCGCGCTGGGCGCGACCTTGGGGGAACGGCTGCTCGGGCGAGCGGCGCCGGGGTTCTTTGACTGGCGCGCCGCTTAAGCGTTTGGAAAGACCTTGCCGGGGTTCATCAGCCCCTTTGGGTCGAGCGCTGCCTTGACGCTGCGCATGACGTCGAGAGCCACGGCGTCCTTGCGTCGGGTCATCGAGTTTAGCTTGGCGGTGCCCACCCCGTGTTCGGCTGAGAACGATCCGCCGAAATCGCGTACGACCTCTTCGATCGCTTCCTTTACGGCGTCCTTCAGCTCCGCATCACTGCGGGTGGGATAGACCGTGTAGTGCAGGTTCCCGTCGCCCAGATGGGCGATGATGAAATCCTCGGACCCGGGATCGAGTGCGCGAATGCGCGGGGCGACTGCGTCGAGGAAGGCGGGCACCTGTTCGAGTGGCAGCGCGATGTCGTTGTCGATCAAGGGGTGCCGGTCAAAGGTGATCTCGGCGGCGTCTTCACGCCGCGTCCACATTTCTGTCCGCTGGCCTTCGTTCTGGGCCACGGTCGCATCACTGATGTCGCCAGCTTCAAAAGCATCGGCCAGCACGCCCTGCAACGTTGCAAGAAGCGCGGGCGTGCCGTCCGCGTCTGCGCGCGCATCGTCGGCGCGGGTGGATGCAGCTTCCACGAGGATGTTCACGGGGTGGGCATCATCAAACGGTTCGCGCCCACCGCATTTGTCCACGTGTTTGGCGATGTAGGTCCGGGGCATGTATTCAAAGGCTTCGATCGCGCCGCCAGTGGCCTCTTGCAGGCGGTTCAGCAGGCCCAAGGCGGGGGCTAGGCGGTCCATTCCGATCATAGCGGTCGCCCGCACGGCAGGTTCAGACGACAGTTTCAGCACCGCCCCGGTGATCAGGCCCAGCGTCCCTTCACCGCCGATGAACAGGTGCTTGAGGTCGAGGCCCGAGTTGTCCTTGCGCAACTCGCTCATCAAATCCATCACGCGGCCATCGGGCAGCACGACCTCAACCCCGAGGCAAAGTGCGCGGGCCGAGCCGTAGCGCAGCACGTTCGAGCCGCCCGCATTGGTCGACAGGGCCCCGCCGATCATTGCCGACCCGCGCGCACCAAAGGACAGCGGAAAGACAAGGCCGTGTTCCATCGCGACCTCGTTGATGGTGTCGATGATGACGCCTGCGTCGACAAGGATGATCTGCGCGTCCGGTTTGATGGCGCGCACGGATCGCATCCGGTCGAGCCCGATCATCACGGCGGCCTCGGCCTGCGTGGCGCCGGTCAGGCCCGTCATGCCGCCTGCGGGCACCATCGGGATGTCGTTGTCGTGGCAATACGTGACGACCGCGCTGACCTCTGCGGTTGAGGCGGGCAGGACAACGCAGCGCGGTTGCCATTGGTACAGCCCCGTCCAATCGCGCGACCATTTCGCGGTGTCGGGGCCGGTCCTTACGTGGGCCGCGCCGACTATATCCGACAGGGCAAGGACGCAGGCTTCGGGTGCTGGGGCGGTGGGCGTCAGGGTCATCGCGTCCTCGGGTTCTGGGCCGTCAGGTAACGGATGATTTTGTCCGTATTCAAGGCCGATATCGGGTTGTGCCCCTTGACCCCCCCGACCGGTTTGCCTAAACGGCGCTTCGTTGGCGCGGTAGCTCAGTTGGTTAGAGCGAACGACTCATAATCGTTAGGTCGGGAGTTCGAGTCTCCCCCACGCCACCACCTTCCCCCTTTTCCAGATATATCGCGGACGCCCAGGCGTTTGCGTGGCCCCGCACCCGGTCAGGCGCGGAGCCGATGTCGTTAGGCCGTCAGCGCGACATCGCCGTCGAGATAGGCAAACGTGTTTGCGGGCAGCGACAGCGCGGCCCCATCCAGAGTGCCCGTCGACGGCCCGACAAGGGCGGTGGCCCCGTCCACGGTCAGGCTATGGTTGTCCTTTGACAGGTTGAACACACAGGTCAGCGTTGCCGCGCCCTTGGTGCGTTTGAAGGCCAACAGGGGTTCGGGCAGGTCGACCCACTGGGTCGAGCCCGATTTCAGAACCTCCGAGGACTGCCGGAACGCGATGGTGGCCCTATAGGCCGCCAACACGCTGTCGTTCTGGCTGTCTTGCGCGGATACCGCCCGTTCAGCCTGCGGGGTCTTCACGGGCAGCCACGGGTCTGCACCCGAGAAGCCGGAATTCGCGGCTCCAGCCTCCCACACCATGGGGGTCCGGCACCCGTCGCGGCCCTTTTCCTCGGGCCAGAAGCGCAGGGCAGGCGGGTCGGTCAGCTCGTGATACTCCATCTCGGTCTGGGGCAGGCCGAGCTCTTCGCCTTGGTAGATCCCGATGGAGCCTTCGAGCGCCATCAGAAGGCCGATGGATTGCCGCGCGAGCGCGTCTTGGTCATCGGCATGATCCGACCACCGGGTGACGTGGCGGGGCACATCGTGGTTCGAGAACGACCAGCAAGGCCAGCCATCGGGCGCGCCTGACTGGAAGTTCGCGACCGTGTTGCGGAAATGTGCGGGCGAAAACTTGGGGCCGAGCAATTCAAAGGAATAGGCCATGTGCAGGCGGTTCGATCCGCTGGTGTATTTGCCCATGATGTCGATGGCGATGTCACCGCGATCCCCGACCTCGCCCACCATCATGCGCCCGTCGTATTCGTCACACAGCGCCCGCATCCGTTCGAGGAAGGCCAGATTGTCCGGCTGGTTCTTGGAATGGATGTGCTTTTGCATCTCGTAGGTGGAATGCGTGGCTGCGATGGCCTCCGCCGTTTCGGGCGGATTGTCCGTGAGGGCTTGGTTGTGGAAGTAGTAGTTTACGGTATCGAGCCGGAAGCCATCCACGCCGCGATCCAGCCAGAACCGCATGGTGTCCAGCAGCGCGTCCTGTACCGCCGGGTTGTGCATGTTCACGTCCGGCTGACTGTCGAGGAAGTTGTGCAGGTAATACTGCTTGCGACGGGCGTCCCATTCCCATGCAGGGCCGCCAAAGACTGCCGCCCAGTTGTTGGGTGGCGAGCCATCGGGTTTCGCGTCGGCCCAGACGTACCAGTCCGCCTTCGGGTTGTCGCGGCTGGCGCGGCTTTCCTTGAACCAGGCGTGTTGGTCGGATGTGTGTGACAGCACCTGATCAATAATGACCTTGAGCCCCAGCGCATGGGCGCGGGCAATCAGTGCGTCGAAGTCTTCGAGCGTGCCGAACAGGGGGTCGATATCGGTGTAGTCGGAAACGTCATAGCCCATATCCTTCATGGGGCTGGTAAAGATCGGCGACAGCCAGATTGCGTCCGCGCCCAGATCGGCCACATGGCCCAGTCTGCGCGTGATGCCCTGTAGGTCGCCCACACCGTTGCCGGTGCTGTCTTGAAAGGACCGTGGATAGATTTGGTAGATTACGGCCCCGCGCCACCATTCAGACATGGCGAACTCCTCCTCGCTTGGCGTGTGTTGGGCGATTGATCGACCACTTCAAAGCGCTTTGGAAGGGGCTAATTGTGAAAGTGGTGTCTTTTTTCTGTGGGGTTGCTCAGGGTTTTAGGCTGGCTTGCGCCGGGCGAGGATGCGGTCGCGTTGCGGTGGGCGGCCAAAGAGTTGTTTGTAGGCACGGCTGAAGTGCACGGCGTTTGAAAACCCGTGGCGGCCTGCGATGTCGACGATGGGGGTGGTTGTGTCGGTGACGTCACGCCGCGCACGCGTCAGCCGCATCGCGCGGTAATGCTGCGCGGGCGTCGCACCCAGATGGGTGAGGAAGAGACGCTCCATCTGTCGTTGGGACAGCCCGATGGCCTGCGCAATTTCGGGGATCGGGCGTGGGGTGTCGAGCGCGCCCTCCATCTCGGCCACGGCGCGGTGGAGGCTGCCCGGTGCGCTGTCGCCCGGCGACAGAACAGGTGGGCGCTGGGGTGTGTGCAGCGGTCGGGGCGGCGGGGCAAGGCAGGCCTCTGCGATCTCTTGCGGGCTCGCATCCATTGCCTGCGCAATGCCCGACAGGAAAAGCTGCATCGCATCAAGCGCCGCCGCGCCCCCTGCGCATGTGAAGACCCGCCCGTCACAGGCCATCAGCGTATCGAGCGCCGTGACGTCCGCATGGGTCCGGCTGAGCGAGATCACATCGCCTTGCGGCACCGCAACGGACAGTCCCTCGAGCACGCCCAAACGCGCCAGCGCATGCACAGCGGGGCCGACCGCAAGGCAGGGTTTTTCCTGACGCAGCCAATAGCGGAGGTGTTTGCCCAGTGGCGCCTCTGACAAGGCAGAGGCATCCGGGCCGGACAGGATCACGATGCAATCTACTGCGCCTGATATGTCGTCAGCGGCCAGCGTGTCGGCGAATAGGTTTTGCGCCAGAGGCACCGCACCCCCGGTTGCCGACACCAAAAGGGTTTCGGTGCGGGCCGCCGCAGCAAGCCCCAGCACACAGCCGAGCTCTAGCGGCGGCGTCTGTTCTGTCATCACGATAATGGCGCGCATGGCCAATCACCCCGGCACTAGGAAAGAACCCCGTCAGCCTAGGTGGTTGTCGCTATTTCGCAAGTGCAGCATTCAGCTACGGCCCGCTCCACCCCCAATTGAGATGGCAATATTTTTGGTTTGCACATAATTCCACAGGGCTTCGCGCCCTTTTTCGCGCCCGTAGCCCGATTGGCCATAGCCGCCGAACGGGGTTTCGACGCCGCCTGCGTACCATTCGTTGACGAAAACCTGCCCGGCGCGGATGGATTGAGCGTCTCGCATGGCCTGATCGAGGTTGCCGGTAAAGGTGCCGCCGACAAGGCCGTAGGGCGTGCCGTTGGCAATGGCGATGGCCTCCTCCGGGGTCTTGAAGCTCAGGACGCTGACGACGGGGCCAAAGACTTCCTCTTGGGCGATGGTCATGTCCGGGGTGACGTCGGTCAGGACCGTCGGCTCCAGAAAGCTGCCGGGGATGTTCAGGGCCCGGCCCCCGGTGACGACGGTGGCGCCTTGGGCCTGAGCGGCGGCGACCATGTCCACGGCGCGGTTGCGCTGTGCCTCTGACACCATCGCGCCCATGTTGGCACCAAAGCTTTCGCGCTCCATCCCCGGCCCGACGGACAGGCCTTGGGCGAGGGATGCGATGTTTTCAACGACCTCGTCGCGGCGGTCTTCGTGGACAATGATCCGGCTCATCGCGCTGCACACTTGACCCGCGTTGAAATAGATGCCCCAGCGGACGTTGTCCGTGAAGCCGTCGATGTCGGCGTCGGCGTGGACAATGGCCCCGGATTTTCCGCCCAGTTCCAGAACGCAGGGGGCCAGTGTTTCGGCGGCAGCGCGCGCGATGGCCTTGCCCGTGGCAACCGATCCGGTGAATACGATCTGGCGCACATCCGGGTTGGAGGTCAGGGCTGCCCCGGCCTCGGTCCCCAGACCGCACAGGATGTTAACCGCGCCGGGTGGCAGGCCCGCGGCCTCGGCCGCGTGGGCAAAGATGTAGTTGGAGCACGGCGTCATCTCGGGCGTTTTGATCACGCAGGCATTGCCGGTCGCGAGGCCTGCAGATAGCGAGCGCGCGGTCATTTCGACCGGGTAGTTCCACGGGATGATCTGGCCGGAGACGCCAAAGGGCTCATAGGCGGTGAAGTCGTAGTATTTCGCGCCCAAGGGAATGGACCGACCTTCGACCGTTTCGGCCTGATTGCCGTAATATTCGAAATAGCGGGCGGCGCCTTCGACCTCCATCCGCGCTTCCCAAAGGGGTTTGCCTTGCTCGAGCGTCAAAAGCTCGGCCACGGCGTCGCGGTGTTCAATCAGGTAGCGGCCCATAGCCTGCACCATGCGGCCCCGTTCGACCGGGCGCAGGGAGGTGAGCGCGCCGCTTTCGTGCACACGCTTGGCGGCAGCGACGGCGCGGTTCACATCGGCTGCATCTGCAAGCGCATGACGGCACAGGCGTTCGCCGGTGCCCGGGTTGGTCACGTCGATCGTGCCCGCACCCCCTTGGGTCCACGCGCCGTCGATGTAGTTGAGGTAGAGGTCCTGAAGGTCCATGGTGCGCTCTCTTTTAACGGTCTTTGGTGGACCCTGTGGCTCAGAAGTCGCCGGCGCAAGCTGATCCACGACATGTGGACGTCGGGAAAGGGGTGGTCGTTTGCTCTGTGGGGCTTCAAGTTGGGCACAAATGCCAGCCTCTGGTCGGCAAACACGGTGGATAGGAGCCCCATGACAGACATACCCAAGACAATGCGCGCGGTGGTCTTGAAACGCCACGGTGGGCTGGATGCTCTGGAATTTGAAACCGCATGGCCCGTACCGCAGCCTGCAGCGAACGAAGTGCTGATCCGGGTTCGGGCCTGCGGGATGAACAACACCGACGTGAACACGCGGGCGGGTTGGTATTCCAAATCCGTGACCGAGGCGACGACGGGGGCCGCCTATGACAGCCTCGACAGCACGGCGGACAACACGTGGGGCGGGGCAGGGATCGCCTTTCCCCGCATTCAAGGCGCAGATGTCTGCGGGGAGGTCGTGGCCGTGGGCGCCGACGCCGACCCGGCGTTGCTGGGCCAGCGTGTCATCACCGACAATTGGCTGCGCGACTGGGATGATCCCCTGAACAAGCACAAGACGGGCTATTACGGGTCCGAGGCCGATGGCGGCTATGCCGAATACACGGTCATTGACCACCACAATGCCTTGCCTGTGGCGAGCGATCTGAGCGATGCGGAGTTGGCCACATTTTCGTGCTCCTATTCCACTGCAGAAGGCATGTTGTCGCGGGCGCAGGTTGGCGCGGGCGACACCGTTCTTGTAACGGGCGCGTCCGGCGGCGTCGGGGGGGCATTGATCCAGCTTGCCAAGCGCCGCGGGGCCACGGTTGTGGCCTTGGCGTCCGAGGCGAAACATGCCGATGTCGCCCGCTGCGGTCCTGACCACATCCTGCCCCGCGCGCCGGAAAACCTGCCCCAGGCATTGAAGGAGGCAACGGGACGGGATCGTGTCGATGTCGTCGCGGATATCGTTGCGGGCGCCTACTTTGGGACCTTGATTGACGCGCTGGATCGCGGGGGCCGCTACACCACGTCGGGCGCGATTGCCGGGCCGATCGTCGATTTGGATGTGCGCACGCTTTACCTGATGGACCTGACCTTTACCGGATCGACTGTGATTGATCCCCAAATCATGCGGGACCTCGTGGGGTATATCGAGCGGGGAGAGGTCAAGCCGATGCTGGCGGCGACCTACGCGCTGGAGGACTTCCACGCAGGCCAGCAGGCCTTCATCGACAAGGTGCATACCGGCAATATCGTCGTGATCCCGTGACGTTTGAGGCCGCATTGGCCGCCGCACCCGATACGGCGCGGGACCGGCTGGATCAGGTGCGGGGCCTTGTGCACGCCGTGGCACGCGATCTGGGCATCACGGTCGAGGAAACGGTGAAGTGGGGGCAGGCGTCTTTCGTGCCGCCGCGGCGTATGGGAACCACGCTGCGGATGGCGGCGCACGAAGGTGGTGTGGCGCTATTCGTGCATTGCCAAACCGATCTGGTCGGGCGCTGGCGCAGCCAGTTCCCGGAGGCCTTTGCCTATCAGGACAATCGCGCCGTGCTGTTGCCAACGGACGACACTCTGGACGAGGATGCATTGGCCGTGATTATCGCATCAACCCTTACCTATCACCGCGACAAGCGGGGCTAGAACCGGTCCTTGCGTCCCCGCAATTCCGCAAAGACCGCCGCATCGGTGGCGTCCGCCATCCCCAGATGCGCGCGCAGTTGCGCATCGCCGTAGCGCAGAAACGGGTTCGTCGCGCGTTCCTTTGCCATGGTTGTGGGCATCGTTGGTTCGCCCTTGGCGCGGGCCGCACACACGGCCTTCGCACGCGTTTGAAGGTCCGCGTTGGTGGGATCGACAGACAGAGCAAAGGCCGCGTTGGCCTGCGTGTATTCGTGGCCCCCATAGACCACCGTGTCGTCGGGGAGGGCCAAAAGACGTTCCATCGACTGGTACATCTGATCGAACGTGCCTTCGAAGACCCGGCCACAGCCCATAGCAAACAGGGTGTCACCGGTGAAGACCACGGCATCCTCGGCCAAGTGGTAGTTGATCATATCGAGCGTGTGGCCGGGGGTGTGGATACACGTCACCTTGGTATTGCCCAGGGTGAAGCTGTCCCCGTCGCGCACATGCTGGTCGATGGCCAGTTTGGCGCTGCCGTCATAGCCCGGCCCGATCACGTGGCAGCCGGTCGCGGATTTCACGGCGGCCAGATCGTCGGTGTGGTCCCAGTGGTGATGCGTGATCCACAGCTGCGTCAGGGTCCAACCGGTTTGCGCCAGCGCCGCTTGCACAGCCGCCCCGTCACCCGCATCCACGCAGGCCGTTTGCCCCGTCGCGGTGTCGTGGACCAGCACGCCGTAGTTGTCGTCGTTATACGGGAATTGATGAAACTGGGTCGGCATCGCAGGCTCCGTTGATCACGTGTGATCCAGAGGTAGCGGTCGTGCGGGGGGCTGTCCAACACGGGGACAGTCCACCACGAAATCCCGGGCAGTGCTATTCGTAGCTGAGCGCCGTCGCCTTTCCGCGGAACACCCAATAGGCCAGCGCGGTATAGGCAAGGATCGTGGGCAGAACGAAGCACGTGCCGACGAGGATGATGATCAGCGCAGATGGATCGCTCGCAGCCTCGTAGATGGTCAGCTGTTCGGGCACCACATACGGGTAGAAGCTGTAGGCCAGCCCAAGGAACGCGAGGATGAACAGGGCCATCGCGGCGACAAACGGGCTCCACGCGTAGCGGTCATCGTCATAGGGCATGCGGCGCAGTTTCCACCACAGGAACGCCACGAGCGCGCCCGAGATGATCGGCAGCGGCGCGAGGTAGAAGATTTCGGGCGCGGTGAACCATTTCTCGAAGATGCGCGGCGACACGAAAGGCGACGCGACGGAGATCGACCCGATCCCGAGGATCAGCCCCCAGATGCCGCCCTTGGCCCACTCTACGGCTTTGGCCTGAAGCTCACTCTCTGCTTTCAGCACGATCCAGCAGGCACCGATAAAGCTGTAGCCGACCGTCAGAAAGACGGCCGTAAGGGTCGCAAAGGCCACATTGCCCCACGTCCAGGACAGGCCCATGATGTACATGCCCAGCATGAACCCTTGCGCGAGCGAGGCGAGGAGCGAGCCGGACATAAAGACGTTGTTCCATGTCCGCTTCCACGGGGCGGGGGCCTTGGCGCGGAATTCGAACGCCACGCCCCGCATGATCAGACCGATCAGCAGCACCGCAACCGGCAGGTACAGTGACGTCAGGATAACGCCGTGAGCCTGCGGGAAGGCCACGAGCAAGAGGCCCACCGCGAGCACGAGCCAAGTTTCATTGGCGTCCCAGAACGGCCCGATAGACGCGACCATGGTGTCCTTTTCGGTGTCGCTCGCAAACGGGAACAACACACCCACGCCCAGGTCGAACCCGTCCAAAACCACATAGATCAGGATGCTGACACCCATGAGGGCCGCGAAAGTCCACGGCAGCCAGATTTCAGGGTCTCCAAACAGCGTCATCATGGCAAATCGTCCCTATAAAGAAGGTCCCCGGGCTGTGTCGCCCGGGGAAGTCGCATCACTCGGCGGGAACGCCGGGTTGGGTCGTGTCGGTGAACCCACGCACCTCGGCCTCGCCGGATTGCGGCGTCCGGGGCCCAAGGCTTTCCCCGCGGGCGGCCTTGCGGGCCAGGTAGAAGATCACCGTGATGTAGGCGGCCAGCAAAAGGGCGTAGACCGTCAGGTAGGCGAGCAGCGTGGTCAGAACCATCGGCGCAGGCACATCGGCCACTGCCGCCTCGGTCGTCAGCACACCTTGCACGAGCCACGGCTGGCGACCGATTTCGGTCGTGTACCAACCCGCCAGCGTCGCGATCCAGCCCGAGAAGCTCATCCCTACGAGACCGTAGAGCCAGAAGTTGGGCAGACGCTTGAGCCGGAACCGGTCCCCCGTTTCGGGGTCGCGGCGGGCGATCCATGCGAGGGTGCCCCAGCTGACCAACAGCATCAGCATCCCGGTGCCGACCATCACGCGGAAGGACCAGAAGACTTTGCTCACCGGGGGGTGCAGCACGGTGCCGTCTTCGGCCACGAACTCATCAAGCGCAGGGATGGGCGCGCTGGGCTTGTGACCCAGAATGATCGAGGCACCCGACGGGATACCGATTTCCAACCGGTTCTCGCGCGCATCATCATCGGGCAGGGCGAACAGGATCAGCGGCGTATACCCATCCGTATCCGACCAGTTCCCCTCCATCGCGGCAACCTTGGCCGGCTGATACTCCTTCGTGTTGAGACCGTGCATGTCACCCATGAAGATCTGCACAGGGATCAGGATTGCGGCCAGCCAAAGCCCGGTTCTCAGCCCGGCTTTCACGTCATCCTTGCTGTCACCGATCAAGCGACGGAAGGCGCTGATACCTGCGATCAGGAAGGCCACTGTCAGGCCCGAGGCCAGCAGCATGTGGATCAGGCGATAGGGCATCGAGGGGTTGAAGATGATCTCGAGCCAGTTGGTCGCAAACGCTTCGCCATCAATGATCTCGAAGCCGGCAGGCGTGTGCATCCACGAGTTCAACACGATGATCCAGAAGGTCGACATCGTCGTCCCGAAGGCCACGAGGAAGGTTGCCGTCGTGTGCAGCCAGCTGGGCACGCGGGACGCGCCAAAGAGCATGATGCCCAAGAATACAGCCTCGAGGAAGAAGGCGGTCATCACCTCGTAGGCCAGAAGCGGCCCGGCGATGTTGCCCACGCTTTCCATGAAGCCCGGCCAGTTGGTGCCGAATTGGAAGGACATCGTGATGCCCGACACAACGCCCATCCCGAAGGAGAGCGCGAAGATTTTCACCCAGAAGCGGTAGGCTTCCATCCACTTTTCGTCGCCTGTCGCGTTGAAGCGCAGTTTGAAGAACAAAAGCACCCACCCCAAGGCGATCGTGATCGTGGGGAACAGGATGTGGAAGCTGATATTGGCCGCGAACTGGATACGCGACAGGAGAAGGGTCTCCATCATGGTGTTATCCTTTCGTGGTCGTCTGAGACGTGAGCGGTAGGATTTTGGCCGTCCCGGTCACCAATTTGCGCAGTTTCGCCCCCATCTTGATCAGGGCGACCAGTCGCTGTGTTTCAAGTTGATTTAGCTCGTCGTAAAAACTTGTCAGCCCTTCGATGAGTTCCCTCATTTCGGTAACTTTTTCATGGGCATAGGCGTTTTCGGGGCCCGGTTCCTGCATCTGCAATTCGCGCAGTTTGGTCAGGGTGGGGTCGATCTCGCGTTTCTTGCGTTCCTCGATGAGCGTCCGGACGATCTGCCACATGTCGTCCGGGGTCGTGAAGAAATCCCGCCGGTCGCCTTTGACATTGCGATGACGGACTAGATTCCAGGCCTGAAGCTCCTTGAGGGACATCGAGATGTTGGAGCGCGAGACCCCCAACGCATCCACGAGGTCATCTGCGCACAGCGGGTCCTGCTTGATGAACAAGACAGCGTAGGTTTGGCCGACCGTGCGCGCGATGCCCCACCGCGAACCCATTTCGCCAAAGTGCTGAACGAAGTCTTCTTCGAAGGCTGAAAGTTGCACGGTCCACCGAAGTTTCAGGAAATTCTGAAAATACAGATATGCCTGTAGCCTTTAGGAATCCACTGAAATCGGTGCGACATAGTGGATCAATCCGCGCCTTAGCCGGCTGCATTGTGCGCCCGTGTCGATAAGATAGGCGTGCGCTGTTCACGGCATACACAAGCGTGTGAGGTAGCGACCCGGCACGGGGTGTTCGGCTGGCATAGGCGGTCCGCGTGCCCCATCTTGTAGGTTAGAAACGGACGATGAACCCTCTGCATTCAGAAAGGTCCCCGAGTATGGTCTATGCCCCCAACCGCCGCCGCCTGATGACCGTTGCCGCCGCTGGATTGGCAAGTGCCGGATTGGGCCTGACGGTGCCGGCGCGTGCCCAAGGCCTGGCACCGACTCCCACCATGCGGGGCGGATCCAACAACTATCGCCCCGGTGCCCCGGTGGTCGACCGGATCGGAGGCGGTGGTTTCTGGATGACTGGCACTGTTCGCCGGGCCGGCGATGGTGCGCCGCTGGAAGGTCAGCGCATCCAGATATGGGCGCACACCACCGAAGGGCACGAGCGTGACGCCCACAGTCACGGCGCCACCCTGACCGATGCCAACGGCGAATTCCGGCTCGAAATGCCGCAAATCGTGCCGGCCTTTGGTCAGGCCCATGGGCATCTGGCCTATGACAGCGGGGATTTTGCGACCGTGTTCCTGCGGCCTGTCATGGCACGCTCCAGCGATACGACGCTTGAGGCGCATTTCGTCTTGCAACCGGCCTGACGTCGCGGTGCTGCGCGCGATTGCGATCTGGGGGGCAGTCGGTTGCGTTGTCTTGGTTCCGGTGATCGCGGCAGGGTTTAGCCCGCTGCTGCAGTGGCGGGACGCCACGTATATCTTTGCAGGCATCGCCGGGATCGCGGCCATGGCGATCATGCCGCTCCAGCCACTTGCCGCTGCGGGGGTGTTGCCGGGGTTGTCCGCCTATGGCAGCCGCCGGCTCCACCGCGCGGTGGGTGCCAGCCTATTCATCGGCGTTGTGGCGCATGTCGCTGCGCTCTGGATCACGAGCCCGCCGGACGTCTTGGACGCGCTCCTGTTTCGATCCCCGGCGCTGTTTTCCCCATTCGGCGTCATCGCGATGGCGGCCGTGTTTGCCGCAGCTGTGATGGCCACCCCGCCTGTGCGGCGGGCGCTGAGGTGGCGCCAGTGGCGTCGCATCCACCGTGGGGTCACAACCGTGATCGTGGCCGGCACAATCGCGCATGTCGCCTTGATCGAAGGCACGATGGACGTCGTGTCCAAAACGATGCTGTGTCTGGTTCTGGGCGCGCTGACGGGGTGGAGCCTGTTTGGCGCAAGCGCCGCGCCACATCGCTAGATCGCGGCAAACCCTGCGTCGAGCGCGGCAAGAACGGCGTCAATCTCGGCCTCGGTGATGACCAGGGGCGGCGACATCATGATGTTGTGCATCCCCAGACGAACCATCGCCCCGGCCTGATAGGTCGCGGTGTGCAGGCGCTTCATGGTTGCCGCGTCCATGGGTGTCTTGGCGCCTGCGTCAGACACGACCTCGATCGCGGTCATCAGGCCGTGGCCCCCGCGAACATCCCCGATCACGTCGTACCGCGCGGCGAGCTTTTGCACCCCCTCGAACAGTTGCGCGCCCCTTGCGGCCGCGTTCTCGCGCAGGTTCAAGCGCAGGGTCTCGGACAGCGTGGCGGTGACGGCGGCGGCCCCCACAGGGTGCGCCGAATAGGTGTAGCCGTGATAGATGCCGCCCTCGCCGGATTGATCGCTTTCGAAGGCTTCCGCCACCTTGTCGCTGACCAAACACGCGCCGACCGGGAAATAGGCCGATGTGATGCCCTTGGCCGTGCACATCATGTCGGGCTGCACGCCCCAATGCCGTGACCCGGACCAGTCGCCTGTGCGGCCAAAGCCGGTGATGACCTCGTCCGCGATCATCAGAATGCCGTGGCGGTCACAAATGTCGCGCATGAGGCCCATGAAGCTGGCGTCGGGGACGATGACGCCGCCCGCGCCCTGAATGGGTTCCATGATGAAGGCCGCAATCGTGGAGGCGCCCTGAAACTGGATTTCATCTTCCATGGCTTGGGCGCAGAGCTGGGCCAGTTTTGCGGGATCGGTTTCATGGAACGGATTGCGGTAGGTGTAGGGTGACGGGATGTGAAAGCAGCCGGGCAAGAGCGGCTCGTAGGCTGTGCGGAAGCGGTTGTTGCCATTCACCGACGCGCCGCCGAAATGGGTCCCGTGATACCCTTTCTTCAGGCTCAGGAACTTGGTCCGCGTGGGTTCGCCACGCAGGCGATGGTATTGGCGCGACAGCCGCAGGGCCGTTTCAACCGAATCCGATCCGCCCGAGGTGAAGAAGGCGCGCGCCATACCGTCGGCCTTGAAGAAATCGACGACCGCATGGGCGGCCTCGATCGCGGTGGGGTTCGTGGAACCGCCAAAGGCCGAGTAGTAAGGGAGGACCTGAAGCTGGTCCGCGATGGCCTGTTTTACCGTGTCGTTCGAATAGCCGAGGTTCGCACACCACAGGCCGCCCACGGCGTCCACCGTGCGGTGCCCGTCGATATCGGTGATGCACGATCCATCTGCGGACGTGATGACCGTAGGCGCGTTGGCCTGCATGTCGCCGGGATGCGCCATGGGGTGCCACAGTTGGCGGGCGTTGTTGTCGCGGGTGAAGGCGTCGTCGCGCATGGGTCATCCTCCGTTTGGGCCAAGGATGGGGCGCGCGGCGGGTTGGCGCAAGCGTGTCCGCGACACTAGGTGGTCGGGCGCGTCACGGTGACGGGCGCATCAAACCAGTGCTCTTGCAGGTTGGGCGTGTCGCCAATCCGGTCGATGACGGCAAAAAGGCCAGGCGCAGACAGCGGCATGAGCACGCCGTGCCACGTTCCGCGATGGAAGTTCACGGCCTGCCCCGGCTCCGTCAGGAAGGCTTGCGGCGCGGTGGGCGTGCCGCCGTCATCCCCGCACACCACGACCAGAAAGGGCGCAAGCGTCATCGGCACAAAGCACTGTGATCCCTCCGGGTGACGCTCCACCATGTCTATCGCGAGCGGGAGCGACCGGGGTTCTGCCTTGAAAAGGCTGACGCCAGCGCGTCCATCCGGCCCGAAATCGAGCCGGGCGCGGTCATGAAACCGGCCGCACATCCCCTGATTGATGATCTTGTCCGGTTGGCCCGAGCAATCGAGCACGTCGCCAAAGGGCCGGAACGCGCGATACGTCAGGGGCTGCGGCGTGATCTTCATCGCAGTGACAGACTGGGGTGGCGGTTGACGTCCTTGTACAGCAGATACCGGAACGGCTCGGTCCCCGAGGCATAGCAGGCCTGCGGGCAGAAGGCGCGCAGCCACAGAAAATCGCCTTCCTCGACCTCGACCCAGTCGTCGTTGAGGTAATAGACCCCGCGCCCTTGCAGCACGTAGAGCCCGTGTTCCATCACGTGGGTTTCGGCAAAGGGGATGTTCCCGCCGGGGGTGAAGGTCACGATGTTGACGTGCATGTCGTGGCGCAGATCGCCGGGATCAACAAAGCGCGTGGTGGTCCACGTGTCGCCATGCCCGTGCATCGGCGTCGGCTCTACCAGATCGTCGTGGCTGACAAAGCTGTCCGGCGCGGGCAGGCCGGGCACGGGTTCGTAGCGTTTGCGGAACCACACGAAATTGGTCTTGCCTTCGTGTCGGTTCAGGACGGACCAATCGGCCCCGGGTGTGATGTAGGCATAGCCGCCGGGGTCAAGACGGTGGTTCTTGCCATCAAGCTCCAGCTCCAATTCGCCGCGCAGGACAAAGAGGATTGCTTCGGCCTCCTTATCGGGTTCGGGCGCGGTCGACAGGCCGCCGGGGATCAGTTCGACGATGTATTGCGCGAAAGTCTCTGCAAAGCCCGTCAAGGGGCGCGCCAGAATCCACGCCCGCGCGCCGACCCAGCCGGGCAGAAAGGACGCGACGATGTCTGACATCACCCCGCGCGGGATCACGGCGTAGGCGTTGGTAAAGACCGACCGGTCATGGGCGCGGGTCTTGGGGTTGGGCAGGCCGCCGCGCGGTGCGTAATAGGTTTTCATGGCAACAGAGCCTTTAGCCTGTGAAGCGCGATGCGTTCAACCTGATGGCAGGCTTCGGCCAATTCGGTTTCGGTGTCGTTTTTGATGCGGGTCTCGAAGGCAGCCAAGATCGAAGCCTTGGTATGATCGCGCACGGCGATGATGAAGGGGAAGCCGTGCGCGTCGGTATAGGCGGCGTTCAGGCGGGTGAACGTATCGCGTTCCGCGTCGGTTAGCGCGTCCAAACCGGCGCTCGCTTGCTCGGCGGTGCTGTCTTCCGTCAGCCGTTTGGCAGCGGCCAGTTTGCCCGCAAGATCGGGGTGCGCGCGCAGCACGCCCAGTCGCGCTTCGCGAGAGCCTGCGCGGAACTGCATGGCCATGGCGCCTGCAAGGCCTGCCGCGCGGTCATGGGCCGGGCCGAGTTCTGCCGCATAGGTCGCCTCGGCCACCCATGGGGAATGTTCGAAAATCGACCCGAAGGCGGCTATGAACGCGGCCTTGCTCATCTCGCTGGGGCGTGCGGCTGCCTGCGGCGGATGATGCGTGGCCCAGTGATCTGCGATCTGGGCGCGGGTGGCGATCCAGACGCTGTCGTGACCTGCCACGTGGTCCAGGAAACGGCGCAGCGCCGCGGCGCGGCCCGGACGCCCCGCCAGCCGGCAGTGGAGGCCCACCGACATCATCTTGGGCGCTCCTGCTACCCCTTCTGCATAAAGCGTGTCGAAGGTGTCGCGCAGATAGGTCTCCCACGAGGCGCCATCGGCGTGGCCTGCCTGAATGGCAAAGCGCATGTCGTTGCAATCGAGCGTGTAGGGCACGATCAGCTGGTCGCGTCCGCCGGTCCGAACCCAATAGGGCAGATCGTCGGCATAGCTGTCGGCGATATAGGCCAGCCCGTGTTCGGCGGCGAGCGCGACAGTGTTCATGGAACAGCGCCCCGTGTACCAGCCGCGCGGGGCTGCGCCGGTCGCCTGGCTGTGGAGCGTGATGGCCTCGGCGATGGCGGCGCGTTCCTCGGCCTCGGGCATGTCTTTGTGTTCGACCCATTTCAGGCCGTGACTTGCGATCTCCCATCCTGCGCTTTGCATGGCGGCCACCTGTTCGGGGCTGCGCGCCAGCGCGGTCGCCACGCCGTAGACCGTGATCGGCAGGCCTTTTAGCATCCCGTGAAGCCGCCAGAACCCGGCGCGCGCGCCGTATTCATAGATCGACTCCATGTTCCAATGCCGCTGCCCGGGCCAGGGTTGCGCGCCGGTGATCTCCGACAGGAAAGCCTCGGAGGCAGGGTCTCCGTGCAGGATGTTGTTCTCGCCGCCCTCTTCGTAATTCAGCACGATTTGCAGGGCGATCTTGGCCCCGCCCGGCCACGCGGCGTCGGGTGGCGTTGCCCCATATCCGGCCATGTCGCGCGGGTATCTGGGGGGCTCTTGTGCCATGGGGGCTCCTGTGGTGAAGATGTTTGCGGCAGCGCAGCAACGCTACCTTGCCAGAATTCTAAGCACCGTAAAGGGGGGAGCCATGGCCGACGGGTTTCTGACGACACACGTTCTGGATACGGCCCGCGGCGTTCCCGCGTCGGGTCTGCGCATCCTGTTGAACCGCATCAGCGTGGCGGGGATCGAAGAACTGGCCGAGATGGTGACGAACGCCGACGGGCGCACGGACGGTGCGATCCTGCCGCAGGACAAGTTCCAGACCGGCGACTACGAGCTGTTGTTCTTTGCGGGCGATTACCTGCGTGACACGGGCCAGATTGCCGGTGGCACGGCCTTTCTGGACGTGGTGCCGATCCGCTTCGGGATGGCTGAGATGACGCATTATCACGTGCCGCTTTTGCTGTCGCCCTTCGGGTATTCGACCTATCGTGGCAGCTGATCACAGCGCCAAAAACGCCGCAGGAGGCCTTAATACATGTATGACCTTGCCATCCTGATGAGCTGGCTGGAGTTTGCAGTGCGGTGGCTACACGTCATCACCGCGATCGCATGGATCGGGTCATCGTTCTATTTCATCGCGCTTGATCTGGGGCTGAACCGGGATATCGACGGCCCCGCAGATGGCGAAGAATGGCAGGTCCATGGGGGCGGGTTCTACCACGTCCAGAAATACCTCGTCGCGCCTGATGCGATGCCCGAACACCTGACATGGTTCAAATGGGAGAGCTACGCGACCTGGCTGAGCGGGTTCGCGATGCTGGCGCTGGTCTACTATCTGGGTGCCGAGTTCTACCTGATCGACCCGACGGTCGCGGACCTGTCGGCATGGCAGGCGGTGGGGCTGTCCATGGCTTCGCTCGCGCTGGGCTGGGTTGTCTATGATCTGCTGTGCAAGTCACCCCTTGGCGATCACCCGACGGCGATGATGGTCGCGCTGTTTGGTGTGATCGTCGCGATGGCGCTGTTCTACACCTCGGTCTTTTCGGGTCGCGCGGCGCTGCTGCATCTGGGCGCGTTCACCGCCACGATTATGAGCGGGAACGTCTTTTTCATCATCATGCCCAACCAGCGGATCGTGGTCGCGGATCTGATCGCGGGGCGCAAGCCCGATCCGAAATACGGCAAGATCGCCAAGCTGCGCTCGACCCATAACAACTACCTGACCCTGCCGGTGATCTTCCTGATGCTGTCGAACCACTACCCGCTGTCATTCGGCACGGACTATGCGTGGGCGATTGCGTGTCTGGTGTTCCTGATGGGCGTCACGATCCGGCACTGGTTCAACACGCGCCATGCGCGCGCTGGCTATCCCCATTGGACTTGGGGTGCGACGGTGATCCTTTTTCTGATCATTGTCTGGCTGTCCGTGCTTGGATCCAGCGGGTCTGAGCCGCGCGAGATGACCGCGCGCGAGCAACGCTTCGCGGACGCCGCGGGCTTTGCCGAGGTGCATGACATCGTGATTGGCCGCTGTTCGATGTGCCATGCGCAGGAACCCGTGTGGCCGGGTCTTTACTGGCCACCCAAGGGCGTGGCGCTGGAGACCGAGCAGCAGACGGCGCAATACGCGCGCGAGATCTACCTGCAAGCCGGGCGCAGTCACGCGATGCCGCCGGGCAATCTGAGCGGGCTTGAGGCCGATGAACGCGCCGCCATCACAGCGTGGTTTCGTGCCGCCCAGAGCGGTTAAGGCGGGTTTTGGTCAGGGCGTAAACCGCCACTGGGTCGTTTGCGAAAACGGACGATCCGGGGTGTGGAGGATCGACGGAAAGTCAGGGTTATGTGCAGCCCCGGGCCATGCCTGCGCTTCGAGTGCCAAGCCCGCATAGGGCGTGTAATCGTGGCCGTGTTGGGTGGCGTAGCCCGAGGCATCAATCGTGCCGCAGTCAAACACCTGAAGACCGGGCGCGGTCGATGCCATGTCCATCGTGACACCGGATGCCCCTTGCAGCCGCGCGATGGGGCGCAAAGGCAGGTCGGTGTCGGACAGGCAGACATTGGTGTCGAAGAATTGGCTGTTATCGCCGGTCAGCGTGACGCCGGACGGCAGGTCGATATCTGACCCCGCCGTCGGCAAAAGCCGCCCCGTGGGGAGGAGTTCTGCGTCGGCCTCAAGGTAATGGGCCGCGGGCGAAGTCAGCACGTGACCCGCATATCCCGGTGTCGGATCGAGCCGCCAATAGGAGTGGTTGGCAAAGGACAAAAGCGTCGGCGCATCGGTCGTGCAGGAAATGGTCAGCGTCAGCGCGTCACCCGCGATCTCGTAGCGCGCCGTGACCTGCCGATTGCCGGGGAACCCGCCTTCACCGTCCGGCAAATGCAGGGATAAGGTGACGGCATCTGCGCGCGCGTCCGCGATGGACCAGACTTTGTGATGTGTGCCCGCCACGCCCCCGTGCAGGGTGTGTTTGCCTTGGAAGTTGGCGTCGAACTGGAACGTTTGGCCGTCGATCACAGCCTCGGCCCCTTTGATCCGGTTGGCGACGGGACCTACCAGCGACCCGAATGAGGCCATGGGGCCAAGGTAGGCCGCAAGATCAGGCGAGCCGAGCGTCAGGGAGTAGTCTATGTCGCGGTGACGCACGTCACTCAGCGTCGCGCCCAACGTCAGAATGCGCGCGGTCAACCGGCCCGCGCCGATATCGATGGCGACCACGTCTTGCCCGTTTGGCAGCGTGCCGAACGGGGTCACAGCGCCACCCAGTCCACGCCCGCAGGTGGGATGGTCCGGTCCCCGTATTCAACTGCCTGCCCGTCGTAGTTCAGGAAGATGCGGTGCGTCTCGGTGTCCCGAACCCGCAGTCCGCCCGGCAAATCCAGCGCCTCGATCTTTTGCAGCGCGCAGGCCCGGCGCACGATGCGGTCCCACGCAATCTCGTCGGGCCACCCGGCGAGGTAGTGGAGGTTGCCCAAAGCCACCATCACGGGCCGCCCGTCGTCGGTGGCCTCGATCACCTCGGCGTTGGTGTCGAGCGCCTCGAACCATTTCCAGATCATGCCGCCATCGGCCAGACGGATCGGGTGGGCCGGTGGCAGGCTTTCCACATGGGTGACCGTTGCCTGCAGGCCTGGCGCGTTCGGGCCCATGGGTGTGGGGATCGACAGCTCAGGCGTCTTTTGCGCCGCCCGCGGCCCGACGATGATTTGCCCCAGACAGGTTTGGAGCGCGGCCCAACCCGCTCCGTCGAGGGACAGCAGGCCCGGCGCGAACACCATGTCATAGTCCGACAAATCCAGCGTATCGGCGGGCAGGATGTCGATGTTCAGGCCGGCCCGGCGCATCGCCCGGTAGCATTCGTAGACGAGGTGGAAGTAGTCGAAATCGCGGCCCTGCGGCTGTGCCTCCCACGCGTAAGCGCTGTCGTAGTCAAAGATCAGCGCGGCCTGTGCGCGGGCGGTTCCGGCATCGGGCATGGCGCGCAATTCCTCGGCGACTTGCGCGGCCTCGGCCAGTGCGGGCGCGGGTTCATTGTCGGGACGCAAGAGGCCCGCG
Source organism: Pseudomonadota bacterium (assembly GCA_038527375.1). Lineage (GTDB taxonomy): Bacteria > Pseudomonadota > Alphaproteobacteria > Rhodobacterales > Rhodobacteraceae > Shimia_B. Next base: position 71,194 of record JBCBFU010000004.1, on the reverse strand, counting down.
TGCATTTGCTCCTGCGCAAAGGGCGCCTGTCGCCAGCGGAAATAGCAGACCGTTTCGGCACCGTGGGCAAAAGCCTCCCACGCCCAGAGCCGGGGCATCCCGTCCAGTGGTGCGGGGTTCCACGGCGCCCAGTTCACCGGACCCGGTTGCTGCTCCATCACCCACATCCGGCCATCCTTGGCCGGGGCCCGTTCTCGGCGTGCACCGCAGGTCCGGTAGAGGTCATGGTGGAAGGCCTGAAAATCAGGATCGCCCTGCCGCACAAAGCGCGCCTTGAATTCATCGGGCGCATCATTGCGGTCCATGAGGAAGCCCAGCGGGTAGCTGTCCCAGCTTGCGATATCCAGATCGGCCGATACGTCGTAATGGTCGAAGGACGTGATGCGCCCCATGAAATTGTGGATGATGGGCGCGGTCGAGTGTTTGCGGATTTCGTCGCATTGCACGCGGTTGAAGCGAACGACCTGATCGCTGCTGAACCGCCGGAACGCCAGCACATGGGCCGGGTTGGGTTCGGTCACGGTCAGATTCGGCAGATCGACGCGGTCAAAGCTGTCGTATTCCATCGACCAGAAGACATTGCCCCACTGGTGGTTCATCCGATCGGGGCTTTGATACCGCTGGGCCAGCCAGTCCTGAAAAGCCGCGCGCGCGGCGTCGGAATATGACAGGACCGTGTCGTGGCAGTCGTATTCGTTGTCCGTCTGCCATGCGGCCACATGCGGGTTGGCGCCATAGCGTTCGGCGAGCAGCGCGGTGATACGGCGGCTTTCTTCGCGGTATCCATCATGGCTGAAGCAGTAGTGGCGTCGCGACCCGAACTTGCGCGGGCGGCCGTTGGCGTCGACGGCCAGCATTTCGGGGTGTTTGTCCAGCATCCAACGGGGCGGCGTCGCCGTCGGCGTACCCAGGATGATCTTGAGCCCGGCTGACCCCAACGTTTCAATCGCGCGGTCGAGCCAGCCCCAGTCGAACTGCCCGGGCACGGGCTCCATCCGGCTCCATGCAAACTCGCCGATGCGGACCCATGTTAGGCCCGTCTCGACCATGCGCGCGGCATCATCGGCCCAGATTTCTTCGGGCCAGTGTTCGGGGTAGTAACAGACGCCCAGCGTGCGTTTCATAGGATGACCTGATGTTCAGCTTGGCCTTTGGCCACGTTCTCGATCTGGAAGGTTTGGCCCTGTACGGGGTCGGTGTCGATGACCGGCGGGGCAAGACCCTGCGTCGCGCTGGTGCAAAAGAGTGTTGTGAGGTCCGCGCCACCAAAGGCCGGGCAAGTGACGTGCTTGGCCGGCAGGTCCACTGCGCGGGAGAATGTGCCGTCTGGCGCGTAACAGGCAACGCGGGACGCGCCCCATTGGGCGTTCCACATGTTGCCGTCGGCATCGACGACAGCGCCGTCCGCGCCGAAGTCTTCCGCTGATAGGTCTGCGAACACGCGGGCCGCGCCCGAAGGCCAACCATCGGCATCCAGAGACCACGCCATGATGCGCCCGTCGGTGGTGTCCGTGTAGTAGGCGGTTTGACCGTCCGGGGCGAAACAGATCGCGTTCGAGATCGTCACATCGGGGACCAACTTGCGTAGCTCGCCCTTGTAGAAGCGGTAGATTGCGCCCGCGTTTGCCTCAGCCTCCTTGCCCATGGTTCCGATCCAGAAGCCGCCATAGGGGTCTGCGCGCCCGTCGTTCGAGCGTGTGACGGGATTGTCGGCCTCAAGGGGGCAGATATCCGTGCGAGAGCCATCCGTCAGGTCAAACCGGAAAAGCGCGGTTTCGGAGGCAACGAGGAGGGTGTCGTGGTCAACCCAACCGGCTGCCGAGACATGTTCGTCAAAGCTCCACAACTGCGCCTGCGAATGCAGGGTCTTTCCGATGATGTCGAACCAAAACAGCTCCTGCCGTTTGGGGTGCCAGAGCGGGCCTTCGCCTAGGTCGCAGCGGCGCGCGTCATAGACGGTCGGCGTCATTGGCAGGCCTCGTCATAGGCGGCGACGAGGTCTTTGGCGCGCGCGGCAATGTCGGCGGTCGACATGCCCGGTTTATAGAGCGCTGAACCGATGCCGAACCCGTCCGCCGATGCCGCGATCCAGTCTGCGAAATTGTCAGGCCCCGCCCCGCCCACAGCGTAGACCTGTGTGCCGGTGGGAAGGACCGCGCGCAGGGCCTTCATGCCGCCGGGTCCAGCCATGTTGCCTGGGAAGAGCTTCAGGCCCGTTGCACCGGCATCCAAGGCCGCGAAGGCCTCCGTCGGGGTGAAGATCCCCGGCCAGCTTTGCATGCCTTTCGCCACCGTTGCACCGATCACATCGGTGTTCACATTGGGCGACACGATCAGTTTGCCGCCTGCGTCCGCGACGCGCTCCACATCCGACACGCTCAGCACGGTGCCCGCACCGATCAGGCTGTCGGACCCAAAGGCCGTTGCCATGGCGGCGATGCTGTCCATGGGGTCGGGGCTGTTCAGGGGCACCTCGATCTGGGTGATGCCAGCGGCGATCAGGGCTTCGGCTGCGGGCGCGGCCTCGGACGGGGTGATCCCGCGAAGAATTGCGATCAGGGGGCGGCTCATGGGTGTCTCCTTGAGCGGTCTTGGAATAGGGTGGGCGGCCTTAGGCTTTGCGCAACCCCTTATAGGCGGTGGTGAGGCCCGCCAAGGTCATGCGCGGGCCGTCTGCGATGGTTGCCGGAACACCTTGGGCGCTGAGTGCTGCGCCGTAAATGCGGCTGACTTCGCTTGCGCCGATTACCGCCACTTGCTGGCCCAGCCAGTAAGGGCGCGCGGCGGCGAGTTCCGATCCGATCAAAAGCCCGGACAGGCGTGCGCGGGCGGCACCACCTTCCAGCCCGTTCAGAAGGTGTTCGGCCCTGAGCGAAAACAGCCGCGCAGCGATGGCCTCGGGCCGGGTCATGGCGTCGTCGATCGCGGCGGCGAATTGATCGTCCTCCCACCCGACAGGCGCCACCGTGTGCCGCAGGACGGAGTGTTCGGCGAGCAGGGAAAAAAGCTCGCCCGTCATGAAGGTCTGGAAGCTGACGATTTCACCCGCGCTGACTTGCGCCCATTTGGTATGCGTGCCGGGCAGGCAGATGATGCCATCCCATTTCGGATTGAGCGCGAGGAAGCCCGCGATCTGCGTTTCTTCGCCGCGCATCACATCGGGATGGTTCGCCTGTTTGACGCCGGGGATGATGTGCACGCGCAAAAGCGGGTTGCGGGTTTCCGGGCGGGTATAGCCGGTTGGCAGGGCCGGGCAGGGGGCGGTGGCATAGGGTGCCTCGATCCAGCCCTGACGCGATCCGACCATTCCGCAGGCAACCACGTCGATCGGTCCGTCGCCCAGCCACGGGGACACGACATCGACCAGCGCGCTTTCAAAGTGCTCGGGTGACAAGACGCCCATGCCCTTGTCCGAGGCGCCCGACCATAGCTCGGCGCCCGAGGCAGACATCGCCCAAGCCCTAAGCCTTGAGGTGCCCCAATCGACCGCGATCCAATCGGCTTTGGTTGCTTGTGTGTTCATCCCGTCACCACCACGCCGCCATCGATGACGAGCGCCTGCCCGGTCATCATCTTGGAGGCTTTCGAGGCCAAAAAGAGCGTCGCACCGATAATATCATCGGGATCAAGCGCGTCCTTGAGGCATTGCCGGTCCAGATGCGCGGCGAGGCCTTCCTCGGTCACCCACATGTCCTTTTGCTTTTGCGTCAGCACCCACCCGGGCGCGAGCGCGTTGACGCGGATGCGGTCGGGGCCGAATTCGCGGGCGAGCGAGCGTGTCATCCCGTTGATGCCGGAATTGGCCGAGGTGTAGATCGGATAGCCCGCATTCCCCATCATGTAGCTGATCGAGCTGAAGTTGATGATCGATCCGCCGCCTGCGGATGTCATCATGGGCGCCACGTGCTGACAGGCAAAGAAATAGGCCTTGAGGTTGATTGCGATCATCCAGTCCCAGAAATCCTCGGTCACTTCGGCGGTGGAATGGCGTTTGTCATTGGCCGCGTTGTTGACCAGCGTGGTGATCGGTCCGTGCGCGTCGGCGGCGGCATCCATCGACGCCCGCAGGCCATCGGTGTCGGTGATGTCGCCTTGGATGAAGAGCGGACGGTGCCCGTGCTTTTGCTCCATCTCGTCGCAGAATTCGGTGGCGTCAGAGCGGCCAATGAAGGCGACTTTGGCCCCTTGGGACAGAAACCCATCGGTGAGCGAGGCACCAATGCCTGACCCGCCCCCGGTGATGTAGACGGACGCGCCGGACAGGTCGGGATAGATCGCGTGTGTCATGCTCGTTGTCCTTTCAGGGTTTGGGTCGCTCGCGTCATAGCACATGCCCCTCGATCACCCACATCTGCGTTGGGTTCAGATTCGGGAAGGTGAGACCCTGGGTCATGAGCCACGCACCCGACACTTCCATACCGTCTGCGGCGCACAGGTGCGGGGCCGCAGGCGCGTTTTGCACGGGCGGGCTGATCATGCGCACCTTGTAGCGCGCCTGCGCGTCCAACTGCGTCAGGCGCAAGGGCCGCGGGCTGATCTGGTCGGAGGTGTCAGCGCGGCCTGCAAAGACCACAAAGCGCGAGGCATCACGCGCGGTCTGTTGTTCGGCGATCACCGCCGGATCCGGACTGTCGAGGCGCAGGATATCCGCCTGATGCAGCCAATCCCGGTTATCTTTGTACCACGCCGTCACAGTCTTGAGGATGTGGGTCTCGCGGTCGTCCAATTCGCGTGGATCCATCTCGAACCCCAGGTGGCGCTGGGCGGCGACCCATGCGCGGAAGCCCATGGGCAGAATCCGGCCCGAGGTATGGCAGGTGCGCGGCCCCACATGCGATCCCGTGACCACCGTGGGCAGGAAAAGCGCCGAATTGTGCTGAATGCGCAGCCGCTCCAGCGCGTCGTTGCTGTCCGACAGCCAGACGCGGTGGGTCCGCTCGAGGATGCCAAAGTCGATGCGTCCACCGCCCGAGGCGCAGCTTTCGATCTCGACCTCGGGGAAGTCTGCACGCAAGCGATCAAGGAGCGCATAGGCCCCGCGCGCCTGTTCGGCATCCGCATGGGGCAGCACGCGATTGTGGTCCCACTTGATGTAGTCGATGTCGTGGTCCCGCAGGATGCCCGCGATGTGGTCGTAGAGGTATTCACGCACCTCGGTCATGGCCATATCGAGGACCATCTGGTTGCGCCCGAGGATTTGATCGGGCCGTCCCAGCGCCCAATCCGGGTTCTCGCGATACAGATCGGAATCGGGGTTCACCATTTCCGGCTCGAACCAGAGCCCGAACGTCATGCCCAAGCCCTTCACATGGTCAATCAGCGGCGTCAGGCCGTCGGGCCACTTGCGCCGGTCAATGGTCCAGTCACCCAGAGATGACGTGTCATTGTCGCGCTTTCCGAACCAGCCATCGTCCAGCACAAAGCGTTCGGCCCCCAGATCGGCGGCCCGATCCGCGATCTCCCTGAGGGTGTCCAGATCGTGGTCGAAGTAGATGGCTTCCCAACAGTTGTAATGCACAGGCCGCGGTCGCGCGGGGTCCGGCATGGTCAGGATGCGGTCGCGCAGGTGCCGCTGGAACGCGGTCGCGCAGCCGTTCAGGCCGTGGTCCGAATAGGTGACGTAGAGCGGCGCGGTGTGGAATTCGGTGACCGGCACAGGCTCGGACTGGGACGCGTTCGAGAACTGCACCTGACGGCGGCCATCGGGCATCTCTTCGGCGACCATGCGGTGCCCGCCGGACCACCCATAGGTGAACCCGTAGGCCGCGCCTTGGGTGTTCGTGCAACCGTCTTCGGGGATGATGAGGCCGGGGAAATGCTCGTGCCCTGTGCGACCGGTGCGGTTGTCGCGCGCCCGGATGCCCGCCGACCACGGCGTGTGCGTCGTCTTGAACTCCCCGCACCATTTGCCGTGGAAATCAATCATCTCCTTGGCTTGGTGGGGGGCCGGAAAGACGGGGGCGCAGACGTAGCCAATCACGATGGGCGCGGCAGAGGTCAACGACGCGCTTGCCGTGATGATGTGCGTATCCGCATCAATCGCGAACCGGGCTGTGTAGGTCAGGCCCGCATCCGCGTCGCCGAAGGTGAGCGTGAGGCCGTCTGTGTCATCGGCGCTCTGCATCCGGAACGCTGGCAAGAGGGGGAGCCCGTCCGTCGTGCTGATCTGCATGCCGGGCTGACCCGGAAAGGTCTGCGTGGCCTCCGGGCAGATCGACAGGTCTGGCGCGGCATCGAGCATGCCGCCGGCAAGCGCGGGATCGGCAGAGCGCGAGATAAGCGTCAGATCCTCGTCCTGCGGCAGGCGCGGGCCCCAGTAAGTGATTTCCGGCAAACGACCGCTGTCCGCGGCAAGCACCAAAGTCTGCCGCGCGTCGTCCAATCTCCAACAGTTCATTATTTCACGGCACCCAGGGTTAGGCCGGCAATGAAGTGCCGCTGCATGACAAAGAACATCACCACCGGTGGGACCGCCGCCAGAAGCGAGGCCGCCGACACGAGGTGCCAGTTGTTAACGAATTGACCGTTCAGCGCCCGCACACCTGCCGTGATCGGCTTGGCCTGTTCGCCTTGGGTCAGCACGTTCGCCCAGAAGAAGTCATTCCAGACAAAGGTGAAGATCAGCACGGCCAGCGCCGCGATGGCCGGTCGCACAAGGGGCAGCACGACGCGGTAGAAGATCTGCCATTCATTGACGCCTTCGACCCGGGCGCTTTCGATCAGCTCGAACGGGAGCGCCTTGATGAAGTTACGCATGAAAAGCGTGCAGAACCCGGTCTGGAAGGCCGCGTGGAAGAGGAATTGTCCAGCGATGGTGTCGTAAAGCCCGGTTTGCACGGACATGTCCCGCACCGGCACCATCAGGATCTGGAACGGGATGAAGTTGCCCGCCACGAAGAGGAAGAACAGCGGCAGCGCCACGCGGAACCGGTAGATCGCGAGAGCGTATCCAGCAAGGCACGCCAGAGTGACCGAGATAAGCACCGTCGGCACGGTGATCAGGACCGAGTTCCACAGGTAAAGCCCGGCCTGCGATTGGGTGAAGACGGCCGAATAGTTCTCCCACATTTGGAAGGAGGACGGCCAACCAAAGACATTGCCCGCGTTGATGTCGCCGCCCGACCGGATCGAGGTCAGGAAAATCGCAAGAAGCGGCACCAACCAGATCAGAAGGGCGATCGGAAGGAAGATTTGATAGGCCAGACGCTTGCCCGGCTGCCGGTGATCGAGTGGACGTGGAAACATCTCAGCGGCCTCCCTTTTCGTCTTGGTACATGCGCCACAGGAAGTAGCTGATGTAGACCAGCATGATGCCGAACAGGACCACAGCCACGGCAGACCCGTATCCGTAGCGTTCGCCAAATTCCGAGATCGCGACCTCGAACATGTAATAGGCCAGCACGTTGGTCGATCCGAACGGCCCGCCCTGGGTCATGATCGCGATCATGTCAAAGGACCTGAGCGCCCCGATGACCGTCACGACGACCGCGATAAAGGTGGCCGGGCGCAACTGGGGCAGCACGACATACCACAGCATCTTCCAGCCCTTGGCACCGTCAAGCTGTGCGGCTTCGATCTGATCGGTCGCCACGTTGTTGAGACCCGTCAGATATAGGATCATGCAATAGGCGATCTGGGGCCAGAGGCCCGCGGCGATGATGCCGTAGGTCGCCCATTCCGGCGACGACAGGATGTCCGGGGCCGCGCTCGAACACTCAAAAGTTTTGTTGCCGATGAAGTTCACGGTCTCTTCGCAGAACATGAATTTCCAGAGCTGCCCCACGACGCCGAAGTCCGGGTTGTAGAACCAGCCAAAGATCAGGCCGACGACGACTTGTGAAATCACGAAGGGGAAGAAGAACAGCGACTTGTAAAGCCGCATGCCGGGCACTTCCTGATTAAGGAACAGGGCAATCATCAGCCCCACAGGAACGGCGAGCATATAGAGCACGAGCCACGCCACGTTGTTGCGCAGCGAGGTCCAGAATTGCGGGTCGTCCCACAGCTTCACGTAGTTGTCGAAGCCGATATAGACGGCCGTTGAATTGCCCGCCGCATCATAGAGCCCGTTCCATTCAAAGAGGCTGAGGTACAAGCTCTCGAAGATCGGGATGACGACGTAGATCGCAAAGAACGCGAGCGCGGGCGCCAGGAATATCCAAGGCGCGATAGACAGCTTGTTACGGGCAAGCCAGCCTTTTTGGGCGATCGGTGTGGTGTCGATGGCGGCCATGCGGTGCCTCCCCCTGTTGCTGCGGCGCGTGGGTGATCAAAGGGACAAACGAATGGATTTCTTGGGAAATGGGGTGCGGCCCCCGGGGGTAAGACCCGGAGGCCGCGGACCTTGCGGTCTTAGTTGTAAACTTCGGCTTGGACTTCATCCAGGCGCGTCAGCACGTCCATCATTTTGGACGGGTCGAGCATGAATTCCTGGAAACCCTGCATGCCGGCTTGCGCCATTTCTGCAGGTGCGTCGCGGTCGAAGAACTGCGCCAGACCCGATGCGGTCGACAGGGTTGCCTGACCTTCTTGCAGGAACTTGCTGTCACCCACGGCTGCTTCGGAGTTTGCGGGCAGCTGGCCGATGGCTTCGTTCCAGGCTGCTTGCACATCCGCGCGTGCCACGAAGGCCAGGAATTTCTTGGCGTCTTCGGGGTTTTTCGCGTTGGTCGGGATGAAGAACGCGTCAGCAGGTGCTTCTTCTGCGCGGGCCACGTCCGGGTTGATGGTCGGGAACTGCATGTAGTCGATCTGGTCTTCGGTCAGGCCGGAGTCTTTCATGCCGGCAACAGCGAAGTTGCCCATCACGTACATGGCGGCGTCACCGTTGGCGAAGGGCGCCAGCGCGTCCTGCCACGACATCGAGGCGTGGTTGTCGACAAAGCCACATGCGTCGATCAGCTCGGCCCAGTTTTCCATGGTCTGCACGATGCGCGGATCGGTGTAGGTGATTTCGCCACCGGTCAGGTCGTTGTGCACGTCATAGCCGTTGGTGCGCAGGTTGATGTAGTCAAACACGCCTGCCGCGGTCCACAGGAACTTGGTGCCGATGGTGAAGGGGGTCACGCCCACTTCTTTCATTTGGGCACAACCGGCCAGCATGTCGTCCCACGTTTCGAATTCTTCGAGACCCAGTTTGTCGAAGATGTCCTTACGGTAGTAGATGCCCCACTGGTAGAAGGTGTAAGGCACGCCGTAGGTGACGCCGTCGCGGGTCATCGTGGCTTCGATCGAGGCAAAGCTCTCGCGCAGGCCGTTTTCGTCCCACACATCATCCACGCCTTGGAACAGGCCCGCATCCGTGAACGGTGCCATACGGTTGCCCGGGTACCAGGACGTCACGTCGGGGGCGTCGGCGGTCAGGAAGTTGCGGATCGCGGTCTTGTGCGCTTCGCGGTCGTTGATGTTGACGATCACGTTGATGTCCGGGTTTTCTTCCTGGAACTGCGCGACTGCGGCTTCGAACGCGGCCTTTGGTGCCGGGTTCAGGTCGTCAAAGTTGATGACAAGATCGCCTGCAAACGCAGGTGCCGCGACGGCCAGGGCCAACGCGGAGGTCAAGATGGAACGCATGTTATCCTCCCTATGCATCCATTCAGCGATTTTCACGTACCGGTTAGTGTTCCAATATGTGAAACTCGGTTTTAGATATTGAAATGATAACCGCGACTCGCCTACGCTTGTCAACAGACGGCTTAAAAATGCGGACCTCTCGGGAGGAGAGTGCCCAAGAAACAGACGGCCGTGGGAGGAGTGTCATGGGGGAGGCGTCACAAAACGCAGGAACCGTCGGCAAGGCGCTGGAGGTGCTGGATCAGGTTGCGTCCTTTGGGCGCCCGGTCCGGTTTGCCGAATTGCAGGGCGCGTCACGCTTCCCAAAGGCCACGCTCTATCGCTTTGTTCAGACCCTGATGCACGAGGGCATGCTCAACTTCGATCCCGACCGGAACACCTACGCCTTGGGTGTGCGGTTGGTGCGGCTGGCCCACAACGCGTGGCAGCAGTCTTCCTTGGCCCCCATAGCGCGGACCCATATCGAAGCGCTGAGCGCCGATGTCGGGGAGACGGTGCATTTGGCCCAGCTGGATCACGCGCAGGTCCTGTACGTGGACAAGGTCAACGCGCGCGAACCGCTGCCGATGTATTCGCAGGCCGGCAAGGTGGGGCCAGCCTATTGCACGGGCGTGGGCAAGGTCATGCTGGCCCATCTGGAGGCAGAGCCCTTGGAGCGCGTGATCGCGCAGCAGAGCTTTCATGTCTTCACGCCAACAACCCTGCCCGATGCGACGGCGCTGCGATCGGAGCTGGATCAGATACGCCGAGACGGGCACGGCTTTGACCGCGAAGAGCACGAGCCGGGAATCATCTGCGTCGCCGTGCCAATCCTGACGCGCGGGGGGCGCCTGTTGGGTGCGCTTTCCGTCACCTCTGCAACGACACGCACGGACCTTGGGGCGCTTGAACAGCTTGCGCCGCGTGTTCGTGCAACCGCCAAAGCCATTTCCGAGGAAGCCGCCCAGTGGCGGTTTCCCGACACAGCAACACAGATAAGGGAATAGAACATGTCCGGGGTCACGCTTCAGAACGTCATCAAACGCTACGGCGACGTACAGGTTATCCACGGCGTCGATCTGGACATCGAGGATGGAGAATTCTGCGTCTTCGTCGGCCCCTCGGGCTGTGGCAAATCCACTCTTCTTCGGATGGTGGCGGGTCTGGAGGAAACCACCGAAGGCCAGATCAATATCGGTGCGCGCGACGTCACCCATGCCGACCCGGCCCAGCGGGGGGTCGCGATGGTGTTTCAGACCTACGCGCTTTACCCGCACATGACGGTCGAGGAGAACATGGGCTTCGGGCTCAAGATGAACGGCCACCCGCAGACCGAGATCAAGGAAAAGGTATCCGAGGCGAGCCGTATCCTGAAGCTCGACGAATACCTCGCGCGCAAACCTGCGGCCCTGTCGGGTGGACAGCGTCAGCGGGTCGCGATCGGGCGCGCCATCGTGCGCGGCCCTGAGGTGTTTCTGTTCGACGAGCCGCTGTCGAACCTCGATGCCGAACTGCGCGTGGACATGCGCGTCGAGATCGCGCGCCTGCACAACGAAATCGGTGCCACGATGATCTACGTGACCCACGATCAGGTCGAGGCGATGACGCTGGCTGACAAAATCGTCGTGCTGCGCGCCGGGCGGATCGAGCAAGTCGGCGCGCCGATGGATCTGTACCATGACCCGGACAACAAATTCGTGGGTGGCTTTATCGGATCACCGCCGATGAATTTCATGGCCGCCACCGTGAAGGGTGGTCAGGTCGACATCCCGACCATGGGCCGCAGCCTGTCGCTGCCGATCACCATGCCCGCCGATGGGACCAAGGTCATCGTGGGCCTGCGCCCTGAACACCTGCGCCTTGAAGAGGGCGGCGCGCTGAACGTCACCCACGCCGAGGCGCTCGGCGGTGTGTCTTATGCCTACCTGATGTCCGACACCGGCGAAAAGCTTGTGGTTGAGGATCGCGGGGGGCAAAAGATCAAAGCGGGCACCAAGATGGGCGCGGGCTTTGATCCGGCCAATGTCTATGTCTTTGACGCCGAGACCGAGTTGCGCATCCGCTAGGATGCGCCGCTCGCGTTATGCCATCGCGTTTGCCTCGGCGATCAGGTCCCGCCCCATCTGGTGGAACAGGTCCCCGTAGTCGAGGCACACCCAGTTCTCTTTGATCTGGCGTTCGTCGCAGCGGTAGAAATCCATCACGCGCAGCGTCAGGGGACGCCCGTCAGCCTTTTGGCCGAGGTAGTCGCCCTGGAACGTCATCGTCATCGAGGGCCAGCCCGAGATCGCGGCGTAATTCGCATCCCCAAAGCGGCAGTAGTGATTGCCGCCCTTGCGATCGGGAAACGCGTGCAGGAATGGCTGCCGGTGGTCCTGAACGAACCCGTCCCATCGGTAGTTCGACCCGATCCCGGTGGGTCCGTACCACATCATGTCATCGGCCCAGACGCCGTCCGAGCCTGTCTGACCTTTGGATTCCATCGTCTCGGGATCAAAGACATGCAGGTCGCCGAGCATCCGGTTCACGATGTCGATGCTGCGCGCGCTGTCGCCGCCGGTGGGGCACAGCCCGTCCTGTGTTGCGGGCGCGGGAAAGGTGATCTCTGGTCCAGTCTGGTCGATTGGCTGGCGGCCCATCTGCTGCATCACCGAGACGAGGTCGAAGATGATCTTGGCCTCGGCGATCTTGCCGCCTTCGATCCGATAGAATTCGCCCGATCGAAGCCACGTCATCGACCCCGATGGCTGCAACCCGAAGAGCGGCGCGTGGAAGTTGCCGACGTAATGCGTCACGCAAGCACACCACTGCCCGCCCTGTTCCCGGATGTTGTCACCGCCAAGGAACAGAACGTCCCTGCGATACACATGCGCAAGTGCCGCGCGTAGGGGGGCAAGATACCCCGCCTCAACCGCGTCCGGCCCCACGAGGCGATTCACGGGCCACGCCACGTCCCAGACCGTGTCCGGGGTCAAATGCTGGGTTGCTGCGCTAGGGTTCGACAACAGGTTTGAGAGGGCATCCCGTATATCTGCCCGAAAATCCGACATTTTTTGGCCTTTTCGATTTTTGACGCTACCTGCTGGCGGCGTGTCAGAAAAAGGGTTGGCAAACGGGGTGGGCAAAGTCTAGCCTTTTTGCAATCGTGTGCAAACGTGGCGCGCCGCAGACGACAGGTCTGCTATTTCGGGGGGACGAATGGCCGAAATCCAGCTTAAGAACATCTCAAAGAGATGGGGGTCCTTCGTGGGTGTCGACAATTTCGACATGACCATCGAAGACCGGGAGTTCCTGGTCCTGCTTGGCCCGTCGGGATGCGGGAAGACTACGACGATGCGGATGATTGCGGGGCTCGAAGACCCCACGGATGGAGACATCCTCATCGACGGCAAGCGCGTCAATGATCTGGAGCCCAAGGATCGCGACATCTCGATGGTGTTCCAGAGCTACGGGCTCTACCCGAACATGAATGTCTACGACAACATCAAGTTCCCCCTGAAGGTGCGCAAGGTGCCTGCCGCAGAGCACGATGATCGGGTGATGAAGGCCGCCGCCATGGTCGAGCTTGAGCCGTTCCTGCACCGCAAGCCTGCGGCTCTGTCTGGTGGCCAGCGGCAGCGTGTGGCCCTTGCCCGCGCCATCGTGCGGGAGCCCAACGTGTTCCTGATGGACGAGCCGCTGTCGAACCTCGACGCCAAGCTGCGGGTGTCGACGCGGGCGCAAATCAAGAACCTGAGCCACGAGCTTCAGGTCACCACGATTTACGTGACCCACGACCAGATTGAGGCGATGACGCTCGCCGACCGCGTGGTCGTGATGAACAAGGGCATCGTGCAACAGGTCGGCACGCCCACGGACATCTATGACAATCCCGCCAACACGTTCGTGGCTAGCTTTATCGGGTCGCCCGCCATGAACCTTGTTGAGGGTCAGATGGCCGGCGGCACGTTCAAGGCACCGGGGATCGAGATTCCGGGCCTGTCGGCTCGCGATGGGGCCACGACGCTTGGATTCCGGGCCGAGGACGCGCAGGTTGTGCCGTCCGGCGGGCAAATCAACGCCAAGGTCTATTCGATGGAATTGTTGGGCGACGCGACGATGGTGTCGATCCGCATCGGTGAGGCCCTGATTTCGGTCAAAGCGCCCAAAGACTACCGCACCGAGATCGGCAGCGATGTGTCGATCGCGGTCCCAGCCAGCATCTGCCACCTCTTCGACACCGAGGACGGAGGCCGGATCGGGGGCTAACCCCGTCGTCGCGCCTGCGGGGTCATCCGTGGGTCGACAGTCTTTTCGCCGGGATGTGGCCTTGCAAGACACATCCCAGACTACAGGAAACAGGGAGAGTAAAATGTTTCTGAAAACCATCTCATTTGCAGGGGCCGTTGCGCTTCTGGGTTCGACCGCCATGGCGGCGGGCCACGCGGGCTGCCCGACCGACGGTCGCATCAGCATCGTGGGCAACGAATTCCCGGCCATCCAAACGGTTGGCGCTGGCGCCATGGCGTGCGCGGATGCAGGCGCCGAAGTGTCGACCAACCTGACGGCCGATCACCAGCAGATCAACGTCGCAGGCATGTCGGGCAACCCGGCTGAATACACCTCGGCGATCATCGCGAACTCGTCCATCGTGGCGCTGATGAACGAAGACGTCATCCGCCCCCTTGACGATCTGGTGGCCGCACATGGCGAAGGCATCGCACCCAACCAGCTGATCACGATCAACGGTCAGATCATGGCCGTGGCGTTCATGGCGAACGCGCAGCACCTTGTGTACCGTTCGGACGTTCTGGAAGAGATCGGTGTCGAGCCGCCCAGCACCTATGAAGAGATGCTGGCAGCCGCCCAGATGATCCGCGAAAAGGGCATTATGGAGAACCCGGTTGGTGGCGCCTATGCCGCGGGCTGGAACCTCGCACAGGAATTCAACAACATGTTCCTGGGCTATGGCGGGTCTCACTTTGAAGCCGGTTCGGCCAACCCGACCGTCAACACCGAAGCCGGTGTGAAGGCGCTGGAAATGATGAAGGCGCTGTCGGAGTACATGAACCCCGACTTCCTGACGCATGACTCCAACGCAACGAACGCCGAATACCGCGCCGGCAACACCGCGCTGATGAACATGTGGGGCTCGCGCGCCGCGACGCTCGTCACCGCAGAAGGTGTGCCGCAAGAGGTAATCGACGGCTTTGCAATCGCTGGTCCGATGACCGTGGGCGGTGGCGACACCCCGGCGACCACCCTGTGGTGGGATGGCTGGACCGTGGCCAAAAACATCAGCGATGCAGACGCCGAGGCGACCTTCCTCGCGATGAAGAAGGCCATCGATCCGTCGATCCTGACCGGCGACGTGCCGACCCAGGCCGTGTGGCTGATCGACGGCTATGAGCCGACCGAAGCCGCCGTGGGTGTGTTCGCAGCCGCGAATGCAGGTTCGATCCCCTATCCGATGCTGCCCTACATGGGTCTGATGCACACGGCGCTGGGCAACGAACTGGCTGACTTCATGCAAGGCAAAGAGTCGGCTGAGCAAGCGCTGGCCGACGTCGAAGCGGCCTACATCGCCGCCGCGCAAGAGCAGGGTTTCCTCTAAACCCCTCTGCCAAGTTACGGTCCGGGCGCGTCTTGCGCGCCCGGATACCCCCTCCAACCGCTCTCGCCATAAGGTACGGAAATGAAGCACCGCACGTTCTTTTGGTTCTTTTTGCCGACAGCGGCCGCGATGTTGTTGTTCATCGCCTTTCCCATTGTTTCTGTCATCACGCAGTCGTTCTTCACCCCGCACGAGGCCGTTCTGATCGAAACGGAAAACTGCGGACCCTTCGGGTGCACGACCTCGACTACGATTGATCAGGAGGCGACGCAGGCCCTGCGCGACGAACGGCCGCTGGGGCGGTTCGTGGGCTTTTCGATCTATACGGACCGCGGCCACCTTGCCTTTGGGGAAATCGCCGAGGCATGGCGCACGTCCGACACGCTGGGCGCGTTCTTCAGCGAGGTCTATGACCTGCCGTTCTACAAGGCGCTTGCCTTCACCCTGACCTACACCTTTGTCTGCACGCCGCTGTTGATCATGCTGGGCTTTGCGATTGCCGTGGCGGTGAATTCCCTGCATCGCGCGCTCAAGGGTTTGATGATCTTCTTCAGCCTTCTTCCCATGATCGTGACGCCGCTGATTGGCTCGCTGATCCTGTTCTGGATGATCGACAGCCGTGGTGTCCTGGGCAACTTCCTGAGTTGGCTGGTCAATGACCCCGACCTGTCGGTCAAGGCGTCGACCCCGCTGATGTGGATATCGCTCTTGGTCTACGGCGTGTGGTCATCGGCCCCCTTTGCCTTTGTGGTGTTCTACGCCGGCCTACAGACGGTTCCGCAGGATACACTCGAATCCGCGCAGATCGACGGGGCGACGCGCTGGCAGCAAATCCGCTACGTCATCATCCCGCATCTGGCACCGCTCGTGACCTTTGTGGCGCTTATTCAATTGATGGATAACTTCCGTGTGCTGGAGCCAATCATCGGGTTTACCGCTGCTGCGCATGCCCAATCGCTCAGTTACTTTATCCTCAGCGATCTGAGTGGCGAGACGCGACAGCTGTCGTCGGCGGCTACGACCTCGGTCCTGACGATCCTCGGGGTGGCGATCCTGCTGTTCCCTGTCCTTGTCCGCACTTGGCGCGACTTCAACGAGAAGAGCCACTAAGATGTCGTCAGCCGCACAACGCCGCCCGCTCGCGCTCCAGATCGGACTGTTCGCCTTTCTGGCGCTTTGGTTCATTGCCGCCGCCTTTCCGTTCATGTGGACCCTCTGGGGCAGCTTTAAGGTCGAGCTCGACTTCTTTTCGATCGCGGATTGGACCAATGCCCTTGTCGGTCGCAACACCGAAGAAACCTATGGTCGCCCCTTCACGGGCGCGGGCTATGACGGGGCCTTTGTTCAGAACGAGTTTTGGCGCAACGCCATCAACACGTTCATCGTGTGCCTGTGTGTGGTGACGACATCCCTGACCATCGGGACGTTGGGGGGCTATGCGCTCAGCCGGTCGGGGTTCAAATACGTGTTCTGGCTCCTGATCATCGCGCTGATCTTCCGCGCTTTGCCGCAGATCACTCTGGTGTCGGGCTACCTGCCGGTCTTCTTTGACTGGAACGTTTGGGGGTTCCTGCCCACGGCGATTATCGTGCTTGTGGCGATCAACCAGCCCTTCACGCTGTGGATGCTGCATTCGTTCTTTGAATCGATCCCAAAGGATCTGGACGAGGCCGCGAAGGTCGATGGTTGCACGCAATTTCAGGCATTCCGCCATGTGATCATCCCGGTGATGTGGCCGGGTGTGATTACGACGGGACTGTTTTCGTTCCTGCTTGCCTATAACGACTTTGTCGTGACCGCGCTGATCCTGTCGGAAAGCAACCGCACCATGGTGCCACAGATCGCGGCCTTCCTTGGCACGACCTATACCGAAGGCAACGTGATGTTCGCGGTGGCTGCGGTGGTCAGCGCAACTGCACCGCTCTTCCTGTTGGTGATGGTCTTCCAACGCCAGATCGTAAGCGGGCTGACGGCGGGCGCGGTCAAAGGCTAGCGCCGTTTCGCGCGGCCTCCGCGTCTGGCCTGGGTCTTTTTGAAGCTGGTGGATGATGTCTTCGACTGTTGACTATCTTGTCGTGGGTGCAGGGTCCGCCGGATGCGTGGTGGCTGCCGAGTTGTCGCGCCGCGAGGCCGGTCGTGTCCTCGTGCTTGAGGCGGGACCGAGCGAGCGTCACCCTCTGGTGTCCATGCCCTTTGGCTTGGTCTGGCTGATGAAGTCGCGCCGGGATTGGAATTTTCAATCTGCTCCGATGGCTGCTGCGGGTGGGCGCCGCATCGCGATCCCAAGGGGGCGCATGGTTGGCGGGTCGGGATCGATCAATTCGATGGTTTGGTTCCGGGGCCGTGCGTCGGATTTTGACGGGTGGGCGCAACCCGGCTGGACGTGGCGCGATGTCCTGCCCGCATTCGAGGCGGTCGAGGCCCGCTTGCGCCCGACGCCCATGCACGATGCGCATCCTTTGGTGTCTGCTTTGCCTGCGATGTTGCCCGGCAATGGCGATGCGCCATCCCCCGATTACGAGAGCGCGGGACCCATGTCGCACAACCGCGTGGCCGGACGGCGCAATTCGGCGGCTGACGCGTTCCTTCGGCCAGCGAGTGTCGAGGTGCGCACCGGGGTGCAGGTCGACTGCCTGATTTGGTCCGGCGACCGCGCCGCGGGTGTGCGCCTTGTGGATGGGAGCGAGATCACGGCGGCCAAGGGCGTGGTCCTGTCCGCCGGGTCGTTGGCATCGCCTGCGGTCCTCATGCGTTCTGGCCTAGGCGACTGGGGTGATCTGCGTGCGCTTGGGATCGACACGCGGATCGACGCGCCGGAGATCGGGCAGAACCTGCATGATCACCCCGGATTTGGTCTGCATTTCGAAGGTCCGGGCACCGGCTATGGGTTGGAGCCGCGGCAGTGGCCTGCGTGGGCGATTGCCGCGCTGCGCTATCCTTTTGGCAGTGGCAGACTGACCTCCCCCACGGTTGAGGGCGGGGCGTTCTTTAATGCGCGCGGGGCGGATCTGGAGCCTGATGTTCAGTCGCATTTCATCCCGTTTCACCTGGATCACCGGGGTCGGAAGTATGCGCTCAAATCCGGCTACTTTGCGGATGTGTGCCTGTGCCGTCCGAAATCGCGCGGCACGTTCCGCCTTGCCGACCGCAATCCGCGTGCCGCCCCAGTGATTGATCTGGGGTTGTTCAACGACGAAAGCGACCTTGAAACCATGACCGCCGGTGTCGAGCGCCTGCGCAGGCTCTTGCAGCGTGCAGAGTTCGGCGCGCTGCGCGGGGTCGAGGTGGCGCCGGGTCCCAAGGTGGTCGGAGAGGACCTGCGCGAAACGATCCGCGCCGGGGCCGGGACCGCCTATCATCCGGTGGGGACTATCCGCATGGGTGGCCCTGTCACACCCCGCTTGCGCGTCGAAGGGACCCGAAATCTCTGGGTTGCTGATGCCAGCGTTATGCCGCGCATTACATCCGCCAATACCAATGCGCCGTCGATGATGATCGGCTGGCGTGCCGCAGACTTTATAACGGAGGATACCCGATGAAAGGATCGCGCCCCGAACAGGCAGTCCTGACCCGCGACACGGACCTGTCCAAGACCGACGCCACCCGCGCCGTGATCGAAGGCATGGTCGACGGGCTTAATGACCACCGCATCGCGGATATCGGAGAGTTCTTTGCCGAAGGCTTCCGTTGGATGGGCAACACGGGTTGCGGCACCAAGGAGGGGCTGCGCGCGTTTCAGGACAACTGGCAAAAGCCGTTCCAGGCGGCCTTCAAGGACAAGGTCTGTGTGGATGAGGCGCGCCTTTATATGGGCGAATGGGCCGCGGCCTTTGGCCGTCAGGAGGCCACCCATGGCGGCCCCTTCATGGGGATCGAGGCGACCGGCAAGCGGGTCGAAATCCGCTACATGGATTTCTGGAAGGTCGTGGATGGCAAGATCGTGGACAACTATGTCATGGTCGATTTTCCCCACGTCCTCGCCCAGCTTGGGGTAGATGTGTTCAACGGTGAAGGTTGGGAGGCCTTCGACCGCGGAGAGAAGGAGCCGCCGACGCCCTGATGCCGGATCGTATCACCTCCTTGGACGTGGCGCGCCGTGCGGGTGTGAGCCGCTCTGCCGTGAGCCGGGTGTTCACACCGGGCGCGTCGGCATCGGCTGCGACCGTGGACAAGGTGCGCAAGGCAGCAGCCGAGCTTGGCTATCGACCCAACGTGTTGGCGCGGTCCTTGCTGACGGGGCGGACGGGGATGATCGGGCTGGTTGTCAGCTACCTCGATAACCTGTTCTATCCCGATCTGCTGGACAAGCTGTGCCGCGCGCTCAAGGCCGAAGGTTATCACGTGCTGATGTTCATCTCGGATCAGGGTAGTGATGCGCCGGAGGATATCGTGACCGAGCTCTTGGGCTACCAAGTGGATGGGTTGCTCCTGGCCTCGGTCCCGCTGACATCTGATTTGACCGACCAGTGCCGGATGGCGGGCATCCCCGCAGTTTTGTTGAACCGCCGCCAGGAGGGGACGGGGGAGCGGTCGGTCGTGTCGGATAATGTGGCGGGCGGTGCGATGGCCGCGAAGGCTCTGCTGAGGCGCGGATGCACGCGGATCGGTCATATCGCCGGGTCGCCTCAGGCATCTACCCAAGTGGACCGAGAAGCCGGTTTGATGGCGGCGTTGGCACAGGCAGGTGTGCCGCTGGCAGCGCGGGAGGTCGGTGATTTTGATCTGGATCAGACGCGCATGGCTGCCCGCGCGATGTTTGCGAGGCCGGACCGCCCGGACGGCGTCTTTGTCGCCAATGACTATATGGCGCTTGCCGTGATGGACGTGTTGCGCACCGAATTGGGGCTGCGGGTGCCGGACGACGTGGCGGTGATCGGCTTCGATGACGCGCCTGCGGCTGCGTTTGCGGCTTATGAACTGACGACGATCCGGCAGGATGCGGACGCGATGGTCGCCCTTGCCGTGCGGCTTTTGACGGACCCGGAGGCGAGCGCGGAGGTTTTGCCGGTCACTTTGGTCCAGCGCGTGACGGCTTAGACTGTCCCTGTGGCCAGAAGGATCTGTTTCCAGATCGCCGTGTCGTCGATCAGGGTCCATTCCCGCGAGACGCCGCGCGGACCAAATTCCAGATGGGTTATCCCCAAGACATAGACGTCGGCCCCGGAAGGTCGTCCATAGCGCCCCCACCCATCATGGCGCCCATGGAGGGACCAGCGTAGGGCCGCGCGGGGTGGGTGGCCCGCGTCATCGCGCCCGATCACATGATCCAGACTGAACTGCGCTGATGGAAACGCCGATCGGAGGTTGAGCCAGAACGCATCCGCCCCGGCGCGCCCGACATCGGACGTGTGTGCCGGGTAGTGGAGCGCGCAGGCCCGATCATACTGAGACGCGACGACGGACAGATCGCCGCCCATGATCCGCGCAATCAAATCGGCCGCGCGCGCGCCCGTCTCGGTGTCATTGCCGCGCCCTGTATAGGGGCCAGCCAAATCGGTCGCAGGGCTGAGCGGTTTGACGCAGGCGTCCGGCCCCCCTTCGCGCGCAATCAAATCGCGGGTCCAGTCGCGAACATCCATGCCCATTTGCGTAACGATGGCGGCCTGATCCCGGACGAGCCATTCGTCCTGAACGGCGTTTTCGCGGCACCAGCAATCGGCAAGGATGCGGTAGGCCAGCTTGCGCCCAGTTGGCGCGCCATAGACGCCCGCGCCCGTGTGGGTCGCCGTGCAATAGAGCCGGTGGGAGCTTAGAAAGCTGTCCGCCCCGGTGGCGCACCAGATCACGTCTTCGCCCGGAAGCTGCCGGTCGGGAAATTCGGCCAGCGTGGCCATGGTCGCCGCGATAATCCCGTCATTTCCGACCACGACAGAGGCGGGCGACCGCACGATCAACCCATCGGCATAATAGCGCGTCAGGCTGTCGATCTGACGCCGTTCCCAGATGTCTTCCGTGATGCCGAGGATGTAATCCTCAACACTGCTCCAGCGTGGATCAAAACCTGGTAGGAAACTCATCTCTTCCCGTAATACAGCCCGACGACGTGTTCGGCCTGTGCGAAGAACAGCCAGCGCAAGACCAACACACCTGCGACATGCACCAGAACGGCGAGCGCGCCAAGGGCATGGCCCGGCGTGTCAACAAAGACCATCAGCAATGGGGCTGCAATCAGGACAAAGGCAATGATCCGCAGTTTGGCAGCGTGCTTGCGCCCGATCACGTGCACCATCTCTTTGAGGAGATAGTTTTTGCCCGTATGCGGCGGCTCGAACGCGCGGACGGTTCCGCGATCACCCAGACCCGTGGCCGTGGCGATGTCGGTGCCAGAGCCGGCAAGTGCGGTGTCGCCCTTGGCCCATGCATAGACCTGCACGACCAAGAGCAGGACAAAGAGGGGGTAGGCCGCCCAAAGCTGATTGGTCAAAAGCGCCCCGCCAGAGACCGCGAGCAACAGGAAAAGCGCAGGCGTCGTTGGTTGGCGCCAGCGCGGGACCGTCTTCAACTGCGCATAGAGCATCGAGGTCGTGTAGACGGTCACAAGCGACATCACCGCGCCGAGCGCCCCGAAGATCGTCCAAGCCTGACCAAAGAACACGAGACCCGCGCCATAGATGGCCATCAGGATGAGTGTCACGGTCGCAGACCATGCCTCGCGGCTCAGCCAGCTGCTGCGCCATTGGGTGAACGCCTTGAGCGCGCGTTCAGGGTGTCCAAGATGGAAGGTCGATGAGATCAGCCCGCCAACGGCGAGGATATAGGCCACCGCGAAGAATGCGAAGGCGGACCAGCCGGTGACCGCAGGATAGCCTGCGCCAAGCCAGAACAGCATGCCGAAACCGATGCCGGAGAAGACCGTGAAGAAGATGATCGAAGGTGCCGGATGCATCAGATACGCTCCAGTGCTTTGTCGAGCCACCCGAGGAAGCCCTGAGGCTCTGCCGCGACAGGTTCAAGGAACGGCGCGAGCACGTCGATCGCCTCGTCCTTGGGGCGGGGTGGCAGGTATTTGTTGACGGGTTTCGTGCCTTGTTCGGGCATGAGGTCCATGCCGCCGCGTTCGGCGACAAGTTTGGAGACATCCGAATTTTCGTCACCCAGATCGCCAAAGTGGCGCGCGCCGGCCGGGCAGGTTCGCACGCAGGCAGGCTGGCGGTCTTCTTCGGGCAGGTTTTCGTTGTAGATGCGGTCGACGCAGAGCGTGCATTTCTTCATCACGCCTTCGACCTGATCCATTTCGCGCGCGCCGTAGGGGCAAGCCCATGCGCACAAGCCGCAGCCGATGCAGTCGCTTTCATTGACCAGAACGATGCCGTCCTCGACCCGCTTATAGCTTGCGCCTGTCGGGCAGACGGTCACGCAGGGCGCGTCTTCGCAGTGGAGACAGGATTTCGGGAAGTGGATGAGCTGGGCTGCACCTTCGGCAGGCGTCACCTCGTAGCTGTGCACACGGTTCAGGAACGTGCCCACCGGATCGGCCCCGTAGGGGTCGGTGTCCGACAGGGGCGCGCCGTAGTTCTCGGTGTTCCAGCCTTTGCAAGACACCACGCAGGCATGGCAGCCGACACAGGTGTCGAGGTCGATGACGAGCCCCAGTTTCTTTTCGGTATGGGTCGGAAGCGTGGTCATGCGACGCTCTCCTCAGTTTGGATCAGGCTCACTGGCTCTTCGCGTTCGGCGTCCCATGTCGCGACAAACCACACGAAAGAACCGACGATGAAGGCCAAGGCGGCAAAAATGATGACGAGCGTTCGGGTCATGATGAGACCTTAACGCGCAGGGTGTCGGGGCCTTTGCCCACGGGGCTTTCAATCGGCGGGAAGGCCGGTTGTGCCTCGGCCGGAGCATCGGCGCGTTCGACGCGCACGCGCAGGTCGAACCACGCGGCCTGACCCGTGATCGGGTCAGAGTTCGACCAGCGCAGACCGTCACCTTTGGGCGGCAAAAGCTCGTGGATAAGGTGGTTGAGCAGGAAGCCCTTCTTGGCCTCTGGCGCGTCGTCATCCAGCGCCCACGCGCCCTTGCGTTTGCCGATGGCGTTCCACGTCCAGACCGTGTTGTCGTTCAGCGCAGCCATATGCGCGACCGGCACGACGATTTCGCCATGGGGGCTGGTCACACGGGCCCATTCGCCTTCTTCAAACTTGTTATCGACCCAGATTTTTGTGGGTACGAAGAGCGGGTTTTGCCCGTGGATTTGCCGCAGCCACGCATTCTGGCTGCCCCAGGAATGGTACATCGCCATGGGCCGCTGGGTCAGCGCCGTGATCGGGAATTCCTCTCCCCGGTTGTCGGGCGCGGTGTCGTACCAGATCGGCAGGGGCGACATCGTGTCCTTGATCCGCTGGCGCAGGTGATCGGGCGGTTGCCGGTCGCCCACACCTTCGGCGGCAAGTTGGAACTTGCGCATCGGTTCGACATAAAGCTGGAAGAGATAGGGGCTCGCCTTGTCGAAGAGGCCCGTTTCGACGGCCCAGTCCTGATAGGCCATGTTCCAGGGTTTGTAGTACAGCGCGCCCTCGGGCACGTGCTTGATCCAGAACCCACCGTTGTCGATGTACTTTTGGATCTGATCGGGGTTAGGTGCACCGCGCCCTGTGCCGCTCTCGGCGTCCTCGCCCCCGCGCCAACCGGCCAAGGGCCCGACGCCCGGGCGACGTTGGTGGTTGGTGATATAATCGGCGTAGTCGGCATATTTCTGGCTGCCATCCTCGTTGACAAAACCCGGCAGACCGAGGTTTGCGCCCAGATCGCACAGCATCGATTGGAAGCCCTTCACATCGCGGTCCGGTTCGATCACCGGCCAGCGGATCGCGTCTGCGGCGGCGTCGGCCTCGCAAATCGGGCGATCGAGGAGGGAGATACAGTCGTGCCGTTCCAGATAGGTCGTGTCAGGCAGGATCAGGTCGGCATAGGCCACCATTTCAGAACTGTAGGCGTCCGAATAGATGATGTGCGGAATGACGTAGTCGCCGTTTTCATCGGTGTCGGTCAGCATCTCCATGACGCCGCCGGTATTCATCGACGAATTCCACGACATGTTCGCCATGTACATGAACAGCGTGTCGATCTTGTAGGGATTGCCCGCATGTGCGTTCGAGATGACCATGTGCATCATCCCGTGCGACGACATCGGGTTTTCCCAGGTATAGGCCTTGTCGATCCGCGCGGGGTTCCCATCGGCGTCGAGCGCGAGGTCATCGGGACCATGCGTGAAGCCCAGATGCGGCCCGTCGAGCGGTTGGCCCGGCTGAACGCCGTAATGCGGTTTCGGATGCGCCTCGGCAGGTTTGGGGTAGGGCGGTTTGAAGCGGAAGCCGCCCGGCACCTCGACCGATCCCAGCAGGATTTGCAGCACGTGCAACGCGCGACAGGTCTGGAACCCGTTGGCATGGGCTGAGATGCCCCGCATCGCGTGGAAGCTGACGGGGCGGCCTTTCATCGTGGTGTGCTTGCGCCCGCGGAAATCGGTCCACGGCGTTGCGATCTCGATCTCTTCCTCGAACGCGATCCGCGCGATTTCGGCGGCGAGCGCCTTGATCCGCGCGGCGGGGATGCCGCAGCGTTCGGCGACTGCTTCGGGTGCGTGTTTGGGATCGAGGTATTCGTCGACCATCAATTGGAACACGGTCCGGTGCGTGGTGCCGGCAACGCGCAGTTTGCCTGCCAGATCGGGTTCGATCCCCTCGCAATCATAGGGCATCGGCTTGCCCGTATTGCGATCCATCACCATCGGCGCGCCGTCTGTGGTACGCATGAACAGACCCTTTTCGGGGCCGTCATCCGCGTTCACCAGAACCGCCGCGTTCGTGTAGTGCGCAAGGTAGTCGAGGTCGATTTTGCCCGCTTTCAGCAGTTCGTGGACGAGTGCCAGGATAAACAGGCCGTCCGTGCCGGGCGTGATGCCGACCCATTCGTCGGCGACGGCGTTGTACCCCGAGCGCACGGGGTTCACGCCAATGACCTTGGCGCCGCGCGCCTTGAGCTTGCCCAGACCCATCTTGATCGGGTTGCTGTCGTGGTCTTCGGCCACGCCGAACAGCATGAAGAGCTTGGTGTGGTCCCAGTCAGGCTGACCGAATTCCCAGAACGCGCCGCCCATCGTGTAGATGCCGGCTGCAGCCATGTTGACCGAACAAAATCCGCCATGCGCAGCGTAGTTGGGTGTCCCAAAGGCCTGCGCCCAATAGGATGTGAAGCTTTGCGATTGATCGCGACCGGTGAAGAACGCGAGCTTTTGTGGGGCCTCGGCGCGGATGGGGGCCAGCCAGTCCGTCGCGATCTGCAGCGCCTCACCCCAGCTGATTTCTTCGAACTTGCCCGATCCGCGCGGCCCCACACGTTTCATCGGAGCCCGCAGACGCGACGGCGCATTGACCTGCATGATCCCCGCCGATCCCTTGGCGCACAGCACGCCCTGGTTCACCGGGTGGTCGCGGTTGCCTTCGATATAGGCGACCTGTCGTTTGCCATCCGGCCCGTCCTTCAGGTGCACGTTGATGCCGCACCGGCAGGCGCACATGTAGCAGGTCGTCTTGCGGATCTCGTCCGAGACTTTGGGCGACGTATCAACGTGGGGCTGTGTGCGGGCCATGGCCAAAGTCTCCGTTCTGCTGGATCAATTGTGTATCAATACTCCCGACGCCCGAGTCAAAGGCAATTGACGCAGCGATAGCGCGCCGAGAGGTCATGTCGCAGGTCGTGGTCATGCCGTTGCTGCCTGCAACGCGGTGATCGCGATGATGTTGACCACGTCTTCGGCAACGCAACCGCGGCTGAGGTCGTTGGCGGGCCGTGCGAGCCCTTGGAGCACCGGACCGATAGCCTCAGCACCGCCGAGACGCTGGGTGATCTTGTAGGCGATGTTGCCCGCGTCGAGATTGGGAAAGACCATGACATTTGCCTGCCCGGCCACCGGCGATCCGGGGGCTTTGGAGGCACCCACGGATGGCACAAGGGCCGCGTCGAACTGAAGCTCTCCGTCAATGGCGAGGTCGGGTGCGCCAGCTTTGGCCAGCGCAAGGGCGTCAGTGACCTTGGTCACATTGGGATGGCGCGCGCTGCCCATCGTGGAAAACGACAGCATCGCCACCTGCGGATCGGTCTGGGTCAGAGCCTTGAAAGAGGCGGAGGCATCGATTGCGATCGCTGCCAATTCATCGGCGTTTGGGTCAATCACCAGCCCGCAGTCGGAATACACCATGGCAGAGCGCCCCGATGGGTGCCCTTCGGGCATGGCCATGAGGAAGAAACTGGACACCAGCCTTGCCTGCGGGGCCTTGCCGATGATCTGGAGCGCTGCGCGCACCGTGTCCGAGGTTGTAGCGACCGCGCCGCCCACCGTGCCATCGGCCTTGCCGGCGCGGACCATGAGGGCCGCGAAAACCAGGCGGTCGCGGACAGCAACCGTCGCCTTTTCGGGTGTCATGCCCTTGTGGGCGCGCAGCGTGACCAGAAGCTCGGTCAGCTCTGCGGTCAGCGGTGACGTGTCGGGGTCGTGGATATCAATTCCGTCCGACGACAGGCCGAGGGCGTCGAATTGCGCCTGTACGCCTGCGTCCCCAACCAGAGAAATACGTGCGAGGCCTTGGTCGTGCGCCGCGAAGGCAGCCGCGACGATGCGGGGATCGTCCCCCTCGCTCAGGACGATATGCTTGCCGAGCGCGGCTGCGCGTTGGCGGATATCGGTCAGGATCGCGCTCATGCGCGGTGCCCCGGTCCCATTGGACCCGGCAAAGGCAGGCGGCCGCCCAAAGGACGGCCGCCGCGGTAATGGGCAATCTGCGCCACAATTATTCGGCAGCTTGCGCAGGCTGCTGGGGGACCATGTCCGACGCGTCGATGCCTGCAACCGAAACCGGCTTCTTCATCGCATCACGACGGAACGGTTCGCCCAGTTCCTGGTTGATCATCGCCTCGATCAGCGTGGTCTTGCCGTTCTCCATCTGATCCTTGATCGCCTTGTTCAACGCGGCGGTCAGTTCATCCATGGTGCGCGCGACGACGCCCTCGAGGCCGCAGGCCTGCGCGATACCGGCATAGGATACTTCTTCGTCCAGTTCGGTGCCGACAAAGTTGTCGTCGAACCACAGGGTCGAGTTCCGCTTTTCCGCGCCCCACTGGTAGTTGCGGAAGACGATCTGCGTCACCGGCGGCCAGTCGCCGCGACCAATGGCCGTCAATTCGTTCACCGCGATCCCGAAGGCACCGTCGCCAGCGAAACCAACCACCGGGACATCGGGTTGACCGATCTTGGCGCCCACGATGGCGGGCAGACCATAACCACAGGGACCAAACAGGCCCGGTGCCAGGTATTTGCGGCCTTGATCAAAGTCCGGATAGGCGTTGCCGATGGCGCAGTTGTTGCCGATGTCGCTGCTGATGATCGCGTCGCGCGGGAGCGCGGCGGTAATCGCGCGCCACGCCATGCGGGGGCTCATCCAGTCGGGCTTGTCCGCGCGGGCACGCTGGTTCCAGGTGGTGCCCGGATCGTCGTCCTCGTGCGTCATCTCGGTCAATTGCTGCGCCCAAGCGGATTTCTTCTGGGCGATATTGGCCTTGCGGTCTTCGCGACCTGCATCGCCTGCCGTGTCGGACAGCTGGCGTGTGATACCTTCGGCGACTTTGGCCGCGTCACCCACGATGCCCACGGTAACCTTTTTGGTCAGGCCGATCCGGTCAGGGTTGATGTCGACCTGGATGATGGTCGCATCCTTGGGCCAATAGTCCATACCGTAGCCCGGCAATGTCGAAAACGGGTTCAAGCGCGTCCCGAGGCACAACACGACGTCGGCGTCCTTGATCAACTCCATCCCGGCCTTCGAGCCGTTATAGCCCAGCGGCCCGGCAAAGAGCGGGTGGTTGCCGGGGAACGCGTCGTTGTGCTGATACCCAACGCAGACCGGGGCATCGAGCCGCTCGGCCAGAATGCGCGATGCCTCGATCCCGCCTTCGGACAGGACAACGCCCGCGCCGTTCAGGATCACAGGGTTCTTGGCGTTCGACAGAATGTCGGCGGCTTTCGCGACCGAGTTCTCGCCGCCCGGGCTGCGTTCGAATTCGATGGGATCGACGATCTCGGTATCGATGACCTGCGTCCAGAAATCACGCGGGATGTTCAACTGGGCGGGGCCGGACAACCGTTTCGCCTGTGCGATCACGCGGGTCAGAACCTCCACAACGCGCGACGGGTCGCGGACTTCTTCCTGGTAGGCCACGCAGTCGGCAAAAAGGTTCATCTGCGGCATTTCCTGAAAGCCACCTTGGCCGATTGTCTTGTTGGCAGCCTGCGGCGTGACCAAGAGACAAGGCGTGTGGTTCCAGTAGGCCGTTTTCACCGCCGTCACGAAGTTCGTGATGCCCGGGCCGTTCTGGGCGATCATCATCGACATCTTGCCGGTGGCGCGGGTGTAGCCGTCCGACATGAAGCCGGCAGAGCCTTCGTGCGCGCAGTCCCAGAACTTGATCCCTGCGACGGGGAAGAGGTCCGAAATCGGCATCATGGCCGACCCGATAATACCAAAGGCATGTTCGATGCCGTGGCGCTGAAGCACTTTCACAAAGGCTTCTTCAGTGGTCATTTTCATGGGCGTGATCTCCAGCAGAAACGGGTTTTGGTGGCGCGCGGGGCGCCGGATTGCAGCTTTGGGCAACCATAGGTGCCCGGCCGGGGTAGCGATAGGGCCAAGATTTGCATCCAAGTAAGTCCAATTTGGCCCATCTGGACCGCTGCAGTGAACAGTTGTGGTAATTATTGAGACGTTTCGTCTGAATAATACACGCATCTGTTTTGTGCGGCGAGTCATTTGCGGGTGGATTTTCTCGCGTCAGAGCGCCGCAGCAATGCGCGCCACGCCGGCCTCGATCCGGTCTGCGGGCAAGGACGAATAGGCCAGCCTGTAATGCCGGTCAGAGCCTTCCCGGGCGAAAAACGGTCCGCCCGGTTCGATCAGTACGCTGTCGTTGCGCAGGCGGGCGGCCAAGGCGGTCGCACTTTGGCCTTCGGGCAGTTGCATCCAGAACGACGACCCGCCAAAGGCACCGCGGCCTGCAATGGTCAGCCCATGAGCATCCAGGGCGGCCTCCATCACCTCGCGCCGTTCCTTGAAGGTGCGCCCCATGCGCCGGATCAGTGCATCGTAGTGCCCCAGCGACAGGAAATAGGCTGCCGTCCTTTGGATATGGCCCGGTGGGTGCCGCAGCACCGTCGCCCGCAATGCGCGTGCTTCGTCGATAAAGGCGGCCGATCCGACGAGGTATCCCAGCCGCAGCCCCGGAAAGAGGCTTTTGGAGAAGGAGCCGACGTAGATCACCCGCCCCTCACGGTCCATGCTCTTGAGCGCGGGAGAGGGGTTTCCCAGAAACGACATCTCGAATTCATAGTCATCTTCGACGACGAGGAAGTCTTCGCGCGCGGCCCGGTCCAAAAGCGCACGTCGCCGCGTGATGGGCATGGTCGCGGTCGTCGGGCATTGATGGGACGGCGTCGTGAACACAACGTCTGTCCCGGGCGGGATCGCTTCGGCCGGAAGGCCATCGGCATCGACGGGAACGGCGGCGAGATGGCAGCGCGACTGTGTCAGAATATCCCGCAGAGACGGGTAACAGGGATCCTCGATTGCGGCAGTGCGCCTTTGGTTGAGCAGCACTTGCGCCGCGAGCCACAGTGCGTTTTGCGCCCCGAGTGTCACGAGGATTTCAGACGCCTCGGCCCGGATGCCGCGCCGGGGTAGGGTATGGCGCGCGATGAATTCGACCAACTGCGGATCATCCTGATCGTGATAATCCGTGGTCAGCGCATCAAAGTCGCGCTGACCAAGGGCCTGAAGCGCGCAGAGCCGCCAATTGGCGCTGTCAAACAGGGTCGGATCGGCTTGCCCGTAGGTGAACGGGTATTTGTAGCGCCGCCAGTCCGAAGGTTTTTCTAGCGCGCGGCGCTGGCTGAACCGCTGGGCAAGCGCGCGGCCCCAATCGACGGTGTCTTCCTTGGGTGTGCTCGGAAAGCTGGGCGTTTGGGGGGCGCCCTCGGACACGAAGTACCCCGATCGCCCGCGGGCTGTGATGTAGTCGTCGGCCAACAGCTCGGTATAGGCCAAGGTCACGGTGATCCGGCTAACCCCCAGTTGCTGCGCCAGTTTGCGCGAGGACGGCAGACGTTCGCCGCGCCGAAATCTGCCCGACAAGATGCCTTCCGCGATCAGCTGCTGAATCTGGCTTTGCAGGGTGCCTTCTGCATCGGGGTCAAGGAAGAACGTCTCAGCAGGGATCGCCATCTGGATGTATTCCGGGTTTGAACTGGACTTATCGTGCCGGAGATATGTCTGACATACAAGCGCACCCGCTGGCTTTTCGATTGCCCCGAAAAGCTCGGGGAATGACGGCCGCTGGGTCCCACGGGTCTAGGGGGGCGGAGCGTCCGCCCCCCGCGCTAGCCAAGTTTGGCTCGCGCGATTGGATCAGCCAAACACCCGGGTCAGGGCCTGATCAACGCCGTCAACAATCGCGTCGAGATCGTCTTTCGTCGCGATCAACGCGGGCGAGAAACACAGCGTGTTGTTGTAGCCTTTGAAGGACCGGTTTGTCGCCCCGATGATCAGGCCTTGGGCCATGCAGTCACCCACAACGGCCTGCACATGTGCCTCGGCTGCGGGTTCGCGCGTTTCACGGTCGGCAACCAGTTCCAGCCCGTTAAAGAGGCCTTTGCCCCGCACCTGACCGATCACCGCGTGGCGCTCGGACAGGGCGTTGAGTTGATCCATGAAATAGGCGCCCATATCCAGCGTGTTCTGGAGAAGGTCCTCTTCCTCGATGATAGACATGTTTTCGATCGCCGCTGCCGGACCCGCGGTGCAGCCACCGAAGGTCGAGATATCGCGGAAGTAGTTCAGAGGATCGCTGGCATCGTCCTTGAACATCTCGAATACCGCTTCGGTTGTGACCGTGCAAGAGATCGCCGCGTAACCCGATGCAACGCCCTTTGCCATCGTCACGATGTCGGGCTGCACGCCGTAGTTCTGGTACCCAAACCATGTGCCCGTGCGACCGATCCCGCAAACGACCTCGTCGATGACAAGCAAGACGTCGTACTTCTTGCAGATTTCCTGCACCTTCTCCCAATAGCCTTCGGGGGGCGTGATGACGCCTCCGCCTGCGGTGATAGGTTCGAGGATCAGGCCGCCCACGGTCTCGGGGCCTTCGCGCAGGATAACCTCTTCGATGGCTTCGGCGGCTTTCACGCCATAGCCCTCACCGGCCTCCAGACCTTGTTCATGCGCGCGATACTCAAGACAGTGCGGAACCGCTACAAAACCGTCGGGGAAGGGGCCGTATTGCGCGTTGCGCTGGTGGTGGCCGCCTGACGCCATCGCGGCGATGGTGGTGCCGTGGTAATCCCGCTCGCGGTAGAGGATCTTGTGCTTCTTGCCGCCATAGCGCTTGTGCGCGATCTGGCGGATCATCTTGTAAGCCTTCTCGTTGGCTTCCGAGCCGGAGTTCGAGAAATAGACCCGGCTCATGCCCGGCATCTTGTCGATCAGCTTGGCCGCGAAGGTCGCCGCGGGGATCGAGCCTGCAGCACCCGCAAAGAAGTTCATCTTGACCAGTTGATCACGCACGGCGTTCGCGATGCGCTCGCGTCCATAGCCGACGTTCACGGTCCACACACCGCCCGAGACCGAGTCGATGTGTTCCTTGCCCGCTTGGTTCCAGACGCGCAGGCCTTTGCCCTCGACGATGATGTTGGGGTCCTTGGTTTCAAACGGCTTGTGCTGAATCAGGTGATGCCAGACATGCGCCTTGTCGTTTTCCACGACTTGGCTGAGATCGTTCGGGTTGAATTGGCCGTCCATCATTGCAGAATCCTCCGCAGGCAAGAGCAAGATGGCAGAGCATAAGCCGGAATTGGGACCCGTCCTATAGGGCCAGTTTCAAGCCTAATGTATATCCAGTTGCCACATGCCCGCGCCAATCAGTCGGCATGTGCATGTTATTGCGCAGGAAGCATCAAAAGCGCGCCCAAAGCTTGGGCGCTTTGCGGAGCGCACGTGAATAAGGCTTTGACATCTCCCCCAAACATGTTTGGCTGCCTGTCGGAATTGGCGCTGCTTTGTTGTGCAGCGTTTGGTTCAGCAAGGGAGAGAATACATGAAACGTATCATTTTGGGCGCGGCCTCTGCTGCCGCATTGCTGGCCGGTCAGGCAATGGCCGATGGCCATGGTGAAATCACCGTGGGTTACTTCCTCGAATGGCCGATGCCGTTCCAGGCCGCGAAAGTCGCAGGCACCTATGACGAGGCGCTGGGCGTCAAGGTCAACTGGGTGAGCTTCGACACTGGTACGGCGATGTCGGCGGCGATGGCGTCCGGCGACGTGCAAATTTCGGTCAGCCAAGGCGTGCCGCCCTTCGTGGTCGCGACCTCTGCTGGTCAGGACCTGCAAATCATCGACGTGGCTGTGTCCTATTCGGATAACGACAACTGCGTTGTATCCTCGGGCCTCGAAATCGACGCCGAGAGCGCGGGCGAACTGTCCGGCAAGACCGTCGCTGTTCCGCTGGGCACCGCCGCGCATTACGGCTTCCTCAAGCAGATGGACCACTTCGGTGTGGCGCTCGACAGCCTGACGGTTGTCGATATGGCTCCTGCCGAAGGTCAAGCCGCCCTCGCACAGGGTTCGGTTGACATGGCCTGCGGTTGGGGTGGCGCGCTGCGCCGCATGAAAGAGAGCGGCAACGTTCTGCTGACCGGCGCAGAGAAAGAAGAGCTGGGCATCCTCGTGTTCGACGTGACCTCGGCACCTTCGGCGTTCGTCGCTGAGAACCCCGAAATGGTTGCGAAGTTCCTTGAAGTGACTGCGGACGCCAACGCCATGTGGGCAGACGGCAACCCTGCGGACATGCTTGCCGCGATCGCCAAGGATGCGGGTATGAGCGAAGAAGACGCAGCCGGTTCGCTGTCGACCTTCGTCTTCCCCACGACCGAGGATCAGCTGTCGGCCAAGTGGCTGGGTGGCGGCGCACAGGAGTTCATGAAGGGTGTGGCGGACGTCTTCGTTGCAGCAGGCTCCATCGATGCGGCCAAAGCCTCTTACGAGGACAACGTGAACACCGGCCCGCTGGCTGACGCGAACTCCATGTAATCGCTGCGGCGATATCAAAATGGCCGGGGGCGCGCCTGACGACGCGCCCCCGGATCTGGGGGGCTTTGCCCCCCTCGTCCCCCCCAAGGTATTTCCGGCAAAAGGAAAAGCTCGGCGGGGTGAGCTAGCAGGGATCAGGGGTAAAGGCCGCGCGACATGCGCCTGCCGCCCAAAGGGGGTTCGACCGTGTCAGGTCTTTTGATCAATGATATTTCCATGCGTTTCGATCTGCCCAACGGTGGGCATGTCCAAGCGCTCAAGAACGTGTCGCTCGACATCAAATCCGGTGAGCTGATGTCGGTGCTGGGGCCATCGGGCTGCGGGAAGACGACGCTTTTGAACATCGTGGCGGGCTTTCTGGCGCCGACCGAAGGCGAGATTACTCTGAACGGCGACAAGGTCGTGGGACCGAGCCCGGAGCGCGGGATGGTCTTTCAGCAGGGCGCGCTGTTTGAATGGATGAGCGTGCGGGACAACGTGTCCTTTGGCCCCGACATGAAGGGGATGAGCCGCAAGGAGAGCGCGCAGACGGTCGACCACCTGCTGGAGGTCGTCGGCCTGCAGGATTTCAAGGAAAAGGCGGTCTACGAGTTGTCGGGCGGGATGCAGCAGCGTGTGGCACTGGCCCGCTGTCTGGCGAACGAACCCGACGTGATCCTGATGGACGAACCGCTTGGCGCGCTCGACGCGCTGACGCGGGAGAAGATGCAGTCGCTCGTGCTCGACCTTTGGAAGGACACGGGCAAGACCATCATCTTGATCACGCACTCGGTGGAGGAGGCGCTTCTTTTGGGCGAGCGGCTGCTGGTCATGGCACCGCGCCCGGGTCGCGTTCACAAGGAATACAGGCTGCCATTCGCGGATCTGGGCGTGGGCAATGACCTGCGCGAGGTCAAGAAGCACGCCGATTACAACAATACCCGGGAGGAGATCCTGGAGATGATCTGGAACATGGAAGAAGAAATCATGGGCCGGACGGAGGAGAACGCATGACCGGCTTGCTTATTCTCGTTCTTTATCTGGTGGCGTTCTTTGGCAGCTACCTCGTGTTTTCGCGGCTGCTGTCGGGGTTGTTCGAACGCAAGGGGTTCAACAAGCTCAAGACTGTGACCTTTGGCGACGAAAGCGCCGTGGTCGCCAACCGGCTCGCCTCGGTCTTGTCGGTCATCACGGTGTTCTGGCTGTGGGTGGCCTTCACGAACTCGACCATCCCTCTGCCCAAATTGCCGGGGCCCTTTGATGGGGATGTGGAGTTCACCTACACGGTCACGCTGCCGGATGGCACGACCGATGACGCCATAGTTGCCGTGCGGGTATACCGCGAGGACATCCAGCAAACCGTCGATGCAGAAGGCAACCCCGGACGCATTCCGGAGGCGATTGTCGTCGAAGAAGGCGACGGGCCCGCCAAGAATGACAGTACCACCGTGGCGCGCTACGGGTTCAAGGTGATCGATGTCTTCCGCAACGATGAGGTGTCCAAGCGTGACGGGTCGGTCGTCACGGCGATCAATGGTCAACCGGTCGAGCCCGGCCAGACCTTTGCGATGGAGGGTGGCCAAGTCGGTCTGACCGACAAAGGCACCCCCACATTCGAGCCTGATACCGGGTTCCGCATGGCGCGGCTGTACCTGCCCGCACCAGAGGTTGTTTGGCAGCGGTTCTTCCGGTTGTTGGACGAGGGTTATCAGAACTTCACCCTTCTGGAGCATACCGGGATTTCCCTGCAGCGGGTCCTGTTGGGCTTCTTGTTCGGGTCGCTTTTGGGAATTCCCATCGGCTATGCGATGGGTCTGACAAACTGGTCGCGCGGCTGGTTTGACCCGATTGTCGAGTTCATGCGGCCCGTGCCGCCCTTGGCCTTGATCCCTTTGATGATCATCTGGTTTGGCATCGGCGAGATGTCCAAGGTGATCCTGCTGTTCCTCGCGGCGCTCTGGATCATGATCATCTCGGCCCGGGCAGGTGTGTCCGGGGTGGCCATCACCAAGGTGCACGCAGCCTATTCGCTGGGTGCCTCGAAATGGCAAATCCTGCGCAAGGTGATCATCCCGAATTCGCTACCCGAAATCTTCACGGGCGCCCGCGTGGCGATGGGCGTGTGCTGGGGCACGGTTGTTGCCGCGGAACTGGTGGCGGCAGAGCGTGGGATTGGGATGATGATCATGGTCGCCTCCAAATTCCAGCTGACCGACATCATCATCGTCGGCATCATCGTGATCGGCGTGATCGGGTTCCTGATCGACGTGGGTATCCGAAAGCTCGAGACATGGCTTGTGCCGTGGAAGGGCCGGGTGTGACCCGGCGCTGACGCAGAACACAATCACAAGGCCCGGGCGCGGTGTCCGGGCCTTTTTCTATTGGGCTTTCGCCATGGCACACAGGCGGTCCCAGGCGACGGCTTCGGCCGGGGTGGCATCCTGGGTCAACCGGGTGGCCGTCAACCGCAACGTCAATTGCGGCAAACCCACAAGACGTTTGAGCGTCCGGCCATGGATGTGCGCCTCGGCCAACGAGGCGGGCACCCAGGCGAACCCAACACCCGCCCGCGCGAGTTCAAGCGCGGCCGTCGTCAGCGAGGTTTCGGCCCGTTTCGTGGCGCCCAGCCCCGGAAGTAGTTCGCGTTCGCAAATCTGGCCCAGATAGGCGTCCTTTGGGTAGGCCACGCAATCGCGCCCGGTGGCGGGGAAATCCGGCGCGGCCACCGGGATCAGATGTTCGACGCCCAGATCCAAAACGGTGAACATGTCGGACCGCGCCATGGGCGGATCGGTATCCGTGCGATAGGCCAGCGCGATGAACGCGCCATGGGTCAGGAGCATCGCGTAGCATTCATCCAGATTGGCTGACCGCAGACGCACCGACAGCCCGCCACTGTCGACCAGATCGCGCACCACGCGGGGCGCATGGCTGGTGGCGATGGCATGCTGCGCCACAATGGCGATGTGGCGCTGTGCGCTGGCCTGTTGGCTGCGCAGATCGTTGGTGAGGGTGCGAAGTTCTGAAGCAAGGTCACGCAGCCGCGTTTCCTGCGCCGCCGTGGCGGGCGACAGCTGGACGGGTTTACGTGAACGGTCAAAGAGTTCGACCCCCACGCTATCTTCGATCATGCGGATTCGGCGTGAGAAGGCCGACTGCGTCAGCCCGCGCTGATCGGCGGCATCCGAAAACGATCCGCTGTCGACCACCGCGAGGATATCTTCGAGCCATTCCAAACGCATACCGCGCCTCATAAATTGCAGAAATTGGTAAGTTAAGGCCGGTTTTTCGCATTTGCGCCGAAAAATCCAGCCCTATACTGTCGCAGCAAGCAAGTTTGCCCCTGAAAGGATCATCCATGCATCTGGCCCGCTTCCCCCGTCTGCACCTCGCCCATTTGCCCACACCGCTTGAGCCCATGCCACGCCTGTCGGCTGAATTGGGAGGGCCTGAAATTTGGATCAAGCGCGACGATTGCACCGGCATGTCGTCGGGCGGAAACAAGACCCGCAAGCTGGAATTCCTCTTTGCCGAGGCAGAGGCCGAAGGCGCCGATATGGTCATGACCCAGGGTGCGACGCAGTCGAACCATGCGCGCCAGACCGCAGCCTTTGCTGCCCGTCTGGGCATGAAGTGCCATATCCTGCTGGAGGATCGCACGGGCTATAACAACGCCAATTACAACGACAACGGCAACGTCCTGCTCGACCACCTGCACGGGGCCACCACGCAGAAATTTCCCGGCGGCCACGACATGCCGGGAGAGATGGAGCGGGCGGCGGAGGTCAAGCGCGCCGAGGGTCACAAGGTCTACACTATCCCGGGAGGCGGTTCGAACGCCACGGGCGCGTTGGGTTATGTGAACTGCGCGTTCGAGCTTTTGGGTCAGGCCAATGACCGCTCCCTCAAGATCGACCACATCACCCACGCCACCGGGTCCAGCGGTACGCAGGCGGGGCTCGTGACCGGGCTTGCCGCGATGAACGCGCAAATCCCGCTCTTGGGTGTGGGGACCCGCGCGCCGCAGCCCAAACAGGAACAGATGGTCTACGATCTTGCCGTCAAGACTGCTGAAAAGATGGGAATGCCCGGCGTCGTGACCCGCGACATGGTTCGCGCAAATACCGATTACGTCGGCGAAGGCTATGGCTTGCCCACGGAAAGCGGGATCGAGGCGATCCGCATGTTTGCCGAACTTGAGGGCATCCTCCTTGATCCGGTCTATTCGGCCAAAGGGGCGGCTGGCCTGATTGATCTCTGCCGCAAGGGGCATTTCAAAAAGGGCGAACGCGTCGTGTTCCTGCATACCGGTGGGTCGGTCGGGCTCTTTGGCTATGATTTCGCCTTCGATCACACCGATCGCCGCGTCAGCGTCGGCTAGGGTCAGACGATGCGTATGGTGGGCATATTGGGGGGCATGGGGCCAGCGGCGACGCTGGACCTGATGGCGCGCGTCATGGCCGCCGTGCCTGCCCAAGATGACCGCGATCACGTGCCCTTGATGGTGGACCAGAACCCCCAGGTGCCGTCGCGCATTGCGCGGTTGATCGAGGGTGACGGAGAGGACCCCGCACCGGTCCTCGCGGATATGGCCCGCAGGCTGCAAGGCGCAGGCGCGCAGGCGCTCGCAATGGCGTGCAATACTGCGCATCACTATGCCGATGCCGTGCGCGATGCGGTCGACATCCCCTTTCTGGATATGGTCGATATCGCGGCGGCACACGTACCCCACGGCGCCGAGGTTGCGCTTCTGGCAAGCCCCGCCGTCGCGCAGATCGGACTGTACGACGCAGCCTTGGCTACGCGGGGGGCCACGATCCGCCATCCGAAGGCCGATGCGGCGCTGGACCTGATCCGCCATGTCAAAGCACGCGGCCCGGATGCCGAAGCGCAGGCCGCCTTCCACCGCCTCAGTGCACAGGTCGGCAGTGATGTGCAGGTGATCGCCTGTACCGAGTTTTCACTTTTGGCGCCCCACGCGGCGCCGGGGGTTCAGGTCGATGCACTCGATGCCCTTGTTCAAGAGATTGTGGCCTTTGCGACTGCCGCGGGCTGACATGTTGGGAGACGGATGATGGAATACCTCAAACAGGCCCCGCGCCACGAGACGACAGATCAAGGTGACGTGCGCGCGCTCGTGCGCGGACTTCTCAGCGACATCGCGGCCGAAGGCGAGGCCAAGGCGATGGCGCTGGCAGAGCAATTCGACAAGTGGGACGGGCCCGCTCTGGTCACGGCTGATCAGATTGCCGCAGCCGAAGAGCTGCTGCCGCAAAAGCTCAAGGACGATATCCGATTTGCCCATGACAACGTGCGCCGCTTCGCCGAAGCACAGCGGGCGACCGTTCAGGATACAGAACTTGAGGTCATCCC
This sequence comes from Pseudomonadota bacterium, assembly GCA_038527375.1. GTDB lineage: Bacteria > Pseudomonadota > Alphaproteobacteria > Rhodobacterales > Rhodobacteraceae > Shimia_B. The sequence goes on along the minus strand of JBCBFU010000004.1, from coordinate 32,565 downwards.
TGGCCTCATGGCCGGTCAGCGCCAGATACCGATGGACGCGGCGGGCTGCTACGTCCCCGGCGGGCGCTATTCGCACATCGCAAGCGCGATCATGACCGTGACGACGGCGCGGGTTGCAGGCGTTCGCCACGTGACGGCCTGCTCGCCGCCACGGCCGGGCGAAGGCATCCCGGCGCCGATCCTCTACGCTATGAACTACTGCGGCGCGGACGCGATCCTGAATATGGGCGGTGTGCAGGCAGTGGCCTCCATGGCCCACGGCTTCTTTGGTCTGCCGAAATGCGATATCCTCGTGGGCCCCGGCAATCAGTTCGTGGCCGAGGCCAAGCGCATCCTCTTCGGTCAGGTGGGGATTGACATGTTCGCAGGTCCCACCAATTCGCTGATCCTCGCGGATGCGGACGCCGATCCCTATTTCGTCGCGTGGGATTTGGTGGGGCAGGCCGAACACGGGTACAACTCGCCCGTTTGGCTGGTCACAGATCACCGCCCCCTCGCGGAAAAGGTGATGGAGCTTGTCCCGCAACTGATCGCGGAATTGCCCGAGCTTAACCGCGACAACGCCACCGCCGCGTGGCGCGACTATGGCGAGGTTATGCTCTGTGCGGATCGCGAGGAGATGGCCGCGACATCAGACCTCTACGCGCCCGAACATCTGCATGTTCAGGCCGCCGACCTCGATTGGTGGCTGGCGCGCTTGACGTCCTATGGCTCACTCTTCCTTGGTGAAGAGACGACCGTTGCATTTGGCGATAAATCGAGTGGCCCCAACCACGTTTTGCCGACCTCGGGTGCGGCGCGCTACACGGGCGGGCTGTCCGTGCACAAGTTCATGAAGACCGTCACGTGGCAACGCGCCACGCGCGCCGCCGCCAAGCCCGTGGCGGTCGCCACCGCGCGTATTTCACGCCTTGAAGGTATGGAAGGACACGCACGGACGGCAGATATCCGGCTCGAAAAATACTTCCCCGAAGAAGAGTTCGACCTGACCGCCGACTGACCGGATCGCACGAAAGAGGGGCGCCAAGGTTTCGGCGCCCCCTTCATCTTTCTGGAAACACTCCGGAGAGCGCGAGAGGCAGCGGCTCTCGCCGCCTCTCAAAGCCTTAGTTGTCAATCGGGTCCCCCGCGAGCATCCCGTTGATGCGCGCTTTGGTTTCCGGCGTCTTGGCCAGACGCAGGAAGGCCGCCCGTTCGCGGTCGTACATGTCTTGTTCGCTCACCGTGATCGGCCCATCGCCGTCGGTGTTCACGACGATCGTCGCAATCTCCATGGCGGTGGTCTTGTTGTGGGGCGTGAACCAGCCTTTGGCGAGGCCTTGGTCCATGAAGTCCTCCATGTGCTGAAGGATGCCGCGACCGGGCAGGGTAAACGTCGGCTCTGCCTTGGGTGTGTAAGGCCCCCAGTTTTCGATGCGCGCCGTGGCCTCAGCGATCAGTTTGTCACGGTTCATGACCGCGCCGTCACGCTCAGGCTGGAAGTATTGAAGCGGCTCGGCTTGCTCCGGCGATGGGCCGGTCTTGCCATAGCCGATCTGCATCCAGGTCTCCCACGCGGCCTTCTCGGCGTCGCCGGTGGCGGTGAGCCAGCGGTGCATGGTTTCCTTGACGCCGCCGCCGCCGGGCACAACGCCCACGCCGGCCTCAACGAGGCCGAGGACGGAATTCGCGTGGCTGAGCAGGGCGTCGCAGTGCATCAACACCTCGAACCCACCACCAAGCGCGAGCCCCGAAGGCGCGCCGATGACCGGAACCTCGGTGTATTTCAACTTGCGCACCGCCTGCTGGAAGTCGTTGAGGAAGGCGTCCATGCCCTCCCAATCCTCGGCTTCGATGAAGGCGGCGAAGCGGTTGAGGTCGACGCCTGCCGAATAGTGTTGGGCGTCGTTATGGACGAGGATGCCGCGACCGGGGTCCTCGGCGGCCTTGTGCACCATTTCCATTGAGTCGGCGGTCAGCGCGTTGGCCTTGGAGTGCCATTCGATCAGGCGGATGCCGTCGAGATCCCAGAGCGAGGCCGCGCGGTTCGTGGCCATGGGCGTCAGCGTTTTGCGCAGGAGCGAGAAGCGGATGGTGCCCTCGGGCAGTTGCACGGGCGCGTAGCCGTCGGCGGTGCGCACCATGAGCGTGCCGTCTTGGACCGCGTAGAACGGCGCGGTGTCGTTCAGAATCGCGGGAACCTCGGCACCAGCCTCGGAGGCCAGGGTCGCCACCGTGTCGGCCCCGAGCGCATCGATCATCTCAAACGGGCCGCGGACCCAGTTGAAGCCCATCTTCATCGCGTCGTCGATGTCTTGGGGCGTGCGGGTCACGTCGGGGATCAGAGCGGAGGCATAAGCCAAAACGCGGCCCAGCACGTTGCGGGCGAATTTGGTTTGCGCGTCGCGGCCTTTGATAAGGTCGGTCAGCGTTTCCTCGTTCGCGGCCATTTGCTCGGCGGCGTGTTGCGCCTTGGGCGGAAGATCGGTCACCCGCGGGCGCAAGGAGCCATCGAGGTTCGAGGCCTCATCCTCGCGGTAGAACCCACCTTTGCCGGATTTCTCGCCGGTAAAGCCATCGGCGATCATGCGGTCGATGAGCGGTTTTGCGGGGTTGTTTGACCGACCCACAGCGTGGAACGGGTCATCCTCGGGGAGGATGTCGCCCAGCGTGTCCACCACGTCAGACATCAGGTCCACCCCGATCAGGTCATAGAGGCCAAAGACGCCGGTCTTTGGGATGCCCATGGGGCGGCCCATGATGGAGTCGGCTTCCTCGATCGTCAGGCCCTGTTTGAAGGCTTCGTCCATTCCGACCTGCAGCGCGAAGACGCCAACGCGGTTGCCAAGGAACCCGGGCGTGTCGTTGCAAGGCACCACGCCTTTCCCGAGGATACGGTCGTTGTAGTCGGCGAGGCGGTCCATGACGTCGGCGCGGGTGTGGGCGCCGCGGACGAGTTCGAGGAGGCGCATGTAGCGCACCGGGTTGAAATAGTGGGTGATCGCGAAGCGTTCCTGAAAGTCGACAGAGCGGCCTTCGGTCAGGAGCGAGATCGGGATCGTCGACGTATTCGACGTGACGATGCAGTCTTTGCTGACCGTCTCTTCCAGCCGTTTGTAGAGATCGCGCTTGAGGTCGAGGCGTTCCACGATGGCCTCGACGATCCAGTCACAGTCAGCAAGCTTGTCGAAATCATCCGAAATCGTGCCGGTTTTTATGCGGGTCAGGCAGTCTTTCGAATGCAGCGCAGGCGGATCGGACTTCTTGAGCCGTTGCAGCGCGTAGTCCGTTGCGTCGGTCGTGAGATCGAGCAGCAGCACGTTGTGGCCCGCGTTGGCGATCTGGCCCGCGATGCCGGAGCCCATGGTGCCGGCGCCGATGACGGCGATGTTCTTGAAGGTCATGGGCTCGTCCCTTTGTCTTGTTTCGGTTTGCCTCCCCCTCTCGTGGTCGTTCGGCCACTGCCGGGGCGGGGGGGGCGAGGGTCTTTTGGGAAAGATGAAGCTAGGCGGTGGCGCGCTGAGCGTCGAGGAAGGCGCGGAGGGCGCGGTTGACGTCCATGGGCTGTTCGGTGGTCGACATGTGGCCGGCGTGGGGAATCTCGACGAGGTCCCCGCCGAGTGCCGCGTGGAGTTTGCGGCCTGCTTTGATGGGCGTCATCTTGTCCTGGCCCGACAGGATGCAGAGCGTCGGGCATTTGATCTGCTCCGCCGCAGCCGGGCCACCATCATACGCCGCGCAGGCGGAAAGGTCGGCGTAAAGCGCGCCAGGAGCGTTGGAGGCCATGAGTTGTCCACCAAAGACCATGTGGGACGTGCCGGGCATCGTGTGATCGTGGATATGGCCGGTGGGACCGTGTCCCCAGTCCATCATGGCGCGGATGGCCTTTGGCTCCTTGTCCTTGGCCATGCCAAGCAGGAAGTCGTTCACCGGGATTGCCAGCGCCGTGGCCATGAAGGTGGCAGAGCGGACGCGCTTGGGGTAGCGCGCGGCGAATTCCAACGCGACGAGCCCGCCCTGGGAATGGCCCGCGATGTGGGCAGACGTGATGCCGGTGGCGTCCATGAAGGTGGCCAGCCATTTGGCCATGTCTTCAATGCTGGTGAGCGGCTCGCCCCCGCTGAGGCCGTGTCCCGGGAAATCGGGCGTGATGACCTGGTAGCCGCGGTTCGCGAGGAAGCGGTGTTGCAGCATGTATCCAAGGTGGTTCTGGCCCGACCCGTGGATGAACAGGATCACCTCACCTTTTGGGTCAAAGTCGCGCCCGCCGGTGGAGGCGAAGACCTCGTTAAACTTGCCGTGGTGCGTGGCGTAGATCTTCATTCTGCGGCCATCCGGGGTTGAACGCGGCTTGCCGCTTTGAGCGCTTGACCGAAGTCGGCTGCGATGTCGTCGAAATCCTCGAGCCCCACCGAGACGCGGACCATGTCGTCGGTCAGACCCGCAGCCTCCATCGCGTCCGCGGTGAGGTGCGAATGGGTGGTCGAGCCCGGGTGGATCACCAGCGTCTTGGCGTCCCCCACATTGGCCAGGTGCGAGGCGAGTTGGACGCTTTCGATGAAAGCCGCAGAGGCGGCGCGCCCACCTTTGACGCCCATCGCGATGATCGACCCCTGGCCCTTTGGCATGAGTTTAACTGCCGTCTCGTGGTCCGGGTGATCGGTCAGTTGCGGGTGCTTTACCCACGCGACCTGATCATGATTCGACAGGAATTCCAACATCTTGGCGGTGTTGGACATGTGCCGCTCCATGCGAAGCGGTAGCGTTTCCAACCCTTGCAGGATGTAGAAGGCGTTTTGGGGCGACATGCAGGGACCTGCGTTCATCATGCCTTCGGTCCGGACACGGGTGGAGAACGCCGCGGGGCCGAATTCTTCCCACAGGTTCACGCCCTGATAGCCGAAATGCGGTTCGGTCAGAGTTGGGAACTTGCCCGGGGTGGCGCCCCAGTCAAAGTTGCCCCCATCGATGACCGCGCCGCCCAGCGCCACGCCATGTCCGCCCATCCATTTCGTGAGCGAGTGGATGACGATGTTTGCGCCGTGCTGGATCGGTTTGATCATCCATGGCGTGTTGAACGTGGCGTCGATCACAAGCGGGACATTCGCCTCTTTGGTGATGGCGGCGACGGCAGGCACGTCGAGGATGTCCATACCGGGGTTCCCGATAACCTCGCCAAACACCATTTTCGTGTTGGGCTGGATCGCGGTCTTGATCGCGTCGGGATCGTTCGGGGCCACGAAGGTCGTGGTGATGCCGTATCGCGACAGGGTGTGCTGGAAGAGGTTGATATTGGCGCCGTACATCTGGGACGACGACACGATATGATCGCCCGCCGAACACAGCGCGAGGACGGTCACAAAAAGGGCGGACATGCCGGACGCCGTTGCGACCGCGGCAACGCCGCCGTCTAGGGCGGCCAGACGTTGTTCAAGGACCGCGACCGTCGGGTTGGTCAAGCGCGAGTAAATGTGGCCACCGATTTCCATGTTGAACAGCGCCGATGCCGTTTCGGTGTCGGGGAAGACGTAGCTTGTCGTCTGGTGGATCGGGACGGCGCGCGATCCAAAGCGCGCGTCCGGCGATTGACCCGCGTGAAGGCTGAGCGTGTCGAACTTGTAATCTGCCATCGGTTGTCTCCCTGCCCGACTGAGATGGCGCAACGGCCAACGCTTTTCCTTAGCGGTGATGGTGCAGTTCCGGCAAGCATCCGCAGGGGGTGCAATGTGGTCGCAGCCCATGGGACTGACGCAACGTCACGCTGCGGCTGTTTCTGATGGGCGTTTCTTCCGCAGCACTGCGACAATCCGGGCAAGCTTGGCCTATTGTTTCCCGGCATTTGTGCGCGTTGAAGGCAATGTGCACAAAGTGTGGTTAATTTTCTGCTTTTTCTTGGAGGTTTCGAGACGACCTCATAGGGTAAGGACGAGCCATGCATGGGGGTGCAGTGGTTCGTGTTGCCACCCGGGGGAAATTCCATGCCAAGTGTACTCGCCACTGTCGCGGCGGACGCCGACTATTCGATTCTTGTCAGCCTTGTTCAATACGTCGATGCGACGCTCGACGTGGGTCTGGCCGACGCGCTGGACGACGAAGATCTAAATGCCACCCTGTTTGCACCGACGAACGCGGCGCTGATCCAAGCTGCCATTTCGTTGGGCTATCCCGAGGATGACGCGGCCGGGGCCACGGACTACCTGATCGCCGCCGCTGACGCGCTGACGGATGGGGCGGGGGCCGCCTTTCTTGCAGAGGTTCTGACCTTCCACGTTGCACCCGGCGCATTGGGTGCGAGCGATCTGGAGGATGGCGACACGATCCCGACGCTCTTGGGTGTGGACCTGACTGTTGCGGGTGCCGCGTTGGTCGATCAGGACCCCGACAGCGCGGATGCGGTGTTTGGGGCGCCTCAGACGCTCGACAACGGCGTGCTGGTGAAGATCGACCAGCTTTTGCTGCCCGTGGACATTCAGGTCGACGATGAACCGACCGAAGGCGATGACCTGATCGTGGGCACGGATGGCGACGATGTGATCGACCTGCTGGACGGTGACGACGTCTATTCCGGGCTGGACGGCAAGGACATGGTTTGGGGCGGGTCCGGCGCGGACCTGATCCTTGGCGGCGCGGGCGACGACATCCTGCGTGGTGGCCGCGACGACGATACGCTGATCGGTGGCGACGGCTGCGACATGCTCAACGGCGGATCGGGCAATGACACGCTCTTTGGCGGTGACGAGGTCGATATCCTGTCGGGCAACACCGGCAACGACACCCTCTTTGGCGAGGATGGCAATGACATCCTGCGCGGCGGCAAGGGCACCGATTTCCTCGACGGTGGCGACGGGCGTGACAAGCTGAACGGCAACGAGGGCGACGACCAGCTCTTTGGCGGTGACGGGGACGACAACCTGCGCGGCGACGAAGGCAACGACCGGCTCGATGGCGGCGAAGGCTGCGACATGCTCAATGGCGGTTCGGGCGACGATACGCTGTTTGGTGGCGGCGAAAACGATATCCTGTCGGGCAATACCGGCGACGACATGCTTCTGGGCGGCACGGGCGATGATGTCCTGCGCGGCGGCAAAGGCGAAGACATCCTGCGCGGCGAGGATGGCAATGACCGCATGCAGGGCGACGAAGGCGACGACCTGATGTTCGGCGGTGGCGGCAATGACCGCATGACCGGCGGCACGGGCGACGACCGGCTTGTTGGCGGCAATGGTGACGACCGGATGAGCGGCAACACCGGCGACGACAAGCTCTTTGGCGGCAACGGCGACGACCGCTTGCTGGGGCGCGACGGCAACGACGTGGGCGATGGCGGCGCGGGCAATGACACGATCGTCACCCACGAAGGCGACGATGTCCTGCGTGGCGATGAAGGCGACGATGTGCTCGATGGTGGCGAAGGCGACGACGTCATCACCGGGGGCAGCGGCGCCGATCGCATGAACTTCCGCACGGCAGAAGACGGCAACGACACGATTACTGACTTCACCAGTGGCGAGGATCTGATCGGTCTGCGCCTGATGGAAGAGGACGAGATCATTTCGATCCTCACCGGCCAAGGGGATGGCGATGACGTCCTTCTGGTGTCCAGCGTGAATGAGAACTGGTCGATCCTCGTAGAGGACGCGGAAGAGCTCTCGGACGACGATCTCTACTTCTTCTGATTTGCCCGGATGGCGGGTTTTTTGCGGGGGCGCGGTCCAAGGATCGCGCCCTTTTTGCCTTTGCGCGACGCCCTGGGCCAGGGGCGCGCGACGATCGTCGTGAAAATTGCGATGGACGTCAGTGGCGCGGAGTCTATCACGGGAGGTGCAGACCACAGCCCTCTGACGTGAAGGTTTCCCAATGCCCTTTCCCATCGCGCAACCCACGGCGAGCCACTTTATCAACGGTGCCTATGTCGAAGACAGCGCCGGAGCGCCCATCGACGTCATCTATCCCGCCACAGGCGCGCAGGTGGCACGGGTGCATTCCGCGACCCCTTCAATCGTCGAACAGGCATTGGAGGCGGCCCGCGCCGCGCAACCGGCATGGGCGGCACTTTCCGGAACAGAACGCGGACGCATCCTGCGCCGGGCCGCTGACATCATGCGCGCGCGCAATCGCGCGCTGAGCGAGTTGGAGACGGTCGATACCGGCAAGCCGCTGCAAGAAACGCTGGTGGCAGACGCCACATCCGCCGCCGACGCGCTAGAGTACTTTGGCGGGTTGGCCGGGACCCTGACGGGTGAGCACATCCCGTTGGGCGGTGATTTCGCCTATACCATCCGCGAGGCGCTGGGCGTGTGCGTGGGGATCGGGGCGTGGAACTATCCAACACAGATTTCGTGTTGGAAGGGCGCGCCTGCCTTGGCCTGCGGCAATGCGATGATCTTCAAGCCGTCCGAGATGACGCCGCTTTGCGCGTTGAAGGTCGCGGAAATCCTGCACGAGGCCGGGTTGCCGGCGGGGCTGTACAACGTGGTGCAGGGTTATGGCGATGTGGGGGCCGCGCTGGTCGAAGACCCGCGTGTCGCCAAAGTGTCCCTCACCGGGTCCGCGCCCACGGGCAAACGCGTCTATGCGGCCGCAGCCGCGGGAATGAAACACGTCACGATGGAGTTGGGCGGCAAATCCCCCTTGGTTATTTTCGACGATGCCGACGTAGAGGACGCCGTTGGCGGCGCGATCCTTGGGAATTTCTATTCCTCAGGTCAGGTCTGTTCGAACGGGACGCGCGTATTTGTGCAGTCGGGCATCAAGGATGCGTTTCTCAAACGGCTCAAAGAGCGCGTCGAAACCGCTGTGATGGGTGATCCGATGGATGAGGCCACGAATTTCGGGCCGATGGTGTCCGAGGCGCAATTGAAAATCGTGGAGGGCTACATCGCCAAAGGCCGTGAGGAGGGCGCGCGCGTCGTCACCGGTGGGGCGCGGGCCGATGGCGACGGGTTCTTCGTCCAGCCCACGGTCTTTGCCGATGTGACCGACGACATGACTATCGCGCGGGAAGAGATTTTTGGCCCGGTCCTGTCCGTCCTGGAGTTCGAGGAAGAGGAGGAGGTCATCGCCCGCGCAAATGCGAGCGATCTGGGACTTTCTGCCGGGGTCTTTACCCGCGATCTGGCGCGCGCCCATCGCGTTATCGCACGTCTTGAAGCGGGGTCCTGCTGGATTAATACCTATAACCTCGCTCCGGTCGAGGTGCCCTTTGGCGGCTCCAAGGGATCGGGCGTCGGACGTGAGAACGCGAAGGTAGCGATCGAACACTACTCACAGCTGAAAAGCGTCTACGTGGGCATGGGGCCGGTCGAGGCCCCGTTCTGATCCCATCCCGTCCATTTCGGCCAAGCCTAGGGAGGCCCCCATGCAAGCGGATTATGTGATTGTCGGTGCAGGCTCTGCCGGGTGCGCAATGGCCTATCGTCTGGCCGAGGCCGGAAAGTCGGTTATCGTTGTGGAATATGGCGGCACGGACGCCGGCCCGCTGATCCAGATGCCCGCGGCGCTGTCCTATCCAATGAATATGAAGCGCTATGACTGGGGATACTGGTCCGAGCCGGAACCGCATTTGGGCGGGCGCAAGCTGGCCTGTCCTCGCGGTAAGGTCATTGGCGGGTCATCGTCGATCAACGGGATGGTCTATGTGCGCGGGCATGCCTGCGATTTCGACCATTGGGAGGCATCGGGCGCGCGCGGTTGGGCCTATGCGGATGTGCTTCCCTATTACCTGCGCATGGAAAACTGGGATGATGGCGGGCACGGTGGCGATCCGACATGGCGCGGCACTGACGGCCCGCTCCACGTCACACGCGGCCCGCGCGACAATCCGCTGTTCGAGGCCTTCGTCGAGGCCGGACGCCAAGCGGGCTATCCCGTCACGGCGGACTATAACGGCGAGCAACAAGAGGGCTTTGGCCCGATGGAGCAGACCGTCTATCGCGGCAGGCGGTGGTCGGCGGCCAATGCCTATCTTAAACCCGCGATGAAGACGGGGCAGGTCCTTGTCTACAAGGGGATGGCCGAGCGCATCGTCATACGCGACGGGAGCGCTGTGGGCGTCATGGTTGATGGGGTCGAGGTGGCCGCCAAGAGCGAGGTCGTCATAGCGGCCTCCGCCATCAACTCTCCAAAGCTGTTGATGCTGTCGGGCATCGGGCCTGCCGCCCATCTTGCCGAACACGGGATTGACGTCGTGGCCGACAGGCCGGGGGTGGGGCAAAACCTGCAGGACCACCTGGAACTCTATCTGCAATACGCCAGCAAACAGCCCATCACGCTCTACAAGCATTGGAACCTGTTTTCCAAGGCGCTGATCGGCGCGCAGTGGCTGTTCTTCAAGACCGGGTTGGGCGCGTCGAACCAGTTTGAAAGCGCCGCGTTCATCCGCAGCCGGGCGGGCGTCGAATACCCGGACATCCAGTATCATTTCCTACCGATCGCCGTGCGCTACGACGGGCAGGCGGCTGCCGAAGGTCACGGGTTTCAGGCCCATGTGGGGCCGATGCGCAGCGCCTCGCGCGGGCACGTGCGCTTGCGGTCAGCGGACGCCAAGGAAGCGCCTGAAATCCTGTTTAATTACATGTCCGACCCACAGGATTGGGAGGACTTCCGCACGTGTATCCGGCTCACCCGTGAGATATTCGGGCAAGATGCTTTCGCGTCTTTCGTGAAACACGAAATTCAGCCTGGCGACGACGTAGAGACGGATGCCGATCTCGATAGCTTTATCCGGGAACATGTCGAAAGCGCCTATCACCCTTGCGGGACCTGCAAGATGGGGGCCGCGGATGACCCCATGGCAGTTGTTGACCCCGAATGCCGGGTGATCGGGGTCGAGGGTTTGCGGGTTGCAGACAGCTCGATCTTTCCCCGGATCACCAACGGGAACCTCAACGGACCGTCGATTATGGTCGGCGAGAAAGCCTCGGATCATATCCTTGGGCGAGATATGTTAGCGCGTGACAATAAATCGCCTTGGGTGCACCCCAAGTGGTCGCAATCCCAGCGGTAAATTGCTACCGTTAGGCGTGGGGAAGACGAAACGGCCTGCGGGCCTCAAGGGGAAGTATGGAATGGTGATCGCAGTCGGCGGCGAAAACCTGATTGATTTCGTTCAGGAAAATGAGGACAGGGTCCCCCCCGCCTATGTGGCGCATCCGGGCGGGTCACCCATGAACGTGGCCATGGCGCTGTCGCGTCAGGGCGCAGATGTCCATTACCTCAGTCCGGTGTCTCAGGACGCTTTGGGCCAATTGATCGCCACACGGCTCGAGGCCGACGGCGTGACCTTGGCCACACCTCGCGTGCCCCAGCCCACATCGCTGGCCGTGGTGTCGCTGACAGACGGGGCGGCGACCTACGAGTTTTACCGCGACAACACCGCGGAACGTCAGATCAGCGCCGATCAATTGGAGGCCGCGTCGCCCAATGGCATGCGGGCCTTCCATGTCGGCTCTGCCGCCTTGGTCAGCGGTCAGGACGCGGCTGTTTGGGAGGCGTTTCACGCGCAATGCCACGCGGCGGGGATTTTGACCTGCTACGATCCTAACGCGCGACCGTCACTGACACCTGATCGTGACGATTTCGTCGCGCGTGTCGAACGGATGAGCCGCCATACGGATGTGCTCAAACTCTCGGATGAGGATCTGGGTTGGCTATACCCGGATACCCCGCTTGACGTGGCCTTTGATGCGTTGGTGTCGTCTTCGGGCGCGCCGCTGGTTGTTTTGACGCGCGGTCCGGATGGTGCCTGGGCGCGGGCCGGGCAGGCGCGCGCATCGGTTGCCGCGCCGACCGTTGATCCCTTGGTCGATACGGTCGGGGCGGGCGATACCTTCATGGCGACGCTAATCCGTCAGGTCGTGGACCGGGATGGCGACACACAGTTCGACGACGCCGGGCTCGCGCGGTTGTTGACGACCGCAGCGCAAGCCGCCGCGATCAATTGCACCCGCGCCGGATGTCAGCCACCAACGCGCCCTGAACTGGAGCTTGCCCTGTCCGCGTAAGCGGCGTCTCAGGTCACGGCTTGACGCACGTTGAACTCCGGCGCCTCGTAGGCGCGGGTGTCGATGACCTCGGCCAAGATGTCTGCGGCCTGCCTGACGTCGCCTTGATCGAGGTACAGGGGACACATGCCAAAGCGCATGATGTCAGGCGCGCGGAAGTCGCCGATCACGCCGCGTGCGATCAGTGCCTGCATCGCGGCATACCCGTGCTCAAAGGCAAAGGAGACTTGGCTGCCCCGTTCGCGGGAATCCCGCGGCGACACGAGGCGGAGTGTTGGGCAGCGCTCCTCGACTGCGGTGATGAAGGTCTCGCACAGATCAATGGATGCGGCGCGTATGTCGGCCATGGTGACGCCATCGAATGCGTCAAGTGCTGCATCGAGCGCCGTCATCTGCAGGACAGGCGGCGTGCCCACACGCATCCGTTCGATGGACATCGCGGGGCGGTAATTTGGGTCAAAGGCAAACGGCGCATCGTGGCCCAGCCAGCCGGACAGCGCGGGTTCCACGCCGTCGATCAGGTCGGGGCGCACATAGATAAAGGCCGGCGCGCCCGGTCCGCCGTTGAAGTATTTGTAAGTACAGCCCACGGCAAAGTCGCAGTCCGATCCCGCCAGATCCACCGGCAACGCGCCTGCGGAATGCGCAAGGTCCCAGATCATGACTGCGCCCTTGGCGTGGGCCGCGCGCGTGATTGCGTCCATGTCGTGCATGCGCCCGGTTCGGTAATCCACGTGGGTCAGCATAACGGCGGCTGTGTCCTCCGTGATCGCGTGGGTCACGGCCTCGGGCTCCACAGTCTGCAAGCTGTGGCCTTTGCCGATGGTGCCGATCAATCCTTCGGCCATGTAAAGGTCGGTGGGGAAGTTGCCGGTATCCGACAAAATGGTGCGGCGTTCGGGCCGCATGGCCAGTGCGGCAGCCAGCGCCTGATACACCTTGATGGACAATGTGTCGCCCATGGTGACCGTCCCGGGCGCGGCCCCGATGAAGGCTGCGATGCGGTCCCCGACGCGCCCGGGTTGGGCCATCCATCCGGCTCCGTTCCAGCCCCGGATGAGCAACTCGGCCCATTCCTGTGTCGTCGCACGCGCGACGGCCTCGGCCGCGCCGCGCGGCAGCGGGCCGAGCGAGTTTCCGTCAAGGTAAATCACCCCTTCGGGCATGTGGAAGCGGTCTTTGAGAGGAAGCATTGGGTGCCTTTATCTGGGGCCGAGCACGGCTGTCATCAGCGCGCTGCCGGGATCGGTCAGGGCGTCGATGACCGTAAAATGATTGGTTCCGGGGACATATAGATCGCGGATGTCGATCTGCCCCTGCCACGCCTCAGCGAGGAGGCGGGTCTGGCGCAAGAACTCGGGTCGCTCGGCGGCGCCGACCACGGCGTTAATTTGTGTTCCGCCCACAGGCGTGTGGAGCGCCGGGCTCTCTTGCGTGGCCTCCTCCGACGAAAGGCCCAAGGTTTCGTTCATGGCGGAGTGTCGCAACGGCCGCAGATCATGCAGTCCGGAAATGGAGGTAATCCGGGTGATCCGCTCACGGGGCAGGTCGATGTCCGGGCAGGCCATCCGCGTCACAAGGTGGCCGCCTGCCGAATGCCCTGCCAGAGCAACCGGTCCCTCGGTTGCGTCCATGATGGTTCGCACTGCGCGGGCGACATGTGCTGTGATCTGGCCCAGCGGCACCTCTGGCGCCAAGGGATAAGACGGCATCGCCACATTCCAGCCGCGCGCGATGGCCCCTGCTGCAAGGTGTGACCACGTGTTCTTGTCCGTCTGGTGCCAATAGCCGCCATGGACGAAAATCAGTGTCCCCTTCGGCGCGGGCGTTTGAAACAGGTCGTAGGCCGCCCTCGCGTGATCCCCGTAAGGCACATCCCGCGTTAACGCCGCCGTCTCGCGAAATGCCTCTGCGCGCACCGACCAACCGTCACGGATTTCGGCGGCCTTGGCGATATAGGCCCCGTTTTCAAAGGCATCCGTCCAGTCAATCGGGTCTGTCATGGCGGCAACGTGTCGGCTGTGGTGCATATGCGCAAGGGGCCGTGTTCACCCTGCGCGCATAAGCATCCCGAAAAGGTCGCGCGGGTCGTCGGGATCGGCCAGCATATCCAGCCGATGGGCAAAGTCGGTGCCTTCGACGCGGTCATGCACATAGCGAAGGGCCGAGAAATCCTCGATCGCGAAACCAACTGAATCGAACAGGGTGATCTGTTTGACGTCGCGACGTCCCGGCACATCGCCGCGCATGACTTGCCACAGCTCGGTCACCGGATGATCGGCATCCAGCGCCTGAATTTCACCCTCCACCCGGGTTTGTTCGGGGTATTCCACGAAGATGTCCGAACGCAGCAGGATATCGCGGTGCAACTCCGTCTTGCCGGGGCAATCGCCGCCGATTGCGTTGATGTGCTGGCCCGCGCCGACCATGTTGTCGGTCAGGATCGTCGCGTATTGCTTGTCCGCGGTGCAGGTCGTGATGATATCGGCGCCTTCCACAGCGTCTTGCCCCGTGCCGCATTCCACAACCTCGAACCCTTGTGCGCGCAGATTGCGGGCCGCTTTGACCGTGGCCGCCGGGTCGATGTCATAAAGACGCAACGTGTTGATCCCCATCAGCGCGCGGAAGGCCAGTGCCTGAAACTCGCACTGCGCCCCGTTGCCGATCAGGGCCATGACCTTGGCGTCGCGCGGCGCGAGGTATCTGCCGACAAGGGCCGAGGTTGCTGCCGTGCGCAGCGCGGTCAGGACAGTCATCTCTGACAGCAGGATCGGATAGCCCGTCGCCACCGAAGACAGAACGCCGAAGGCCGTCACCGTTTGATAGCCGTCGCGCATGTTTTTGGGATGGCCGTTGACGTATTTGAAGCCATAGTTTTCGGCGTCCGCCGTCGGCATCAATTCGATCACGCCGTCCTGACTGTGCGAGGCCACGCGCGGTGTCTTGTCGAACTCGGGCCAGCGTTTGAAATCCGCCTCGATATAGGCGGCGAGGTCGCGCATCAGGGGTTCCGGCCCGATGTGATGGACAAGGCGCATCATGTTTTCGACGGACACAAACGGCACATAGGCCAAGGGCGAGGGGGCAATCATAAGCTTTTCCTTTAGGCGGCGTGGGCGCGGGTTGGGCGATCCAAGACCCGCCGCCCAAGGAGCGAGGCCACCAGATCCACAAGAAGCGATGCGGTGCGACCGCGTTCGTCGAGAAACGGGTTCAACTCGACCAGATCGAGCGAGGTCACAACGCCCGCGTCGCCGAGCGTCTCCATGATCAGATGGGCCTCGCGGAAGGTCGCACCGCCCGGGACTGTCGTGCCAACGGCGGGGGCAATCTGCGGGTCGAGGAAATCCACATCCAACGAGACGTGGAGCAACCCATTCGCTGCGCGCGCACGTTCGATCAGCGACCGCAAGGGGGGCAGGACCCCCATCTCGTCGATTGACCGCATGTCATGGGTGTCGACGCCCGCCGCGCGGATCGCGCCGCGTTCGGCCTGATCGACCGACCGTAAGCCCAGCATGGTGACGTTTTGGGCCGGAACGGTATGCGTGGGCGCCGGAAGCCCCTCAAAGCCAGACTGGCCTGTGAAATACGCAACCGGCGTCCCGTGGATGTTCCCACTTTCGGTCGTTTCGAGCGTGTGAAAATCGCAATGGGCATCCAGCCACAACACGAAGAGCGGGCGCGCGACCTCTGCCGCATGCCGCGCCACCCCGGCGACCGTCGCCGCAGACAGCGAATGATCGCCACCCATGAAGATCGGCAAGTCTGCCGCACAGGCGGCCTCGGCTGCCGGCGTGATGGTGTCTATCCACGCGGCGGCCTCGGCCAGATGATGAATGGCGGGGTTCGCATGGCCGCGTGGCGTTTGCGGTTGGATGGCCAAATCCCCCAGATCGTCCACGGCCCAGCCAAGTTTGGCAATCTCGCGCGCAAGCCCTGCGGTGCGCAGCGCTGCGGGTCCCATTAGGCAACCCGGTTGTCCCGCACCGGTATCGACCGGGCATCCCAGTAATGTGCATGTGTGTGTCATGGGCCTTAGATAGCGCCACCGATTGGCAATTTCGTTGGTCAATGAGACCAAAGTGGGAGTATTATTGATCAAAATGATAAGCGGATTGGATAAATCGTATGGATGATCTGGATCGCCGTGTTCTCGCAGCCCTGCGCGCCGACGCGCGGCAATCGGTGACGCAACTGGCGCATGCGGTGGGAACCTCCCGCGCCACAGCCAAGGCACGGCTGGATGCGTTGGTGTCTTCGGGGCGTATCCGCCGTTTCACCATCGAGACCGACGTGGATGTGGAGGGCGAGGTGCGCGCGATCTCAATGGTCGCCCTACAGGGCTCCATGTCGCGCGCGGTGATCCGGACCCTGGGCCGCATCCCCGAGGTTTCGACCGTCTATTCCACCAATGGCGCGTGGGACCTCGTGGTCGAAATCCGCACCGATAACCTTGTTCGGTTCGATCAAGTCTTGCGCGAAATTCGCGAGGTTCCAGGTGTGACCAATTCCGAAAGCTGCCTGCTGCTAAGCCACGTCGTGGGCTAGGGGCGCGGCCCCCGCATCGTCGCCTGACAGAAGCGTCGTATTCCCGCCCGCCGCGGTCGTGTCGACGCACAGATGGACCTCTCGCGTTGCGTGGGATCGATCGGGGGTGCCGGTGATCAAAGGCAGGATCGGGCCGGGTCGACGGGCGAGGGCCTGCGCATATGGGCGCGCCGCGTCCCCCCAGTACACGACACCGGATATCCCTTCGGCCTGCGCAACCTGGTCGGGCGTGGCGTCAATCGCCATGCGTGCAGAGCCGCCCAAAGCCTCTACGGCGCGTCCCTGTGCATCTGCCTTATCAGCCCCCGGTCCGATGCACAGCACTGGCTCGCGCGGGCAAACGGACCACGTGTTTGCCTCCCCGGTGGGGCCGGGCAGCGAAAGGCTTGCCTTGGACATCTCACGTCCCTCCGCATCGCCGCGACAAAACCGGTCAAGGTAGCGTGGCCCGCCCGCCTTTGGGCCGGTGCCGGACAGGCCATCCCCGCCAAAGGGCTGGCTGCCGACCACGGCACCGATTTGATTTCGGTTCACATAGATATTGCCGGCCTGCACGGCCCTGGCGACCTGTTCGACCCGGCTGTCGATCCGCGTATGGAGCCCGAACGTCAGGCCGTAGCCCGTCGCGTTGATCGCATCGATGACGGCATCCAAGTCCTGGGCCGCGAAGGTCGCGATATGCAGGACCGGGCCAAAGACCTCGCGCGTCAGTGCCTGAATTCCGGCGACACGGATCAAGGTGGGCGGGACAAATCGGGGATCACCTGCAATGGCGTGGGGTAGGGGCGTCTGATGTAGGATGGCGTGGCTCTCGATATGCGCGCGGATGGTGCGTGCGGCCTCTTCATCGATTACGGGTCCAACGTCGGTCGACAGATGCCACGGGTCACCCATTGTGAGCGCGTCCATGGCCCCCGTGATCATCGGAAGGATGCGGTCGTAGACGTCGTCTTGCACGTAAAGGCACCGAAGGGCCGAACACCGTTGACCCGCAGACTGAAAAGCGGACGCGATAACGTCGCGCACCGCCTGCTCTGGCAGCGCGGTGGAATCGATGATCATGGCGTTCAAGCCACCTGTTTCGGCCACAAGGGGGGCGCCAGGGTCCAGATGATCGGCCATGGATTGACGAATTTTATGTGCCGTCTCCGTTGATCCGGTGAAGACCACGCCATCCACGCGTGGATCGCCCGTCAGGTCCGCGCCCACGGACCCATCCCCGGGCACCAATTGCAGCGCCGATGTCGGAACGCCCGCCTGGTGCAGCAGTGAAACAGCTAGACCCGCGATGCGCGGTGTTTGCTCTGCCGGTTTTGCGAGCACTGCGTTCCCACAGGCGAGGGCTGCCGCAATCTGCCCAGTGAAGATTGCCAGAGGAAAGTTCCAAGGTGAGATCGCGGTGACCGTGCCCAGAGCGTTTGGGTCGCGTGCCTCGGCGCAACTTGCGTAATATCGCAGGAAATCGACGGCCTCGCGCAATTCGCCCACACAATCGGGCAGGGTCTTGCCGGCCTCGCGGGCCAGTGTCGCAAAAATCTGGCCTTGGTGATGCTCATACAAATCAGCGGCGCGGCGCAAGACCTGCGCCCGTAGTGCCACGGGTGCGCGCCACGGCTGAGCGGACGCCAAGGCCTGATCAGGCGACAGGGACGGCGGGGGCCCCGCCGGCCCCGTGGCCCGCGCGGCCTCGATGGCCGCAAGGGTCACATCATCGCTAAGGTCAAAACCGGTGGAGTTTCTTCGGGTCGCACCAAAGAGATCGCGGGGCTTGGGCAACGCCCCGGGCTGCGCGTCGAAAGGATCGCGAGCAACCGCCTCGGGCGGTACTTTGGTATCCACGATCTGGTTCACAAAGGACGAATTGGCCCCGTTCTCCAACAACCGACGCACCAGATAGGCGAGAAGATCGCGATGCGCGCCCACCGGCGCATAAATCCGGCAGCGCGCGCCTTGCGCCACGATCAGGTCGTGGAGGCGTTCGCCCATCCCGTGCAGTCGCTGAAACTCGAATGCCCGGTCGCCCGCCATATGCAGAATCGCCGCCACCGTATGGGCGTTATGTGTGGCGAACTGAGGATAGAGGTGCGGGTGTGCGAGCAATTTCCGAGCCACGGAAATATAGCTGACATCGGTCGCGGCCTTCGACGTGAACACCGGGTAATCCGCGTGGCCTTCGACCTGTGCGTGTTTGATTTCGCTGTCCCAATAGGCCCCTTTGACAAGCCGCACCATCAGCCGACGGTCCGCTTGCTCCGCCTCATTTCCCAGCCAGTCGATGACGGCGCCGGCCCGTTTGCCATAGGCCTGAACCACGACGCCAAACCCATCCCATCCGGCCAAGGCCGTATCCTCTAGGACCGCCTTGATCACCTTGAGCGACAAAACCAGCCTGTCTTGCTCCTCGGCGTCGATATTGAGCCCCATACCTGCTGCGCGGGCCGCCCGCGCAAGCGTCGTAACCCGGGGCACAAGCTCATTGAGAACGCGTTCATCCTGCGCGACTTCATAGCGGGGATGGAGCGCGGAAAGCTTGATCGAGATACCGGGATTGCGCGCGACATCGGCATGGTGGCAGCGTCCCGCGATCGCGGCGATGGCAGCCTGATATTCTGCAAAATACCGGTCGGCATCAGCTGCGGTCATCGCGGCCTCGCCCAACATGTCGTAGGAATAGGTATAGCCCTTCCGCTCCTGCACGCCCGCGCGACCCAAGGCTTTCTCGATGGTTTCGCCCAGCACGAATTGGCGGCCCATCTCGCGCATCGCGCGGCCCACAGCGGCGCGGATCACAGGCTCGCCCAACCGCTTGATTGCGCCACGCAGCGTTCCGGCGAGCCCCGGCTGTTCGTCTTCAAGGACCCGTCCAGTCAGCATGAGCGCCCATGTCGAGGCATTCACCAGAGGGGACGCCGCCTCACCCAGATGCCGCGACCAATCGGACGGCACAATCTTGTCTTCGATCAGAGCGTCGATGGTACCTGCGTCGGGCACCCTGAGAAGCGCCTCGGCCAGACACATCAGGGCAATCCCCTCGCGTGTCGACAGCCCGTATTCCGACAGGAAGTGCTCCATCATCGTTGGCGCCGATCCGGACCGGATGTCACGCACGAGGCGCGCCGCGTGATGCGAAATCCGCGCACGATCCGTGGGCGAAAGCCGCGCTTCGGCCTTCAGGCGATGAAGGAGCGCTGCCTCATCGGCAAACTTGGTCTGGTGGGTAAAGGCGTCATAGGTCATGGGCGCAGTGTAGCACTGCGCGGACAGTCTATTGTCCTGTTCATCGGTATATGAGAGCCTGTTAGCCCAAAGATGGCGCAGAATTTGGAGATTAGGGCCATGCAGATCGATGCGTTGGATCGCAAAATACTGCGGGAGCTACAAACGAACGCGCGTGTGCCCGTGGCCGAACTCGCCCGCCGCGTGGGGCTGTCCAAGACACCGGTCGCCGCGCGCATCAAGGCGATGGAAGATGCGGGCCTTATCACGGGCTACCGCGCGCTATTATCGCCGTTGCAAATGGGGTTGAGCCACGTGGCCTTTGTTCAGGTCAAGATGGTCGACACCCGCGAGACTGCGCTGCGCGCGTTCAACGATGCTGCCCGCGCGGTCCCGGAGATCGAGGAATGCTATATGATTGCCGGGGGCTTTGATTACCTGCTCAAAGTGCGAACGCGGGATATGGCCGAATACCGTCGCGTGGTCGGCGACGTGATTTCGACGCTGCCGGGCATTTACACAACCTCGACTTTCGTCGCGATGGAGGCGGTCGTGGAAGAGGCACGGATCGCCGTGTGATGCTTTCCTTCGCCGCTGGCTCGGTTATGTAACGGGCCAAAGAAGCGTCCAGGAACGACGGGGAGGGGCGGCCATGGCCAACACCATTCAACAGATGATCGCCGGCCACCCGGGGGACGCCCCCGCGATTGGCGCGTCAGGCCGGGATTGGATGACCTACGACATGCTGCGCGCCTTGTCGGGGGCTGTGCAGGCGCAATTGCGGGCCGCCGGGATCAGCGCTCAGGACCGCGTGGCGATCGTTTTGCCAAATGGTGCGTCCATGGCCACAGCCTTTGTGACCATTGCGCAGGCCGCAACGACCGCGCCCTTGAACCCCGCCTACCGGAAGGAGGAATATGCCTTCTACCTCGAGGATCTTGGGGCCAAGGCCCTTGTGATCGAGGAAGGTTATGACGGTCCCGCTTTGGCGGCGGCGCGGGGTCTGGGATTGTCTATCCTGCGCCTTGCAGAGGATGGAACACATGCAGGGTCCTTTGCGCTGCGCGCGGAAGCCACCCAGACCGCAGCGCCCGCCGGTCAGCCCGGGGCGGCGGATGTCGCGTTGATCCTGCATACCTCCGGTACGACGTCGCGGCCCAAGATCGTGCCGCTGCTCCACTCCAATATCGCGGCCTCGGCCCGTCACATCGCCGATAGCCTGACGCTGAGCCCCGCAGATCGCTGCATGAACGTCATGCCGCTTTTCCACATTCACGGGCTGCTCGCGGCGGTGTCGGCCAGCCTGCATGCGGGCGCGTCGATCTGGTGTTCGTCGGGCTTCAACGCGCTGAGCTTCTTCAAGGACATGGGCGACGCCACGCCCACCTGGTACACCGCCGTCCCAACCATGCATCAGGCGATCCTGTCGCGCGCTGGTCGCAACAGTGACGTGATCCGCGATGTGCCGTTACGGTTCCTGCGGTCGTCGTCGGCCAGCCTGCCTGCGCAGGTGATGGAGCAGTTGCAGCAGACCTTCGACGCGCCCGTGATCGAGGCTTACGGCATGACCGAGGCCGCCCATCAGATGTGCTGCAATCCGCTGGACCGCCAGAAACCCGGTGCCGTTGGGGTCGCCGCTGGCCCCGAGGTTGCCATTGCCGACGAGGTCGAAAACCGCATCATCGACGGCACGGGCGAGGTCGTCATCTCAGGCCCGAACGTGACGCCGGGCTACGAGAGCAATCCGGACGCAAACGCGAAGAACTTCTTCAAGGTGGACGGCAAACGCTGGTTCCGTACCGGCGATCAGGGCGCGCTGGACGAAGACGGGTTCCTGCATCTGACAGGACGGCTCAAGGAGATCATCAATCGCGGTGGGGAAAAGGTCTCCCCACTGGAGGTCGATGGTGTGTTGATGGATCATCCGGCCGTGCAACAGGTCGTGACTTTCGCTCTGCCTCACCCGAAACTGGGAGAGGAAGTCGCCGCCGCCGTCGTGCTCCGCGACGGGCACGAGGCGGACGAACGCGCGATCCGTGACTTCGCGCTCGAACGTCTCGCGGATTTCAAGGCACCGCGCCGTGTGGTGATCCTACCCGAAATTCCCAAAGGCGCGACGGGCAAGATGCAGAGGATCGGCATGGCCGAAAAGCTCGGTCTGGTGGAAGGCGCCTGATCCATGAAAATCTGCATTTTCGGGGCGGGCGCCATTGGCGGCTATATGGGGGCCAAGCTCGCGCAGGCGGGCGCGGACGTGTCGTTGGTGGCGCGGGGGCCGCATCTGGCCGCGATGCAGGCCAATGGTCTGACGCTGATCGAAGAGGGTGGCACGTCGAACGTCGCTGTGACCGTCTCGGATGACGCGGCCACCTTGGGTCCGCAGGACTACGTGATTGTGACGCTCAAGGCGCATTCCGTTCCCGGCGTGGTGGGCGCCATGGCGCCTTTGATCGGAGAAAACACAACGATTGTGTCGGGCGTGAATGGCGTTCCGTGGTGGTATTTCCACAAGATCGGCGGCCCGCTGGAGGGCACGCGCCTTCAATCCGTCGACCCGGGCGATGCGCAATGGACGGGCTTTGGTCCTGACAACGTTTTGGGGTGCGTGGTCTATCCGGCGGCCGAAGTGGCCGAGCCTGGCGTTGTGCGCCATATCGAAGGCAACCGCTTTTCCTTGGGTGAACCGGACGGTTCCAAATCGGATCGGGCCCTCGCCCTGTCCAAGGCGCTGTCTGCGGCGGGCCTGAAAGCGCCCGTGCGGCCCCGCCTGCGGGACGAGATTTGGGTAAAACTCTGGGGCAACCTGTCGTTCAACCCGATCAGCGCGCTGACCCATGCGACGTTGGATGTGCTGTGTACCGACGAAGACACCCGCCCGGTAGCGCGTGCAATGATGGTCGAGGCACAAGAAATTGCGGAAAAGCTGGGCGTGAAATTTCCAATCGACGTGGACCGCCGGATTGATGGCGGGGCCGCCGTTGGCGCGCACCGGACCTCGATGCTCCAAGACCTCGACGCGGGGCGCCCGATGGAGATCGACGCGCTTATCGGCTCGGTACAGGAACTCGGGCGGATCACGGGAACTTCTACCCCTGTGATCGACACGGTTCTGGGCCTCATCCGTTTGCGCGGTAAGGTGGCGGGGCTTTACCCCTGAAGGAGACCGGAATGGACAACATGATGACTTTGGCAGGTGCGTTGGCGCAGGGGCTGGCCATCGGGTTCATCATCGTTGTGGGACTGGCGGTGTTGGTCATCGCCATCCTCTTTGTCATCGACCGCCGTCAGACCGAAGACGCCGTGCGACGCAACTACCCGGTGATCGGGCGGTTCCGGCATCTCTTCACCGAGTTGGGCGAATTCTTTCGCCAGTACTTTTTTGCCATGGACCGCGAAGAGTTGCCGTTCAACCGCGCACAGCGCGACTGGATCAAGCACGCCGCGTCGGGAAAGGGCAACACGGTCGCGTTCGGGTCGACCCGCGCGCTGGGTATTCCCGGGACGCCGATCTTCACCAATGCGGCGTTTCCCCCGATCAGCGATGCCCGCCCCGAGACCGATCCGATGGTGATCGGCGCAGGCTGCCCGCACCCGTACAAGGCGCCGTCGATGATCAATATTTCCGGCATGTCTTACGGGTCGTTGTCGGCCCCGGCGCTCGAGGCGCTGTCACGCGGCGCGCGCGAAGCTGACATGTGGATGAACACGGGCGAAGGCGGCCTGTCGCCGTATCACCTGAAAGGTGGCTGTGACGTCGTCTTCCAGATCGGGACAGCCAAGTACGGCGTGCGCGATGCCGACGGCAATCTGAGCGACGAGAAACTGGCCGAGATCGCCGCGCACCCCGAGGTCAAGATGTTCGAGATCAAGCTGGCGCAGGGGGCCAAACCCGGCAAAGGGGGCATCCTGCCCGGTGGCAAGGTCGGCCCCGAGATCGCCGAAATTCGCGGCATCCCCGAAGGCAAGGACTCCATTTCTCCCAACCGGCATGTGGAGGTCGACACCTTCGATGATCTGCTGGATTTCGTGGCCCATGTGCGGCGCGTCACGGGCAAACCCACGGGCTTCAAGACCGTGATCGGTGCGCCCGAAGCGTTTGAGCCGTTCTGGGATGCGCTAGCCGCCCGAGGGCCGGCTGCCGCGCCCGATTTCATAACCATCGACGGCGGTGAAGGCGGGACGGGGGCTGCGCCGATGCCGTTGATGGATTTGGTGGGGCTGACCATCCGCGAGGCGCTTCCGCTGGTGGCCGACATGCGCGCGCGGGCCGGCATGGACGACCGCATCCGCTTGATCGCGTCGGGCAAACTTGTGAACCCCGGTGACATCGCATGGGCGCTCGCCGCAGGCGCCGATTTCGTGGTCAGCGGGCGTGGTTTCATGTTCTCGTTGGGCTGTATTCAGGCGCTCAAATGCAACAAGAATACCTGCCCCACGGGTATCACGACCCATGACCCCCGGTTCCAGAAGGGCCTCGTGCCCGAAGACAAATACCGCAAGGTCGCGCGCTATGCCCAGCAGCTGCGCAAGGAGGTCGAAATCATCGCCCATTCGGTGGGTGTCGAAGATCCCCGCGACATCAAACGCCACCACGTGCGCATCGTGCAACCGGACGGGCGGACACGCGGTATGGCCGAACTGTTTCCTGAGGCGCGGTAAGGCCTAGAGGCGGTTCACGGGGATCTTCAGCGCCATATTGCCATCGGCGTCGGTCGGAACCTCACCCGCCCGGATATTGACCTGAAGCGACGGGATGATGAGCTTTGGCATGGCCAGTTGCGCATCGCGTTCGGTGCGCATTTTGACGAACGCCTCGCGGCTTGCCCCGCCACCGACGTGGATATTGGCGGCCTTCTGGTCTCCGATCGTCGTCTCCCATGCGATAGCGCGCCCGCCGGGGCCGTAGTCATGGCAGACAAACAGGCGCATCTCTTCGGGCAGGGACAGCACGCGCTGGATGGAATCGTAAAGCTCCCCCGCATCGCCGCCGGGGAAATCCGCGCGGGCGGACCCGCCATCGGGCATGAAAAGCGTGTCGCCCGCAAAAGCCGCGTCACCCATGATGTGCACCATGCAGGCGGGGGTGTGACCCGGCGTGTGCATCGCCGCGCAGACCATGCCCCCGACGGTGTACATGTCGAGATCAGTGAAAAGCGCGTCGAATTGTGATCCGTCCCGCTGAAATTCGGTCCCTTCGTTGAAGATTTTGCCGAAGGTATCCTGCACGGTCTGGATGTGTTCGCCGATGCCGATCTTTCCTCCAAGGCGCTCTTGGATATAGGGCGCACCGGACAGGTGATCGGCGTGGACGTGGGTTTCGATGATCCAGTCGAGGCTCAGGTCATTGCTGCGAATATGCGCGATGATCTCATCAGCGCTGTCATAGCTCAGCCGCCCTGCGGCGTAGTCGAAGTTCATGACGGCATCAATGACGGCACAGGCATTGCTGGCGGGATCCTTGACCACGTAGCTGATGGTGTTCGACTGCGCGTCGAAGAAATGTGTGACGGATGGGCGGACATCCATGGCAACGGTCGGAAGGGTCATTGATACGCTCCTCGCTGACGATCTGCGTGAATTAAGTCTTGCAGTCTGTTGCCCATAGGTCAAACGTGGCGAGCGAAGCAAAGCGCGACACAATCGGCGCGATGCATCGGGACGGGGCGGGTGACCGAGACGACCAAAATAACGGCGAGCCATTGGGGGCCGGGTCTGGCAACCATCCGCGACGGCAAAGTGGTGGACGTGGCCGGACACCCCGACGACCCTGCGCCGTCTCTCTTGAATTCCAACATCGCGGGAAGTCTGAACGGCGCCGCGCGCGTTCTGCGTCCCGCAATCCGCAAAAGCTGGCTTGATGGCGAACCGGATGCAGTGCCACGCGGCCGCGACGTCTTTGTCGAGGTGCCGTGGGACGAAGCGCTCGACCTCGTCGCCGCCGAGATCACCCGCATCCGTGATGCCCACGGCAACAAGGCCATCTTTGCGGGGTCCTATGGCTGGGCAAGCGCGGGTCGTTTCCACCACGCACAAAGTCAGCTGAAACGGTTTCTCAACTCGGTGGGCGGTTTCACCCGGTCGGAAGGCAATTACAGCTACAACGCGGCCATGGGGCTGCTCCCCTACATCGTCGGGCCGTTCCGGGATCATGTGGCGCAGGCCACCCGCTGGCCCGTCATTGCGGCCAACAGTGACCTCGTGGTCCTGTTTGGCGGTCTGCCCATGCGCAACACGCAGCTGTCGGATGGGGGCGTTACCCAACACCGGATGCCGCAAAACCTTGAACTCTGCGTCGAGTCCGGGGTCGAGTTCGTGTCGGTCAGCCCGCTCAGGTCGGACACCGACGACATGGCGCGCGCGCAATGGATGCCCATCCAACCCGGCACCGATACCGCGTTGATGCTGGCCTTGGCCCATGTGCTCTGTGCCGAAGGCTTGCAGGATCAAGGATTTCTGGATCGCTATACGGTGGGCTTTGATCGGGTGCTTGCCTACCTTGATGGCAGTCTCGATGGGCAGCCCAAGTCACCCAGCTGGGCCGAGCCCATCACCGGCATCCCGGCGCGCGACATCACGCGGTTGGCGCGCAAGATGGCCGCGTCGCGCACCATGATTTCTGTCACGGCGAGCCTGCAGCGCGCGGACTATGGGGAACAGCCCCTATGGGCTGCGGTCACTCTTGCCTCGCTGCTGGGTCAGATTGGTCTGCCGGGCGGGGGGTATACGATTGGCTACGGCGTGAACGCCAATATCGGCAATATCGAACGGCTGTTCCGCTGGGCAGCCCTGCCGCAGGGCACAAACCCAGTGGGCGAGAGCATTCCGGTCGCCATGATTTCTGACATGATGCTGCGGCCCGGCGAAAGCTACACCTATCATGGGCAACAGCGCCGGTTTCCGCACGCGCGACTGGTCTGGTGGGCAGGGGGTAATCCCTTCCATCACCATCAGGACCTCAACCGTCTGCACCGCGCGTTTCAGGCGCCGGAAACGGTGATCGTGAACGAGGTCAGCTGGACCGCAACGGCCCGCCACGCGGATATCGTTCTGCCGGTGGCGGCCCCACAGGAACGCATCGATTTCGGCGCGGGCAAATCCGATGACGCGCTGGTTCCCATGGCGACGTTGGTTCCCCCGCCCGGCGCGGCGCGCGTCGAGTATGACATCTACCGGGATCTGGCCGCGCGTCTGGGCGCGCTTGAGCGGTTCACGGAGGGTTTGACGACCGAAGCCTGGTTGGAGCGCCTTTGGGACGAGACGCGTGATATAGGCGCGCGGGCAGGCGTCAGCCTGCCGGACTGGGACACCTTTATGTCGAGGGGCGAGCCTGTGCATGTGCCCGATCCCGCGCCGGACCAAGTCTTCCTCAGTGATTTTCGCGCTGATCCGGCGGCTAATCCGCTGCCCACGCCATCCGGGCGGATCGAACTGTATTGCGATGCCATCGCCGCGATGGATTTGCCCGATTGCCCGGGCCACGCCGCGTGGCGCGCGCCACGGGATCAGGTGGCGGGGCTTGGATCGCTTGCGCTGCTGTCAGGGCAACCCGCAACCCGTTTGCATTCGCAACATGATAATGGCGCGTGGTCGATTTCGGCCAAGATCAACGGTCGTGAACCAGTGCTGATCCATCCCGACGACGCCGAGGCCCGTGGCATTCGCAGCGGCGATGTTGTGGAGCTCTCCAACGCGCGCGGTGCATGCCTTGCCGGGGCGCGTGTGACCGCCGAAATCCGGCCCGGTTGCGTATTCCTGTGGACGGGCGCGTGGTGGGACCCGGACTTTACCGATCCACGGCACAGGGACCGTCACGGCAACCCCAACGCGCTGACCCATGATCTTCGTACTTCGGAGCTTACCCAGTCGACCGCCGCGCATTCCGCACGCGTGGACTTGCGGCGGGTCGATGGGCCGGTCCCGGATGTGACAGTTCACCAGCCCCCAGGCTTCGGGACACGTGGCCTAGTGTCCTGAGCGGCAGCTTCAGCCCTTTGACGGGATCTCTTCGACGGGGCCGCCGGCATCGACCCAGGACGTGAACCCGTGGGTCAAATGCGCTGCGCTGAACCCCATGTCCTGAAGTGTTGCGACCGCCAGCGCCGACCGCCAGCCAGAGGCGCAGTGGAAGACATATCGCGCGTCCGGGCGCGCAAAGATCGGCTTGTGATAGGGGCTATCGGGGTCGACCCAGAACTCCAACATGCCGCGCGGGGCGTGGACCGACCCGGGGATCGCGCCGCTGCGCTGGCGTTCGCGAATGTCGCGAATGTCGACGATGACGACATCGGGCTCACTGGCCATGGCCATCAGATCGGTCGCGTCGATTTCCGTGATCCGGGCGCGCGCAGCGGCGACCATGTCGGCGGCGGATATCTTGAGTGCGGACATGAGTCTCCCCCCGTACCTTTTGGGCATCATCCAAAGGCTTGCCGCCGCAGGTTGACCCGCATGGGCCGCCATTGCAACGTGCCGCGATATGTTTGCCCATCGCGAAGGACCCACCATGACCCAGTCTCCAATTGCCCTGATCACCGGGGCCGCGCAGGGGATCGGCCTTGCCTGTGCCGAAGCACTTGCTGCCGACGGGATGAAAGTTGTCCTCGTGGACATTAAAGACGCGGTTCACGCCGAGGCAGCGCGCCTGAATGGGGCGGGCTATGTCTGCGACATGGGCGATACCGATGCCGTGTTGGCGCTCTTTGATCAGATTGAGGCGGAGCATGGCCCGGTCACGGCGTTGGTGAACAATGCCGGGATTGCGATGCCGGGTGACTTCCTGACCTATGATCTCGAGACGTTCGACACCGTTCTCGGCGTCAACCTGCGGGGCGTCTTCGTGGCCACGCAACGCGCCGCAAAGGCCATGGTCGCGCACAAGATCGAAGGCGCAATCGTCAACATGTCGTCCATCAACGCGCAGGTCGCGATCCCGGCGATCCCGGCCTACTGCGCCTCCAAGGGGGGCGTCATGCAGTTGACGAAAGTGGCGGCACTCGCCCTTGCGCCCATGAACATCCGCGTGAACGCCGTCGGACCTGGGTCCATCGATACCGAAATGATGGCGGGCGTGAATGCCAACCCCGCGGCCTTTGACAAGGCCATGTCGCGCACGCCTTTGGGACGCCCTGGCACGGCTGAGGAAATCGGCAATGTCGTTGCGTTCCTGTGCTCGCAAAAGGCCAGCTACATTACCGGTGAAACCATCTATGTGGATGGTGGCAGGCTCGGCCTGAATTACACGATGTAGCGGAAGAAAATGGCTGTGCACGCAGTCTCGAGCTAGCCAGTCTCTGGGCGCTTGCGCTGAATGGTTGGTCATTTTGGCCGAATTTCACTTGTTACTCACAGTTTTCGTGTTTTTCCGGCGTGGTTTGCTCTCTGTTGAACGGAAAACCTATGGTTTCTGAGTGGTTTAGCCAAAATGCCACCGCTTCTCAAAACACGTGAGAAACACGTTGAAAACACGCTGATTTTTGGCGACGTGACGGATAGTTCAGGCGAGAAACACCGTTGTCGAGGACGGTCAACATGGGAGCAGGCCCCTTATTCAGCCCCAATCAGGGCTGACTTCATCCTGGCATACAGATAAATCGGCCCTGATCGAGGTTGAAATGAGATTGCAAATGTCGAACGTCACGTATGGAAGGGGACAAGCGGAGTGGGCGCTTTGGAAGAGCTTCACTTTTGGGCGCAGTTCTTCCGGCGAGGTGCCGAAGTTGTTCAAGACCCGTGTTAAGCGGCTTCTTGACGTTGACCGCGACTCCGACTTTGCCGACGTGCCCGCGCCGCCGTCGGTTCGCTGGTCATTTGTAGCGCCACCTGAAGACGCGGGGGGCGAGGCTGCGTATGCCGAGGTTGATGTCTTCTGTTTGGCCGTCGGCCTGGATCTCATGGATGCTGGATTTAAACAGTCCGAAGTGGTCTATCTGCTCCGCTATCTGCGCCCCGAGCTGGAGGCGCGCATGCCGGGGTTGGTTCAGCGTCCATCGCTGCTCGCGCGTCGGGACTATCGCCCAGACCCGTCTTTGCCGACGCAGACGAAGAGCGGCAAATCATTCGCCGATGCGCGGCAATTTGTGATTATCAGCAAGATCGAGATCCGTGACAACCTGCCGGCCGGGAAGGCGTCCAACCACAAAGCACCGCTTTTTCTCGAGCCCGATTATTGCGACGGGGTTGAGGAACTCGGCGCGGTTCTCGGTGACACCATGCCAGACCGACGTCGGGTTGTGACGGTGGTCGAGCTCACGAGCACCGCGCAAGCGGTAGTTGAGTTCCTATCGAAGGCGCCGAGTATTCGGCGCGGTCGACCCAAAGCCTGAAATCAAACCGATGCATTGGGCTAGAAACACGCACGCCCTTAATCAACCCTAAGTGAGGTTATATAAATGAGTTCCCTTGTTCTTCAAACCGCTGCAAGTCCTGCTCCCTTAAAGGGCCTCGACGGCACTACTCCGGTCGCGATTGCGCGGCTCAAGCCCCATGATCAGCAGGCGCGGACCCATTCGAAGCGTCAGATCCGCAAAATCGCTACATCGATTGAGCAATTTGGCTTCGTAAATCCGGTACTGATTGACGGCGAGAACTGCGTCATCGCGGGCCATGGTCGGATTGAGGCGGCGAAGCTGCTTGGCTGGTCCGAGGTCCCGACCTTGCGGGTTGATCATTTGAGCGACGCTGAGAAGCGGGCTTATATCTTGGCCGACAACCGTTTGGCCGAAGAGGCGGGGTGGGACGACGAGATCCTAGCGATTGAGTTGCAAGGTCTGATCGACATGGACTTCTCGGTAGAGCTAACCGGTTTTGACCTGGCCGAAGTCGACACGATCATCGAACGGCAAGCCGCCGCAAAGCACGGGGAGGTCGATCAGGCAGACGAGGTTCCAGAAGCGCCCAATGACGGTTTGGTTGTGTCGATTAGAGAGCAGCTTTGGGAGCTTGGATCCCACCGACTGCTCTGCGCGGATGCGACGGAAGGGACGTCTTATCAGAGGCTTTTGGGTGAAGACGTGGCTTCGCTCATCTTCACGGACCCACCTTATAACGTTCCAATATCGGGGCATGTATGTGGGCTCGGCAAAACGCAGCATCGCGAGTTTGCCATGGCCTCGGGAGAGATGTCCTCGGACGCCTTTGAGCACTTTCTGACAACAGTGTTCGAGCACATGGCCAATCATTCAGCGGATGGCTCGATCCACTATGTCTGCATGGACTGGCGCCAAATGCGCGAGACACTTGCGGCGGGTGATGCTGTCTATGACGAATGCAAGAACCTGTGCGTTTGGGCCAAGTCGAATGGCGGCATGGGAACGTTCTATCGCTCGCGCCATGAGTTGGTCTTTGTGTTCAAGCATGGCACGGAACCGCACACGAATACGTTCGAGCTTGGCCAGACGGGGCGATACCGCACCAAGGTGTGGGAATATCCGGGCGTCAACAGTTTTGGCGAAGGTCGAGATGATGCCCTGACCATGCATCCGACGGTAAAGCCCGTGGCACTCGTCGCGGACGCGATCAAGGATTGCTCGAAACAGCGGCAGATCGTGCTGGACCCATTCGGAGGCTCGGGAACCACTTTGATTGCGGCCGAGCAGACCGGCCGCCGCACCCGGCTCCTCGAGCTAGACCCCATCTACTGCGACACGATCGTCCGCCGCTGGCAAAACCTCACAGGCAAACACGCAACTTGCGCCGACACAGGCAAGCACTTCGCCAAACCAAAACTCAACTGAAAGGACAACGTCATGAGTGAATTAGAGACCGAGACCATCGAGGCTGCAAACGTCGATCACAGCGACAACACCCGGGACGAACGCGGCCGGTGGCGCAAAGGCCATTGCCCAAACCCTAAAGGCCGGCCCCGAAAACGCAAAGGCGCGAAATACAATCCTGCTGACATTTTCCACTTCATGAATACGCAGGTGGAACTGACGGTCGGCGGTGAAGTGCAGAAAATGGATCGGAAGGCCGCGCTGCATTCAAAGATGTTCGAGAGTGCCATGACGGGCAAGGTAACAATGCAGCGCCACCTCATGGATTTGTTCGAGAAAAAAGAGGCTGAGCTGTCCGAGTTGCGCCAGCTCTACAATCTGTATCTACACGACTGGATCATCGATAACCCGAACTTCACGAGCATTGAAGAAAGCCTCACGCACCATCAGTGGTCGACGCTTCTGACGATGGCAGCCTCGCTCAACCACCATTATCCGGGTCAGTTCGAAGAGCTGTTTCAGACGAGGCTTCCGATTGAGGAACAGTGAGAATCAAATGGGTCGCAGACCCGTTAAAAAAATGGTTTTGCGGCTTCTGGGGAATGAGGCAGTCAGTTTTTTTGAAAGCGTCTTACCGTCATCTTCGCTACTTTCGAGGAATAGCCGTCAAAAAGGTAAAACATATGATTTGCAAATCAAAATTGGACGCATAAGCGTGCTTGTTTGCAATAATTTAGGTTCCTGGTTTTTGGTTTTAAGTTAGATTGGTGAAACAGTCGAAAATGCGCGATTTGCGCTTTGCAACAGTGGCGAAGAAGCTCCTACAGCGAAACCTCTGCTTCGCGTGCTCAAAGTCTGTGTCAGTTATGCCGAATCCAAAATCTTCACTTGACTTTAGCATCTTGGGAACCTTGGCGCCTTAGCCAATTTAAGAATACTTCGGGAGCGCCAGATAGAGCGGTATCGTCACGCAAGACAATGGATATGTCGCGCGCGGCCCAGTTGCCTGAGATTGGCACCATCGATATCGGCAACAGGGAAAGGTACGGTGCGACGAACATCTCGGGTAGTATCGCGATCCCGAGACCATTGGCTACCATTGTACG
>JBCBFU010000003.1:105084-134748 GCA_038527375.1 Pseudomonadota bacterium | reverse complement strand
CAGGCATTACTGAAACCTGTGATGATTTTCTCTGTTTGTGTGCTTCAGTTACCGAAGTAACGTAAAGCCGTACAAACAGTGAAGCTGACCTTCCATGATCGACCCGTCCGATTGCTCTTGGGGCCTAGGAAGTCGATATGCAGTTGTTTGTTCATCGAATGAACCAAACCGCCCACATATCTCTTCAGATACTATCGATTTCAAATAGCGTAGAGACAAAAGTGACTGGATGCGCCGTACTTCTTTGGCGCGCCCCGCCTCGATTACCTCTGATTTTTGCCTCGCTTCCCGTCTGGAGCGTCGCTCCGTCGTGTCCGTCTGGCGTTCCGTTGTGCGCCTCAGCGCCGCCGGTGAGGGGGTATTTACGGTTGGGGGCTGGGGTCCGCAAGTGCTTTTTTCGAGGAAATCGCATTTTTTGTGACAAACCCTGATTTTTCCCTGTTTTCAGGGGGTTGAGGTCATTTTCCTTCGTCGACCCCGCGTAAAGTCGCAAGAATGCTGCGTCCGCGAAATGACCCTACCACCAGATTTTGTGTTTCCCACAGGGTTACCCACAGGCTGCATACCAACTTGGATCGCAAATCACCCGAGTCACGGCATCCCAACGCGCGATTCACACCTGAATCGGGCGACGGCACAGGAAAAAAGGTGCGATTCATCTCGGTGCTTGGTCAGAAAAAAGGTCTCGACCCGTGGATTCCCGCGATTCATCCGGGTGAATCGCAGATTTTGTGCCTGGCCCCCAACGCGCCGGGGGTGACTCGGATCTGTCTGGCGGATTTCTGGGCCTTATTTAGCCGCAGCACCCGTCAGATTGTTCAGTGCGTCGTTCATCGGGGTGAGAGTTTCAGGGTTCATGCCACCAACCAGATCCATGAACCGATCGAGCGGCTCTTCCCACGCCATCAGTGTTTGCCCGTCGTCTTCATAGACCAGCACCTTCAGGGGCAGTGCCAAACCAGACAGCGGGTTTTCCACCATCGCCGGTGTGCCGACCTTTGGATTTCCGAATATGACCAGCTGCGACGCACCGTTGGGCATCCCTACCTCCTTGGCCCCCGCCCCGTGATCAACAACGGCAAAAAACGGTCGCGCCCGCCCCTTCGATCGCGTCGGTCAGGGCCGCAACAGTCTCCGGCACCGACTTGGCGCTC
Source organism: Pseudomonadota bacterium (assembly GCA_038527375.1). GTDB lineage: Bacteria > Pseudomonadota > Alphaproteobacteria > Rhodobacterales > Rhodobacteraceae > Shimia_B. The sequence goes on along the minus strand of JBCBFU010000003.1, from coordinate 133,594 downwards.
TCGCGCGTGACGATGTCGGCGGCGGCACCTGTCGAAAGGAAAACGAGGAGGGCAACAAGCGCAGTACGGAGCATGGGTTTTTCCTGACTATATATGCAGACAAAAAACCGACGAACCGCTGGGCAGTTCCTTTGCGATGCAACCGCAGTTCAGGCCCTCTGCCGTGTGGGTCGCGCGGACAGCGCGGCGAAGTCCACGCGCAGCAACAAGAGCCCGGCGATAATGGCACTGTATATAATGGGCTCCCACTGGAACCCCTTCACCAAAAGCAGGAAGTGCAGCGCACCCAGGATTGCCGCGCCATAGGTCAGCTTGTGCAGTTTACGCCACGTGGGCGCACCCAGCTTGCGGATCGACAGGTTGTTCGACGTCAGCGCCAGCGGCAGCAGCAGGGCAAAGCCCGCCATGCCGACGGTAATATACCACCGCTTTACGATATCGGCCCAGACGTTCTGGAACTGCACATCCAGCACCAGCCACACCAGAAGGTGCATCAACACATAAAAGAAGGTGATGACCCCGATGGCGCGCCGGAACTTCAGCAGGTTCAGCCCAACATGTTTGCGCAGGGGCGTCACCGCCAGACCCGCGATCAAGCCCCACAGCGCCCAGAGGCCCAACTGGTGTTCGATCTTCTTGGTGGGGTCGACGCCCAGATTGCCGATGACCGCCTGATAGAACACCCACACAACCGGCAGCACGGCCAGTATATATAGAGGCCATGCCGGGACGCGGCGAAGGGTCTGGTTCAGGGTGTCGATCATCATCATGTCTCGGCGCTGCTTGGGTCGGTGTCCCTACTCAGGTGGAAATCGTGTTTGAAACACTCAACCACCGACATCTCACGCTTCGGGCAGCTTTGTTTCAGGTCAGTAGAACTCGGCCAGGTTCATGCCCTCGTAAAGGCTCGCGACCTCTTCCTCGTATCCGTTGAACATCAGCGTATCCTGACGCTTGGCAAAGAGGCCCCCGCCAATCTTGCGCTCGGTCGCTTGGCTCCACCGCGGGTGATCCACGTTGGGGTTCACATTGCTGAAGAAGCCGTATTCACGCGCATTGGCCATGTTCCAGCTGGTCGGCGGCTCCTCATCCGTGAGCGTGATCCGCACGATGCTCTTGATCGACTTGAAGCCGTACTTCCACGGCACCACCAACCGGATGGGTGCGCCATTCTGGTTCGGGATCTCGCGACCGTAGATCCCGGTCGCCATTATGGTGAGCGGATGCATCGCCTCGTCCAGACGCAGACCCTCGCGATACGGCCAGTCCAACACGCGGCTGGCCAGCCCCGGCATCTCGGACGGGCGCTCCAGCGTTTCAAAGGCCACATATTTTGCGCCCTCTTGCACACCTGCCTTGTCGAGGATGTCTTTCAACTCCACCCCGTTCCACGGGATCACCATCGACCACGCCTCAACACAGCGGAAGCGGTAGATGCGCTCCTCGGCCTCAAGCCCGTCCAGCAGGGCGTCCAAGGCATAGTCGCCCGGATTGTCCACCATGCCGTCGACCTTGATCGACCACGGGGCGGTCGTCAGCTGACCAGCGTTGCGCGCCGGGTCATCCTTGCCCGTGCCGAACTCGTAGTAGTTGTTGTAGGACGTGATCTCTTCCCAGGTGTTGGGCTCCAGCTCCATCCCCTCGTGACCAGACGCCATCAGCGGCCCGGCAATCGTGGCAGCCCCCAGACCCATCGCCCCCGCAATGATCTGACGCCGGTTCAGATACGCCGCCTCTGGTGTGACGTCGTTCCAGGTCAGGTCGTTCTTCCAACGGTGGGCCATGCGGTCTCTCCGGAATTAGGTATCTGCGTTGCTCCTTATATCAGGGGCGCTGCCCAACGAAGGCAACTCCTCTCACAAGGACGTTGAAACCTGTAACACGGCGCGTTTGCGTGCCGTTCAATAACATCCTCTCGCAACGTCGTGATTTGACCCGGCAAAGACCCGCGGCTTGGTCCGCGCGCCTCTGGCGTCAAGCCGCCTGCGCATATTTCCGCGTATTTCCTTTGGCCAAGGACGCCCCACTTGTCGGCCATCCCGAACCCGGGACCCTGACAGTAAGCTTTGGAGAGACCTATGCTTCGCAAGACCCTTCTGACTGCAACTGCCATCGCCACTCTGGCCGGCGCCGCCTTCGCAATGGAAAGCAAGGACATCGTCGACACCGCCGCCGAAGCCGGCAGCTTCACGACCCTGCTCGCCGCCGCCGAGGCCGCGGGCCTCGTGGACACGCTCAAGGGCGAAGGCCCCTTCACCGTCTTCGCACCGACGGACGAAGCCTTTGCCGCGCTGCCCGAAGGCACCGTGGACAGCCTGCTGCTGCCCGAAAACCAGGATCAACTGGTGGCCATCCTGACCTACCACGTGGTGCCGGGCAAAGTGATGTCGGGCGACCTGACCGACGACATGATGGCCGCAACCGTGAATGGCGCGGACGTCATGATCGACCTCGACAACGGCGTGATGGTCAATGACGCAACCGTTGTGACCGCCGATATCGAAGCCTCGAACGGCATCATCCACGTCATCGACAAGGTGATCCTGCCCGAAGCGTCGTAAGACGGGCCAGACACTATCTACAAATCAAATAGACGGGGCGTGCGCATCAGCGTGCGCCCTAGTCACTTGCGCCGGGCACTTTTGACCCGGGCTCTTCAGCCCAAGCGACTCGCACATTCCGTTTCCAAATCGGAAACAATGCGCGCCAATCGCTCTCAAACCCTCAAGTCCGAAGCCTCCACAGCCCCATTCTCACCATATTCCAGACATAGTTCACGCAAAATCGCGCAGGCTCTGCTAACCCTTCGTTAACTGCTGCACCGCACCCGTCCCAGTATTCTGCTAATTTTGGGCCGGGTCGCATTTTTTGACTACTGGGGGGCTCCTTATGGCAACTGTCGTTGAAACAACCGATACTGATCTTGCATCGCCGGGCACAATTTCTGTCGGCGACGTCTTTCAAGGCGTTCTTGAAACGCCCCCGACGTTTCAGGCACAGGACATCATCAATGTCGATGTGACCGCCGGAACGACCTATTTCGTGCGGCTGGCATTCGGCGCGACGTCGCCGCAGGTTCTACTGATCGGCGCATATGCAAGCAGCACAACCGAATTCATAGGCCCAGCCGAAAGCCAAGGCACCGACCTGACCATGGCGTTGGGCGTCTTTTCCACGTTGGCCAGTATAAACACTCTGAACGACGCTGATGGGGAATACCTGTCTTTCGTGGCACCGACGACGGGCACCTTCCAGTTTTTCCTGAACGGCTTCTCCGCAGCCGGTCATACCTCTGATCTCGACTATGCTCTGACTGTCACGACGACCGCGCCGTCTGTGCCCCCGTTGGCTACGCCACCGATGCCTGCGCCCGGACCGACACCGTTTGATGATGTGCTGACCGGTACGCCCGGGGCAGATGTCGTGGACTTGCTGGCCGGGGATGATGTGTATTTCGGCGGGGAAGGCGACGACACCGCCCATGGCGGCGCAGGCCGGGACAAGATCTTTGGCGAACGCGATGACGACCTGATCTACGGCGACGGCGACCACGACAAGCTCAACGGCGGCCAAGGCGACGACACGATCTACGGCGGCGACGGCAACGACCGGGTGGCCGGCAACGCTGACAACGACTTCCTCTATGGCGAAGACGGCGACGACATCGTGCTCGGCGCGTCGGGCTCCGACTACCTGGACGGCGGCGAAGGCGATGACCTGCTGGATGGCGGTAACGGCGATGACACGCTTCTGGGCGGCGGGGGCAATGACCGCCTGCGCGGCGACAAGGGCGATGACACGCTCGAAGGCGGTGACGGCGACGACATCATGAACGGCGGCGGCGGGGCCGACACCCTTCTGGGCGGCGATGGCAACGACAAGCTGAACGGCGCGCAGGGCAACGACAATGTCCGTGGCGGCAACGGCAACGACCAGATCGACGGCGAAGACGGCAATGACCGCCTGACCGGCGATCAGGGCGATGACATCATCCGGGGCGGCGACGGCAACGACGTCATCAATGGCGGCGGCGACAATGACGAACTGTTCGGCGATGACGGCAACGACAAGCTCAGCGGCAAGGCGGGCGAAGACCTTCTCGAAGGCGGCGACGGCAACGACCGGCTTCTGGGCGGCACAGAAAACGACGTGCTGCTCGGCGGCGACGGCAATGACAAGCTCTTTGGCGAACGCGGGGACGATCACCTCGAAGGTGGGATCGGGGACGACGCGCTCAATGGCGGCTCGGGCCACGACTATGTCGATGGCGGCGATGGCGATGACCGGGTGTCCGGCAACTCCGGCAACGACACCATCCTCGGCGGCAAGGGCAACGACCTGATCTTTGGCCGCTCAGGCAATGACACCATCGACGGTGGCGAAGATGACGATATCATCGACGGCGGCGAAGGCACCAACGTCCTGACCGGTGGGTCTGGCAGCGACACGTTCATCGTGTCCAGCTTCGACAACAACACCATCACGGATTACGACCCGACCGAAGACACTCTGATCATCGACGGGATGACCCTGACCGAAGCCTTGACCCTTAACCTTCTGGGCCGCTTCGGCAGCACATGGGATGCGACCACTGGCGAGCTGTATCTGACCACAGACAATGGCGGCACGCTTACGCTGCTGGGCCAGCTTCCATCGCTCCCATCGCTGCCGATCTTCCCAATCGACATTGGCAGCACCGGCCCTGTCATGCCGTCGATCCAACCGCTCCCCTTCCCGGGCGACGGGGATGAGTTCTTCTTCCTCAACGTCGATGGCACAGACGACGCGGACCTGCTGCTCGGTGGCGGGGAGCTGCCGCAGATCATCTCGGGCGGGATGGGCAACGACCTGATCTTTGCCGGTGACGCGATCACCGACATTTTCGGCGATGAAGGCAATGACATCGCCTATGGCGGGGACTCCAGCAACGAGATCCAAGGCGGCGAAGGCAACGACATCCTCGACGGGCGCGGCGGCGGGGACGGCGTCTTTGGCGGCGCGGGCGACGACATCGTCCGCGGCGGCTCCGGCGATGATTTCGTATCCGGCGGCGCGGATAACGATTTCGTATCCGGCAACTCCGGCGATGACATCGTTCTAGGTGACGCGGGCGAAGACACCCTCTTTGGCCGCAGCGGCGAAGACGAACTCGACGGCGGGGCCGACAATGACATTCTCGACGGCGGCACCGAGGACGATATCCTCACCGGCGGGTCTGGCGCGGACACGTTCATTTTCGACGACGAGGCCGGCAACGACACGATCACCGACTACGATTACACCGAGGACACGATCGTCATCACCGACACAGGCTTCCGGACAATTCTAGTCTATGCCGATTATGTGGAAATCTACCACACAGGCGGCACGATCACGCTTGACGATGTAACGCTGAGTTCCGTTGCCGACTTCAACGCACTTGTTGCGTCGCTCGACGTGACCTTCGTTTAAATCGAATGCCCCTTGCGCCACGCCGTGCGGGGGGCTTTTCTTTGCCCATGACAGACACCACCCCGAAAACCGCCCCCAAAACCGCACTCGTGACCGGGGCCGCGCGCGGCATCGGGTTGGCCACCACCAAACTTTTCCTCGACCAAGGCTGGAACGTTTCCCTCGTGGATTGGGACGCGGACGAACTTGCGCAATCCGCGCCTGACGGCACGCTGGCCCTGCCCCTCGATATCTCCAACCCACAGCACGCACCGCAGATGATCCGCGAAACGGTCGCGCAGTTTGGCCGCCTTGATGCTTTGGTGAACAACGCGGGCATCGCGGATTTCGGACCGATCGAAGAGACGGATTTCGACCGCTGGCGGCGGGTGATGTCGGTAAACCTCGACGGGACGTTCCTGGTCAGTCAGGCCGCCGTGCCCGAGTTGAAAAAGACCAAGGGCTGCCTTGTGAACATCGCCTCGATCTCGGCCCTGCGCGCCTCCACCCTCCGGGTAGCCTATGGCACGTCCAAGGCCGCTGTCGTCGCATTGACGGAACAACAGGCGGCGGAACTGGGTGAATACGGCATCCGCGCCAATGCGGTGGCCCCCGGCCCGGTGCGCACCAAGCTGGCGATGGCCGTCCACACCCAAGACATCATCGACGCCTATCACGACGCCATCCCCCTCAACCGCTATGGCAACGAGGATGAGATCGCGCAGGTCATCACCTTCCTGTGCTCCGACGCGGCAAGCTATGTCACCGGGCAACTGATCTCGGTCGATGGTGGGTTCGAAAGCACGGGGATCGGCCTGCCATCCCTGCGCGGATAACCTAGGCCGCCGGGCGACGCTTGGCCAAAACACTCAGGCGTTTGGCGACCTTGCCCTTGCGCGCCGCGCGCGCCTTTGCGTGCCGTTTGCGCCAGACCTCGGCCACACCTTCATGGGCGAGCAATCCGTGCCCAGTCAGGTATTGCGGGATATCGAGCGACGGGCTCGAGTTCGCTTCGACAATCACCGGGCCGTCTTGTGTCAGCGCCACATCCCAGCCCACAAGGGGCAGCCCTGACAGGAAGGATGCGGCGTGATCGGTCATTTCCATGAGGTCAGACCAGCCCGGCAGCGCAGTCCCCGACAGCGCCAGCCCGGTATCCGGATGGCGCTCAACCGCGTCCGCCGCCACATCCAGCCGATCCACAACCTTGCCCACGACACCGCGCGCCATATCCACATCCGCCAAAAGGTTGCCGCGCCAGTGATTGTCGGCCACCGCATCTTGCCGCGGAACTTTCCAAAACGTCCCGAGCCGATGCAGGTTTTGGCCGTCGCGCCACGTGATCATCCGCACGCACCCGATGGCCAGACCCACGCGTTCGACGAGATCGGGATGCTGCTGCAACCGCGATTGCAACAACACGCCATGTTCGGCCCATGGGGCCAGCCGTGCGGCAAATTCCTTGAGCTGCATCCGCCCCTCATGGGTGAACACCCGCCCCGTGGACAGATCAAAGCGGGTGACGATCATCACACCATCACTGCGCTGCCCTTGCACCGGCTTCACGAATAGCGGGAATTCCGCGTCATTGGCCAAAAACGCGCGCAGGTCCTGGAACCGCGTCAGGCTCGCCACTCCGCGCAGCCCCGCATCGCGCCCCATCACCGCTTGCACGCGTGGCACCGCAAAACCCGCACCGCGCATGAGCGTGTCGAAATACAGCTTGTCGCCCACCAGACCGCGCCGGACAGACCGGCCTGTCAACGCCAACGCCACCTGCGCGGCACCCAGCGCACCTACGAACTGCGCCGCCTCCGCAGGCGCACGCATCCCAAGGCCCAGCGCCCTGAACTCTGCGGGTGTGATCCCGTTCTGCAAGGACGGGTTACTCAAATAGCCATTCCAGCCGCCCACGGGCGCCTCCACTCACCAATCGGCGCAAGCCCCACCCGCGCCAATAGTTAACGAAGACGACAATCCCGGCGGCTTTGTGACCCGCAGGTGCAAGCATGGGGGTAACTTTGCGCCCAAACGCAAAAGGCCCCGCCAAACGGCAGGGCCTTCCATCATCGCGTCAAACCGGATCAGTGGATCACGGCATCATCGGGGAGCGGCCGGTCCGAGGTCGACAGACGGTCCCCCACGATCAGCCCGTCAGCACCCGCGCTGATCGGGACAACCGCCCCGTCCATCACGTCGCCCGACAGCAGCATCTCGGCCAACTGGTCCTGCAATGCCCGCTGGATCACCCGCTTCAAAGGCCGCGCGCCAAAGACAGGGTCATACCCCTCATCGGCCAGCCATTTGCGGGCCGCGTCATCCAGCTCCAGCGCGATCTTGCGACCCGCGAGACGTTTCTGCAGACGTGCCAGCTGGATATCGACGATCCCGTCCATATCCGCGCGCCCCAAACGATCGAAGATGATCGTCTCGTCCAGACGGTTCAGGAACTCGGGCCGGAAATGCGCCCGTACCGCGTCCATCACGTCGCGCTTGGCCTGCGCCGCATCCGCCCCATCGGGCAATTGCGACAACGCCTGCGCACCCAGGTTCGACGTCAGGATGATCAGCGTCTGCTTGAAGTCCACGGTCCGGCCCTGACCATCGGTCAGCACGCCGTCGTCCAGCACCTGCAAAAGCACGTTGAAGACATCCGGATGCGCCTTCTCGACCTCGTCGAACAGCACCACCTGATAGGGTTTGCGCCGCACGGCCTCGGTCAGCACGCCGCCTTCGTCATAGCCCACATAACCCGGAGGCGCGCCGATCAGACGCGCAACCGCGTGCTTCTCCATGAACTCCGACATGTCGATGCGCACCATCGCACTGTCATCGTCGAACAGGAACTCGGCCACGGCCTTGGTCAGCTCGGTCTTACCCACGCCGGTCGGCCCCAGGAACAGGAACGACCCCAGCGGACGGTTCTCGTCATTGAGACCCGCGCGCGCCCGGCGCACAGCATTTGCCACAGCCCGCACGGCGGATGTCTGACCGATCACGCGGCGGCCCAGACCTTCCTCCATGCGCAGCAGCTTCTCACGCTCGCCTTCCAGCATCTTGGACGTCGGGATACCGGTCCACCGCTCGACCACCTGCGCTATCTGCTCGGGGCGCACGGCCTCTTCGACCATGTTGCCCTCGGCATCCTCGGCCTCACCCAGCTTCTTCTCAAGCTCTGGGATCACGCCGTAAGACAGCTCCCCCGCCCGCGCGAGGTTGCCCTCCCGCTTGGCGCGATCCAATTCGGCCCGCGCCTGATCGAGCGCTTCCTTCAGGTCGCGGGCAGACGCCATCTTGTCCCGCTCGGCCTGCCACTGCGCCGTCATCTCGGACGCTTTCTCCTGCAGGTCAGACAGATCTTTCTCGAGCGTGGCGAGCCGATCCTTCGACGCTGCATCATCTTCCTTCTTCAAGGCTTCCGCCTCGATCTGAAGCTGCAGGATCTGGCGATCCAACGCGTCCAATTCCTCGGGCTTGCTATCCACCTCCATTCGCAAACGCGAAGCCGCCTCGTCCATCAGGTCGATGGCTTTGTCAGGTAGGAAGCGGTCGGTGATATAGCGGTGCGACAGCGTCGCCGCCGTCACCAACGCAGAGTCCGAGATCCGCACCCCGTGGTGCAGCTCGTACTTCTCCTTGATCCCCCGCAGGATGCTGATCGTGTCGGTCACGGTGGGTTCGTCGACCTGCACCGGCTGGAACCGGCGGGCAAGGGCGGCGTCCTTCTCCACATGCTTGCGGTATTCATCCAGCGTCGTCGCACCCACACAGTGCAACTCCCCCCGCGCCAGCGCAGGTTTCAGCAGGTTCGAGGCATCCATCGCCCCGTCCGTTTTGCCCGCACCCACAAGGGTGTGCATCTCGTCGATGAACAGGATCACGTCGCCCGCGGCGCTCGTCACCTCGTTCAGCACGGCCTTCAACCGCTCCTCGAACTCACCGCGATACTTCGCCCCGGCAATCAGCGCGCCCATATCCAGCGACAAAAGCCGCTTGTTGCGCAGGCTCTCAGGCACATCACCGTTGATGATGCGCAAGGCCAGACCCTCGGCAATCGCGGTCTTACCCACACCGGGCTCACCGATCAGAACAGGGTTGTTCTTGGTGCGGCGGCTCAGAACCTGCATCGCGCGGCGAATCTCGTCGTCGCGCCCGATGATCGGGTCGATCTTGCCTTCGCGCGCACGCGCCGTCAGGTCGGTCGCATATTTCTCCAATGCCTCGAAACTATCCTCGGCGGACGCACTGTCGGCGGTCCGGCCCTTGCGGATGTCCTCAATGGCTGAATTCAACGCCTGCGCGGATACGCCCGCTGTGTCCAAGGCGTCTTTCGCCTTCGACCGCACCATGGCCAGCGCCATCAACACGCGCTCGACGGTGACAAAGCTGTCCTTGGCTTTGGTCGCCAGCGTTTCAGCCTGCGCCAGTACCTTGGCCAGCGTCTGATCCACGTAGATCTGTCCCGCATCCCCCGACACGCCGGGCAGTTTGCCCACGGCCAGATCGACCTGCTGCGACGCCACACGGGCATCCCCACCCGCGCGCGCGATCAGGTTGGCGGCCAGCCCTTCGCCGTCATCAAGCAGCGCCTTGAGCAGATGTTCAGGGGTCAGCCGCTGGTGATCTTCCCGCGCGGCGATCGTTTGTGCGGCCTGCAGAAACCCGCGGGCACGCTCGGTGAACTTGTCCAAGTTCATCGGTCTCTCCTTTATCCAAGCACTTCGTCACGCCAGCGCCTGCCTTGCAGCACGCCGCCTGAAGCCTTGACCCTTAGATGGGAACGCGCGGCGCGATGCGCAAGCCGCGCCACCGGCCGCAAGACGAGAGGGAACACAATCAGGTGATTCCCCGTTAACCTTTTAAGGTGGCTCCCCACCTCAACGAGACGGCACGAAATGCCACGAGCAGAGGACACCATATAATGGCCCATAAGATCATCCGCGTAGAGCATGTCACGTTCGATGCAGGCTCCAACGCCTTTACCGCCGATGTTACGCTCGCCGCACCCGAAGGCCCGACCCGCAAACACCTGCGCGCATCTGGCCACCGCAGCTGGACCGCCCAGCAGATCGTGACCGCCCTGCAAGCGCAGGCAGGCCACGGGTAAGGCCAGACACATGTTCATCCTGTCCAAAACCGTCGACTGCATCCGGCGCGACCGTGATTTCGGGCGGCTGGAGGCATGGGTCACGCTGGAGGTCTTTGACCGGGCAACCCTGCCCGTGCGCAAGCGGCGCGTGTTCGTGTCACTTGCCCTCGATCGCATCCGCCACGCGCGCGGCGACACGCGCCACCTGATCGAGGCAGAGGCCGCGCGCATTGCGGCCCTGATGCCCAATCCGGTCACAGATCGCGGCCCGTTGACGGCTGTCGCCGCTTAAATGGCCTGCGGGGTGATCAGGGCAGCCTCTGATTTACCTGACCTTAAACTCTGCGACGCAAGCTTTCCCAATCACGGTTGGAGGCTGCGCCATGCACGTACTTGATATCACAATCGTCTCGATGCGGTTCAGCGACGACGCCTCGATGATCTTGGGCGATGTGCAACTCGAACTCGGTCAAAGCCGGACCGCAACCACGGGCACACAAACCATCACGCTGCGGTGCCAATCAACGCCCTCGCGCCGGGTGCGCCCCGATGCGCTTCTTGTGGGCGATGCCCTGCGCCAATTGCGCCGCATGCCCGAAGTGCGATCCGGCGAAGCGCGGTTGACCTTTGCAAAAGGTCTCAAACCCCTCGGGGCCGAACGGCGCGTCGCCTGACACCCAAGACCACATGGTCTTGCACCGCGCAGGCATGCCCCGCCTGCCGTTCCGGGCCTGATCCCCTTGCGACCTGCCTGCCCACAGGCTAGGCCGACCCCGACCGCGCCGCCCGGGCGCCAGAGGGGGCTTCCATGACACTTTCTGCAGATGACCGCCTGATCGTGGCGATGGACGTGCCCAACGTGATCGACGGGCTCGACCTTGCCGCAGCCCTTGGCGACAGCGTGAGCTTTTACAAGATCGGGCTGGGCATGCTCACCGGCGGCGGCCTCGCCTTGGCCAACGAGCTGAAAAGCGAGCACAGCAAGCGCATCTTCCTCGACATGAAGCTCTTTGACATCGGCGCCACGATCGAGGCTGCGGTGCGCGGGATCGCGCAATTCGACCTCGATTTCCTGACCGTGCATGGCGATCCTTACGTGGTGGACGCCGCGCGTCAGGGCGCAGGCGGCAGCGACATGAAAATCCTCGCCGTGACCGTTCTGACGTCGCTCGACCGGGGCGACCTCGACGATGCGCTGATCAAGGAGGGCGCGATCCCGGACCTCGTCACCGAACGCGCGGGCCGCGCGCTGGCCGCAGGGGCCGACGGCGTCATCGCCTCCCCGCAGGAGGCCGCCCTCATCCGCGCCCTGCCCGAGGCCGAGGGCAAGCTGATCGTGACGCCCGGCGTCCGCCCCGCAGGCGCCGACAAGGGTGACCAGAAACGCACCATGACCCCGGCCGAAGCCATTGCCCAAGGCGCCGACCACGTCGTCGTGGGCCGCCCGATCTGGCGCGCGCCCGATCCCGCAGCCGCCGCGCAGGCCATCCTTGCAGAAATGGCGTCGCCACAGGCCAAACGCCCAAATCACTGAACCCATGTGTGGGCGTCTGCGGCGCGAGTTATTGTGGACCGTCGAAGGGGGCGGTCTCAGCCAGTTCGAGACAACGGGCTTGCCAACTGCGCCCGGCCCGATCACCCTCCCTCCCACATAAGGCGCGCAAACGCGCCACGCTTTTCGGGAGGGACCCTTGGATTTTCTGCTCAATGTCGGGCTGCCGCTGTCGCTGGCCTTCATCATGTTTTCGCTCGGGGTCGGCCTGACCTTTGGAGATTTCGCGCGCGTTCTCACCCGGCCCAAGGCCTTTGCGATTGGCGCCATCGCCCAATTGGTCCTGCTGCCCCTGGTGGCCTTTGCGCTTCTGCATGTGTTGCCCTTGCCCGGCGCGCTAGCCGTCGGTGTCATGATCCTGGCCTTCAGCCCGGGCGGCGTCACATCGAACATTATCACCCGGATCGCGGGCGGGACGGTCGCTCTGTCGATCACGCTGACAGCGGTCATATCGCTGACCACCGCGCTGACCTTGCCCATCCTTCTGAGCATGAGCGCCCGCTATTTCCAAGGCGCCGACGCGCCCGACATCAACGTCACCTCGCTGGCCATCTCGATGTTTGCGATCACCACGGTGCCTGTCTTGCTCGGTCTCCTGCTGCGCCGCTTTGCACCCGGGGCCGCTGCCAAGATCGACACCAGCCTCTTTCGCATCGCGGCAATCCTGTTTGTCGTGATCGTTCTGGCGGCGCTTGCGGCCAACTGGGGCGTGTTTGTCGAAAACCTGCCCGTCCTCGGACCCATCGTGATCCTGTTGAACGCCATCCTGCTGGCCTTGGGGTTCGGGCTGGCCCGCGCCGCCGGGCTCGACCGGCCCGACGGGCTCGCCATCGCCATCGAGGCTGGCGTCCAGAACTCGACACTCGGGATCACGGTCGCCAGCCTGATCTCGGGCGCGGCACTCAGCGAATACGGCCTCGCTTCAGGCGTCTACGGGATCGCAATGTATGTGGTCACGATCCCCGTGGTCCTCTTGATCGCGCGGCGGTCCTGACGACCGGCAAGACAAAGGCCCCGGCGCTCGCTGCACCGGGGCCTTCATGCGCATCGCGCAAATTCAGTCGTTGATGTCGTGTTCAAACACCTTGACCTGCCCACCGCTGCGCAGCCGGAACACATAACGCAGCACAAGCCAGCAGATCAAAGAGGCGACGGCAAAGGCCACCATCAGCCACGGCACCGAACCGCCCACCGCCGCAGGACCCGCCACGGCCAACAGGATGGCAATCGCCCCCGCCCCCAGGGCAAAGCCCAGAAAGATCACGGCGGGCACCATCACCTCGAAGATGGCCAAGACCACCGCCCCGGCGGCCCAGACCCACCATGCGAACAGATAGCTCATCTCACGCGCCTCCTTTAAGCATCTTGAAGGCATCGCCAAAGGCCTCGATCGCGTTGGCCGGCAGAACGACCGTCTGCTTGCCCGCGCCGTTGCCCAGCGCATTCAGCGCCTCGACCTGTTTCAGGGCGACTTGGTATTGCGCCGCCTCCAGCCCGTTTTCGGCAATCGCCGCGGCAACGGCCTTGGTGGCATAAGCCTCCGCATCCGCCTGCACGCGGCGCGCCTCGGCGGCCCGCTCGGCGGCGTAAAGCTCGGCATCGGCGGCCAGTTCAACCGACCGTTTTTGCCCTTCGGCCTCGGTCACTTGCGCCCGCCGCGCACGTTCCGCGTTCAACTGCTGCAGCATCGCCTGCCGGGTCTGGGCATCGAGGTTCACGTCCAAAAGTTCGGCGCGCGTGACCTCGATCCCCCAGTCATCGACAACTGTCGCGAGGCTGTCCTTGATGGTGGCCGTTAGGGTGGATCGGTTCGTCTGAACCTCGTCCAACTCCAGTCGACCGATCTCGGAGCGGACAATGCCCGCGACCGTCGTCTGGATGGCCGCATCAATGTCGCGGATCCGGTACACGGTCTTTTCGGGTTCGATCACGCGGTAAAACACGCTCGTCTCCACCTGCACCAACACGTTGTCGGTGGTGATCGCGTCCTGGCTCATGGTGGGCAATTGCCGCTCCAGAATGGAAACGCGGTGCGCGACCTTGTCCAGAAACGGAATGATCAGGTTGATCCCCGGCCCCAGAACCGACCGCAGCCGTCCAAACCGTTCAACCACGAACTTCTCGGACTGCGGCACGATCCGGATGCCCAGAAAGATGCAGATAATGATGAACAGCGCCAACAGGAGGAGGAAGGCATTTTGCCCCAAGAACTCCATGACAAGCGTTTCGAAATCCATGTGATGTGTCCCCTTATTATATGCCTACCATATAAGGGGAGAACGCCGGATTTAGAAGATTTACGCGACCAGAGCACCACCCGAGGGCGAAAGGTTGCGTCCCCGCAACGCCGCCGCGACCTGGGTGCTCACGATCTCGGATGTGGCCCCGCTCAACGTCCAGCCCAGATGCCCGTGCCCGGTGTTGTAGAACACGCGCGCGTGCCGCCCCTGCCCCACCCGGGGCATCATCGACGGCATCATCGGGCGCAGACCCGCCCACGGCACGACATCCTCGGTCGACACATCGGGAAAGCACGCCTCGACCCAATCGACGAGCGGGCGAATGCGGTCCGCGCGGATATCGCGGTTCTCCCCGTTGAACTCGGCGGTGCCCGCTACGCGGAACCGACCGGCCCCAAGGCGCGAGGTCACGATCTTGGTCTTGTCATCCAGAAGCGACACCTGCGGCGCGCCCGCCTGACTGACCGCATCGCGCAGCATGACGGTGATCGAATAGCCTTTGACCGGATAGATGTTCACGCGGTCGCCGAACCCGCGCGCGATCCCCCGGCTGCCGACACCCGCCGACACCACCACCGCGTCATACCGCGCGGTCGTGTCGGTCTCGATCTCCACACCCTGATCGCGCGTGGCCACCCGGCGCACGTCCGCGCCGTATTCAAACCGCACACCACGGGATTGCAGCCACGCCGCCAACCCGGCGGTGAACTTGTGAATGTCGCCCGTGCTGTCGGTCTCGGTGAAACAGCCGCCCGCGAACTCACCCCGCAGGGTCGGCTCTATGCGGCGCATCTCGTCCGGGGTCACCGTGCGCCGCTCCAACCCGCCCGCGGCCAACAGGGCCGAGACACGTTCGGCCGCGCGCAACTCGGCTGCGCTTCGATAGATGTGCAGGATGCCGCGCCGCTCCAGATCAAAATCGATCCCAGCTGTGTCGGCCATCTGCGCCATCGACCGGCGCGCCGCCACGGCCATGGCTGCGGTCTGCGTGGTGTGATGGCGATAGCGCGGGATATTGGCCAGAAACTCCGCCATCCAGCTGATCTTGTGCCAGGACGGGCGCGGGTTCATCAGCAGCGGCGCATCGGACCGCGTCATCCACTTCAGCCCCTTCAGGACCGTGCCCCAACTGTTCCAGACCTCGGCATTGGACGCGCTCAACTGCCCGCCATTGGCGAACGACGTCTCCATCCCCGCATATCGCTGGCGGTCGATGACAGTGACATCAAATCCCCGCTGATGCAGGTGAAAGGCTGTGGTGATACCGGCAATTCCGGCCCCGATAACGGCGATATGGTCCATGGCGACGCATCCCTTGCCCGCGATCTGCGGGTGCTGCGCCCCCTCCGTCCCTGACCTGAGCGTTTCGCGGCGCGCCGGATTACCGTGGTGCCACTTTCGCCTTCGGTGCCCACGCGGCGCGCGGAACTCTCCGGAGTGTTGTCCCCCGCCCGGTCCGTGATGCCTGAGAGTTTACCGGGGCGGTTGCTCCTTCGGCGGCAGGGTTAGCCTGCGCTCTCCCGATCGGGGGGTGTTTCGTATCGGAAACATGCGCCGATCGGCCATCAAATGCAATTCAAATTCCGCGAATATGTTGTTCACATTCCGTGAAGTCCGGCCGCCGTGAGGTAGGCGGCCAGCCGGGTCTTGAAATGCGGTATGCCACGGGGGTGGGACATGTAATCGGCCGGTGACCACAGCTCCCAGCGCTGACCTTCATCGCCAAAGACGATGTCCTGCTCGGCCCCCTCCGGCAGATGCGCCGCAAAGAAATACGAGGCCCTACCGGGGGAAAACACGCATTCGCGCTTCCACACGAAATCATCAGGCGACAGCGCCAACCCGACCTCTTCCCGTGTCTCCCGAAGGCAGGTCTCCTCGGGCGTCTCGTCCCCTTCGCGGCCGCCGCCGGGAAAGTCCCAATAGGCAGGCCAGTTGATCGACGGTTTGTCGTCCCGCAACACGACCAGCAGCCGCGCCCCGATAAACAGCGCGACCTTCGCGCCCACAAAATCCATGTCGAAATCCCCGGCGAAATCCATTGCGAAATCCACACCCTTCATCTTTCGAAAATAACTCCCGCCGGAGGCATCCCACATTTGCGACCCGCGCCGCCCATCCCTAGTTTAACGCCATGCCCGCCCTGTGCCGAGACTGCCTGACCCAATTCGCAACCGGTCCCCGCTGCCCGGCCTGCGGGCGGCCGCGCGTTATCTCGCATCCAGAACTTTACGATCTGTCCATCGCGCATATGGATTGCGACGCGTTTTATGCCTCGGTCGAAAAACGCGACAATCCCGACCTCGCCGACAAACCCGTTATCATCGGGGGCGGCAGGCGCGGCGTAGTCTCCACCGCCTGCTATGTCGCGCGCATCCGGGGCGTGAAATCGGCCATGCCCATGTTTCAGGCGCTCAAACTCTGCCCCGAGGCCGTGATCGTCCGCCCGCGTTTCGACGCCTATGTCGAGGCGTCGCGCGCTATCCGCCAGATGATGGAGGAGATGACGCCCGATATCGAACCGCTCTCGCTGGACGAGGCCTTCATGGACCTCTCGGGCACCACCCGCCTCCACGGTGCACCGCCCGCCGTCATGCTCGCCCGCCTTGTCAAACGCATGCGCGAGGAATTGGGCCTCACCGGATCCATCGGCTTGTCGCACAACAAGTTTCTGGCAAAGGTTGCCAGCGATCTGGACAAACCGCGCGGGTTTTCCGTCATCGGCAAGGCGGAAACAGACGACTTCCTGCGCGACAAGCCTGTGCGCATGATCTGGGGCGTGGGGGCCGCGATGCAGGCGTCACTCGACAAGGCAGGCATCCGCACCTTCACCGACCTGCTGCGGTGGGAACGCGAGGACCTGCACGCCCGCTTCGGCTCCATGGGCGAACGGCTCTACCGCCTCGCACGCGGACAGGACAGCCGCCGCGTCGCCCGCGACAGCCGTATGAAAAGCATCTCGAACGAGACGACCTTTGGCGAAGACACCGCCAACCCGGACATCCTTGACGGTCACATCTGGCGCATGGCCGAAAAGGTCGCCGACCGGGCCAAAGCCAAAGGGCTCGCGGGCCGGGTCGTGATGCTCAAACTCAAGCGTGCCGATCACTCCCTGATCTCGCGACGGGTGGCTCTGCGCGATGCCACACAAATCGCCGACAAGATCTATCGCACCGCCCGCGACCTCTTTGATCAGGTCGATCACAACAGCCCCTACCGTCTGTTGGGTGTGGGTCTGTCCGACATCGTGCCGGAAGACAGCTCTGACCTCTCCGGCGATCTTCTGGACCCGGGCGCAGGCAAACGCGCCCAGGCCGAACGCGCCACCGATGCAATACGTGAGAAATTTGGCACCGACGCCATCGTCAAAGGCCGGTCCCTGCGCTGACGCGCTACTCGGCAGCCAGCGCCGTGTTGGAGCGACCAATCTCGACGATCTCGGCGATCACATCCGTCATCAAACGGCGGAAGCTCGCGAACTCGCGCGACGGCAGGATCGCGGTCTCGTCCATATAAAGCGCGCGGTCGATCTCGACCTGCACCACATGGGCATTGCGCGCGGGACGTCCGTAATGCTGGGCGATGAAGGCCCCCGCAAAGGGCGCGTTGCGCACCACTTTCAGACCTGCGGCGGCAAAGGCCGCCTCGACCCGATCCACCACTTCACCCGACGCCGACCCGCCAAAGCGGTCGCCCAACACCACATCGGCCCGCGCAGACCCGCGGCCGCGCGCGGTCTCGATGGCCTCGTGCGGCATGGAATGGCAATCAATGACGACAGCCTGCCCGAACTCGGCGCGGGCATCCGAAATCAACCCGGCCAAGGTGTCGTGATAGGGCCGCCAGTAATTCGCGATCCGGCTGTTAGCCTCGTCCCGCGTGATCTTTCCCCGGTAAATCGCACGCCCGTTCGACACCACACGCGGCACCACGCCCAAGCCAGAGGCCACGCGCGGATTGTGCGGCCCGCGTTTGAGCCCTTCGATCAAGGCCGGGTCCAGCTCATCCGCGGCCCGGTTCAGATCCACAAAAGCCCGCGGCGCCCCCGCCGTCAAAAGCGGCGCTCCAAACTGCGGCGCGCGTTCGAACAGACGGTCCACAAAGGCATCCTCGCTGGACCGAATCGCCTTTTCGTCCAGAACCGATTTCTTGAGGAACCACATGGGGTAATCGCGCCCGGAATGCGGCGATGCAAAGATCACGCCGGTCGTCTGCACCTTCGGGCGCGACAATTGGAATGCGTGACGTGGCATCTGACCCCTTTCCTGTGGCAGTGCAGACAAATAGCACGAATACCACGCGCCAAAAGGCCTTGATCCCCTCGGTGCGTCGATTTATACGGCCCCTCACGAACGCGGGCGGGTGACCGCCCGTTCGTATTTCGGACCGCTTGGTCCAACAGTTAACGGGCGCGTAGCTCAGCGGTAGAGCACTTCGTTGACATCGAAGGGGTCACTGGTTCGATCCCAGTCGTGCCCACCATGAAACCAACCGGGCTTCACCGCGGCCCCAGAAACGGAGAGAGACCATGAAGGTCAAGAACTCGCTGCGTTCGCTGAAAAATCGCCACCGCGATTGCCGCGTCGTGCGCCGCAAAGGCCGTGTCTACGTCATCAACAAGACGCAGCGCCGCTTCAAAGCCCGCCAAGGTTGATCTGGCCCCCAGTTTGGCCCCAGGCACCTGCCCTGCAGTTGCTGCCGACCAAGCCATGAAAAAGGCCGCTCCGGTTATCCGGGGCGGCCTTTTCACTTCTCAGTCTCTGAAGCTCACCGCGCGGCAAGAAGCGACACCAACGTCCGCTGATCCACATATCCCGTGACGGGCACACCCGCCGTCGATTGAAAGTCACGCAGCGCCGCACGGGTCCGGTCCACAAAGCGCCCGTCGATCTGCCCGGGATTGTAGCCCAGCTGCGCCAATCGCCGCTCGATCAGGACGCGCGTGACCGAATTGCCAGCCACCTGCGCCTCTGCCCGGCGTGCGGCCTCGACATCGGCACTGGGCTGATCTCCCTGCAGATCCCGCAGGGCCGCGCGGGCTTCACCCACATATTGCCCATCGGGGAAGGCCCGTAGATAGGCGCGATAACCGCCCCGATCCCCCCGCGACTGTGCCTGCGCCCACGCGGCATCATCGGCCTCGGCCACGCGCGCGGCATCGATCTCGGCCAGCCGCTCGCGCGCAATTGCCGCGAACTGCCCCTCCGGGAACCGCTCCAGATATTGGCGCATGCCCGCCTCGCGCGTCCCTTGTCCCGTCGCTTCCCAAAGCGCGAGGTCCGCCTGCAATTCCGCCTCGGCACGCGCCTCTTCCTCACGCTTGATCTCGGCCCGCCGCACATCCGCCTGCAGCCGCAGCACGGTGATCTGATTGCCGCTCAGAAACCCCGTCGCGCCAAAGCCGCGTTCCGTTTGCCAATCGCCGATGGCCGACCGCGTGCCGGGGCCAAAAATGCCATCCACCCCCCGCGTATTGAACCCCAGCACCGACAGGTTGCGCTGAATGGCGCGCCGCTCGGCCCGCGTCAGATCGAGCGCCTGTTCCCGCGCCTCCGCCTCGGCCACAGGATCAGGCGTCAGAGCGGTGATGCGCTGCCGGGCCTGCCCGGTAAACCGTCCATCAGGGTACTGGTCCAGATAAGACTGATAGGCCGCCACCGTGCTGATATCCGCCACCAACCGCCAGAGCTCCAACTCGGCGTCAACATCTTCCGCCGCATCCGCGTCCCCCACAGGTCCCGCCACCGCTTGACCCGGGAAATACGCGCCCACACTCGGCACTACCCCCGTGACAACGCCCACCCCGTCAAAAACCTCGGCCACTCCCACGGGATCGCTCGATGCCAGCGCCGCCGTCAGCCGCGTCTGCAAATCCCGCGTCCGCCCTTCGACGACCAGAACGCCCGGTGGCGGGTTGGGCAGCAACCGTTCCGTAACCTCCGCGCCGCCTAGCCGGATCGTCGGCATGTCGTGCCCCAAAACCAAAAGCCCCGCCCCCGGATATTGCGCCATCAGGGCCACAACCTCGCGCAGCGCCAGACCACGCGCGCCCATCCCAAACTCGCCCAGACCATTGCCAGTCTTGGCAATCAGATAGCTCTCGCCATTGGCCATGGCGTAGCGCCCGGACAGGAAAACGATCAGACGCTCGCCCCGCTCCATCGCGGCTGCGACCTGCCCCATTATCGTGGCCATCTCCCCCGCGCTCAGATCGCGCCCCTGGAACGTCTCGAACCCCGCCGCGCGCAGCCCTTGGAGTGCTCCCAACGCGCTCAGTGCATCACGGGGATCGGGGATGGCGGCATAGTCCCGGCTCGCGATCACCACGCCCACGCCCGCCGCCGCATCGGCCTGCGATTGCGCGGCAACTGGCGCCGAGAGCGTCGAAATCAGGGTGATCAGCGCCGCAATGACGGCAGCTACGGGCTTTGAAACACGTGTGGGCATGGGCAGTCTCCTTTGCCCGAAACCGTGCGGATCCCCCGCGCGTTATGCAATAACGCGCCCCTCAGCCGGCGTAATCGCGCCCGTCCTCGATGAGAACGCCATCCTTGGGCAATGCGCCTTCGGCCACGACCTCGACCGCACCGCGCAGCTTCAGCACATCCGCCACCGCCGCAGCATAGGCATCGCTATGCCCCACGTCGCCTTCCACCCGCACCTTGAGTGTATCCTGATCGCCCGACCGGCCCGCGACCACACGCACGCGCGACACTTCGGGGAACTTCGCAGCAAGCGCTGCAACCTGCTCGGGCCGCACGAACATGCCCTTGATCTTGGTGGTCTGATCGGCGCGCCCCATCCAGCCCTTGATGCGCATGTTGGTACGCCCACAGGGGCTTTGCCCCTCAAGAACCGCACTCATATCGCCGGTCGCAAAGCGGATCAGCGGGTAGTCGGGGTTGAGCGACGTCACCACGACCTCGCCCACCTCACCGGGGGGAAGCGGATCGCCCGTGCCCGGCGTCACGATCTCGACGATCACGCCCTCATCCACGACCATCCCCTCCATCGCCGGGGTCTCATAGGCGACATGGCCCAGATCGGCGGTGGCGTAGCACTGGCGGCAAGTTATCCCGCGCGCCTCATAGAACGCGCGCAACTGCGGGAAGAGCGCTCCACCGGACACCGCCGCCTTGGTGATCTGCAGCGTCAGCCCCATCTCGTCGGCTTTCTCCAGGATCACCTTCAGGTAATCCGGCGTCCCCGCATAGGCCGTCGTCCCTATTGCCGCCGCGGCTTGCGCCTGCAACTCGGTCTGCCCGGTTCCCGCCGGCAGCACCCGCGCGCCCACGGCCCGCGCCGCGTTCTCGAACATCATGCCCGCGGGCGTCAGATGATACCCGAAACAGTTGTGCACGATGTCGTCCGCTCCGATCCCAAGCGCGTGCACGAACCGCCCGAACCGCCACCAATCCTGACCCACGCCGCCCGGCTCATAAATCGGGCCCGGCGACTGAAAGACATGCGCCACATCCCCCACCAGCATCCCGCCAAAGGGCGGCTGCTCTGCCTGCCACGTGGACAGCTCGGACTTCCGCAAAACGGGCAGGCGCGCCAATTCGGACAGATCGCCCAGCCGTCCCACATCCGGCAGGCAAGACCCGTCATGCTCGGCCAACCGACCCAGGATGACGTTCAGCGCCGCCAACTGATCGGCGGCCCGCGCATCGGCGCTTCGCGTCTCAAGGGCATCGTAATGGCTCATGACTTTTGTCCCTTTCTCACGCGACGCTCAGCACCACGGTCCCCAACTTGTCCCCTGCCGCGACCCGGTCATGCGCCGCCGCACAGTCCTCCAGCTCGCCGCCATCGACAGGCGCATGGCTCAAGAGCCCGTCCCGCAACCAGCCTTGCAGACGTGCCTGCACAGGCTGCCGCCGCGCGCCGGTCAACTGATAGACAATCAACATGCGCAGGGTGATGTCCTTGAACATCAGCGGATAAAACTGCAACTCGGGCGCCATGACGCTGGCGCTGGCATAGGCGGCCACGGTACCCCCCGGTTTCAGGCAGGCCACCGCCACATTCTGATTGGCCGCAAAATCCACATCGACAATCCGGTCGATCCCAGCGCCGCCCGTCAACTCCATCACCGCCTCAGGGACATCAACCTCGCGGTAGTTGATCCAATCCTCGCATCCCGCATGCGCGGCCTTCTCGGGCGACGACACCGTCGTCAGAACCCGCGCGCCCATCAGACGCGCCATCTGGCAGGCATAGCGCCCGACTGTCCCCGCGCCGCCCGTCACAAGAACGGTCTGGCCCGCCGCCACACCGTCCAGGGCATAAGCCGCCGTCATCGCCGGGATGCCGAGACAGGCCCCCTCCTCAAACGACACACCCTCGGGCAAATCAACGACCTGCTCGGACGGCAGACAGACATATTCCGCCGCCGTCCCAAAGGCGCGCTGCCAGTTTGCGTTCCAGACCCAGACACGGGCCCCAATCGGCCGCTCCACGCCCGCCCCAACGGCCGCGATCTCGCCCGCCCCATCGGAATGCGGCACCACGCGGGGATGGGCCATCACCGCCCCGGGCCGCGCGCCCGCGCGCAGCTTCACATCCGACGGGTTCACGCCAGACGCCCGCAACCGCACCAAAACCTCGCCCGGGCCAGGATCAGGCGTGGGCACATCGCCAACGGTCAGCACATCCGCCGCCGCCCCAAAACTGTCGTAAAAGACCGCCCTCATCACTTCCTTTTGGCCTCAATACCTCAGGGTGTGGGGCAGAGCCCCACGGGGAGAACGGTCTCCACCCCCGCGACCCATCTCAGGACAACCAACGCTTGCGCCGCCGGTAGCTGCGCACATCCCGGAACGATTTGCGCCCCTCCTCGGAGACACCAAGGTAGAACTCCTTCACATCCGGGTTCTCGCGCAGATCGGCTGCAGGCCCGTCCATCACGACCCGCCCGTTCTCGAGAATATATCCGTAATGCGCGAACCTTAGCGCCACATTGGTGTTCTGCTCGGCCAGCAAGAAGGACACGCCCTCTTTCTCGTTGAGATCCCGCACGATCCCGAAAATCTCTTCCACCAGTTGCGGGGCAAGGCCCATGGACGGTTCATCCAGCAGGATCATCTCGGGCCGGCTCATCAACGCGCGGCCGATGGCGCACATCTGCTGCTCCCCGCCCGAAGTATAGCCCGCCTGGCTCTTCCGCCGCTCTTTGAGACGCGGGAAATAGGTGTAGACCAGCTCTAGATCTGCGGCGATCGCCGCCGCCCCGTCACGCCGGGTATAGGCCCCGGTCAGTAGGTTCTCCTCCACCGTCAGGTGCTGGAAACAGTGCCGGCCCTCCATGACCTGCACGACCCCCCGCTTGACCAGCGCCGCCGGGTTCAGGTCCTGCACCGCATCGCCGCGATAGCGCACCGACCCCTTGGTCACCTCGCCGCGCTCATTGTGCAGCAGGTTGCTGATCGCCTTGAGCGTCGTGGTCTTTCCCGCACCATTGCCGCCCAGCAACGCCGTGATCCCGCCCTTGGGCACATTCAGGCTCACGCCCTTCAGAACCAAGATCACGTGGTTGTAGATCACCTCGATATTGTTGACCTCAAGAAGGGTCTCTTGCGTCGTCTCAGTCGTCTTCGCAGCATCCAGCATCTCGGGGACCTCGCCTGCCCAAGGCCGCGCGCCTCGGGGCTACATCTTTCCAAAATAACTCAAGACATCCGGCGGCAGGACTGACCTGCCGCCGGACATGCACGCGATTAGCTGTCCGCGTTGCAGTCTTCGTTCATCGCCCAAGGCGCGTTCGCGGCGGCATAATCCGCAGCGCTATCCGCCAAGAGGCCCGCATAGGCGTCCACACGCGGCGTCAGCTGGTCCGAGGCTTTGACGAATTTCTCGCCGTCCCATTGCAGCATCCAGCCACCCGCATGGCCCGTGTGGTTCGCGCAGGAGGTCGAAAAGGCCGGAACCATCCCCGACATGCCCAGCTCTTCCAGACGTGCATCGGTGATGTTCAGGTTCTCCAGACCCCAACGCAACTGGCCTGCGTCGATCATGCCCGTGCCGTATTCTTCCTGCGCCGTGCGGATGCCTTCGGCCAGGATCATCGACATCACGAGACCGCGGTTATAGAACACGCCGCCCATCTCTTCTGCGTTCGACAGGGATTTACCGGCGTCGACCACGTGCTCCTTGATGTCCGCGTGGACGGGCGCATCCGGGTTCGGGAACGACCAGCTGATAGATTTGTAGCCCGCACCGTCTTCACCGACGAGGCGCAAGTCAGCATCCTGACCCGACCACCACACGCCGATGAACTGATCCATCGGATAACGCGTTTTCACGGCCTCGGTGATCGCACCGGCGTTCATCGCACCCCAGCCCCACATCACAACATTGTCGGGACGCTCGCGGCGGATTTGCAGCCACTGCGACGACTGGTTCTGCATCTCGTTCAGACCCACGGGGATCGGCAACAGCTCAAACCCCTTCTCGGCAGCCAGCGATTCCAGCAGCGGGAGCGGCTCTTTGCCATAAGGGTGGTCAAGGTGCAGGAACGCGATCTTCTTGCCCGAGATATCGCCCTCGGCCTCAAGGTACTGAACGATCATGTCGGCCGCATCCCAATACCCGCCGGGCACGTTGAACGCCCACTGGAAGGTCTTGCCGTCCGACATCGGCGAAAAGCCATAACCGGGTGCCAGGATCGGGATTTCATCCACGTTGGTCTTGGGCAGAACCTGCAAGGTGATGCCGGTGGACCATGGCTGGGTCACGATGGCCTCGCCTTTGGTGCGCTCGTAGCATTCCACACCCTTCTCGGTGGAATAGCCGGTCTCGCATTCCTCGAAGTCGATCTTCACGCCGCCGATGCCGCCGTCACGTGCGTTCAGCATCTCCATGTAATCCTTCTGACCGTTCATCAGCGGGATCCCGGTCGAGGCAAAGGGCCCCGTCCGATAGGACAGGTTCGGCACATAAAGGCTCTCGGCATAAGCCGCGGCACTTGTCACCGCCAGCGCTGCCGCAGCAGTCCATGTTTTAAAGTGGTTCATTTCATTCTCCTCCCAAGGACAGATGATGGTTCGATAGACAGCCGCGCCCGTCAGTGCGGGAACGGCCAGATGATGAGCTTCTCTCGGATCAGCGCCCATAGACGCGCCAACCCATGCGGCTCGATAATTAGGAAAAAGACGATCAGCCCGCCGACGATCATGATGTTGATATGCTCGACCGTCGCAGACTTGATATCAAGGCCCAGCGCCTCGGGCACCGTGTTCAACACGACGGGCAGCCCCACGATCAGGATCGCGCCCAGATAGTTGCCAAGGATCGACCCCAGCCCGCCGATGATCGCGATAAAGAGGATCTGGAACGACAGCGGAATGTCAAAGAGGTTCGGCTCCGCGGCGCCCCGCCACATGAAGACGAACATCGCCCCCGCCACACCCACGATATAGCTCGAGATCGCAAAGGCCGTGAGCTTGGACCGCATCAGGTTGATCCCGATCAGCTCCGCCGCGATGTCCATGTCCCGCGTGGCCTTCCACGTCCGGCCCAGCGTTCCGCGCGTCAGGTTGATGCACAGCAACGTCATCACCGTCACGATGGCCAGGATCACGTAATATTGCGTCACAGACGTCGCCTGCGGCCCCGTCACGAAGACCCCAAAGATATCGAGGTTCGGCACCTGGATCGCGCCGGACGCGTTGTAATTGTAAAGCCACGCCCATTTCTCAAACAGCCACACGAGAAAGAACTGCGCAGCCAGCGTCGCAATGGCGAGGTAAAACCCCTTGATCCTCAGGGACGGGATACCGAACACCACGCCCACACCCGCGCTGAACACGCCTGACAGCAAGATCGCGGTGATCGGATCGACGATCTCGATCAGCTTGTAACAGGCATAGGCGCCCACCCCCATAAAGGCGGCGGTGCCCAGCGACAGTTGCCCCGCATACCCCGTCAGGACATTCAGCCCCATCGCCGCCAGCGAATAGATCAGGATCGGGATCAACAGCGTCTGAAAGGTGAACTCGCTCGCCGTCAGCGGAAAGATTACCCAGGCAAAGACCAGAATGATCGCAAGCAGGATTGCGTCCTGCCGCACCGGGAACATGGCCTGATCGGCCTTGTACGTCGTCTTGAATTGCCCAGCCGTCCGATACAGCATCAGTTCGCCCCCCGCATCCGCAGCCAAATCACACCGGCGCACAGCGCCGCCAACACCAGCGAGACGACCACGCGCCCCATGTCACCTGCGCCCATCGCCATCACGGCCAGCGCCAGATTGGCCACGATCCCGACCGCCAGAATGAGTGTCATTGCCCGGTTCATATCGCTCACACCCGCTCGATGATCTTTTCGCCAAAGAGGCCCTGTGGCCGGAACAGCAGCACGATCAGCGCCAGCACAAAGGCAAACCAAGCCTCGGTCCCGCCACCCATCAGGGGCTGACCCCAATAAACCTCGAACAGCTTCTCCAGCATCCCGATCATCAGCCCACCAATGATGGCGCCTGTGATCGACTCCAACCCGCCCAGCATCAGAACCGGCAGCGCCTTGTAGGCGATAACCTCGAGCGCAAAGGACACGCCCGCCCGCGCGCCCCAGGCAATGCCGGTTACCAGCGCGATGATCCCCGCGATGAACCAGACCAGAACCCAGATCGTCTGCAGGCTGATCCCCACCGACAACGCCGCCTGGCTGTCATCACCCAGCGCCCGAATCGCCCGGCCCATCCGCGTGTAGTTCAGGAAGGCCAGCAGCGCGACGACCAGCAGGGCCGCCCCCACAACCGCGGTCACGTCCTTCTGCTCAAGGATCAGCAACCCGCCCCACGGCTCCAGCAGGAAGGCCCCCGTGGGGATGCCCAATTCCTCGGTGATCATCTGCTTGTTCTCACCGCCAAAGATGATCTCGCCAAATCCGATCAGGAACAACGTGATCCCGATCGTCGCCATGAACAGGATGATATCAGGCTGCCCCACCAAGGGCCTCAGCACGATCCGCTCGATCGAAACGGCGAGCGCCAACATCACTGCCAGCGTCAGCGCCACCGATATCCACGCCGGCACGCCCATCGCGTGGAACCCCACCAAGGTCAGCGCGGCAAAGACCACCATGATCCCTTGGGCAAAGTTGAAAATGCGCGAGGACCGGAAGATCAGGACAAACCCCAGCGCGATCAGCGCATAGAGGATTCCCGACACCAGCCCCTCCCACAGGACCTGCAACAGGAAGTCCGGGGCAGCGACCATGTCGATCCACGGGGTTATGAAGATGTCTCTCAACATGGCTTATCCCTTGGGTCCAAAATTTGCACAATACGAGGCCGGGTTCGGCCCCGTCATCGCCGCAAAGAGGTACGTGCCCCCCGCATCGCTGAACATGACAGCACGCCCCGCCTCGCAATCCGCGTAGACCCGAACGGGCGGCGGAAAATCCATCTCGATCATGCCCGCGGCCTCCATCAGCGTCTCGACCTCAGGCCAGAGCGGATCGTCTATGGGCAGCGACGCGGCCCCTTGCCCCGAACAGTTCAGAATGCCGCCCGACGACGACACCGCCACCATGAACGGAAAAGGCTGCGTCAGTTCCGGGTAAAAGATCGTGTAGGCGAACCCATCGCCATTGATCGTGCCGTCCTCGCCGATGGGCGCATCATGCCCCTCGCGGTTAAAGCTCAGACAATCAACCAGACCGGCCGAAAACTCAGGGTACGCGGCGGCCAGCCCGGGCTGCAACGCCCCCTCAAACAGATCGCTGCCTGCATGGGCCGGGGCAGCCAGCGCCAAAAGGGCCAGAACCCTAATCATGGCTGACCCCCAGATAGGCGTCGATCACGGTCTGGTCGCTGCGCACCTCGTCCGGCGTGCCGTCGCCGATCTTGCGCCCGTAATCCATCACGACCACCCGGTCACTCAGGTCCATCACGACACCCATGTCATGCTCGATCAGCGCAATCGTCGTCCCGAACTCGTCATTCACGTCCAGGATAAAGCGGCTCATGTCCTCTTTCTCCTCGACGTTCATCCCCGCCATGGGTTCATCCAGCAGCAGAAGCGACGGCTCCGCCGCCAGCGCCCGCGCCAGCTCGACCCGCTTCTTCAAGCCATAGGGCAGCCGCCCCACCGGCGTCTTGCGGATGGCCTGAATCTCGAGGAAATCGATGACCTCCTCCACCTTCTCGCGGTTGGCGATTTCCTCATCCCGGGCCTTGCCCCACCAGATCGCCTG
>JBCBFU010000003.1:0-105074 GCA_038527375.1 Pseudomonadota bacterium | reverse complement strand
TCATGTGGTTCAGACGGCCCGTCATGACGTTGTCCAGCACGGTCATCCCTTCGAACAGCGCGATGTTCTGGAACGTCCGCGCCACCCCCATACGCGCGACCTCAAAGGGTTTCATCGGCGGACGGGGCGCACCCCGATACCAAACCTCCCCCTCCTGCGGCGTATAGAAGCCCGAAATCACGTTCAGCATCGACGACTTACCCGCCCCGTTGGGACCAATGATCGCCCGGATCTCCCCCTCGCGAATGTCGAACGAGATATCCTTGATCGCCGTCACCCCGCCGAAGCGCAGCGTGATGTTCTTCATCTCCATCACCGGCCCACCAATGGTGCGCCCGTCAGCGGTCACATAGCTGTCGGATTGGTCAAGCATGGCCACCCCCTTCGATGGTCCTCAAGAACTCCCGCCAATGACCCCCGTGGCTGCTGTGGCGGGGTGGGCGGGCAGTCGCCGCAGGCGCTGGGCGCGCATCTCGCAACACGACCGTCATTCCGCGGCCATCCGGGCGGCCACGGCCTGAACATCCGCATCCATCACCTGCAAGGTGGCCGCGATGGACCCCTTGCGCCCATCCTCATAGGTCACCTCGGTCACAGTCGAAATCTCCGCCGACCCGTCATAGAGCGCCGCGATCAGGTCATCGAACTTCTCTTCGATCACCCGGCGACGCACTTTGCGGGTCCGCGTCATCTCTCCGTCATCGGCATCCAGCTCCTTGTGCAGCACCACGAACCGATGGATCTGACAGCCCGACAACATCTCGTCCTCGGCGACCGACCGGTTCACCTCTTCCACGTGGCTCTTGATCGTCTCGCGCACCTGCGGGTGCTGCGACAACTCCTGGTAGGAGCCATAGGCGATGTTGTTGCGCTCCGCCCAGTTGCCCACCGCCGTCAGGTCGATGTTGATGAACGCCGTGCAGCGATCCCGCCCGTTACCAAAGACCACAGCCTCCAGAATGTTCGGGAAAAACTTCAGCTTGTTCTCGACATACTTGGGCGCGAACAGCGACCCATCGGCCATCTTGCCCACGTCCTTGGCCCGGTCGATGATCCGCAGATGCCCGGTGGCAGGTTCCAGGAAGCCCGCATCGCCGGTCGCGACCCAACCCTCGGCATCCTTGGTCCCCGCCGTGCTGTCCGCGTTCTGGTAGTATTCCACAAAGACACCGGGTGACCGGTAAAACACCTCGCCACTGTCATCGATGCGCAGCTCCACCCCTGGCGTGGGCGTGCCCACGGTATCTGCGCGGACCTCGTCATCCTTCTGCTGGGTGATGAACACAGACGCTTCGGTCTGACCATAAAGCTGCTTCAGATTGATCCCGAGCGACCGATAGAACTCGAAAATCTCCGGCCCGATCGCTTCACCCGCAGTATAGCCCACGCGCACGCGGCTGAACCCAAGCGTGTTCTTCAGCGGCCCGTAGACCATGAACTCTCCCAGCGCGTATTTCACCCGGTCGATCAGCCCAACGGACTTCCCGTCCAACATCTTGGGACCCACCGTCTTGGCGTGCTCCATGAAATACTTGAAGATCGACCGCTTCAGGCGCCCCGCATCCTCCATCCGGATCATGACGCTGGTCAGCTGCGTCTCGAACACCCGTGGCGGCGCAAAGTAATAGGTCGGCCCGATCTCGCGCAGGTCATGCATGACCGTCTCGGCGCTCTCGGGGCAGTTCACACAGAACCCCGTCCACAGCGCCTGCCCGATCGAAAAGATGAAATCACCCACCCACGCCATCGGCAGATAGGCCAATACCTCGTCGCCCGCGCGCAGTTTGTCGAACTCGGCCGAATTCTTGGACGTCTCGATAATATTTCGGTTCGACAGCACCACACCCTTGGGCTTGCCGGTGGTTCCAGAGGTGTACAGCATCACGCAGGTGTCGTCATATCCCAGCCCGTCCCAGCGCGCCGTCAGCGCCGCCCGGTCGCCGGACGCGCGCCCCTGCTCTTGCAAGGTGCGGAACGGCGTCAGCATCGCATGGTCGTATTTCCGCATCCCCCGCGGGTCGAGGTAGACGATGTGCTCCAGCGTCTTCAGGCGGTCCTGGATGTCCAGAACCTTGTCCACCTGCTCCTGATCGCCCGCCACGACAAACCGCGCCTGACAGTGATCCAGAACATAGGCGATCTCTTCGCCCACCGCGTCCTGATAGAGCGGCACCGGAACGGCCCCCGTCATCTGCACGGCAATGATCGACCAATAAAGGTAGGGACGGTTGCGCCCGATGATGGCCACGTGGTCGCCCGGGTTGACCGAGCCCCAAGAGGCCCAGCGCCAGATCGGTCACCTCGGCTTCTGCCTCGGCCCATGTCCAGCTTTGCCAGATGCCCAGCTCTTTTTCGCGATAGGCAGCCGTCGCGCCAAATTCGCGCGCGTTGCGCGCCAACAGCGCAGGCACGGATGCCAGACCCTCTACAGGGGTAGCCTCAGCCGTCACGTGATATCCTCCCAAGCCGCAGTTTTCTGCAGTCTCATTTTCGGGCGATTTTGATTCCCGATGATTGATCATTTGCGGCCCCACCCGCACCTGTCAAACCTTGCATTAATCCAACAAAATGCAACAGAGTGTTTCACATGATGGATTTCGACCTCTCCCGTCCCGCCGACAGCCTGCATCGCAGCCGCGACAGTTCTGTGCTGCTGCGCTCGGGCCTCAACATGATCCAGCAAGCCATCTCGCTTTATAGCGAAGACCTCGTGCTGCTGGTCGCCAACCGTCGGTTCAAAACGATCTTCAATCTGCCCGACCGGCTCATCGAACCCGGCGCACGCTTTGACGACACGATCCGCCACCTCGCTGCGCAGGGCGAATACGGCCCGGTCGAAGACACCGACCAATTCGTCGCGGACCGCGTCAATCAGGCGCTGACCTTCCAACCCCACTACCTTGAACGCAAACGCGCCAACGGGCGCTGGCTGTCCATCGAAGGCGGACCGCTGCGTCAGGGGGGCTGGGTCGCGGTCTATACCGACATCACCGACATCAAACGTCAGGAACACATCCTGCGCGCCCGGTCCGAGGACCTGTCCGGCGAACTTCTGTCACGGTCCGAGGAGCTCGCGCGCACCAACCGCGCCTTGCAATCCACCATCACCCAACTGCGTGAAACCCAACAACACCTCGAAGCCGCCGAGGCCCGGGTCCGCCTCGCCGCGGAAACAACGCCTGCCCATATCGCCCGCATCGACCGGCAAGGGCGCTATACCTATTCCAACCACCGCCTCCCGCTCTCACCCGCCAACGGGGCCAGCGACATCGTCGGCCACGGCATTCAGGAGGTCTTGGGAACTCCGATCTACACGATCATCTCGGACGCCATGAACTCGGCTTTGGGTGGCGCGCCCAAGGTGGTCGAATTCGACACACCCGAGGGCGACAACCACATCCGCGCGGCCTTTACCCCCGATACGGACATGACCGGAGCGGTTACCGGGGCCTACATCCTGTCCATGGAAATCAGCCCAGGATACGGGGACAGGGCCTCACCCACCGACCCTGTGCCGAAAACACGCGCCTCCTTTAATGGATGGGTCGTGAACCTACAGGGGTTAGAGGTTACGGCACCTGACGGACGCACTGAAACCCTGTCCTTGGCCGAGGCCGCGCTGCTCAGACACTTCCTAGAACGTCCAAACGAGGTTCTGACGCGCGACGACCTGACATCCGCACGCACTGGCAGCACACGGAGCCTCGACGTGCGCATGTCCCGCCTCAGGCGAAAGCTGGCGGGCGACCCGGAAAATCCATCTTTTATTCGAACGGTTTACGGCGCTGGCTACCTTTTTGCCGCTAACGTGACGTGGGGCTAACGAACAGTTTCACCGCACAGTACGCAGGCCACTATAACGTCTAAGTTGTGCCTCACAAAAGTGCGCTCGGATTGAAGCGAACTTTAACAGTCGTTGATCTAATCGGAGCGTAATCGATGAGACTCTTTTACACACTGGGCCTCGGATTGGCCCTCAGCATGGCCGTCACGGCCCCCGCGCAAGCCCAAAACCTCGCCAGCTTCGGCATCCAGGAAAACACGTCCGCCAACACGCGCTATGCGTTAACGGGCCGCGGCACGCCCGTGCGAAGTCAGCGCCAGGACGAACTTTATGGCGCCCGCGCTACCCAAGTCGCACAACCTGCCCCCCGGCCCCGCGTTGTCGCCGCACAGGTGACGCAGGTTGTCTGCCTTTCAGACGGCACATGTGCCGGCCGCCGCATGACGGCAATCGCGCGCTGACCTGTGCGCCACATGGCGGCAGGGTTACTCGGCCGCCGTCACCTGCTCTGCGCTCTCAACGCGCACCGCGCTGAACTTGAACTCAGGGATCTTGCCATAGGGATCGACCGCCGGGTTCGTCAGAACGTTGGCGGCGGCCTCCACATAGGCGAAGGGCACGAACACCATGTCCGGCGACACCGCGCGATCCTCACGCGCCATGATCGTGATCGACCCGCGCTTGGTGGTCAGCGTAACGAACT
Source organism: Pseudomonadota bacterium (assembly GCA_038527375.1). Classification (GTDB taxonomy): domain Bacteria; phylum Pseudomonadota; class Alphaproteobacteria; order Rhodobacterales; family Rhodobacteraceae; genus Shimia_B. The sequence goes on along the minus strand of JBCBFU010000003.1, from coordinate 100,587 downwards.
CGCCCGGCTGCACGCCCAACTTGCGCAGGGTCGACGGGTGCAGGCTGCAATTCGCCTCGGGCTCCAACCCATCCAGAACAGTGGCGCGCCGCGTCATCGACCCGGTGTGCCAATGCTCCAACTGCCGACCCGTGGTCATGATCATCGGATATTCGTCATCGGGCACATCATCCGGCGCGATGACATTCGCGGGCGTGAACCGCGCCCGGCCATCCTCGCGCGGGAAACCGTCACCGAACACGACCGCCTGACCCGGATCCTCGGGGCTGAGCGACGGATAGGTCACCGCCTCATTCTCCAGCCGCGCCCAGGTGATGTTGCTCAGGCTTTTCATGTTGATCGCCATCTCGGCGAACACCTCGGACGGGTGGGTATAACCCCAATCCATCCCACAGCGCTTGGCCAACTCGACCTCGATCCACCAATCCTCGCGGGCTTCCCCCGGAGGCGCCACAACGGGCCGCACCATCTGCACCTGCCGGTTGGTGTTTGATACCGTCCCGGATTTCTCATAGAGCGCCGAGGCCGGCAGGATCACATCCGCATAATTCGCCGTCTCGGTGATAAAGATGTCCTGCACCACGAGATGATCGAGCTTGGCCAGCGCGTCGCGCGCATGCTCCACATCCGGGTCCGACATCGCCGGATTCTCCCCCAGGATATACATCGCCTTGATCTGATCGGCGTGGACCGCATCCATGATCTCGGTCACGGTCAGGCCCTTCTCGGCACTGAAATCCTCGGATCCCCAGACACCCGTGAAGGCGGACCGCACATCATCGCTCATCACGCTCTGATAATCGGGCAGGAACATCGGGATCAGCCCCGCGTCTGACGCGCCCTGCACGTTGTTCTGACCGCGCAGCGGGTGCAGTCCGGTCCCGGGCCGTCCCACATGCCCCGTCATCAGCGCCAGTGAAATCAGGCAGCGAGAGTTATCCGTCCCGTGGATGTGCTGGCTCACGCCCATGCCCCAGAAGATCATGCCAGCATTGGCACCCGCAAAGTCCCGCGCCACCGCGCGAAGCGTCTCTGCGTCGATGCCGCAAATCTCGGACATCTTCTCAGGCGCGAAGTCGGCCAGATGCGCCTTCTCGGCCTCCCAATTCTCGGTATAGGCCTCGATATATTGCTGGTCGTAGAGGCCTTCCTCCACGATCACATGCATGATCGCGTTCAGCATGCTTACATCGGCCCCGGGCCGGAACTGGAGCATATGTGTGGCAAACCGTTTGAGCGCCTGACCCCGCGGGTCCATCACGATCAGCTTGCCACCGCGCTTGGCGAATTGCTTAAAGAACGTCGCAGCGACCGGGTGGTTCTCGATCGGGTTGGCCCCGATCACGATCGCCACATCGGCATTCTCGATCTCGTTGAACGTCGCCGTCACCGCGCCCGATCCGACGTTCTCCATCAACGCCGCGACAGACGACGCGTGACACAGCCGCGTGCAGTGATCGACGTTGTTATGGCCGAACCCCTGCCGGATGAACTTCTGGAAGAGATACGCCTCTTCATTCGTGCACTTGGCCGACCCAAAGCCCGCCACTTCGCGCCCCCGACCCTTTAGACCACCCGCCGCGCGATCCAGCGCCTCCTCCCACGATGCCTCGCGGAAGAACTCCTGCCAATTGTCGGGATCGACGTTCAGCCCTTTGGCTGGTGCGTCTTCCCGTCGGATCAGGGGTTTCGTCAGCCGGTGCTGGTGGTGGATGTAGTCATAGCCAAAGCGCCCTTTGACACACAGCCGCCCTTCGTTTGCGGGGCCATTGATCCCCTCGACATATTTGATCTTGCCGTCCTTGACCTTCATCGACACCTGACAGCCCACGCCGCAGAACGCGCAGACGCTCTCGATCTCTTCATCGAAATCCATGCTGTCGCCCACGCCGTCGCCGGGGGTGACGCTCGCTGGCATCAAGGCGCCCGTCGGGCAGGCCTGAACGCATTCACCGCAGGCCACGCAGGTCGACTCGCCCATGGGATCGGCCATGTCGAAGGTCGGATAGGCGTCATGGCCCCGCCCCGACATCCCGATCACGTCATTGACCTGAACCTCGCGGCACGCGCGCACGCACAGGCCACACTGGATACACGCATCCAGATTGACCGACATCGCCACGTGGCTGTCATCGAGCAGTGGGATACGCCCGTCTTCCAGCTTGGGGAACCGGCTCGCCTCGACACCTTGCCCGGCCGCCATGTCCCACAAATGGGACGACTTGTCGTGCGCCACCTCCTGCTCGGGCTGGTCGGCCACAAGCATCTCCATGACCATCTTCCGCGCGGTCTCGGCCCGGTTGCTGTCTGTGGTCACGACCATGCCCTCACTGGGCGTGCGGATGCAGGACGCCGCCAGCGTGCGCTCGCCCTCGATCTCGACCATGCAGGCGCGGCAGTTGCCGTCCGACCGATAGCCGGGCTCGTCGCGGTGACACAGATGCGGAATGATCAGCCCGCCACCCTTGGCGACTTCCCAAATGGTCTGCCCCGGCGCGGCCTCGACCTCACGGCCATCCAACGTGAATCGGATTGTCTCAGACATCTGCAATCTCCCAAACCTGCGAAAGGTTAGACCACGCCCAACCCGTGCGGCAGCCCCCATCCACGACGCGGCCTGCGCCAAATGCGCCATCGGGCCGCGACACAAGGAACCGCTGTTTCCGATCCGCACCTCCGCCCGGCCATGGTAACGGCAGACCCGCCCCTTCGATGGTCCCAAAAAACTCAAAAAATCCGGGCCGTCTGGACCGCACCGCCTTTCGGGTTGAAGCACCACGCCGATCCGGGCCAACTGCCGCCACACAGCAAGGGAAGCGCGACATGGCCGAAATCGTCCTCGTCCGACACGGGCAAGCCAACTCGGCAGCCCAGGATGAACACAGCTACGATCAACTGTCGGACCTGGGCCACCAGCAGGCGGCCTGGCTGGGCGACCACTTCCGCGCCACAAACCCGCATTTCGATCACATCGTCTGCGGCGACATGCGCCGGCATGTGGAAACGGCGGCGGGCATCGGCCACACGGACACCGAAATCGACGCGCGCTGGAATGAATTGGGCTATTTCGCGCTGGCCGACGCGCTACAGGCGCGCGACGGCACGCCCCATCCCGGGCCGGGCGGCGACTTCACCACCCATGTCGACCGCGTCTTCACCCACTGGAAAGCGGACGAGCTAGAGGGCGTTCCCGAAACCTTTGCCCAGTTCGAAACCCGCATCGTCACCGCCCTGACCGAGCTTGCAGATCGCGGCGGGCGCGCGCTTGTGTGCACCTCGACCGGGGTGATCGCGATGGTGCACCGCCACGTGCTGGGTCTGTCCCACGCGGGGCACATGAAGATCATCGTCCAGACCGCCAACACATCCGTCCACCGCGTCGAATACCTGCACGAGCGGTTTTTCATGGCCGAATTCGGGGCCACGCCCCATCTTGATACGCCAGACCGGCGCGCCAGCCGCACGCATTACTAGAAAGGCCCTGTCATGAAGCTGCATTTCGCCCCGAACACCATCGCCGTGGCCAGTGTCCTCGCGCTCAACGAAATCGGGGCCGATTACACGCTCGTGTCGGTCGATTTCGCCAGCGCACAGCAGAAATCCGACGCCTATCTCTCGATCAATCCCAAGGGCCGCGTGCCCGCGCTGGAAACCGATCACGGCATCCTGACGGAAACCATCGCGATCCTCGAATACGCGGCGCCCGGCCTTATCCCCGAGGACCCGTGGCACGCCGCCAAAATGCGCGAGGTCATGACCTATCTCGCCTCCACCGCCCATGTGAACCACGCCCACAAGATGCGCGGCGCCCGCTGGGCGGATCAGGAGGCCAGCTTTGACGACATGCGCCGCAAGGTGCCCCAAACGATGACGGAGACGGCCGCCTATCTCGAGGCGATGATCGAAGGCCCCTTCGTCATGGGCGATCAGGTCACGCTGGCCGATTGCTACCTCTACCCCATCGCGATGTGGATGCCCGGCGACGGCGTGGCGCTCGAGCTGTTCCCCAAACTGTCGCGCTACGTGGAACTCTACGGCAGCCGCCCCGCGGTCAACCGCGCCCGCGTCGACGGAGTCCTCACGTGACCCATCTCTGGGTCCGCGCCGAAGAGCGCGAGAACGAAGCTCGCGTGGGCATCACGCCCGAAGGCGTGGCCGACCTGATCGCGGCGGGCCTATCCGTGACCGTGGAAGACAGCCCCGCCCGCGCGTTGCCCTACCAACCCTATCTCGACGCCGGCGCACAGCCCGCGCAGGCGGGCAGTTGGCGCAGCGCGCCTGAAGACGCGATCATCTTCGGCCTCAAGGAACTGCCCGAGGACGGCACGCCCCTGCCCCACCGCCACATCATGTTCGGCCACGCCTACAAAGGCCAGCCCGCAGGCCAGCGCCTGCTGGCACGGTTCAAGGCCGGGGGCGGCACCCTTCTTGATCTCGAATATCTCACGGATGCCGACGGGCGGCGCGTGGCCGCTTTTGGCTACTGGGCGGGCTACGCCGGTGCCGCCGTCGCGCTGAAATGCTGGACCGCGCAGCAGCGTGGCACCCTTGCCGGCCCCGTTTCGGCAGTGGCTTCCGCACCCGCGCTTCTGGCCGACCTCCAGACCGATCTGTCGGGCATATTCACGCGCCCCAGCGCGCTCATCATCGGGGCTTTGGGCCGCGTGGGTACAGGGGCCGCAGACCTCTGCACCCATATGGGCATCGCAACCACGCGCTGGGACATGGCCGAAACCGCAGGCGGCGGCCCGTTCCCCGAAGTGCTCGACCACGGGCTCTTTTTGAACTGCATCCTCGCGCGCCCCGGCACGCCCGTCTTCGTGCCCGCCTCGGCGAAAACGGCACACCGCACGCTGACCGTCATCGGTGACATCGCCTGCGACCCCGACAGCGATTTCAGCCCCATCAAGGTCTACGACCGCGTCACAACGTGGGAGGCCCCGGCGCTCCGCGTCCATGACATCCCGCCGCTTGATGTGACCGCGATCGACAATCTGCCCTCCATGCTCCCGTCTGAATCCTCAGAGGATTTCGCGGGCCAACTCCTGCCATCGCTCCGCAAACTCCCGCAGATGTCGGACGAATGGGCGCGCGCGCAGGACTGCTTTGACCGCGCACTGGCCACGGTATGACCATCCGCCCCCAACGCCACGGTCGCAAGACGGCCCAAGGCATTGCGCGCTGGGACGTGGAACGCCTGATCGCGCTGTCCTGCGACCTCGTCCCTTTCCCGAAACCCCTGTCCGAGATCGCCGAGCTGGATGAGCTGTGGTGGTTCCAGTTCCCCGATGACCCGCCCCCCACGCCGCGCGAGATTGCCCACCACGTGGAGTTGGCCCGCGCCGCGGACCCAAGCTATCCGATCATCCTATGCGCAGAGGGGCGGCTGATGGACGGGATGCACCGCGTCCTCAAGGCACTGATGGCAGGGCAGGACACGATCTCAGCCGTGCAGTTCGCCCAAACGCCCGAACCTGACGAGTTTCAGGAAAACACCCGGTAATACAGCCAATCAGGCCAGAACTGGCTGACGCGGAACAACCACGAGAACACACGGGGGAAGCTCTTTTTGAAGGTGTCCGTGCCCATGTGCTCAAAGAACTCCTGGGCGGCTTCCTCAGGCTCCATGATGAACGGCATCTTGAAGTCGTTCTTGTCGGTCAACCGGGTCTTGATGAAGCCCGGGTTGATCACCTGCACGTCGATCCCGCTACCGCGCAAATCGGCGTGCATGCCTTCGGCCAGATACATCACAGCCGCCTTCGACGCGCCGTAACCAACCGTTTTGGGCAGACCACGGAACCCCGATAGGGATCCCGTCAACACCACGTGCCCGGCCTTCTTTTCCAGGAATTGCGGCATCACCGCACCCACGGACCGGAACGCGCCCATCACGTTGATCTCGACCATCTGGGTGGCTTTCTCAGCGTCCCACTTCTTGGCGGACATTGGCCAGTAGACGCCAGCAAGGTAGACATAGCCGTCGACCTCGCCCACCTCCGCGATGGCCGCATCCACGCTCTCCTGATCGGTGACGTCACAGACCACGGCCTTGGCCGGACCCGGTAGCTCTGCCACCAATTCGTCCAGACGATCCTTGCTTCGGGCAGATACGATCACTTCGACGCCCGCGCGGCTCATCACATGGGCCAGGCTACGGCCCAACCCTTCGGATGCGCCCACCAGCCAATACCGTTTGCCTGCCCAATTCCGTGTCATCAGTTCACTGTCCTATTTGCATCCGGGTGGGGCCGCATGGTCGCAACCAATTCGGCCACCTTGATACCAAACTTGCGAAACTGGGATCGGTTCATAATTGTCCCGTTTTCGACCAGATACATCCAGTCCACGGTATCGAGGACATGGCCCCCCGCACTTTCGTCCAGCTTGATCTTGTAGTTCAGCTGGACGGCGTTGCCCTCTTGGCGGCCATTGCCGCTGCCCACCAGATCATCGGCATCCGCCTTGATGCGTCCATCATTGCCGAGCGTCAGTTTCCATTCACGGTCCTGAACCCGCCCGCTGTCATAGCGAAACCGTTCTTTCATCGTGCCGACATTGCCGTCCCATTCGGCGTCGAAATCCGCCACGAACCGGGACGACACGCGCCCCGTGGGGCCATAGATCACCCCTTCGCACAGGATGGGCCCTTTCAGGTGCTGGCGAATGTCAAATTGGGGATCTGCCCCGGCATAATCTTCGGGTGTTTGTGCCTTGAAGGTGGCGAAGCGAACAAATGCGACAATGGCGGCAACAACAACACTTGCGCCAAGAACAAACCATAGCAATTCCATCATCTCAAACCTCCTTGAGGTCGGTGCGCAGCAGGATAGCAATCGCACACAGTTTCAACGCGCAGGGAACCAACGCGTAGAGTATCGTCAAAAGTCGTTCGGCCTCGGGCGTCTGTGTTGCGGACCCCGCTTCAAACCCCGAGGCATCGAGAAGCGGTAGAAGAACAATTGCGGCAATGGCCAGCGTCGCTTTGGACACCAAAGACCACAGGCCAAACCCCTGTCCTCCATTGGGGGAGATAGCGGCCATCCGGGCCGAGAACAGGGCAGGGAGCAGAACAAGGTCCGCTCCTATTGTCGCACCGGAAAACAGGCAGATCACGGCAAAGATCGCCGCGTCCCCGGGACCCAGAAACAGGGTACAGCCGAAGGCCGCAATCGCGCTGACCATCGCAAAGAGCAGGACAGGTTTCGCCCCGAACCGCGCCGCCGCCCGTGACCAGAACGGCGCCGTGACGGCCCCCGCCAGAAAGAACGCCACCAACAGCGGACCTTCCCAGCCTGGGCTGTCCAGCCGGCTTTCGACATAAAACAGGAACATGGTCGACGACACCGCCAGCGGGGTCGCGTTCACCAGCGCAAGGATCAGCAAACGGCGCGCCGTGCTGTCGCCCAGAATGTCGCGCATGGGCGTGGCATCCGCATCGACCCGCCCGCGCCATTCGGGCGCCATGGCCACCGCCGCGATCACGACAACGGCAAGAAAGCCAAAGGCAAAGGTCGCAAAAGGCGCATCCACCACACCCATCAACGCCGTGGGGGCGACGGCCGCAATACACACACCCAACAGCGCCCCACCCTCGCGCCACGCGCCCAGCCGGACATGCCCGCCCCGGATCTCGGTGCTTTTGGTCACGCCTTGCGCGTAGAAGTTGATGTTGAGGAAACTGAACGCGCTAAACAGCCCCGTGATCGTGATCGCAAACCACAAAAGCGGCGCCACCGGCGGCGTCACCGCAAACAGCCCCACCATCGACAGCGCCAGCACGCTCGCGCCCAGCGCCACCGCAATCCCGCGCCGTGCACCCAACCGCTCTGACAGCCAACCAAGGGCAGGGTCCTGCACCGCATCAAACAGCCTCAGCCAGAACAAAACTGCCGCGATCCCGGTCAGGGAGACGCCGTAGGTTTCCGCATAAAACGGCGGCGCGTAGATGTAGATCGGCAGCCCCGCAGCAGCGAGGATTGCGCCAAACAGGGTGAACGACCACAGGCGATCACGCCCCATCGTCCCGTTTGACGTGTCTCCTGTCTGCACCTGCGATGTGGTTGCCATCATCTCACACTCAGCCGCGGCTGACCTCGGCGGCAGGCGGGGTGGGTTGCGGACGATATTTCGCCCCCTTCCACCACAGCTTGAGTGCCTGCCAATGGATCAATGCCAGCACGCGCCGCGATCCCAGCGGACGGCGCATCATGGCCCGCAGCAAACCGCCATTCGTCAGGGGTGTCCGCGCACCGGTCAATGTCGCGACCAATCCCTGATTGCCGGTCTGATAGTTGATCCAGACCCCAACGTGATCGTCTTGAATGTCGAACCGGAACCTATATCCGCCCGCGATGGGCTGAAACGGCGACACATGCATCACCTTGACCGCCTCAACCTCGATCTCGCGGGTGAGCGCGGCCAGATCATCCCGGTAACACAGGTAGGAATGCCGGTCGCCAAAGGTGTTCGTCACCTCCGCAATCACCACGCGCAGGACACCCTCGTCATCCCGGCACAGCCAGAACGACACCGGGTTGAACACGTGACCCAGAATGCGCGGCTGCGCCAAAAGCTCGATCTTGGCAGGGTCGGGCAAATCATGTGCGGCCAGAACCTCCCGCACCCACGCGGCCCCGCGTCCTTCGCCCGGTGCCCCGCCGTGATCGCTGTCCATCAGGCTCGCCGCGTTGCGCCCATTGCGCGAAAACAGCGCCGGCGTGCGCGGCGCAGCCTCGGCATCCAGCAACACATAGTCGATGGAATAGCGAAACGCGTTGCGGATATCGCCCCGGCGCCCGTGATAGGTCTGGCCCGCGATATGATCGACCTGTGTCACTGGGCCGCCACCGGTGCCGCCGCACGGGTGGTCAGCGCCTCGACCACGTCCACCGCGCTCGAAATCCCGTCCTCGTGGAACCCGTTCTTCATCCACGCGCCACAGAACCACGTGCCTTGCGCGCCGTTGAAGCCGCGCACCTGCTGCTGCGCGGCCAAGGCTGCGGCATCAAAGACCGGATGGCGGAAGGTATAGGTGTCGTGGATCAACTCCTCGCGGATCTCCTGCTGGGCGTTCAGCGTCACGAAATACTGCTGATCGCCCGGAATATTCTGCAGCAGGTTGATCCAATAGGTCAGGTCGATCACATCGCTCGTCCGGCCCTTGGCCTCGGTGTAGTTCCAGCTGGCCCAAGCCGCCTTGCGCCGGGGCATGGTCACCGGGTCGGAATGCAGGACGCCTTCGTTCGGCTGATACGCCACCGCGCCCAACGCCGCGCGTTCCTGCGCGCTTGGGTCTGCCAGCATCGACAGGCTGTCATCGGAATGGGTGGCAAAGACGACCTCGTCAAAGGGCTCCCAATCGCCGCCCCACGTCTTGACCTCGACCCCGGTCAGGGTCCGGCGGACCGACTGGGTCGCCGCGCCCAGACGGATGTCGACACCCGCGCTGCGCATGTGCCGCTCCAGACGGCTCACATACTCGATCGACCCGCCTTTGACCGTGTACCAGTCATGCTGCCCGCCATCCGACAACAGACGGTGATTGTCGAAGAACTGCACCAGCGCGTGCGCCGGGAAATCCTGAATTCTGCTGCAAGGCGTCGACCAAATCGCGCCGGACATTGGCAGCAGATAATAGTCCCGGAACCAGTCGCTCAGCCCCATAACCTCGATCAATTCGCCCACGGTCATGTCGGTATCGCCAACAAATTGTCCGGCCTCACGACCAAACCGCAGCATATCCCGCAGCATCCGGATGAACTTGGGCCGCAGGATGTTTCGCTTCTGCGCAAAGATCGCGGACCGGGCGAGGATCCCGTACTCCAGCCACCCGCCGCCAATCGAACAGCCAAAGCTCATGTCGCTCATCTCGACCGGCACGGCCAGCTCGTGAAAGAGCGCCGTCAGATGCGGGTAGTTGTGGTAGTTGAACACCAAAAACCCTGTATCCACAGGCTGTTCTCCCACATGCACGGTGCGCGCATGGCCGCCCAACCGGCCTTCGGCTTCGAACAAAACGACCGCATTGCTGTTGGACAACATGTGGGCCGCACTCATCCCAGAGATACCCCCGCCGATCACTGCAATACGTTTGGGGGCATGGGTCCGGCGTTCAAATGGCATTCAGGCGCGTCCTCAGGGTGATGTCTTGGGTCGTGTTCATGTGTTTGGCAGTAGGTACGGCCCGCGCGGCCCGGTGGATGAGTTTCCACGCCCGCGAAAAAAACTTTTGTATGCCGTGATCCACTAAAACCCCTCGCCCGTAGATGTGTCATGTACACGTCTGTGCCACTCAAAGACGAATCCCGTGCGTCGCGCAAGGAAGTGTCTTATGGTGTTGTCAGCGCCTTGACAGGCAAAGCTGACACCCCAGATGCACGGCAGCAGATAGTGAACGTACAGGACGACACAACACGCGCGGCGTGGGCCGGCCATATCAAGGCCATCCACGAACGGCAGGACAAGGCGGCATTCGCAGCCCTGTTTCAGCATTTCGCCCCGCGGGTGAAGGCGTTCTTGATGAAGTCCGGGGCCGACGCGGCCTCGGCAGAAGAAACAGCGCAGGAGGTGATGGCCACCCTGTGGACGAAGGCGCACATGTTCGACCCGACCCGCGCGTCGGCCGCAACATGGATATTCACGATCGCCCGGAACAGGTCGATCGACGCGCTTCGGAAACAGCGGCGCCCGGAACCTGAGGAGGTCTTTTGGGGCCCCGAAGCCGAGCCGGACCAAGAAGAGTCCATGGCCCTGCAACAGGAGAGTGATCAACTGGCTCGCGCAATTGCCGAGCTGCCAGAGAAACAGCGGGTGCTGATCGAACGGGCCTATTTCGGGGATCTCAGCCATTCTGAGATTGCCGCGGAGACGGGACTACCGCTCGGCACGATCAAATCCCGCATCAGATTGGCGCTGGACCGCTTGCGCCATGCGATGACATGAAGAGACCGATGACAGACATTAAACATCATCTCACGGACGAACTCCTGATGGCCTACTCCGCCGGCACCCTGCCGGAGGCGTTCAACCTCGTGGTCGCCACGCATATCTCCATGTGCGACGAATGCCGCGCCCGTATGCACAGCTTCGACGCCGTGGGCGGCGCGCTTCTGAATGATGCCGCCGAAGTGCCCCTGTCCGATGGCGCGCTAGAGGCCACGCTGAAACTCATCAGCCAGCACCCCAAAGATCCGATCAAGACGGTGATGCAGCCCAAGGGCGGCGTCCTCCCCGGCCCGGTTCAGGACTACGTTGGTGGCGATATCGACAAGGTGAAATGGCGCCGCGTTGGCAATGGCGTGCGTCAGGCGATCCTGCCCACGTCCAAGGACGCCAGCGTCCGCCTGCTGCACATCCCGGCAGGCTGCGAGGTCCCCGACCACGGCCACCAGGGCACGGAACTGACACTCGTCCTCCAAGGCGCGTTCCTCGACGAAGACGACCGCTTTGCGCGCGGCGACATCGAGATCGCCAACGAAGACCTCGAACACACGCCAATCGCGGATATCGGCGAGGATTGCATCTGCCTCGCCGCAACCGACGCGCCGTTGAAATTCAACAGCCTGATCCCTCGCGTGGCGCAACCGTTCTTGCGGATCTGAGCGGCGGATTTGCAGCACAGAAATTGAGAACCCCGGACCTCGCGCCGGGGTTTTGCTTTCTAACGGTCGACCCGAAGAGCGAACTTCTCAGCGACGCAGGGAACGGCGGCTTCGAGCCCAAACTGCTTGATGCTGCAGTTTACACGAAGGTCTTCTTCCTTTGGCTTTAGTCAAAAGTCTGGGCGAGACCCCACCGAGTTTTGCTATTGGTTTGTGCCTCCAAATCGAATGACCCATTCGGTGTCGACTGACATCAGTCGGCACCGTTCTCTTTCTTAGGGGGGACAATCTACGACGACACTGCGCGCGTGACAGTGGATGGGCCGGTCAGGACATCGAGGACTTTGATCTGCATATCAGCCAAACGCGGGTCATTCATCATGCCCACCGGCAGCACCTCACTCAGATACATGTCGACGTGCGCGCGCGTTTCGAACAGGTATGTTCCATTGCCTTCACCCGTTTCTGGGTCATAGCTCCACAGCTTCCACTCGAGGCCAGGCACGTGGGACAAGAAGGGGGCAAACCCATCCATATCTTCAACGAATGTCGCGTGGTCCTGCACCACGGTGAAGTTCACTTGCAGCATGACAGGTTTGCCTTCTGCCTCCTGCACGGCAACGCCGGACTTTGCGTAGTACCCGGCAGCGATGCCGCGCATGGCCAGCGTTGCGCCGCCATTTGCCATCCGCTCTACGAATGATTGTTCAATGGTTTTCTCGGGCGCGTTTGCTGCCAGTCCAAAAGCGCCTGCTGTGGCGACGATTGCGGTTGCTGCGGCTGCGATGATGATTGTGTTGAACATTGGACTTCTCCAGATTTATGTGATCATTGATTACTTAATGCCTGAAGGCCTTGCTCCGGTCAACGAAAAATGTAATCAATGATCACAAAAAATGGATAAAGCGTTATGAATAAACAAAAGAAACCCTATCACCACGGCGATCTCAGGCAAGCGATCCTTGACGAAGCGCTGCGCCATGTCAGGAAAGAGGGAATCGACTCCCTATCGTTGCGTGCCTGTTCCAAAGCCGTGCAGGTCTCGCCTGGTGCCGCGTTTCGCCACTTTAAGGACAAGCGTAGCCTCGCAACCGCGATGGCTGCCAAGGGGTTTGCGCTTATGGCCGAGACAATCGAGGACAGGCAGGCGCAAGCTGGGCCGTCTGAGATGGCGAAGTTTCGCGCGGTTGGTGAAGGCTACGTCCTGTTTGCACTGCGTGAGCCCAACTTGTTTCGCTTGATGTTTTCGAAGGGGCAGATTGATCCGAACGCGCCAGAACTCCGCGAGCAATCGAAAAAAATCCCGATGTTCACGGCCTCGGGAAAGGGAAACCTCTCAACCGGCGACATGCTGTCCTGGGGTCTTGTGCACGGCTTGTCTGAACTGGCCATCGCGGATCACTTTGACGGAACCCTCCCTGAGGACATAGATGGAAAACTGGATGCTCTGATCAAAGTCATGGCGGCAATGGGGCCGAGTTTCCGGGCGCTGTCTTTGGAAAACTCGCCCGATGCTGCAAGTGGCTGACAGAATGGAAGACCTGCGCTTCAGTTCACGGCCAAACCTCCAATGTTTCTATCAGCTCAAAATACGACCGCCTGCAATATAAGCGAAGTTGGGAAAGCGGACATTGGCGCGACCTATGAGAACGCCAGCTTTGTCCGCAAAGCGGTCAATCCAAGCGCGTGCCCCTTAGCCAAGCGTCAGATCTTTCAACTAAGCGAAGTGCTGAACTCGCCACCGCCAAACAAATCGTCTTGTTCTGCGTCTGAATGGCCATCGGTTTGGCTGACCGTGCAACTGTCTACGGCGCCGCTCGACCACAACACACAGTTCGCCAACCTAGCCAGTGAACAGCCTCGGTTCCCGCCCCTTGCCCGTACCCGCCAAAGGTTAACGCTTTGCCGGGCACCGCGCGTATGTACGCTTGGTGTACGCCCGGTGTACGCAATGTGCACGGCTTGTGCATCGCTGTTTTAGGGCCGCGCCCCAACCGTTAACGGCCCCGCACGATGCTCGGCGGATCGCGCAAGGGCTCTGGCGGGTCCTCCGCTGCCAACTCCTCGAAATCGAAGTTGTCTAGCCGCCGCGCCCGCTTGCCGGCCTTGTCCGCGCTGATCTTGATCTCGTCGATATCCTTGGACGCCTGCTGGAAATGCCGGTCCAGATTGCCCACCCGCGTGCCCAGCCGATCCACGTCCGCATAAAGCGCGGCAAGCTCCTTGCGGATCGCCCCCGCCTGCGCCCGCATCCGCGCGTCCTTCAGGATCGCGCGCATCGTGTTCAGCGTCGCCATGCAGGTCGTGGGGCTGACGATCCAGACACGTTTGGCAAAGCCTTCGCGCACGAGTTCCGGGAAATTCGCGTGCAATTCCGCATAGATAGCTTCCGAGGGCAAGAACATCAGCGCGCCATCCGCCGTCTCCCCCTCCAGGATATACCGCTCCGCGATGTCGGTGATGTGGCGCTTTACGTCCCCGCGCAGCCGCTTGGCCGCCTCGTTCAATTCCCAATCCGTCGTGGCGTTCCTGAGCGCCTCATAGGCCTCCAGCGGGAACTTGCTGTCTACGACAATCGGCCCCGGCGGGTTCGGCAGATGGATCAGGCAATCCGCCCGCCGCCCGTTCGAAAGCGTGGCCTGAAGGCTGTAGCTGTCCGACGGCAGCGCCTTGGACACGATGTCCGTCAGCTGGATTTCCCCAAACGCCCCGCGCGTCTGCTTGTTGGAGAGAATGTCCTGCAACGACAGCACATCGCCCGACAGCTTGGTGATATTTTCCTGAGCCTTATCAATGGTTTTCAGCCTCTGTTGCAGCTCTCCCAAGGACAGAGCCGTGGCCTTGGCGGAGGTCGCCAGATTGCCCTGCATCTGCTGGCTGACCTGCGCCAGCCGCGTCTCCATCAACTGCACCATATGTGCTTGGCTTGCCGCCTGCGCCTCGGCCACGTGGTTGAGGCCCCCCGCCAATTGCTGCTGCCCGTCCGACAGCGCCTGAACCCGGTGGCCCAGATGCTGAAGCGGGGCCTGCGCGCGACCCATGCTGCGCAGCACGAGGATCAGCAAAAGGGCAATGAAACCAAAGGCCAAGGCCGCCCAGACCTCTGCGTCGCCCCAGCCATACACGCGCCCGCCGATCTCGATCATGATCGCCCGAAGAGCCGTTCGATATCGGTCATCTTCAGCTCCACATAAGTGGGCCGCCCGTGGTTGCACTGCCCCGAATGCGGCGTGGCCTCCATCCGCCGCAGAAGCGCGTTCATCTCATCGGCCTGCATCCGCCGCCCGGTGCGCACGGACCCGTGGCAGGCGACCCGGCTCAGGATCGCGTCGACGCGCTCTGCCACCAACTGCGTCCCACCGCCATCGGACAGCTCGTCCAGAATATCCAGAACCATGCCCCGCGCATCGCAAGCCCCTAGGATCGCAGGGGTTTCCTGAACTGCGACCGAGCCCGGCCCAAAGGGTTCGATCACCAGCCCCATGGCCTCCAATGCCTCCCCATGGGCCAGCAACAGCTGCGCATCGGAGGGCGACATCTCGATGATCTCGGGGATAAGCAGGGCCTGCCGCGCGACGCCACGTTCGGCCATCGCGGCCTTCAGGTCCTCGTACACCAACCGCTCATGGGCGGCATGCGCATCGACAAGGATCATCCCATCCGCCGTCTGCGCAACGATGTAGTTTTCATGCAGCTGCGCCCGGGCGGCACCCAAGGGGAAATCCGACCGAACCTCGGGCGTCTCAGCCTCCATCCGGGCCACCGGGGCCTCCGCAAATCCCGGGCTGACAGCGGGTCCCACCTGCGCAGATGACGCGCTGCGCGGGCGGCTTGCCAGATCCATCTGGTAGACGACCGCCCCACCGCCAGCGGGGGTCACGGTCTCCGGGCGGAATGCGCCCAGGGTGTCATTGGCCACCGTGGTCGAGGCCCGATGCCCCGCCTCGGCCAAGGCGTGTTTCAGCGCCGACACGATCAACCCGCGCACGATCCCGGGATCGCGGAACCGCACCTCGGTCTTGGCGGGATGCACGTTCACATCGACCCGCGCCGGATCGCATTCGACAAAGAGCGCAACCGCCGGATGACGGTCCCGGCTCAGGAAATCGGAATAGGCCCCGCGCAGCGCCCCGATCAGCAGTTTGTCCCGCACGGGGCGGCCATTGACGAAAAGGAACTGCGCCACGGCAGCCCCGCGCGAATAGGTCGGCAACGCCGCAAAGCCGGTAAGGCCTACGCCCTCGCGTTCCGCATCGATCCTGAGCGCGTTCTGGGCGAACTCGGCCCCCAGTATCTGACGCAACCGGGCATGGAGCGCCTCGAACAGATCGCCCTGACCGGCATCTGCGCGAAACACCTCGCGCGTGCCGCCCCCCGACACATCACGCAGGCAAAACCGCACATGGGGTTCGGCCATGGCGAGCCGTTTGACCACATCGCCAATCGCCTGCGCCTCGGCCCGGTCGGTGCGCAGGAACTTCAGCCGCGCGGGCGTCGCATAGAAAAGGTCGCGCAATTCCACCACCGTGCCTGCGCCCAGCGCGGCAGGGGCCACGGGCACGGGCACACCACCGTTGACGGCAATGCGCGCAGCCGTTGCCCCCGGCGCGCGGGAGGTCACGGTCAGACGCCCCACCGCCCCCAGCGACGGGAGCGCCTCGCCCCGGAAGCCGAAGGTGTGAATGTTCAGAAGGTCGGTGCCGTCGATCTTGGACGTGGCATGACGGCTGAGTGCCAGCGGCAGATCATCTGCTGCGATCCCGCAGCCGTCATCGGTCACGCGGATCAGGGACTTGCCCCCATCGGCATAATCCACGTCGATCCGGGTCGCACCGGCGTCGATGGCGTTTTCAACCAACTCTTTCACGGCGCTGGCCGGGCGTTCTACGACCTCGCCCGCGGCGATCCGGTTGATCGCCGCCTCATCCAGCTGTCGAATGGTCGCTGGTTGCGAAATGTTGGGGTCCTGCGCAGCCATACCCCAAGGGATAGCATGTGCGCAGGCTGCGCTCCAACCCGTTGTGACGGGTTATCCACGGGAATCTAGTTGGTGGTTTCCAACGCGTCCGGCTGTCCCACCACGACGAAATGCAGGTTTTCGGGTTGCAAAAGCTCAGCCGCGACGCGGTTGATCTCTTCCAGCGTGACGGCGTTCACCTTGTCGTTGCGGGTGGCGATGTAGTCGACGCCGAGGTCCTGCATCTGCATGCCCGCAAGGATGTTGGCGATTGTGCCGTTCCCATCAAAGCGCAGCGGATAGGCTCCGGTGAGGTAGAGCTTGGTTTCCTCCAACTCCTCGGCTGTCACGCCCTCATCGGCCATGCGCGTCCATTCATCCCGGATCACGTCGATGGCCTGCCCGATCCGGTCGTTCGATGACCGAACGGACCCCAGATACATCTGCGCGCGATCCTTGGAGACGAGGAAGCTCGACACCCCATAGGTCAACCCCCGCTTCTCGCGCACCTCTTGGGACAGCCGGCTTTCCAGCCCGCGCCCACCGAGGATTTCGTTCAGGATGAAGGCCGCAAAGAAATCGGGATCGTCGCGTTCAATCCCGCCGTGCCCAAAGAGGGCCGTCGATTGCGGGGACGCGAAATCCACCACGGTCACGCCGCCTGCCAGATCATAATCGATCTCGGGCGCGAGCGCGGCCCCAGAGGCCGGCAGCCCCCCCAGCAGATCATCCAGCAACACGCCAAGTTCGTCGGCTGAGATGTCACCAACAGCGCCCACATAGAGTTGATCGCGGACAAGCGCATTGCGATGCGCGGCAAAGATATCTTCCCGCGTCAGCGCCGCGACGCTGTCCAGCGTTCCGTTCAGATCGGTGCCGTAGGGATGGTCACCAAAGGCCAGGTCGAAATAGGTGTTCGAGGCGACGTCATCGGCATCCTGCGCGTCCGAGCGGATGATGGATTCCACCTGTCCGCGCACACGGTCCAGCGCCGTTTGATTGAACGCAGGCTCTTGCAGCGCAAGGCGCAGCAACTCCACAGCCTCATCGCGGTTCTCAGTGAGGAACTCCGCGCCGATGGTCAGCGTGTCGTCATAGGCGTCAAAGTCGAACCGGGCGGCCAATTCCTCGGTCGCTTGCGCAAAGCCGCGCGCATCCAGATCGCCCGCGCCTTCCTCCAAGAGGGCCATCATCAGATTGGTCGCCCCGCGCTTGCCGGGTTCATCCAACGACGCCCCGCCCCGGAACCGCAACTCCAGCGCCACGAAGGGGATCGACCGTTCCTCGACCAGCCAGGCGTCGATGCCACCGGGGCTCGTCACCTCTTGGATCGTCACTTCGGCGGCAGCGGGGGCGGCCAGAAACAGGGCGGCAATCAGGGTGCGGATCATTGGGAAACCTCCTGCGCGGGCGCGTCAGACATCAGCCAGCCGGTCACGGCATTGCTGCGGTCAAAGATCATCTCAGCGGCGGCCATCACATCGTCAGGCGTCACCGCCTGCAGGATATTGGGCCAAGCCTGCACATCCTCGACCGTCAGCCCTTGGGTCAGGGCGCTGCCATAGCGACGGGCGAGCGCCTCGGTATTGTCTTGCGCGTAGATACCCGAGGCCCGGATCTGCGTCTTGATGCGCTCGAACTGATCCAGATCGATGCCGTCGACCATGAACTGTGCGATCACGGCATCCATCTCGTCCTCGATCTCTTGCAGGGACACGCCCGGAACAGGCACCGCGATCAGTCCAAAGGTCGTGTCATCGAGCGATTGCCCGCCATAGAAGGCCGCCGTGTAGACCGCCCGCTGCCCATCAAACTGCAACGCCTTGCCCAGCACGGACGTCGCCCCGCTACCGCCGAGGATTTCCGACAGGTACAGAAGCGCCGCAGCCGTCTCTTGCGCGCCGCTGTCGCGTTCGGGCGCGAGGTACGACCGCGTGACATAGGGCTGCGCCACGCGGGCATCGCGGTAGATCATCCGCCGCTCAGACAGTTGCGGCGGCTCTTGCGGGCGGGCACGCTCCGTGATCGCGGGGTTGGCCGGGATCGGTCCATAGTAGGTTTCGGCTAGCGCACGCACCTCGTCCGGGGTCACGTCACCCGCCACGACCAACACAGCGTTGTTCGGCGCGTAATGGGCGTCATACCACGCCTGCGCATCGGCCAGACCCAGCGTTTCGATCTCGTGCCGCCAGCCAATTATCGGGATGCCGTAGCGGTGGTTGAGGTACTGCGCCGCGCGGCGCTGTTCGTTGAAGATCGACCCCGGGTCGCTGTCGGTGCGCTGGTTGCGCTCTTCGATCACCACATCGCGTTCGGTCGCGATATCGTCTTCGTCCAAGCGCAGGTTCACCATGCGCTCGGATTCCATCTGCATCATCAGCTCCAGCCGGTCGGCGGCAACGCGCTGGAAATAGGCGGTGTAGTCGTAGCTGGTGAAGGCGTTATCGGTGCCGCCATTGGCCGCGACGATGCGCGAGAACTCTCCATCCTCCAGCGTCTCTGTCGCCTTGAACATCAAGTGTTCAAGGTAATGCGCGATCCCGCTTTTGCCCTCTGGCTCATCCGCCGATCCCGCCTTGTACCAGACCATGTGCACAACCACGGGCGCGCGGTTGTCTTCGATGACGACGACCTCCATCCCGTTGTCCAACATGAAATTGGTGACCCGTTCTGCCGCCATGGCAGGCAGGGCTAGGCAGGTCACGGCGGCGGCGGCAATCAGGCGCAGGCTGGTGGCGAACATCACAACTCCATCGATGGGCTTGTCCAATAGCTACGCGGCGGGCGCGGTTTATCAACCGCCCTGACAGGGATGTGACGATTGGTGTGGGCCGCTCGCGGCCACTGCGTCCTTATTGCGGCGGCGCGGACGGCACCCGCACACCCGCCGCGCGGAAGCGGTCGGTTTCGGCCCCGGCATCCAGTGCCTGACCGGCATAGGCGTTCCAATAACGGGTGTCGCGACGCAGACCGAGGAATCCAATCCGCCCGCGCCGTTTGCGGAAGGCCTCGTCGGCGGCAAACAGCTCGGACCGGATCGCAGGGTCGGTGCCGTAGCGGCCGGTATGCGCAACAAGCGCCGCATCCGATCCGGGGATACCCCCGCCGGAGGAAAGCGATCCACCAAGCGCCGCGATCGCCTCGGCCTGCGGATTGCGGTCCGCGCGGTTGCTGAGACCCGGGGTCGGTGTCGGCAAGTCGGTAAAATTGGCAGGTTGCTCCAGCGGCGAGACCGGCAAGGCGGAAAACTCATCCGGCCCGTTGGAGGCCGTCCGCAAATCCACCAGACCGCCGCCACCGCTGCACGCGCCCAAAGCAAGCAGCGCAAGAATACCAAAGCCAAGCCGCATCGGGCCCCCTCCCTTACCGTTGCCCCCGTCTAACCGATCTGGCTGCGCCCGTCTAATCATAGACGTCCCAGCTAGGCTTTCCGGCCTTTCGCGCCGGTGTCCTTTCCATCGCTGGCAAAGAACACAAGGCCGATCGCCCCGAGGAAAATCGCACAATCCGCGATGTTAAACGAAAACGGGTTGCGGATGCCGCAGCAGGACATGTTCAGGAAATCCGCCACACCGCCATAGATGATCCGGTCGATCACGTTGCCAGCCGCGCCCCCGATCAGCAGCCCAGCTGACACCAACGCGCGCCGGTCGGTTTCGCGCCGTATCCACCACAGCACCAGCGCGCAGATCAGCACGGCCAGCCCAATCAACGTCCAGCGTGTCGTATTCGCGTCCCCGGCAAATAGGCCGAAGTTGATCCCGTAATTCCACGCCATGCGCAGGTTCAGCACAGGCGGCAACACGTCGATCGCCAGCCGTTGATCGAGGTTCAGCACATGCACCACGTACCATTTGGACAACTGGTCGAGGCCAAAGACGGCCAGCGCCGTGGTCGAAAGCGCGCGCATCCGCATCAGTGACGGAAGTGCCGCATGCCGGTCAGCACCATGGCAAGCCCGGCCTCGTCAGCGGCGGCAATGACGTCTGCATCGCGCATGGACCCGCCCGGCTGGATCACCGCCGTGGCCCCTGCCTCTGCCGCCGTCAGCAGACCATCGGGGAAGGGGAAGAATGCGTCCGATGCCAGCACCGCGCCTTTGGCCGGGCTGGCAGACAGTTGCAGGGCCTTGGCCATGTCGTCCGCCTTGCGCGCGGCGATGCGCGAGCTGTCGACGCGGCTCATCTGGCCCGCGCCGATGCCCACGGTCGCACCGTCCTTCACATAGACGATGGCATTCGATTTGACGTGTTTGGTGACGCGCCACGCAAAAAGCAGGTCCGCCATCTCGGCATCCGTGGGCGCGCGTTTGGTCACGACCTTCAGGTCACCCGGCGCCACGTATCCCGCATCCTTGTCCTGCAGCAGGAAACCACCGGATACCTGTTTGACATAGCGGCCCGCCGCACGCGGATCGGGCAGGCCGTCCGTGGTCAGCAGGCGCAGGTTCTTTTTGGCGGCAAAGACCGCCTTGGCATCGTCATCGGCTCCGGGCGCGATCACGACCTCAGTAAAGATCTGCACGATCTCCTCCGCGGTCGCGCCATCCAGCGGCTGGTTCAGCGCGATGATCCCGCCAAAGGCGCTGGTCTGATCGCACTCGAACGCACGCGTATAGGCTTGCGTCAGCGTCTCGCCGCGGGCGACACCACAGGGGTTTGCGTGCTTGATGATCGCGCAGGCCGGACCGTCCGCCGGATCGAACTCTGCGACCAGCTCAAACGCGGCATCGGTATCGTTGATGTTGTTATAGGACAGCGCCTTGCCCTGGTGTTGCTGCGCCGTGGCAACGCCCGCCCGCTCCGAGCCATCCACATAAAAAGCGGCATCCTGATGCGGATTTTCGCCATATCGCATCTCTTGCTGCAGCATTCCTGCCATCGCAAAGCGCCGCGCCCGTGTCTTCAGCGCGTCGGCCATCCAGCCCGACACAGCCGCGTCATAGGCCGCCGTGCGCGCATAGGCGTTCAACGCCAGCCGCTGCCGGAACGTATATTCCGTCGCCCCGTCATTGGCATCGAGCTGCGCCAGAAGCGCCTCGTAATCCTCGACATCCGTCACGACCGACACATAGGCGTGGTTCTTGGCCGCCGAGCGCAGCATCGCGGGCCCGCCGATGTCGATATTCTCGATCACCTCGTCATAACCAGCGCCTTTGGCGACCGTCGCCTCAAAGGGATAAAGGTTCACAACCACCAGATCGATCCCGCCGATCCCGTGATCTTCCATCGCCTTGGCGTGTTCCGCATTCTCGCGCACCGCCAGCAACCCGCCATGCACCACCGGGTGCAGCGTCTTGACCCGGCCATCCATCATCTCGGGGAAATCCGTGATCTCGCTGATGTCCTTCACATCCAGCCCCGCATCGCGCAGCGCCTTGGCCGTCCCGCCTGTCGAAATCAACTCCACCCCCCGATCCGCGAGCGCGCGGCCCAAATCGAGGATTCCGGTCTTGTCAGACACAGAGAGCAGCGCACGGCGAAGCGGCACGAGGTTTGGCATGGCGGGAGGGTCCTTTAGATCAGCTCGTCTTCCAGCGGGTCATCCCGCTTGAGGTCGCGGATACTTAGCGGAGTTTCCTGTGCCTTGGCCAGAGACCACCTGACACGGGTCTGCTCCCCCATGACCGGGACCGACAACACGATCTGTTCGGCCCCGCGCGGCTTCAGGCGGCCCTTTTCCAGATAAACCGATGGCTCCAGCGACAGCTGCGCCTTGCCGTCATGGCGAAAGACCCAGATCTCCCCACTTTTCAGGGCCAGCGACACCGCCGCGCCACCCATATCATGGACCGCATCCACCCCCGGATGCAGGTGGAAGCGCACCGCCGCCGGGACCCCCTGCAACTGCGTAGCGTCCACCGCCCGATCCAGCCGCATCTTGTCGGCATCGTTCAGCGCCACGAGAAGCTCTTCACCTGCCAGCGTGCGGCCATCGTGGGACAGTTCCAGCGTGCGGACGTAAACCAGACCGTGGGTCTTGCGATAGCCGTCATGGCTGGCCTGCTGGCGGATCGCAAATTCGGTATTGCGCCGCTCTTGCAAAACCTCGCTCGGCCCGTCGCTCAGCAACTCCCGCTTGCGGCCTGATGTCAGCGTCGCCTCACCCAGACGCGACGACGAATACCCTTCCAGTGTCAGGACCGAATGGGACGGCGTCGCGCGCCCGGCACGGCGCCAATCTTCGCCAAAGGAGGCGCCCGCCCCGCAATTCACAATCACCGGACGCCGTCCCGATGTCAGCTCAAACGCGAGCGTCGAGGCATGGGCGTTGAAACTGCCGGCGCCCTGCGGCGGGATCTGGGCGTCAATCAACACGGTGGTGCGCGCCGCCGACAGCCGCCGGTATCCCATGGCCGCCTCGCCCGCGACCGTGGCCTTGACCCCCGACGTCGCCAGCGCCTGATCCAGCCGCCCTTCCAACCCGCGCCCCCCGCCATGGAACCGCGCCAGACCGCCATCAGCATGGCGCAGCGTGCGCAACACAGGCGCGATGCGGTCAATGGCCTCCACATGGGCGGGGGCGGGATCACGCCCCCCCTCTCGCAGCGCCAATGCGGACCAGTTGAGCAAGGTGAAGATTTCCAGAAGCTCTTCGGGATTGCGCGAGGCCAATGCACCGTCACCGTCGATCTGCGCACGGCATTCGCGCCCCAGCGCAGCCATGGCCGGGGCGACATGGTGGTCCATCCCCGTCAGAGACAGGCCCGAATAGATCAGCCCCGTCAACGCCTCGATCCGCGGCAACCCGGGTGACGTCTTGGACCAGCGTCGCGACAGAAAGGTCGTCTGCCGCGCAAGCGTGTGGAAAAAGCGGTCTGATACGGGTTTGTCCGCAGCCCCCAGGATAAAGAGCGCGTGGTTGATCCACCGGATCAGCCGCCGCCCGGTCAGGTCAGGCGTCCAGCCCGGCCCCTGCCCGCGCCCGAACCGCGCGACCCATTCGAACGTCCAGTCGCGCGCGCATTGCCGCGCCGACGCATCGCCCACAGCCACCAGATCATCGAGCCATGCAAACCCGTGCAAATCCTCTTCAAAGGTCAACGCCGGGTTGGGCAGGTCCCAGATCGACGTCTCCTTGGCCTCGACCAAATAGCCGGAAAAGAGGAAGTTGCCCGCCACCAGCTGCCGTCCTCGGGCAAAATGCCCGATGGATCGCGGCTCAGGCTGGCTCACGAACCCGGTCGCACCCCGGCCTGCCCCCGCGAAACGCGCGTGCAAACGCGTCACGAAACGGGTGCCACGGGCGGGCATATCCGGATGAATTAACGACAATGGGGCCTCGCGCGAACTGCCTCAGGACGAGTCTTTTGTTTTGCTGAAACGATACCGCAGGCCGCACCCCAAGTCATCCGCTTTGCGGAATGTGTGATTTCAGGCGGGTTTGTGCAGCAGGGCCATGTAGAACCCGTCCATGCCGCCCTGCTCGGACCAGTAGTCGGGGCGCAGGCGCAAGCCCCCCTCCTCGGTGATCCACGCGGGGTCGATCCCCGGACGCTCCAGCACCGCGCGGTCGGTGGTCACACCCGGGTGCCGGGCCAACGCCTCCTCGACCTGCACCTCGCCCTCATCGGGCAAAAGCGAGCAGGTACAGAACACCATCCGCCCCCCGGGGTTGAGCTGCGCGAGCGCCGCGTCGATCATTTGGGCCTGAAGCGCGATCAACTCGCTGATCCCGTGACCGTCGCGCGCGTATGGCAGATCGGGGTGGCGCCGGATCGTGCCGGTGGCTGAACAGGGCGCATCGAGCAGGATCGCGTCAAAGCTGCCACCTAGGCGAAGCACATCAGCCTCGATAACCTCAGCCGACAGGCCCACGCGCGTCAGGTTTTCGTGCACCCGCTCCAGCCGCCCACCGTGGCTGTCAACGGCCGTGACCTGCGCGCCCGCGGCAGCCAATTGCATGGTTTTACCGCCGGGCGCCGCGCAGAAATCCGCCACGACCTCCCCCGGTTGGGCATTCAGCAGCTGCGCAGGCAGGGCCGCAGCCGCATCCTGCACCCACCAATCCCCGGCATCGAACCCCGGCAGGGCCGACACTTGCGGCGTGCCCGCGATCCGCACGGATCCCGTCGGCAGAACCACACCTGCGGTCGCCTCGGCCAGCGCCGCTGCATCAACACCGGGCTTGACCGAAAGATCGAGCGGCGCGCCCCGCAGATGCGCGGCCTCGATCCCCTGCATCGCGCTGTTGCCATAGGCCGCCATCAACGGTTGGCGCAGCCATTTGGGCAGGCGCGGCACGGGCATCTTGCCCCATTTCCCTTCACCGGCCTCGCCCGCGCGGCGCAAAACGGCGTTGACCATGCCCTTGTAGGGCTGCGTCCGATTGCTCGCGCCCGCGATGCCCACCAGATCATTGACGACCCCGTGCGCGGCCTCGCCGTTCCCGCAAATCTCCACCACGCCCAGACGCAGGATATTCTGCACCATCAAGGGCGGCTCCTTGCGCAACAGGGGTTTGAGCAGCCGGTCCGCCCGGTCGAGCGTCCGCAATGTCTCGGTCGCCAGCCGCGCCGCCCGCGCGCGATCCCCCGGAGCAAGCTCGGTCACCATGGGCGTCGCCACCAGATCGCTCAGCAACCGTCCCTCGTCCAGAACACCGGCCATCAGCGCCAAGGCGACCTGACGCGGGGATGCATGTTTTGCGGCTTGCGACATCTGGGCCTCCTTGGCGCGGGTCAAGCGCGCGCGTATATCAACCCCATGAGTGATGACAACACCCCTGCCAAATCTCGGGACGACCTCCCCCCCGCGGCCCAACGCGCGCTGGCCGAGGCCGAAGCCCGCCGCAAGGCCGCCGATGCAAAGGTGAAGGATATGCCGACCGAGCTCGGCGGCCGCGACGGCCCCGAACCCATCCGCTTCGGCGATTGGGAGAAAAAGGGCATCGCCGTCGACTTCTGAAACAGTGGTCAGACACCGAGGTCAGACAAGACGCGCAAGCCCCATTTCCTTTTGCACAAAATACCTCCGCCGGAGGCACCCGTCGCGCCCCGCGACGGGTTCAGGCCCGCTATCTCAGGCCGAAGACAGCCGTGTCGCCCGTGCCGCGATCACTGGTGAACCGCATCCTGTCACCTTCGGCGCGCACTTCCTGACAGTTATACGGGATCTCCCGCGCGCCCCACATCATGGACCGGCAAAAATAGCCCGCTTCCCAAGTCCACGCGCCGGACACGTCGCGGCCCGCCGCGCGGCCGATGATGCGGCCATCATCCAAAACCCGAAGCTCCAGCCCGTAGAGCCGGATGTTCAGGGACCGACCGCCGAGCGTGGCCATGAACGCGGCACGGTCGTCGATCTTTTCCATGGCCGTGGCCGCCTTGGGCGCAATCGCGAACCCTGCCGCCATCAGCGCACCCAGCGCCACCGCGCGTATCGTCGTCTGGGACATAATATCCTCCGTGTGTCACGTGAATACTACGCGCCACAGCAGGGTATGGATGCGTCACAGCCCCGTGATCAGAGGTGTGATCAGGTCCAATTGGCGGTCATCCGCCGGGCTTCAGCCCCAGAACATCCAACATATCGTAATGGCCCGGCGCCTTGCCCTGCCCCCAAATCGCGGCCTTCAGCGCGCCCTTGGCAAAGAGCGTCCGGTCAGAGGCCACGTGACGCAGCACGATCCGCTCTCCCGGCCCAGCAAAGAGCACGTCATGCTCCCCCACGATGTCGCCGCCGCGGATGTTGGAAAACCCGATATGCCCGCGTTCGCGCGCGCCGGTGATCCCGTCGCGGGCCGCATCCTTCACATCGGCCAAGGTCACGCCGCGCCCTTCGGCGGCGGCCTCGCCCAGCATCAGGGCGGTGCCGGACGGTGCGTCGACCTTGTGGTGGTGATGCGCCTCGATCACCTCGATATCGAAATCCTCGTCCAGCGCCGCGGCCACCTGCTTGGTCAACTGCACCAAGAGGTTCACACCCAGGCTCATATTGCCCGCACGCACGATGGTCGCGTGACGGCTCGCCGGTTCCAGCGCGGCAATCTGATCATCCGTCATGCCGGTGGTCCCGATCACGTGAACGGCGCGCGCCTGTGCGGCCAGCGCGGCGAATTCCAGCGTGGCCTCCGGCGCTGTAAAGTCGATGACCGCCTGCGCCTTGGCAAAAGCCTCCAGCGGGTCATCACTGACCACCACGCCCAGATCGGCCCCGCCCATGGCCGCCCCAATATCACGCCCGACCCACTCGTGGCCCGACCGTTCGATACAGCCCACCAGACGCGCCGCCGGGCTGTCGGTGATCACGCGCACCAACATCTGCCCCATGCGCCCCGAGGCCCCTGTGACAACAATTCCCGGCAGGTCCGTCATGGCCATCTCTCCCTGATTTCGCGCCTTTCTGCCTGCGCAGGCCGGATGTTGCAAACCCCGCTTGGAAAAGGCGCGCGGCACCCGTATCTGTGCGCCATGGCAAAGAACACCTTTCATGACGGCCCCGGCCCCAGTCAGCGCCAGTTGCGCGTGGCGGAATTGATCCGGCGTACCCTGTCGGATGTGCTCGCGCGCGGGGATCTACATGATCCCGATCTGGGCCGCATGTCCATCACCGTGACCGAGGTGCGCACATCGCCCGATCTCAAGATCGCGACGGCCTATGTGATGCCGCTGGGCGGTCGCGGCCATGCCGAGGCCATCGAGGCACTGGCCCGAAACAAAGGCGAATTGCGCCGCATGATCGGGCGCAGTTCCAACCTGAAATACACGCCCGACCTGCGCTTTCGCATCGACGAGACCTTCGACAAGATGGACGAAACCCGCGCGCTCCTGA
Source organism: Pseudomonadota bacterium (assembly GCA_038527375.1). Taxonomy (GTDB): domain Bacteria; phylum Pseudomonadota; class Alphaproteobacteria; order Rhodobacterales; family Rhodobacteraceae; genus Shimia_B. The sequence goes on along the minus strand of JBCBFU010000003.1, from coordinate 73,255 downwards.
ACTCGGACGAGGTGCGGCGTGATCTCGAGGATTAGCGCCACCGCGCTTCTCTGCGCGCTCTGGATGGGCGTGCCGCACGCCGCCAGCGCCGCCGAATGCGCGGCCGAGAGGGTGGACGGCAACCGCTACACGATCTGCCGCGTGGATGTTGCCACCGACACGGTCCGTTTGTTCCTGAACGATCCTGAAACCGCGCAGCCCTACGGCTCCTTTTCCGCCCTGCCCGATACCGTCCAGATCGCCATGAACGGCGGCATGTATCACGAAGACCGCCGCCCCGTGGGCCACTATGTGGAAGACGGCGATACGGTCATGCGGGTGATCCCGAACGCGGGCCCGGGCAATTTCGGGCTTCTGCCAAACGGGGTCCTGTGCCTGAACGACGGGTCCGCCCGGGTCGTTGAGACCCTGCGCTATGTGGAGGAGGCCCCCGCCTGCCGCTACGCCACGCAATCCGGGCCAATGCTCGTGATCGACGGTGAACTCCACCCGCGCTTCCTCCCCGACTCCGACAGCCGCAAACGCCGCAATGGCGTGGGTATGTCGCCCGATGGCGCGACGCTCTGGATGGCGATCACCGACAATGCGGTGACGTTCCACGCATTCGGCAGCCTCTTTCGCGATCACTTGGGCGCCGATCAGGCGCTCTTCCTCGATGGCTCGATCTCGCGGCTTTATATCCGCGACGACGTGGCCGGGGGGCCGCGTCTGGATGGCGGCCCGCGCATGGGTCCGATCCTCGCCGTCACCGATTGACGCCCCGATTGTCCGCGGTTGACGGACCAAGGTCTCCGCGATACCCCGCCGACCCTCGGAACATAGGAATTTGACCATGGGGCGCACCCGCAAAGGCCGCGATATCTCGGGCTGGCTGATCATCGACAAACCCGCGGGCCCCACCTCCACGGCGGTGGTCAACAAGGTGCGCTGGGCGCTGAATGCGCGCAAGGCGGGCCATGCGGGCACGCTCGATCCTGCGGCCACGGGCGTTCTGGCCGTCGCACTGGGCGAGGCGACGAAGACCGTCCCCTACATCACCGACGCGTTGAAGGCCTATCAGTTCACCGTGCGTCTGGGGCAGGCCACCAACACCGACGACGCCGAAGGCGAGGTCACGGCGCAGTCCGATGCACGGCCCTCAGATGATGACATCAAGGCCGCCCTTGGCCAATTCGTCGGCGACATCCAGCAGGTCCCGCCCGCCTTCTCCGCCGTCAAGATCGACGGCGTGCGCGCCTACAAGAAGGCCCGCGACGGCGATGACGTCACGCTGGCCGCCCGCCCGCTCTGGGTCGAAGAGTTGGTGATGACTGACCGCCCCGATGCAGATCACGTGACGCTGGAAATGACCTGCGGCAAGGGTGGCTATGTGCGGTCGATCGCGCGCGATCTGGGGGCGGCCCTTGGCTGTCACGGCCATGTCCTGTCCCTGCGCCGCATCTGGTCGGGTCCCTTTGATGCCGCGGGTGGTCTGAGCATGGAACAGGTCGAAGAGCTCGCCCGCGACCCGGCGCTGGACGCCCACCTGCAACCGCTCGAGGTCGGGCTGGCCGATCTGCCGGAACTGCGCACGACACCCGAAGGGGCCACGCGCCTGCGCAACGGCAATCCCGGGATCGTCTATCCCGGTGAGGCGCAGTATGGTGACGAGGCTTGGGCCTCCCTCGATGGGGCGGCCGTTGCCGTCGGCACCTTGCGCGGGTCAGAACTCCACCCCACACGCGTTTTCGTGCGGTGATCACCCGCAGCCACACCAAGGGCGATGCGCCGTCTGTTGCGACCTATTCCCCCTGCGAACGCTACCGTTATGCCCTGACCCGCGTCTGGGACCCGGACGGGCGCAAGGTGGCCTTTGTCATGCTGAACCCGTCCACCGCGACCGAGGTGCAGAACGACCCAACGGTCGAACGCTGCGAACGCCGCGCCCGCGCCTTGGGCTATGGCGCCTTCCGCGTTTGCAACATCTTCGCGTGGCGCGATACCGACCCGCGCAAGATGCGCGCGGCGGCCGAACCCATCGGCCCTGCCAACGACGCCGCGATCACCGAGGCCGCCCGATGGGCCGACGATGTGGTTGCAGCCTGGGGCACCCACGGCGCGCATCTAAACCGCGGCCCGCAGGTCGAGGCGCTCTTGCGCGGCACCGGCTGCCCGCTGTTTCATCTGGGCCTGTCCAAGGACGGCCATCCCAAGCACCCGCTGTACATCAGCTACAGCCAGCAGCCGGTGCCGTGGACCTGAGCCCTGCCGTCGAACGGGGCCGCCTGCGTTAACCATACCTTGCGATGTTCAGCGATTGTTCATGTGCCCTGCGGTATAGCCCGGCGGGAACGTTTGGGTTTCGTAGGTGCACGTATGTTGATGTTGGCAAGCCTTCTGGGCGTCATGATGATGGGCGCAGCCTTTGTTGGCCCACTGGGGTCCGACGAGGGCGGCGAGGATGAGGACGCGGGACACGCGGACGACGCGTTTGACAGCGACGCCAGCTCCGCGCCCGGCTTTGCGTCGCTCGATGCCCTGTTTGACGACAGCGACGATGGGACGGACGGCGAAGGCAACGCGGGTGTCCCCGCCATCGACGATCCGACGACCGGCAGCCTGATTGGCGATGCGGGCGTTGTCGATCTGGCTGCGGATGTGGCCGGTGACGTACAGGACATGGCCAGCGGCACCTTGGACGGCGCTGCTGATCTGGGGATGGACGCGGGCGCGGGGCTTCTCGATGACACGGAGGAAGTCACGGGATCGAGCGCGGATGATCTTCTGGATGATCTCGACGCGCTTGCCGACCTCGACACTCTGGCCACTGGCGGCGAGGGTCCCGATGTGGGCCTTGATCTGGGCGCGGGTCCATCTGTTGCTCCGGGCGATGCTCCGGGGGGTGCCGACGGGCAGGGCTTTGATCTGTCCACGGGCGTGTCCCTCGCTGACGCGGGACCCGGCATGGACGCAGGCGCGCAATCGGGTGGTGTTCCACAAGACACAGACGCAGAGGCGGACACAGCCACCGGAACGACGATCATCGGCGACGCGTCGGGCGAGCGTCTGGTGGGCGGCGACGGTGACGACAACCTTCTGGGCCTCGGCGGCGTTGATGAACTGGGCGGTGGCGGCGGCGATGACCTGATCGACGCGGGCGCGGGCGACGATTTTGCCTTTGGCGGCGACGGTGACGACACCCTGCTGGGCGATAGCGGCAATGACGAACTCCACGGCGAAAACGGAAACGACAGCGCCGATGGGGGCATCGGGAACGACGCGCTCTTTGGTCATCTGGGCAATGACCAGCTGACCGGTGGCGCGGGCAGCGACCTGTTGAACGGCGGCTCTGGCGACGACACCCTCTTTGGCGGCGACGGCAATGACGGGCTGCAGGGCGGGGCCGGTAATGACGTGCTGATCGGCGGGGCCGGGCAGGACACGCTGTTTGCGGGCACAGGCGATGATATCCTTGTGGGCACCACCCTGTCGGCAGACGGGATCGACACTGATACCGGCGATTTCCTGAATGCCGGGGACGGGGACGATGGCGTTATCGCGGGCAGCTATGACCACATCACACTGGGCGAGGGCGAGGATACGCTGGTCGTGGGCCACTGGATGCAAGGGGCTGCGATCGTGCAGGATTTCGACATGGCCGAGGATAAGTTGGTCGTGGTCTATGACGATGCAGCGCTGGAAGACCCGTCCGTGGAAATCGCCGAGGACCCGAATCTGCCCGGTGTGACCCATGTGTCGCTCGGCGGCGAAACGATTCTGTCCCTCCAGAACGCGGGCGCCCTGACCGCCGACGACATCACCCTGATCGGGCAATCGCAGGCCTACGACATGTCCGCCTGACGCCAGACCGCTGCCGCGCGCGCCAAACACGGGCAGCGAACGCCGGCCCTGTGCCACCTATGCGCGCTGCTGGGCAGACGCTTTGCCTTTGGGCTTTTCAAACGCGGAAACGGCGCGTATACGCGCGCTTCACGTAGCAGATGCTGCGGAACCCTCCATGGGCCTTGCTGGACGACATCCCGGCCTGCGCCATCACCTTCAACCTTAGGAGACCCCGATGTCGATTACGCCCGAAGAAAAAGATCGTCTGATCAAGGAATATGGCACCAAAGAAGGCGACACCGGTTCGCCCGAAGTTCAGGTTGCCATCCTCAGCTCGCGCATCGCGACGCTGACCGAACACTTCAAGACCCACAAGAAGGACAACCACGGTCGCCGTGGCCTTCTGAAAATGGTCGCCCAGCGCCGCAAGCTGCTGGACTACACCAAAGCCAAGGATGAGGCGCGCTACCAAGACCTCATCAAGCGTCTGGGCCTGCGCCGCTAAGTCAGCGCACCAGAGACCTAGAAAAGGCCGCGTCACATCTGACGCGGCCTTTTTCATGTCCGCTCACACTCATAGCCCGATGAAGCGATCCGCCAGCGCCATCCACAAGGGGATCGACAGGATCGCGATGGGCGTGCCCAGCCCGGTGGAGGCCCCCACATAGGCGGACGGGTTGGCCTCGGGCACTGCGGCCCGCATCGTCGGCGGCCCTGAGATGTCCGAACTCGACGCGGCCATCACCGCCAGCAGAACCACACCACCGGCCGAAAACCCCGTGACGTGATGGGCCACCAGCCCCGCCCCAAAGCCCAGCATCCCGTGCACCAGCGGCGCGGTCAGACCATAGATCAAATAGGCATGGGCCACGCCCTTCAACTCGGACAGGCGCGACCACGCCTCCATCCCCATGATCAGCATCAGGATCGATAACAGACCCCGATAGAGCGGCTCATAGAACGTCTCGTAAACCGCATCGGGCCGCGCAAAGAGGCCCAGCGCCAGCCCCAGAAGCAGCGCGGAAATCGCAGGGCTCCGCAGCGTGTCGACCATGATCCCGCGCACCAAACCCCGGGTGAGCACCGGCGCCGCGGCCCCGCGCCCCATCGTCAGTGTCCCACCCGCCGCAGGCACCGCGGCCTTGCGCGCCTGCGCCAGCCGGGCAAGGACAATCGCCATGACCAAGGCCGCCACGTCCATGAACGGATAAAGCGCCCCGATGAAGCCCTCATAGGCGATCCCCTCGCCGTCCAGCACAGCCATCGCCGCCGCAAGCGTCGAGGCCGACACAGCACCAAAGAGACCCGCCGTCGCCAAACCATCCGTCGCGCCCACACCCGGCAACCGCGCCAAGGTCACAGCACCCAGCGCCACGATCCCCACCCCCACACCCATGGCTGCAAGGGCAGGAACCACCAATTCCGCAAACTCGGCCTCGCGCACCGAAATGCCCGCACCGATCCCCACCTTCAAGAGCAGCACGATCACGATGAACTTGTAGACGGGTTCGGGTACTTCGAACTTGGAGCCTACGGCCGCCAAGACCATACCCCCGATCAGAAAGGCCAGCGTCGGCTTTTGCAGCTGCGCCACGAGGGTCGTGGCAATCTCGATCATCAGGTCCATCTTCGCCTCCGCCTTGAATCTGCAAGGGGACTTAGGCGCGCCAAATTGAGATGAAAAATAGTAGTATTCTCACAAACCGTTCTAAATAATCGAACATGAGCAGCCTGAACTACCACCATCTGAGATACTTTCGCGAGGTCGCCCATACCGGGCACCTGACCCGCGCGGCGGAGCAGTTGAACCTGTCGCAATCGGCACTGTCCTCGCAAATCAAACAGCTCGAGGCGCGGCTGGGCCATCCGCTGTTCAACCGCATCGGACGCCGGTTGGAACTGACCGAGGTGGGGCGCATCGCGCTTGATCACGCGGACCGGATTTTTGAGACCGGGGATGACCTGCTCGCCGTCCTGAACGGCCAGACCGAGGCGATGCCACCCCTGCGCGCGGGCGCGCAATCGACCCTATCGCGCAACTTTCAGATGCGCATGCTGCGCCCCGCCTTGGCGCAGGATGGCCTGCAGGTCGTGCTGCGGTCCGGTCTGGCCACGGACCTGTTGTCGGACCTGCGCGACCTCAACCTCGACATCGTGCTGACCACGGAACCCGTGGTTGATGCGACGGGCGACCTCGTCTCGCGCCGGGTGGCCGAACAGGCCGTGGCGCTGCATGGCGCCCCATCCCGTATGGACCACCCCGACCTTGCGGCGCTGCTCCGGTCCCAGCCGCTCATCCTGCCCAGTGATCCCGCGCTCAAATCCGCCCTCGCGGCGCTGGCGGACCGGTTGAACGTCACGCCCACGATCCTGGCCGAGGTCGACGATATGGCCATGGTGCGCCTTTTGACCCGCGAAGATGCGGGCGTGGCGCTGGCCCCCGCGGTTGTTCTGGCGGACGAAATCGCATCGGGCCGCATTGTCACCGCTCCCTTCGATCTGGGCGTGCGCGAGAGGTTTTATGCCATCACCAAACGTCGCAGCTTCCCGCATCCCGTGCTGGCAGACCTGCTGGATGCCGCAGCGTCCCATTTGCCCGACGCCGCCACGATGGCCTAGCATTGCGCCAAAAGGAGACCACCATGATCGCAACCCTGCGCGTCCTGATGAACATGGGCAGCCTGCACCGCCTCTTGCCCTTCTGGCTGGCCGGTCTCGTTTTGATGGGGATGTTTTGGAGCCCTTGGATGCTCCTCGCGCTGGCCTACGGCGTCATCCTGCAATTTTTTGTCGAATACCTGATGCACCGGTTCCTGCTGCACCGGGAGCCTCCGACCGATCAAGGGACCTTTAACGAGCTCTACCGCTCCCATATCGGTCACCACGAATTTCCCGCGGACCCCGAGTTCTTTACCGGGGGCGATCACTGGTATGCCGTGCGCTTCGGGCTGACCTCGCTGGCCCTGCACGCGGTCATCCTGTGGCCCCTCGTGGGGTTACAAAGCGCCCTCATCTTTCCTGCCGTGGCAATCTTTGTCGGCTCGGTCTCGGCCTTCACCTTCTATGAATACTGCCACACCCTGGCCCATCTGAACGTGCCCAAGGGGTGGTTCGGCAAGCGCGTCACGCAAAGCCACCTGCGCCACCACTTCAACGATCATGACAGCGTCTTTCACGTGAGCTTTGGCATGGGGTGGATCGACCGCCTGATGGGCACGCCCTATGACCGCGACGCCGCCAAGGACCGCTATGATCCGCAGACAATCCTGTCGATGGGGATGGACCCCGAGGACCTGCGCCTTGTGACCGCACGCAAGGCCTTTGGCATCACCAAGATGCCCCGGCGCGCGGGCTAAACCCTTTCAACTCAGGGGCAGCGCCGCCCGTTTGCGCTCCAAAAACACGCGGGCGGGCGGATACGTGGCCAGCGAGATCGCCTTGTCATAGGCCGCAAAGGCCCCTTGCGTGTCACCCATCCCCGCAAGGCAATGCGCCCGCACGGCCCATGCCGGTTGGAATGTCGCGATGTCATCCGGCGCGATCCGCGCGAGCATAGCCAGACCCTGCTGGGGCCCTGCATCTTCGGCCACCACCGCCGCCTGCGCGACAGCAGCCCCGATGGACGGGGCAAGCGCGGTCAGCCCCACATATAGCTGCGAGAGCGCGCGCCAGTCGGTCCGACCGGTCACGGACCGCGCGGCGTGCACGGCCTGGATCGCGGCCTCCAACTGAAACCGGCCGAGCTGGCGCGCCTCGGCGGCCTCGGTCAGCCAGCGCGCGGCGCGGTCCACCAGCGTCTGGTTCCAGCGGCCTGTGTCCTGTTCGTGGACCGGGACCAACGCGCCATCCACCACACGGGCCTCGGCCCGCGATGCGGAAAACGCGATCAGCGCGGCAAGGCCCTTGGCCTCTGGGTCGCCCGGGTTCAGGTCCACGAGGGTCGCGGCCAGAAACAGCGCCTCCCGCGTCAGGTCGGCGGCGTCTTCCAGCCAATCGACCGAAAACGCACCATAAATCGCCTCGCGCACGGCGCCCGATCGTGCGGGCAGGTCCGTTTCGTCGGGCAGGACAAACGGGATGCCCGCCGCCTTGATCTTGGTCTTGGCCCGCACCAACCGCTGGGCCATGGCCGAAGGCGACACGAGGAAGGCGCGGGCAATCGCGTCCGCCTCCAGCCCCAGCACGGTCTGCAACATCAACGGAGTGTGGACGCCTGCATCAATGGCCGGGTGGGCACAGACGAACATCAGACGCAGGCGGTCGTCGGGGATGTCCTCTTGGGTGGTGTCGGGGGCTTCCATCTCGGGGACCTCATCAGCGGCGACCATTCGCGCGCCACGCCGGGCCACGTCGGTCTGGCGGTTCTTGGCAACGGTCAACAGCCATGCTGTCGGGTTTTGCGGAACGCCATCGCGGGGCCAGAGCGTCAGGGCCTTCTCAAAAGCATCCGCAAGCGCATCTTCGGCAGCCATGATGTCGCCACCCCCGCGCTTGGCGAGGATGGCGAGAAGCTTGCCATAGGCGGCGCGCGCAACATCTTCGGCGCGCGCCGCTTGTTGGGTCTCAGCCATCTTCAGGCATGGCCGAAGCGCGGATTTCGACCTTGCCCAGCCGGGCCGCCGGGCATTTCTCGGCCCATTCCAGCGCGGCATCCAGATCAGCCACCTTGATGGTGAAGGACCCGCCCAGCGTTTCCTTGGTCTCGGCGAACGGACCGTCCTGGATCTGCTTCTCGCCGCCCTTCAATGTCAGCGTCGTGGCCGTCTGCGCCGGTTGCAGCCAATCGGTTGCGACAAAGACCCCGGCCTCCTGCAACGCGCCAATATAGGCTTGATAGGCTTGTTGCTCGCGCGCCCAGTCTTCGGGGCCCATATGTGCAAAGTCGGCGGGGTTGGAATAAAGCAAGAAAGTATATTGCATGGTGTGAACTCCTCTTCACTAAGCCGATCAGACGGCGGTTTCGTTCATGTTTGCAAGACCTTGTTCAAAGACCTTGCCCATCATCCCGTCCATAAACAGGCCGAACACACGGAAGACCGGGTTCACGCCCATGTCGCTGTAGACGGTCCAGGTCACGGTCGCGCCGCCTTCGGCAGGAACGGCCTTGATCGTCTGTACGGGTTTGCCCAACGCGCCCATGTCGATGTGATAGGTCACCATGTCGGCGGTCACTGCGGCCACCGTCTGCGTGCCTTTGCCGTCCTTGCCCTTGAAGGCGAAACCCGATCCCACGCCAGCGGCGGGGCCAAACGGGTCGATCTGCAGGTTCGCATCGGTGGACGCGTAGGGGTTGAAGGCTTGGTAGCCGTCGGTCGATGCGGCCATTTCCAGAACCTGTTCGGGGCTCAGCGCCACGTGGGCGGTGCGTTCGACTTCGACGTTGCGGGGCAAGAACTGGGTGCCTGCGGCGGCGAGAGCGATAACACCTGCGGCGATGGCGGCTGTGGTTGCGATGGTCATTGGACTGTCTCCTCTGTGTCCGGTTGCGAAGGTCCTTAGCGCCTTCACCCCCATGACGAACCGGGAGGGCTTCAATCGACATCTGCGGGATAAAAATTCCTAGAAAATCGCGAGAACTATTTATCGCCTTGTTTTTGAATGATTTTTTTCTTCATTTTTTCTCATGCAAAACGGCACCCCCGCCTTTCCGCGCCCGAAATGTCCGCCTAGTCTGACAGGATGACGTCAACGATCACGCTTCTCGGGGCCTCTGGAACCATCGGAAAAGCTACCGCGCAGGCCCTGCGCAGCGCGGGCTATGCGGTAAGAACGCCAGATCGTGCGGCGTTTGCGGATCTAGCACCGCACATGTCAGGCGCGGATGCCGTAATCTCGTGCCTCGCCTCGCGCACCGGAACGCCCAAAGACGCGTGGCATGTGGACCATGCGCTCAACAGCGCGGCACTGACAGCGGCGCAGGATGCGGGCGTCGGCCAATTTGTCCTTCTTTCCGCCATCTGCGTGCAGAAGCCCAAACTCGCCTTCCAACAGGCCAAGCTCGCCTTCGAGGCCGAGCTTCAATCCTCCGGCCTCACCTACTCCATCATCCGCCCGACGGCCTTCTTCAAAAGCCTGTCGGGCCAGATCGACCGCGTGCGCGCAGGCAAACCGTTCCTCGTCTTCGGCGATGGCACGCTGACGGCGTGCAAACCCATCAGCGACCGCGACCTTGGTTCCTACCTCGTGCGCGCGCTGGACGACCCCGCGATGCAGGGTCGCATCTTGCCCATCGGCGGCCCCGGCCCCGCGATCACCCCGCTCGACCAAGCCGCGATGTTATCGGAGGCACTGGGCCAAGACGTCCCCATAAAACACGTCCCGCCCCGCCTTCTGACCACTATCGCCACCGGCCTCGGCCTCATCGGCCTGCGCACCAAGTCACAACTGGCCCGCATCGGGCATTATTACGCCACCGAAAGCATGCTGGTTTGGGATGGCACCCGCTATGACGCGGACGCCACGCCAGAGTTCGGCCAAGACACGCTTGCCGACCACTACCGCGCCCTTGTGCGCGGTCAGATCACCGATGATCGCGGCGCCCACGCGGTGTTCTAGGACCCCGTCCAGAGACGCCGTCGATCAGGGACGACCGCGCCGCGCGGTGGCGTCGCACACGGCATCCGGGTCGGTCGACGAACAGCCCACCTGCGCCCTGTGACACCCGAGGATCTGGTTCGAGCCCGCCGCGCCTGCGTGATAGTGATAGCCTTCGGCATCGGTCTCGTGCCCGTAGCACGCATCCAGATCTGCGGGGGCCGAGCCATCCGCCAGCTCGTGCGCGTAAATCAGATAACCGTCCATCGCCACACCAATCAGCGCCGCGTGGTCGCCGCCATGCGCCTGCTCCTGACAGTCGGTCACCGCGTGGTAATGATAGCCCACAAACGGGTTCACATGGCCGCCGCAATCGTCAAAGGCCGCGATTGTATAGGCGCCCAGGATCGCCTCGGTCGGTGCGGGGGCATCCAGACGCACGCCATTGAACGCGACGCCCGCATTGTCCTGCCGGGTGCTGGGGCTGTCGGCCGCCACAGGCTCTAGCGGGATCACATAGGTCATGGTCAGCGCGTCATCGACAAAGCTCATTTGCCCTTCGACGCAGTAGTTCTGGTATTCCTCCGCCACATCGGGACGGGCCGCGGCCTCGAACGCCTCAAGCGTTTCGGTCACGTTGATCTCGCCGGTTTCGGGGTCGAAGAGCTGCCAGTTCGGATCGTCATAGAATTCGGCGAGGTTCGCGATGAACGCACCGTCCACGTCATAGACTTCGCCCCCTTCGAGCCAGATCCCGCCCGCATCCGCGCCGTCCGAGATATTGGACGGGCACCACGGTCCGGGCTCATACGCGGTCGGCGCGGGCTTGACCGTGATCGAAACACAGGTCGTTTCCGCCCCGCCAGACAGAGTGCAATCCACCATCTTCGGCTCGCCCACCAACTGGGCCGTGTCAAACAGGGTGCTCGCCCCATCAACAGTCATGTTATGGGCTGTTGCCTGAAGGGGTAAAAGCAGCAGCGCGGGCAACGCAAACAGGGCGCGTGCGGTCATCGTTAATCTCCTAAAATCGAGCGCGCCAAGAATGCAGGCACGCGCAGTTCAACGCGCGAACAACGCATTTCCGCCGCGGCAGGTTGCAAAAAAGTCCATCGATCTGACATCGCCGGAAAGGCCATGACGCGGACCGTCGAACTTCCATTTCCAATTCCCGCCAAAACACTGTATGCGCCCCGCTATCTGAGACGGAACGCAGTGGACCCCGGCGTTCGGCTAAGGAACAGGGGTCGGTGGCAATGGGGCCACCATGAAATCGGAGGACCCGGCAGGGGTCGGGAGTGCCTCCAGACAGGATACGATGATGTTTACTGAAACCAAGAAATCCATCCAGTGGGGCGAAGAAACGCTGACACTGGAAACCGGCAAGGTTGCGCGTCAGGCAGACGGCACCGTGATTGCCACCCTCGGCGAAACCTCGGTCATGGCCAACGTGACCTTTGCCAAGGCACCCAAGCCCGGTCAGGACTTTTTCCCGCTGACCGTGCACTACCAAGAGAAATACTATGCCGCGGGTAAAATCCCCGGTGGCTTCTTCAAGCGTGAAGCGCGTCCGACCGAGAAAGAGACGCTGACCGCACGCTTGATCGACCGCCCGATCCGCCCGCTGTTCGTCCCCGGCTTCAAGCACGAAGTGCTGGTGATGTGCACCGTGCTGTCCCACGATCTGGTCAACGATCCCGACATCGTCGCGATGATCGCAGCCTCTGCCGCCCTGACGATCTCGGGCGCGCCCTTCATGGGTCCGATCGCAGGCGCACGTGTGGGCTATGAGGATGGCGAATACATCCTGAACCCGACCGTCGACGACATGTCGATGCTGCGCAACAACCCCGAGCAACGCCTCGATCTGGTTGTCGCCGGCACCAAAGACGCCGTGATGATGGTGGAATCCGAAGCCTACGAGCTGACCGAGGACGAAATGCTGGGCGCCGTGACCTTCGCGCACGAGCAAATCCAGCCCGTCATCGACTGCATCATCTCGCTGGCCGAAGAAGCCGCGAAAGAGCCGTTTGACTTCACCCCCCCGGATTACTCGGACCTCTACGAGGCCGTGAAAGCCGCCGGTGAAACCTCGATGCGCGACGCCTACGCGATCAGCGACAAGCAAGAGCGTGTGGCCGCCGTTTCGGCTGCCAAGGCCGCAATCATCGAGGGTCTGAGCGAAGAACAGCAAGAGGACGCGAACCTCGGCTCCGCGCTCAAAAAGCTGGAATCGACCGTTCTGCGTTCGGACGTCGTCAAGAACAGCCGCCGCATCGACGGCCGCAAGCTGGACGAAATCCGCGACATCGTGTGCGAAACGGGCATGCTGCCCCGGACGCACGGTTCGGCGCTCTTCACCCGTGGTGAAACGCAGGGTCTGGTCGTGACCACGCTGGGCACCGGCGACGATGAACAGATGATCGACGCGCTGGAAGGCACCTACAAGTCGAACTTCCTGCTGCACTACAACTTCCCGCCCTACTCGGTCGGTGAAGTGGGCCGCGTGGGATCGCCCGGTCGCCGCGAAATCGGCCACGGCAAACTGGCATGGCGCGCCCTTCAGGCCGTCCTGCCCGCCGCGACGGACTTCCCATACACGATCCGCGTCGTGTCCGAGATCACGGAGTCCAACGGTTCGTCCTCGATGGCGTCGGTCTGTGGTGGCTCGCTGTCCATGATGGACGCAGGCGTGCCCCTGAAGGCACCGGTTGCAGGCGTGGCGATGGGCCTCGTTTTGGAAGACGACGGTGATTTCGCGATCCTGTCCGACATCCTAGGTGACGAAGACCACCTGGGCGACATGGACTTCAAAGTCGCAGGCACGGAAAACGGCATCACCTCGCTGCAAATGGACATCAAGGTCGCAGGCATCACGCCCGAGATCATGAAACAGGCGCTGGCGCAGGCGAAAGAAGGCCGGATGCACATCCTGGGCGAGATGGCGAAATCCATCACCGGCGCGCAGGAATTCTCGATCCACGCTCCGCGCATCGAGACGATGCAAATCCCCACGGACAAAATCCGCGAGGTCATCGGCTCGGGCGGCAAGGTCATCCGCGAGATCGTGGAAACCTCCGGCGCCAAGGTCGACATCAACGACGACGGCATCATCAAGATCGCATCGCCCAACGGCGACGCCATCCAGAAGGCCTACGACATGATCCACTCGATCGTGGCAGAGCCCGAAGAAGGCGCGATCTACAAGGGTACGGTCGTCAAGATCGTGGACTTCGGCGCCTTCGTGAACTTCTTCGGCAAGCGCGACGGCCTGGTGCACGTGTCCCAGATCGAAAACCGCCGCCTGAACCACCCCTCGGATGTCCTCAAAGAGGGCCAAGAGGTCTGGGTCAAACTGCTGGGCTTCGACGACCGCGGCAAGGTCCGCCTTTCGATGAAAGTCGTCGATCAGGAAACCGGCGAAGAAGCCAAAAAGGAAGAGGCCGAAGGCTAAGCCTTACCTCCCCTCGAAACACGAAAGCCCCGGGTATCACACCCGGGGCTTTTTTGTTTCGATGCCTTTGACCACGTTCGACGAACCGATAACCTCGGTGCACCATGAGGTTGAACAGATCCAGAAATCCGTTTCGCCCAGCGCAACCTGCAACGCCTGACATCTTTCGCGGTCGGGCATCGGAGATTGACGCCGTGGCCCAAAGCCTCAGCGCTGCCTACCACGGCGATCCGGTGAAGCATATTTTGCTGATGGGCGAGCGCGGCATCGGCAAGTCATCATTGCTCCAATTTTGCGAGCTGATGGCCGCGGACGATCTGCCCGGCGAAACGACAGACTTCGATTTCCTTGTGGTCTCAGTCTCTCTGGCTGGGGTGAGCGACATGTTCGAGATCACCCGCCGCGTGGCTGATCACCTCAAGCTTGCCCTCGACACCCGCAACGTCGCGAGCCCCGGTTTGAGGGCGATCGTCGACTTCCTGCTGAATTGGGAGATTTTGGGCGTCCACTATCATCGCCCTGAAACGCCGGTATCCCATAATCAGGCACTCGGCACCCTCGTCGACAAACTGGCCGAGGTGGAACGGTTGGGCTTCTTCCAAGGGGTCTTCATAACCTTTGACGAGGCCGACGCCCCACCCCCAGATGCTGGCCTCGCAACGTGGCTCAAAGACTTTACAGAGCGGCTCCAACGTCAGAAAGTCGCCAAGCTCCTGATGCTTGTCGCGGGGCAACCGATCTTGCGTGCCCATCTCTATGACAATCATCAGTCTGTCTTACGAATTTTCAAAAGCATGACTTTGACGCCCCTCGCAGATCTCGAACGGCGTGAGATCCTGAGGACGGGAATGCGCCTTGCAAACGCCACGGCAAACCAGCCCCGCGACATGACCGACGACGCCGAAGATCTGCTTTCAGATTTGTCTGAAGGATACCCGTTCTTCTTGCAAACATACGCCTATGCAGCCTTCGATCAGGCCGGAACAGGACCCGTCGATGCTGAGGCCGTAGAGACTGCATTTCCGGCGGCAACCCGAGATATCGGCGCAGACTTCTTTGATGGAGTCTACAAATCCGCCGCGACGTCAGACAACTACAAGGCTGTCCTGCGCGCCATGGCCGACCATGGGACCGACTGGCTGACGCGGCAACAGATCACCAAGGCCGCGGAACCCGTTTCGCCCGACAATGTCGCCAATGCGCTGAGGAAGATGAAGACATCTGATGCGCTCGAAGCCCATCCCGACAAGCCGGGCTTATATCGTCTTCCCACCAACGCCTTTGCCGCGTGGTTGAAAACCCTCGATGACGTGTAAGTTCGGGTATCACCAGGTACAGCCGGGTATCACCGGGTAAGTCCAAGTTTCACTGAGTACGACCGGGTATCACTGGGTACGACTGAGTATCACCGGGTACCACTGGGTAAATCCACTTCATCCTCCCCAACCACTGTGGCCCCCCCGCATCAACTGCGGTAATCAGACACCGTTGACCTAAACGTGAGCAACTTAGCCGCCGCTCACCCGTTAGCGTATCGAAGACCAGTTTCCGGAGGCTGCCATGACCCCCACCCGATCTTTTACCCGCCGCGCCCTCATCGCAACCGGCGCTGCCGCGCTTGCTGCACCGGCAATCGCCCAGACGACCCAGTTCAACTACAACGTGCCGCAGGAAAACATGCCCACCTTGGTGCAGCTCGATCGCGGCTGGGCAGCGGGCGAAATTCAGGTTGTTCCATCCGAATTCGCGCTCTACTGGACCCTGCCTGAAGGCCGCGCAATCAAGTATATCGTCGGTATCGGTCGTCCGGGTCTCTATGAAAGCGGGACCTTCCGCGTCGGCGCGAAAAAGGAATGGCCGCGCTGGACGCCCACCGCCGCGATGATCGAACGCGAACCCGAAATCTACAAACAGCACGAGGACGGCATGGAGGGCGGGCCGGAAAACCCGTTGGGCTCACGCGCGCTCTATCTCTTTGACGGGGGCCGCGACACCTTCCTACGCATCCACGGAACGCCGGTGCCGTGGTCCATGCGCACACGCAACTCCAACGGCTGCGTGCGGATGGTTAACGCGCATGTGGCGGACCTCTACCAACGCGTGCCCCGCGGCGCGCGCGTCGTTCTGGGCTAACGTCCCCTCAATCCACGCAAAAGGCCGCCCACGGATGTGAGGCGGCCTTTCTTGTCACGCTGGGTCGGAGGGTGGGCGCCTTTGGGTCCGTTCAGGACCCAAACAGAGCAGCCCCGACTTACGACGGAAGCTTCGCCATCCGCAGATAGGGCAGCTTGGTGTCGATCGCGCCGTATTTGGCAATCGCATCCTCATCGCTCACCGCGACAGGCACAACGATGTCCTGACCGATCTCCCAGTTCGCCGGCGTCGCGACACCTTCCTTGGCCGAGGTCTGCAAGGCATCCAGCGCGCGCAAGATCTCCGAGAAGTTGCGCCCAACCGTCATGGGATAGGTCATCGACAGTTTCAGACCCTTGTCGGGGCCGACAATGAACACCGACCGCACGGTCGCGGAATCCGCAGGCGTACGCCCATCGGGCAGCACGGCTTCTGCGGGCAGCATGTCAAACGCTTTGGCCATTTCCAGCCCGTCATCGGCCACGATGGCAAAGTCAGGCTTGGCACCGCCCACCGACTCGATGTCGGCCTTCCACTTCACGTGATCTTCCACGCCGTCCACGGACACGCCCAGAACCTTGGTATTGCGCGCGGCCCATTCCGACGCCAGCTGCGCCACCGCCGAAAACTCGGTCGTGCAGACGGGGGTAAAGTCCTTGGGGTGCGAGAAGATGATCGCCCAGCTGTCACCGATCCAGTCGTGCAGCGAAATCTCGCCCTTGTCGGTCGTGACGGTCAGGTCGGGAATAGTGTCATTGATGCGCATCAGTTCGCCTCCTCAGTAACGTTGAGGCCAACCTAGTGATCCTGTCCTCGTTTGTAGAGGGGGAACCGCATCGGAAAGACCATTCGTTCCACCCCGGACCCCGGGGCAAGGACGGGCGTCCCCTACTTGGGCGGCAGACGCACCGCCCCGTCCAGCCGGATGACCGACCCGTTCAGATAGGAGTTGCCGACAATATCCGCCGCCAAACGGGCAAACTCGTTCGGGTCGCCCAACCGGGCCGGGAACGGGATATTTGCCGTGATCTTCTCGGTCACCTCATCGGGCAGGCTCTCCATCATCGGCGTGCGAAAGAGCCCCGGCGCAATCGCCATCACCCTGATACCGGGCCGCGCCAGTTCCCGCGCCAGCGGCAACGTCATGCCTGCGATCCCGCCCTTCGAGGCCGCATAGGCGCTCTGCCCCATTTGCCCGTCTTCATAGGCGACCGAAGATGTGTTGATGACCACCCCGCGCTCACCGTCCAAGGGCTCCAGATCCATCATGTGCTTCACCGCGAAACTCGCCACGGTGTATGACCCGATCAGGTTCACCTCGATCACACGCCGAAACAGATCGACCGAGGTTGCACCGTCGCGCCCCACGATCCGCGCCGCATCCGCGATGCCTGCGCAGTTCACGACAACCCGCGCAGCGCCCAGCGTATCGGCCACCTGATCCACGACAGCCTCAACAGCCGCGGCATCCCGCACATCTACGCCGAACCCGGCCCCGCCGATTTTGTCCGCTGCGGCCTGCGCCCCCTCGGCGTCGTAGTCCAGCACGGCGACCTTTGCGCCTAGCGCGGCCAGATGCGCCGCCGTCGCCCCGCCAAGGCCCCGCGCGCCGCCCGTGACAATCGCTACCTGTCCGTCAATCTGCATTCCGCCCTCCCGAGACTACCAAGGCACCAAAATCAGCGTGATCACCGGAAACGCAAGCAGGATCGCGACCCGGATCAGATCCGAGGCCACGAAATACAGCACCGCCCGGTAGGTCGCCGTGATCGGTGTCGCCCGGTCCATCGCGTTGATGACAAAGAGGTTCATCCCAACCGGCGGCGTGATCAACCCGACCTCGACCACGATCAGCACCATGATCCCGAACCAGATCGCGACCTGTTCCGTGTTGATGCGAGCCAGAACACCGTTCGACACCCCACGCAGGCCCAGCTCGCGGCGCAACTCGCGCGTCAACTCCTCACCCGCCGCCAACATCCCCCGCGCCTCGACCAAGGTGCCCGCCGCAATCTCGGCGCCCGAGGCCACCAGCGCCTCCAACCGCGCCGACTGCAACTCGACCATCGTCACAAACCCGAAATCGAGCCCCTGCACCACCGGCCAGAAGATCGGCACGGTCAACAGGATCATCGACAGCGAATCCATCAGGCAGCCCAAGAGCAGATAGAAGATCAGGATCACGATCAGCACCGTGTAAGGCGCAAAACCCTGCCCACCCACCCATGCGGCCGCCTCTTGCGGCACCTGCGTCAGCGCCAGAAACCCGTTGTAGAACGCGGCCCCCAGCACGATGAAAAAGATCATGCCCGTGGCCCGCGCGGTCGATCGGAAGCTTTCGCCCAGCGTGGCCCATGTCAGCCCGCCCTGCACCATGGCGATCAGCCCGGTCCCCAATGCGCCCACGGCCGCGCCTTCGGTCGGGGTGAACCACCCCGCATAGATGCCGCCCACGACCAGCGCGAACACCGCCAAAACTGGCCAGACAGCCGCCAGCAAGCGCAGCCGCGTGCCCCATCCGACCCGCGCCTTCACGCCCACCTCATCCGGGTGCAGCCGCGCGTAGATCGCAATGGCCAGCATGTACCCCAACGCGGCCAGCGCCCCGGGGATGAAAGCAGCCAGGAACAGCTTGGCGATGTTCTGCTCCGTCAGGATCGCATAAATCACCAACACCACCGATGGCGGGATCAGGATGCCCAGCGTGCCCCCCGCCGCCAGCGTGGCGGTTGAAAACCCGCCCGCATAGCCGTGCCGGCGCAACTCCGGCAGGGCGACCCGCCCCATGGTCGCCGCGGTGGCCAGCGACGACCCGCAGATCGCCCCGAACCCGGCACAGGCCCCGACCGCGGCCATGGCCACACCGCCCTTGCGGTGACCCAGAAACCCCTCCGCCGCTTTGAACAGCGCTTGGCTCATCCCGCCCAGCGTCGCGAAATACCCCATCAGCAGGAACATCGGCACGATCGACAGCGAGTAATTCGAAAAGGTCGTGTAGGTCTCGGACTTCAAGCGCGCCAGCGGCAGCGACCAGTCGCCCGTCACCAGAACGAGCCCCACCGCCCCGGTCAGGAACATGGCAAGCCCGATGGGCACCCGCGCAAAAATCAGAAGCAGAAGCGCCGGAAACGACAAGGCGCCAATCGCCAAATCGCTCATCCCTCAGGCTCCGGCAACAGATCGCGGCCCAGCGCGACACCGGCCACACGCAGGACGGCCACATAGATCGCCACGGCCGAAGACGCGAGCGCGCCCAGCATCGCACCTGCGTAGCCCCACCACACCGGAAAGCCGAGGATGAAGGACACCTGACCGCTGGCAAACTTGCTCATCAGCCCGGCCCAAAGCTGCACCGCGATCACGATTAGCACTGCCGCAAAGACCACGTCGATCCCCGCGCGCAGGCCCCGTTGCGCGCCACCCGGCAACCCGTTGGTAAAGACATCCACCGTGGCGTGCCCCGCAGTCAGCTGACAGATCGGCAGGAACGCAAAGATCACAAAGGCCATCCCGGCCTCCACGATCTCGAAATCCCCCTCAATCGGCCCCAATCCGATGCCGCGCCCCAGCACAGACAGGCAGGTCATCACGATCAGACCCGTCAGGACAAGACCGCCCAACCACGCCATCGCGCGTGCAAGGCGGTCCATCAACGGATACACGCCCGCCGCCGTTACAGGTCGGCGTCAGCCCCGGCGCATTGCCCGGCCATCAGCGCCTGCGACTGGTCGATCAGTGCCTGACCGTCCACACCGATCTCGGACATATCCGCCACCCAGTCGGCGATGATGGGCGTCACGGCTGCGGTCCACGGGCCGGTCTCGGTCACAAGGAAAATCTCGTTCCCGTTTTCGACGGCGACCTCACGCTCCGGCGCGTCAAAGGCTTGTTGCGTCTTGCCCGCAAAGATCGAGAAATCGAGGCCCGAGTTCTCTTCGATCACCGCCTGCAGATCGGCGGGCAGACCCGCGAACACGTCCTTGTTCATCACCATCACGAAGGTCAGGGTATAGAGCCACTCACCCTCGAACTCCGTGTGGTATTCCACAAGGTCCGAGGTCTTGAGCGACCCGGTCACCTCCCACGGGATTGTCGTGGCATCGATCACACCCTTCGACAGCGCCTCGGGCACGGCAGGGACAGGCATGCCGACGGGTGTGGCACCCGCAGCTTCCAGCACCTCGTTCACGATGCGCGATCCGCCGCGCACCTTGAGGCCGTCCAGATCGGCGGGCGTCTCGACCGGCTCGGCAGAGTGGATCACGCCCGGACCATGCACCCAGGTTCCCAGAACCTTCACATCCGCGAAATCCTCGGTCATGTGCTCTTCATACATGGTCCAAAACGCGCAGGAGGCTTCGGCCCCATCACGCAACTGGAACGGCAGTTCGAACACCTCGGTTTGCGGGAAACGACCGGGGGTATAGCCCACAACCGTCCACGCGATATCGGTGACACCGTCGATGGTCTGATCCATCAACTCGGGCGGGGCACCACCCAGCGCCATGCCGCTGAAGCGGTCGATCTTGATGCGATTCTGGCTCTCTTCTTCGATCTTGTCGGCCCAAACATGCACGATCTCGCGCGGGACCGTGGACCCGGCGGGTAGAAATTCGTGCAGCTTCAGCGTCACTTCCTGCGCGGCCAAGGGGCCAGCCAACAGGGCAAGGGCAGCGGTACACATAGCGGGGCGCACGGACGGGAAAACAGCCATCATGTCATCTCCTTTAGACATTGCGCAAGTCCTAGGCCAAGCACAGGGGCGAGTCATCCCGAAAGCGCCGCCCACAGCGTCGCAGCCGACATCCCTGCCCTATCACCGTCGCTACGTCAGGGAACATGGGGCGCCAATCAGAACTTGCCGACGCCTATCGGCACTGCCAGTGTCCGGCGGAAATCTCCGGAAAGCCCCGGGGGAAACCCAAGAGGTGTGCCATGATCGAAAAGCGCCAATTCTACATCAACGGGGCCTGGGTCGACCCGGCCAAGGCCCATGATTTCCCCGTGATCGACCCGTCGACCGAAGAAACCTGCGCCGTGATCTCGCTGGGCGATCAGGGCGATACCGACGCCGCCGTCGCCGCTGCGCGCGCGGCCCTTCCGGGCTGGATGGCGACCGCCCCCGCAGAGCGAAAGGCGCTGATCGAAAAGGTGCTCGAGGTCTACAATGACCGCGCGGACGACATGGCCAAGGCGATGAGCCTCGAGATGGGCGCGCCCATCGACTTCGCCCGCTCCAGCCAGGTCGGCGCGGGCTCCTGGCATATCGAGGGGTTTCTCAAGACCTTTGACAGCATCGACTGGGAACGCCCCTTGGGCGACCACGCCCCGGGCGAGATCATCCGCCGCGAGGCCATCGGCGTCGTGGGCATGATTACACCGTGGAACTGGCCGATGAACCAGGTCACGCTCAAGGTCATTCCGGCGCTTGCCGCAGGCTGCACCATGGTTCTGAAACCGTCAGAGATCGCGCCCCTGTCGTCTGTTGTGTGGTCCGAGATCATGGATGCCGCGGGCTGTCCGGCGGGGGTCTACAACATGGTCAACGGCGACGGTCCCGGCGTGGGCCAACAGCTGTCGGCGCATATGGATGTGGACATGCTATCTTTCACCGGCTCGACCCGCGCGGGTCGCCTGATTACGGCGGCCTCCGTGTCCAACCTGAAACGCGTCAGCCTCGAACTGGGCGGCAAAGGCGCCAACGTGATCTTTGCGGATGCCGATGAAAAGGCCGTGATCCGGGGCGTGCGCCACTGCATGTCGAACACGGGTCAATCCTGCAACGCGCCCACGCGGATGCTTGTCGAACGCGCGCGCTATGACGAAGCCGTGGCCCAAGCCGCCGAAACCGCCCAGAAAACCAAGGTCGCCAGCGCCCACGAGACCGGGCGCCACATCGGCCCCGTCGTTTCCGAGGTGCAGTTCGACAAGATCCAGGGCCTGATCCAGCAGGGCATCGACGAAGGCGCCCGCCTCGTGGCCGGTGGCACGGGCCGCCCCGACGGGCTGAACCGCGGCTACTATGTGCGGCCCACCGTATTCGCGGATGTCACGAACGAGATGACCATCGCCAAGGAGGAGATTTTTGGCCCCGTCCTGTCGATCATCCCCTTCGACTCCGAGGAGGAGGCCATCGCCATCGCGAATGACACCCCCTACGGCCTGACGAATTACGTGCAGACCACTGACGACACCCGCCGCCTGCGCATGGCGCGGCAGTTGCGGGCGGGCATGATCGAAACCAATGGCACAGGCTTTGCCCAAGGCTCCCCCTTTGGCGGCATGAAGCAGTCTGGCAACGGTCGCGAGGGCGGTGTCTTTGGTATCGAAGAGTTCACCGAGGTCAAAGCCATCTCTGGCTGCTGACCCTGCACGTCAAACCCCGCCGCCGCGCTTTGGTCCAGCGGCGGGCCACCCGCCTCCCTCTTCGGGCTGTCGGGCGAAACACAAACCAGAATGCAATCATGCATTCCGTGACCCGTTGAACCCGCAGGGTTCAGGCAGGGTGACGGGATACGAGATTTTGTGTTTCTGCCCTAGCCTCGACATCCGGGGGCGCGCCTTCGGCGCGGGTCTACTTTAACGCGCCTTCGGCGCGATTAGGGGCGCTGCCCCTCGGCCTTGCGGCCTCACCCCGGAGTTTTTGAGGACCATCGAAGGGGAAGGGCGTCCCTACTTCTCGCCCGCCCTGTTCACATCCTGCGGATCAGAACGGGACAGGGGCCTGAAACTGGAGGCCCTTGCCCCCGTCCGGGTGGCGGAGCCGCAATTTCCATGAATGCAGCATGAGCCGGTCCGCGGCTCGCAACGCGTCGCCTTCGGCATAAAACGGATCGCCCAGAATGGGGTGGCCCAGCGCCAGCATGTGCACGCGCAACTGGTGCGAGCGTCCGGTCTTAGGCATCAGTTCCACGCGGGTCGATGTGTCGCCCGACCGTTTGACACGCCACTCGGTCTGGGCGGGTTTGCCTGTCTCCTGGCAGACCATCTGACGCGGGCGGTTGGGCCAGTCCACGATCAAGGGCAGGTCGACCACCCCCGTGCGCGGTTCCAGCTGCCCCCAGACCTCGGCCACGTAGGTCTTTTTCACCTGCCGCTTCTCGAATTGCAGGCCCAAATGCCGCTGGGCATGGGGGCTAGCGGCAAAGACCATCACGCCGCTGGTGTCCCGATCCAGACGGTGGACGAGCAAGGCTGTCGGGAACGCGGCCTGCACGCGCGTCAGCAGGCAATCGGCCAGTTGCGGGCCTTTCCCCGGCACGGACAACAGTCCGGAGGGTTTGTCCACGATGATGATCTGGTCATCCTCGTGCAAGACGCGCAGCGGGTCCTGTGGCGGGCGGTAGTCATCCGGGGTCCTATCCATGGCGCACCTGCCGGAACAGAGACACGGAATAGAGCGCGAGCGCAGCCCAGATCATCGGAAAGGCGATGGCGCGGGCCGGTCCAAACGGTTCGCCAAAGACGAAAAGCGCCACCAACATGATCAGCGTGGGCGCAACGTATTGCAGGATGCCGATGGTCGACAGTTTCAGCCGTTTGGCCCCGTTGGCATAGAGCAGCAGCGGCACCGCCGTGACGATCCCGCAGCCCATCAACAGCAGCGGCGCGGTGGCAAAGGCCCCAGTGCCCTGCGCCTCGGTCCAGACAATGAACAGACCGGCCGGGATCGACAGGATCAGCACCTCCAGCAGGAACCCCTGATTGGGGCCGATGGGCAGCTGCTTCTTGGCCAGCGCGTAAAAGCCCCAACTGAGCGTCAGGCCAATCGCCAGGATCGGCACGCGCCCGGCGTAGACCGTCAACACGACAACCGCCCCCGCAGCGAGCGCGATGGCCGCCCATTGAAGCCTGTCGAGCCGCTCGCCGAGAAAGACCGCGCCCACAAACACGCTAAAGAGCGGGTTGATGTAGTAGCCCAGCGCGGCATCCAGCGCGCGATCGACGGACACTGCATAGACATAGATCGACCAGTTGATCGTGATCAGCCCCGCCGTCACGGCCGCCATGCCCAGCGTGGCAGGCGACCGCAGCGCCGCGCGCAACGTGTTCGTGCGCCCCAGCACGACCAGCACGGCCCCGGCCACGGGCACCGACCAGATGATCCGGTGGGCCACGATCTCGATCGGCCCGATCGGTTCGAGCCATTTCAGGTAGATCGGCAGAAACCCCCACAGGAAATAGGCGCTGAACGCAAAGCCCAAACCAGCGGCGCTATCGCCCGTATCGCGTGTATCTGACATGCCCCACCCCTAGGCTGCACGCCGGGGCGGGGCCAGCCATTTTAGGCTTTTACGCGTTCGGATTTCGGATCGTAGAACGGTTTCAACTGCGCCTCGGCCCGGATACGGGCTCCCATCACGTCGATCTCGTAGGTCGACGCCAACAGCTCGGCCACGGTTTCGCCCGCGCAAGGCACGTATCCCATGCCCATCGCCGCACCTTCGGCATGGCCATAGGCCCCCGACGACAGATAACCCACGATCTCTCCATCCCGGATGACGGGTTCATTGTGGTAGAGCAGCGGCTCAGGATCGGTCAGCTTGAACTGCACCAGACGGTTCTCGAGCCCGGCCTCCTTCTTGGCCAGCACAGCATCGCGCCCGATGAAGGCGGGCTTGTCGGTCTTGACGGCAAAGCCCAGCCCGGCCTCCAGCACGTGATCCTCGGACGTGATGTCGTGGCCAAAGTGGCGGAAGCCCTTTTCGATGCGGCAGGTGTCCATCATGTGCATCCCGCACAGACGCATCCCCATGCCCTCGCCCGCCTCGGCCAGCGCCTCGAACACGTGGCCCGCCATGTCGGACGACACATAGACCTCCCAGCCAAGCTCGCCCACATAGGTCACCCGGTGCACGCGGGCGAGGCCCATCCCGATCTCGATCTCCTGGGCGGTGCCAAAGGGGTTCACTGCGTTCGAGAAATCGGCAGGCGACACGGCCTCGAGCAGCTCCCGCGATTTCGGCCCCATCACGGCCAGAACTCCTTCACCTGCCGTCACATCGGCAATCATCACGCGGAAATCGCCCACATGCCGCTCCATCCAGACCTGATCGGCCTGACGCGTCGCCGCCGGTGTCACCACGATGAACGCGGTCTCCGACAGGCGCGTGACCGTCACATCGGCCTCGATCCCGCCGCGCTCGTTCAGGAACTGGGTGTAGACGATCTTGCCCACGGGCACGTCGTACTGACCGCCGCCCACATGGTTCAGGAAGGCCACGGCATCCGGCCCCTCCACGCGGATCTTCCCGAAGGAGGACATGTCATACATCCCCACCCCGGTCCGCACGGCCATGTGCTCTTCCCGGACGTTTTCAAAGAAATTCTGCCGCTTCCAGGAATAGCGATACTCAGCCTCCTGGCTGCCGCGCGCGAACCAGTTGGCCCGTTCCCACCCCGCCAGCTCGCCCATCACCGCGCCGCGATCCAGCAGGTGCTGGTGGAAGGGCGTGCGCCGCACGCCGCGTGCCGTGGCCTTCTGCAGATAGGGGAAGTGATCGGCATAGAGCAGGCCCAGCGTCTCGGTCGACCGTTCATACAGATAGGTCTTGTTGCCCTGAAACGGCTGCATCCGAGCGATATCCACATCGCCCAGATCGAACGGCTTGGCGCCCTCATCCATCCACTGCGCCAGCGCCATGCCCGCGCCACCCGCCGACTGGATACCGATGGAGTTGAAGCCCGCCGCGACCCAGACATTGTCCATCTCGGGGCAC
Source organism: Pseudomonadota bacterium (assembly GCA_038527375.1). Taxonomy (GTDB): domain Bacteria; phylum Pseudomonadota; class Alphaproteobacteria; order Rhodobacterales; family Rhodobacteraceae; genus Shimia_B. The sequence continues at coordinate 47,593 of JBCBFU010000003.1, read as the reverse complement.
AGACCCAGATGATACGCATCGTCGGGGGTAAAGCTCTCGGGCCCGTTAAAGAACGTGTGGATGCCCGCCTCGCCCAGCATGGGCAGCCGGTTCACGGCAGCCTCCAGGATCGGCTCGAAATGATCGAAATCCTCGGGCAACTGGTCAAACTCGAAATCCGCCGGGATACCGTCCATCGCCCATGGCTTGGCCTTGGGTTCAAACGCCCCCAACAGCATCTTGCCTGCGTCTTCCTTGTAGTAAGCGCATTCATCCGGCACGCGCAGAACAGGCTGTTGCGTCAGACCCTCAATGGCCTCGGTCACGATGTAGAAATGCTCGCAGGCATGGAGCGGCACATTCGTGCTGAGCATCTTGCCCACCTCACGACCCCACATGCCGCCGCAGTTCACCACGTGATCGCAGGCGATCTCTCCCGCCTCGCCCGCCTCGTTTTCCCACTGCACCGCCGTGATACGCCGCCCGTCGCGGGTCACGCTCGTGGCCTTTGTGCGCTCGATCACCTTGGCCCCGCGCTGGCGGGCACCCTTGGCAAGTGCCAGCGCAATGTTTGCCGGATCACCCTGCCCGTCCAAGGGCAGATAGACCCCCGCGGTCACGCCCTCGATATTCAGATGCTCGTACTTCGCCTTGACCTCGTCTGGCGTGATCTCCTCGACCTCGACGCCAAAGGCCCGCGCCATGGCTGCCTGCCGGAAGATCTCCTCGCGCCGCTCCTCGGTCAGGGCGACCGTGATCGACCCGCACCGTTTGAACCCCGTCGCCACACCCGTCTCATCTTCCAGCGTGCCATAGAGCTCTTGGCTGTACTTCGCGAGGCGCGTCATGTTCTGCGTTGCGCGCAACTGCGCGATCAGACCCGCCGCGTGCCACGTCGTGCCACTGGTCAACTGCTTGCGCTCCAACAGGACCACATCCGTCCAGCCGAGCTTGGTCAGGTGATAGGCCACCGAACACCCGATGACCCCACCGCCGATGATGACCACACGGGCCTGTGTTGGAACGCTCATACCGCACCCCCAGAAGTTGCAATGAAATAGGCAAGAAGCGCGGCACCATAGGCAAAATCAAAGCCCGCGCAGGCGAACAGATATTGCGGGTGAAAGGGCACACCCAAGCCGCGATGTTTTGCGATGTCGAGCGCCCCGTGGGCCACGATCGCCGCAATGATGAACAGGGGCTGCACCGCAAGCCCGATCAGCGCCACAAGGGACAAACCGGCCGCAAAGGCCAACTCGCCCGGCAGACCCTCCCCCCGGGCCAATGCCTCGACCGGATAGGTCACGGTCATCAGCACCAACAGCACCGCCGCCGCCGTCCAGACGCCCTCGGGCCCCGCCATCGCGTGCAGAACGACAGCCAGCGCGATGTAGGCCGCGTAGGCCGCCATCACGGGCCGCAATGGAAGCACGGGGGGAAGGACAGCGGCGCGCGCCATCAGGCGGCCACCTTCGCGAAATGACCCGACAGGGCGCGGATGTGATCGGGACCGACCTCACAGCAGCCACCTATCAACGTGGCCCCCTGATCGGCCCACCCCTTGGCAAAATCCAGATAGGCCTCAGGCCCCAGATCCGTGCGCGCCGACAGCATGTCGACTGTGGCGTCATCGTTGTTGAACGCATCCACGATCCCGGTGAACCCGTTGGCATAGGCCCCCAGCGTGACCGGAGCGTCCTTGAGCGCGGCCAAGGCCTGCGAAACCGCCTCAGGAATGGAACAGTTGATGCACAGCGCATCGGCACCGTATTCCGCGATCAGCGGGATGATGTCTGTGAGCGGCTCGCCCGACCGCAGCTTGGTACCGTCTTCGTCAGAGACGGACACCGCGCACCAGACGGGCTTCCCGTGGCCGGTCGTGCCCATCAAGGCGCCGCGCGCCTCGTCCACGGACCCCATGGTCTCCAGGATATAGACATCCACGAACGGCGCCTGCAGGCGCGCCATCTCAGCGAAAATCTCGGCCGCCCGCTCGGACGGCGGGGCCAGTTCGGGCCGATAGGAGAACCCCAACGGCGCCATGCCACCCAGCACGAGGCCACGCCCGTGGGCATCGCGCGACTGCGCCGCCAATTCGCAGGCCAGCACCTGCAACTCCGCGAACCGGTCGCCCAACCCGTGATGGTTCAGACGATCCGGGCGCACGGAATAGGTATTGGTGGTCACGACGTCCGCGCCCGCAGCAAAGTAGTCGTCATGCACCGCGCGCACGATCTCCGGCGCATCCAGCAATGCCTGCACAGACCACAGCGACGTGGCGCGGCCCGCGCGCCGCACCAATTCCTGTCCCAATCCACCATCCAGAACGGTGATACCCATCTCGTTTTCCTTTTGCGTTCAATACCTCGGGGTCCGGGGCAGAGCCCCGGAATAAGTCCGGCCCGCAGCGCGCGACCGGACCCCGGGATGTGAACTTAGGCCCGGATCCGCTCGTTTCCCGCATCCCACAACGGCGCGTCCGATTGCACGATCGCCTTGCAGGTCTCGCCAAAGATCTTGACCTCCAGCTCGGTGCCGGGTGCCGCCAGCTCGGGCTTGACCATCGCCAACGCGATTGCCTTGCCCACGCGGTAGCCATAGGCGCCCGATGTGGTCTCGCCCACGACCTCGCCGTCATGCCACAGCGTCGACATGTAGGGCGCGTCATAGTCGTCATTCTCGACCACAAGCTGCACAAAGGCCTTCTTCGATCCCTGCTGCATCTCGCGTTGCAAAGCCGCCTTGCCGGGGAAGTCATGGGTTTTGTCCAAGCGCACGAACCGGTGCAGGCCCGCCTCGTACATCGAGTAATCCGTCGACAGATCACCCTTCCAGGTTCGGTAGCCCTTCTCGATCCTCAGGGAATTCAGCGCATACATCCCGAACGGCGTGGCCCCGGCATCCCGGATCGCGGCATAGATCGCAGGCGCATTGGCGCGGGGGCAATGCACCTCCCACCCCAATTCGCCACAGAAGGACACCCGCGCCATGGCGCAGTCCTGCCCCGCGATCTTGGCGGTCCCATGGGTCAGCCACCCGGCCTCCAGATCATACTCGGCAATGCCCGCGAACAGATCCCGCGACTTGGGCCCCGTGACCAGCATTGTCGTCATCTCTTCGGACACGTCCCGCAGGCTCAAACCCTCAGGCAGCTTGCGCCAGAGCAATTCCCAGTCATGCCACTGCGCCACCGCGGCGGTCATCAGCGTGAAATCATCCTCGCCGTGGCGGATCACCGACATCTCGGTCACAACCCGCCCGCGCTCATCCGCAAAATAGGCCAGGTTCATCCGCCCAACCTTGGGCAACCCCCCGGTGATCGTGCCGCGCAGCCATTCGGCGGCACCTTCGCCCGACAACCGGTAGCGCGAGAAGCCGCACATATCGATGACGCCCACGCCGTCGCGCACCGCCTCGCATTCCTCCTGAACGCGCGGCTGCCAGGGGCCCTTGCGGCTCCAGGTCTGCGTCGCCTCTTCCGACGTGTCATCGCCCGGTTTCGCGAACCAGTTGGCCCGCTCCCATCCGTTATAGGCACCCATCACGCCACCATCGGCCACGATCCGGTCATGGTTAGCCGACAGCCGCTTGTCGCGGCCCGCAGGCCACTCGTGCTGGGGGAAGTGCATGGCGTATTCGTGGCCGTAGGTTTCCAGCGCCTTTTGCAGGCAGTAATCCTCGTCCGCGCAGGCGGTGTAGCGGCGCGGGTCCACGGCCCACATGTCCCATTCGGTGTAGCCGTCGATGATCCATTCGGAGATGACCTTGCCGGCGCCACCACCCTGCACGATGCCAAAGGTGAACGAATGCGCTTCGAACGCGTTCTTCACGCCCGGCATCGGCCCGATCATCGGCAGTCCATCGGGCGCGTAGGGGATCGGACCGTTGATGTTGCGGCCCACGCCGCCGGTGCCCAAGAGCGGCACACGCGCCATCGCGTCCTCGATATACCACTCCAGCCGCTCAAGATCGTCGGGATACAGCTGGAAGCTGAAATCGTCCGGCATCGGGTCATCCTCGGTCACCCAATGCGCCTTGCAGTTGCGCTCATAGGGACCCAGGTTCAGGCCGTTCTTGTCCTGCCGCAGGTAATAGCTGCTATCGACGTCGCGGATCATCGGCAGCTTGTGCCCATGCGCTTCGGTCCAGTCCTTGATCTCATCGATTTCCTCGGTGAGGAAATATTGATGGCTCATCACGGCCATGGGCACATCGCGCCCGCCAAAGGGTTTGAACCACTCGCCCACGCGCGCGGCGTAATAGCCCGCGGCGTTCACGACCTTCTCGCAGCGAATATCCCCCTTGTCGGTGTGAACGATCCAGCCGTCGCCATCCTGCGTCACACCCGTCGCCGGGCAGAACCGCTGAATGTTGGCGCCCAGATCGCGCGCGCCCTTGGCCATCGCCTGCGTCAGCTGCGCGGGGTCGATATCCCCGTCCATCGGGTCATAGAGCACGCCAGCCAGATCATGGGTTTCAAGGAAGGGATAGAGCTCCTTGGCCTCCTCCGGCGTCATCATGGTCAATTCCAGACCCTGATAGCGCCCCATCTCCACAAAGCGTTCGAACTCCTGCACCCGCTCCTTGGTGTGCGCCAACCGGATCGACCCGGTGACGTGGTAGTTCATGGGGTAGTCCACATCCTCGGCCAGCGTGCGGTACATCTCGAGGCTGTAGCGCTGCATGTTCAGCACCGCCCACGAGGTCGAGAAGTTGGGACAGTTACCCGCCGCGTGCCACGTGGAGCCCGCCGTCAACTCGTTCTTCTCCAGCAGGACGCAGTCGGTCCAGCCGCGCTTGGCCAGGTGATAGAGCGCCGAGACACCGACGGCCCCACCACCAATGATCACAACTTTTGCAGTCGTCGGAAAATCAGACATTTCAGGTCTCCCTCTGCGGCTCATGGGCCGCGATCTCGTAATAGTCGCCTTTGGTGGCGGTATGGATATGGCCCCGCAGGGTCAGGCCCGTTAGCCCGTCAATCGACCCCATGGAAAAGCAGGTGAACGGATCATCGGCGTGCCGCCAGAACAGCGCCGCGCCGCATACGGGGCAAAACCCGCGTTGGGCCTTGTCCGAGGATTGATACCACCGGACCTCGCCCTCGATTTCGAGCTTGTCGTGATCGACATAAGACGACGCCCAGACATGCCCCGATTGCTTGCGGCATTGGGTGCAATGGCAGGCCGCAGGCGCACCCAGCGGGCCCTTGGCCCGGTACTGCACCGCACCACACAGACATGATCCTGTCGTGACGGTTTGGGGATCAGTCGGGTTTGCGGTCTCGGACATGCGTCGCGCCCCTTCAATACACCGGCGGTGCGATCACCCAGATCGCAACGCAGGGGGTGTCAAAGGGGTTGAGCCACCGGAACGCCTCGCCCCGAATGCGAAAGCTGTCGCCGGTCTCCAACGTGTGAAGCGTGCCCGCAATCCACAGCTGCATCCGGCCCGACAGGATGAAGCCCACCTCTTGGGTTGGGCGTGTCACGGCCTCGGTAATCTCTGATCGCGGTTCGAACGTGGAATGCACCACCTCGAAATCATCGGTCAGGTCCGGTGACAGCAACTCTTCGACCAAGCCCGCGGCCCGGCTGCCGATGGGGCGGCGCGCCGCGGCGCGCACGATATATCCCGCCTCGTCCGCATTGGCCGCGTCTGTCCGAAAGAGCGACGACACCGACACATCCAGCGCCCGCGCCAGATGCCTGAGGTCTGTGATCGAGGGTTCGGTGATGTCGCGTTCAACCTGGCTGAGCCAACCGACAGACCGATCCAGAACATCCGCGAGGTCCTGCAAGGTCAGCCCCCGCGCCTTGCGCAGGGCGCGCAAGTCAGCGCCAAGGCTGGAAGACAGGGCAGAGGGGCTTAGGTCCATGGTCGCGTGAAATCCGATGCGATTTTTTCACTTCGAAAATCATTCATGACTCCAAAATGAAATTTCGCAAGAATTTTTCACGAGCTGGCGACCGAATTCTTCCCGCAGGATTACCCCGGGGCATTTTCTGGGCGATTTGGGGGGGGCGGCCGCGCTTCGCGCGGCGGGGTCGGCCCAAGGCCGCCCCACATCAATCGACGCCGTACTCAAGGAGCGCTCAGGTGGCAGGCAAAGGCCCGCGAACCGTGCCCGAAAACGCCGCGGCCAGAATGCGTGTCAAAGCAGCCGCATCCGACGCGTCAAAGGCGTCGGGCTGATCGCTGTCCAGATCAAACACGCCGAGCAGATCGCCCGCGCCGTCCCAGACCGGCAGGACAAGCTCGGACCGCGTGGAGGACGCGCAAGCGATATGGCCGGGAAACGCATCCACATCCGGCACAAGCTGAACCTCGCCCGTGCGCGCCGCGGCGCCGCACACCCCGCGCGAGAACGGAATGACCAGACAGCCATGCCCACCTTGGTACGGCCCGATCTTGAGCAACTCAGGCGCCACCACGCGGTAAAACCCCGTCCAGTTGAACCGGTTGTCGGACTGGTGCACCTCGCACGCGACGGTCGCCATCAGCGCGACAATGTCGGTCTCGCCCTCGGTTAGGGCAGCGATGGTGGCCGCCAGATGGTCATAGTCCACACGCATCACACACGCTCGATCGCGATGGCGGTGCCTTCGCCGCCGCCGATGCAAATGGCCGCCACCCCGCGTTGCAATCCCCGCGCCTCGAGCGCGTGAAGCAGCGTCACCATGATCCGCGCACCCGACGCACCAATGGGATGGCCCAGCGCGCAGGCCCCGCCGTTCACGTTCACCTTGTCCCGGGGCAGGCCCATTTCATGCATGAAGGCCATGGGCACGACGGCAAAGGCCTCGTTCACCTCCCACAGGTCGACATCCTCGACCGACCATCCGATCCGGTCCAACAGGTTGCGGGCCGCAGGCACCGGCGCGGTCGTGAACCACCCGGGCGCCTGAGCGTGGCTCGCATGACCCACAATCCGCGCCCTTGCGCCCTCTGCACTGGCCCCAAGGATCAGCGCCGCTGCCCCATCGCTGATGGACGACGCATTGGCCGGGGTCACTGTGCCCCCCTCGCGAAAGGCCGGTTTCAGATGCGGGATCTTCTCGGGTCGCGCATTGCCGGGCTGCTCATCCGTGTCGACGACCACCTCTCCCTTGCGGGTGCGCAGGGTGACCGGCGCGATCTCGACCCCGAACGCCCCGCTGGCCTGCGCGGCCAAGGCGTTGTCGAGCGACCCCAGCGCATAGGCGTCCTGATCCTCGCGCGTGAACTGGTAGGTCTCGGCGCAGTCTTCGGCAAAGGTGCCCATCAGGCGGCCCTTGTCATAGGCATCCTCCAACCCGTCGAGGAACATGGAATCCTGCACCGCCCCGTGGCCCAGCCGCGCGCCGCCGCGCATCTTGGGCAACAGGTAGGGGGCGTTTGTCATGCTCTCCATCCCGCCGGCGACCATAGTGTCGGCGTGGCCCAGCGCGATCTGGTCAAAGGCCATCATCGCGGCCTTCATGCCCGACCCACACATCTTGTTGAGCGTCGTGGCCGGAACCTCCTCGCCCAGCCCAGCCGTAAACCCCGCCTGCCGCGCAGGGGCCTGACCCTGACCGGCGGGCAGGACGCAGCCCATCAGAACCTCGTCCACGGTCTCCATCCCCGCGCCATCCATGGCGGCGCGAATCGCGGTCCCGCCCAATTCAGCTGCCGTCGCGCCCGAAAGGCTCCCCTGTAGGCCGCCCATGGGTGTGCGGGTTGCCCCGTGGATGAATACGTCGCGCATGGCGCTGTCCCCCTTTTAATGCCGCGTTGCGCCTTTGGACGCGCGGACGCAAAGCCTTTGGTAACCTTCCGGCCCTACCGTGCCCCGACAACAGACAGAGCGGACAGGACAGCCAAATGGATATGACAACCACGGATATCGCGGACGCGCGTCTCGTCAAGGTTATCGACAGCCGGATCGACGCCGCGGTCGCGATCCAGTTCAAGGATACGCTGCGCGCCGTCACCCAAGGCGGCCCGCACCGCGTCGTGCTGGATTTGTCGGATGTGACCTTTATCGACAGCTCAGGATTGGGTGCCGTGGTGGCCGGTATGAAACTGCTGAACGGCGATCACGTGCTGGAATTGGCCTGCCTGACACCGGTTGTGGCCAAGGTGTTCAAACTCACGCGGATGGACACGGTGTTCAAAATCCACGCAGACGTCGCCGCGGCCTTTCCCCCGGCGCAAGCATCGTGACGGGGGCTGCACCATGATCGAAACAGCCTCTCACGCCAACGCGTTTACCATCCGCTGCCTGTCGGACACATTCGAGGTTCGCCATTCCCTTCAGGCCCTCATCGACGATATGGAGGGCCGCAATTTCCTGCCGGAGGAGCGGGGGACGGTCGAACTGGTCCTGGCCGAAGTGCTCAACAACATCGCCGAACACGCTTATGAAGAACGGGGCGACGGGGCCATCGCGCTCGATGCCACCTACATCCCCGGCGGCATGACCTTTGCGCTTGTGGATGACGGTAAACCGATGCCCGACGGGCAGACCCCGCTGGGCATGCCCGCCAATCTGGATGTCGAGGTCAATGACCTGCCCGAAGGCGGGTTTGGCTGGTTCCTGATCGGGGAACTTGCCCGCGACCTCGTCTACGAGCGGCGCGATACGCAAAACCACCTGAGCTTTCGGATGATTCTGGGCGAAGGCTGACGCGTCGAACTGCGTCGCATGATCCCTCACGCGTGATCCTCCCAATCGGGGCCACCCGGCCCACCACGCCGGCATGTGCCCCGCCGCGCTGTTGCGGCCGGGTCATCCTTTTGCGCACCGTGTCTCACGCGGTGTCGACCGGGGTCCCCAACCGTGTCTCTGACTGTATCCCCAAGCACCCCTGTCTATTCCCCAGCTGTTTCCCAAACTGTTTCCACGGGCCAACCGAACTGTTTCCAACTTGCGCGCAAGGGCCACAGCTTTGCCACATCCCCGCCCGCGATGCGCCGCCCTCCACGGTCATACCGCCCGCAGAGCTGCTCAAAGCTTCACTCCGCCGCTGCGTTAACAGCCCCCACCCAGTGCGCAGCGGCGGAGGCTTTGAGCCGCCATTTACCTCCCAAGCGATACCGCCATCCCTTGAACCTGACGCCACGCGGCTTAGGCTCCCGCAGGCACGCGACCCCGTGCCCAGCAAGACAACGCCTGCCACGAACAGGCGCACGAAGATCTAGGGAGACATCATGCGCGACTTTCACCTTCCCGGGCGGTCCCCCGTCCTCGCTACCAATGGCATGTGCGCGACCTCCCACCCGCTGGCGGCCAAAGTCGCCGTTCAAATGCTGGAATCAGGCGGCAACGCCATGGACGCTGCCCTCGCCGGGGCTGTCCTGCTGGGTCTGGCCGAACCGCAGATGACCGGGATCGGCGGCGACCTCTTTGCCCTGATCGCCCCCGACCAGAACGCCGACATCATCGCGATGAACGGATCGGGCCGCGCGCCCGCAGCCCTGTCCGCCGCAGACCTGCGCGACCAAGGGCTGACCACGATGCCCACCCATGCCGCCCACGCCGTGACGGTGCCGGGCGCCATCGACGCCATCTGCCGCCTGTCCGCCGATCACGGCAAACTGGGCCTCGCCACGATCCTCGCGCCTGCGATCCACTACGCCGAGGCCGGCATCCCCGTGGCCCCCCGTGTGGCCTTCGACTGGGCCGAGGCGGTGGGCGACCTGCACCCTTCCGCCACCAGCCGCTACAGCTTTGGCGGCGCGGCCCCCACCCCGGGGCAAATCTTCCGCTGCCCCGACCAGGCCGAGGTTCTGCGCCGCATCGCCATGGACGGGCGCGAAGCCTTCTACGAAGGCGAAATCGCCGAGGATATGGTGAACAGCCTGCGCGCGGCGGGCGGCCTCCATACACTGGAGGACTTCGCGGCGACCGCATCGACCTATGACGCGCCCATCAGCGGCACCTACAAGGACATCGAACTGGTCGAGCATCCGCCAAACGGCCAAGGCGCAACCGCGATCCTGATGCTCAACATCCTGGCGCATTTCGACATCTCGGCCATGGATCCCTGGGGCACCCAGCGCGCCCATATCGAGGCCGAGGCGGCCAAGCTTGCCTATGACGCCCGCAACCGCATTCTGGCCGATCCCGACCACACCGCGCGGCTGGCCCACATGCTCGACCCCGTGACCGCCGATCGGCTGGCAGCACTGATCGACCCCAAACGCGCGATGGCCAACCCGTCTTCGGTGTCCGAGGCCGTGCACAAGGACACGATCTATATCACCGTAGTCGACGCAAACCGCATGTCGGTGTCGCTGATCTACTCGGTCTTCCATTCTTTCGGCTCGGGCATCGCGTCAGACAAATTCGGCATCCTCTTCCAAAACCGCGGCGCGGGCTTCACGCTCGAGGCCGGGCACCCCAACGAGGCCATGGGCGGCAAGCGCCCCATGCACACGATCATCCCTGGAATGCTGCGCAGCAAAGGCAAGACGATCATGCCCTTCGGCGTGATGGGCGGTGCCTATCAACCCAATGGTCATGCACGTTTCGTCACGAATATGACGGATTTCGGCATGTCGCCGCAGGATGTGATCGACGCACCCCGCGCCTTCTCGGACGCAGGCGTAATGAAAGTCGAACGCGGCTACAGCGACGCCGTGCGCGCCGAACTGACGGATATGGGCCACGACGTCACCATCCCCGACACCGCCATCGGCGGCGCCCAAGCCATCCTCATGCGGGACGACGGCGTTCTCGAAGGTGCCTCAGACCCGCGCAAGGACGGCTGCGCCCTCGGCTACTAATCGCGGCAAATTGCAAAGGTTGGGCGTCCGCCCCACCCGTCAGTTCAACTGGAACTGCAGCGGGTAGGCGCCATCGTGGAACGGGCCAAACAGGTCTGGGATATCGGGGTGGTCCACAGGCTCGCCCGAATAATCCGCGACAAGGTTCTGCTCGGACACATAGGCCACGTAATAGCTCTGATCGTTCTCGGCCAGCAGGTGGTAAAACGGCTGCTCCTTGCGGGGACGACTGTCCTCGGGGATTGCGTCATACCATTCTTCGGTGTTCGAAAACTCAGGGTCCACATCAAAGACAACACCGCGAAACGGGTGCTTCTTGTGGCGGACGACCTGACCGAGATGATATTTGGCGCGCTGTTTCAACATAGGCATGGGCCTCCGACGCGCTTACTACGCTCCCAGTCGGACCAATGTCGATGATTCGCCTCTAAAACCCAAGGAAACAGTCTGTGAACCTTGCCCTGACAGTGCTCGAGATCACGGCCCCGGTCTTTGCACTGGCCGCAATCGGCTATGTCTGGGTGCGTCTGGGCTATGATTATCCAACGGAGTTCGTGACCCGTCTGGCGATGACGCTGGGCGTGCCCGCGCTGATCTTTGTGGCGCTGATGCAGACCGACATTGCGCTCGATGCGCTGTCGCGGATCGCGGTTGCGGCGGCCTGCGCGTACCTCGTGGTCACGGCAGGGGCCTTTGGCATCGCGCGCCTCGCGGGGCTTGACCTGCGCACCTACCTCGCCCCGCTTGGCATGGGAAACACGGGCAATATCGGCCTGCCGCTGGCGGTCTTTGCCTATGGCGATACCGGCCTCGGCTTTGCGGTTGTGGTCTTTGCGGTCTCCGTCATCTACGCCTTCACCTTCGGTGTGTGGATGGTGGCGGGCGCGTCCTCTCTGCGCCCCATGCTGCGCGAACCGATGATCTGGGCCACGGTGCTGGGCGCGCTCTTCCTTTGGCAGGGGTGGGAGACGCCCACGGTGGTAACCAACACGCTCTCGCTTCTCGGCCAGCTCGCGATCCCCTTGATGCTGATCACACTGGGCACAGCCGTTGCCCGACTGACACCTGCCAATATTCGCGTGGCGACCGCCGTCGCGCTGGCCAAGGCCGCGCTCTGCATCGCGGTGGGCTGGGGCATCGCTACTGCCTTCGCGCTGCCGCCCACCGCCTTCGGCATCCTCGTGCTGCAGATCGCGGCCCCCGCAGCGGTGACCAGCTACCTCATCGCGGTCAAATACAAGGCCGACGCGCAGGCCGTCGCGGGCCTCGTCGTCATGTCGACGCTCCTGTCGGTGATCATACTTCCGCTCATTCTTGCCCTGGTGCTGTGACCCGGCGATTTCGTGATTTCCACGCGGGGTGATTTTGGGGTATACTGCCTGAAAATAAACGAAAAACGGGCAGGCAGATGAGCAGACCAATCTTCGCCCTCTTGGCACTGATGATCCTGGGCTCTTGCGCGGGTGGCGGCGGCTCGGGCAAGGCCCCGCGCGAGCTGGATAACGCCTGCGCCATCGTGAACGAACGCGCGGGTTACCTGCGCGCGTTCAAAACGGCCGAACGGCGTTACGGCGTTCCGGTCGCGGTGCAGATGGCCACGATCTACCAAGAGAGCAAATTCATTTCCGACGCGCGGACGCCGTTCCAGTACAAGCTGGGCGTGATCCCCATCGGGCGGCAATCCTCGGCCTTTGGCTACAGCCAGGCGCTGGATGCGACGTGGGAGGAATACAAGCGCCTCGAAGGCAAACCCCGAGCCCGCCGCGACAACATCCGCGACGCGACCGACTTCATGGGCTGGTACATGGCACAGTCAAACCGGGAGCTTGGCATCCCATTGACCGACGCCACCAACCAATACCTCGCCTACCACGATGGCCGTACCGGTTATCGCCGTGGCACCTACCTCAAGAAAGCGTGGCTGATGCGCGTCGCGCGCGAGGTCGGCGACCGCTCGGTGATGTATCACCAGCAACTCCAGCGCTGCCGCAAAATCTAAGGCCGGGACATTTCCGAGTATTTTGGGACCATCGAAAAGCACAGGGCGGCGCGCGCCCCTCTCGATGGTCCTCAAAAACTCCCGCCGGAGGCAATCAAAGGGCGCGGGCCTCTCACCCCGCCCAATCGCGCATTTCAGCCTGGATGTTGAACAACCGCTCCCGCACGGTCACGCCGCTCTGCAGATCGCCCAGGATCACCGTCGTGGACGACCCGTTCTCGTTGATCACCCATTGGCGCAGCTCGATCGGGGCGGCCGTGAAGACCAGATCAATCGACCCGTATTCGGGGTTGTCAGGGTCTTGGGCCCGCACGGTCGTGGTTGTCCCGTCCGACGTGTGCGCGGTCACCATGCGCGCCCGCGTCAGATCGACATTGCGGGCCAGAATGATCGACAGGGGCGTCTGGTTCAGGGGGTAGCGCGTCGGCTCGTCCGAGCGGGGATCAAACACCGCCAACTGCCCACCGCCCGCAATGACCATCGCACGTTCGGGCGGGTTGTATTCGAACCGCACCCGGCCCGGGCGCTTGATATAAATCGTGCCCGTCGTGATCGACCCGTCCGGGTTGACCTGCGTGAACGCGCCTTGCGCCGTGCTCAGTTGATTGAGGTATTGGCTCAGCGCGGCCAGTGGCACCTTGGCCTGCGCCTGCGCTGCCCCGGCAAAGGGCGCTGCGACCCCGAATGCGGCCGCCCCGGCCAAAAGCTTGCGTCTCGTGACAGACATGTCCTGTCCTTTCCTACTCGTTACGCTGAACGTAGGGAGCCACGCTGTGATATGCGATAGCAGCCCCGCTAAACCCGCCCAAATGCGCAGGTCTTAACGAGTGTCCGGCAGTTCAGGTTCCGGCGTCGCGCCGTCAACCCTGCCCTTCCGGCACCAGGATTTCGCGCTTGCCCACGTGGTTCGCGGGGCTGACAACGCCATTGTCCTCCATCTGCTCCACCAGTCGCGCGGCCTTGTTGTAGCCGATGGCGAGCTTTCTCTGGATATAGCTGGTCGAACACTTCCGGTCCTTCAGGACGATGGCCACCGCTGTGTCATACATCGCGTCCTCGGTATCCGTATTGCCGCCCGTGGACAGCCCCAGCACCGCGTCGATGTCGCTCTCGCGCTCTTCCGCCGGCCCTTCGACCACGCCGCCCACGTAATCCGCCGGGCCATAGGCCTTGAGGTAGGTCACGATCTCCTCGACCTCTTCGTCCGAACAGAACGGCCCGTGCACGCGGGTAATCTTGGCCCCGCCCGCCATATAGAGCATGTCGCCCATGCCCAGCAGCTGCTCGGCCCCCATTTCACCCAGGATGGTCCGGCTATCGACCTTGGACGTCACCTGGAAGGAAATCCGCGTGGGGAAGTTTGCCTTGATCGTCCCGGTGATCACATCCACCGACGGACGCTGCGTGGCCATGATCAGGTGGATGCCCGACGCCCGCGCCATCTGCGCCAGACGCTGGATGCAGGCCTCGATCTCCTTGCCTGCGACCATCATCAGGTCGGCCATCTCGTCCACGATCACGACGATATAGGGCAGCTTCTCGGGCGCGAATTCCTCGGTCTCAAACACGGGCTCACCAGTGTCATCGTCAAAGCCCGTCTGCACCGTCCGGCTGAACATCTCGTCCTTGGACAGGGCATCGGCCACGCGGGAGTTGTAGCCTTCGATATTCCGCACGCCCATCTTCGACATCTTGCGATACCGCTCTTCCATCTCGCCCACGACCCATTTCAGGGCCACGACCGCTTTCTTGGGATCGGTCACAACGGGGGACAAAAGATGCGGGATGCCGTCATAGACGCTGAGTTCCAGCATCTTGGGGTCGATCATGATCAACCGGCATTCTTCAGGCGTCAGCTTGTAGAGCAGGCTCAGGATCATCGTGTTGATCGCCACCGACTTACCCGACCCCGTGGTCCCCGCGATCAGAAGGTGGGGCATCTTGGCGAGGTTCGCGACCACCGGATCACCACCAATATCCTTGCCCAAGGCAAGCGGCAGGCGCATGTTGCTGTCGCCGAAATCGCGGCCCGACAGGATTTCGCGCAGAACCACCTTTTCGCGGTTGGCATTGGGCAGTTCGATCCCGATGACGCTGCGGCCCGGAACGGTCGACACCCGCGCTGACAGGGCCGACATGGACCGCGCGATATCGTCCGACAACCCGATCACGCGGCTGGCCTTCAGACCCGGCGCAGGCTCCAGCTCATACATCGTGACCACCGGACCTGGGCGGACCGAAACGATCTCGCCCTTCACGCCGTAATCATCCAACACGCTTTCCAGCATGCGCGCGTTTTCCTCCAGCGCCTCGTCACTCAGATGGTGACGCTCGACCGTGTCGGGGGCCGCCAAAAGGGACAGGGGCGGATGCTCGTAGGCCGGTGCTGGCGTCTCTTCGAAGGCCAGCGTCGGCTGGGCCTCGGCCTTGGCCCGCGCCGAGGGTTGAACCGGCTTGCGCGCGGGGTGCTGCACGACCTTGCGCGCCTCGGGCGTCGGGATCGCAACCGGCGTGGCCACAGGCGTTAGGGATTGCGCAACAGGGGCATCCACAGGGACATCTACGGGCGCGTCCATGGCCGTCTCGATCACTGCGTCCTCATCTGCCATATCCGGCACAAAGGCAGACAGCGCATCGAAATCCACGTCACCCGCCGCAGGTACGTCACGATCATCGGCAGCGATGTCCGCGTAAGGCGCAATCAGCCTCTCAGACGCCAACTCGGTCGGCATTGCAGGCGCAGGCGCAGGCGCGACCGCGGGAGCGGCCCCGCGGGTCAGCGCAGGCTCCTGACGGAAGGACGGCATCACGGGCTGGGCGACGGTCATCACGGGTGGGGCCATGCGCGACCGGGTGCGGATGGCGCTCGCGATCTTGGATTTGATGCGGTCATCGCTGGTATCCGGCACGTCCGCCACCGCCGCGGTCGGCACAACCAGTTCGGGCTCGGGCAAGGTCTCCTGCCGTTTGAGCAGCGAGGGCATCAACGCACGCAACCCGCCACGGGGCGCGTCTTGTTCCGGATGGGACATTTGGTCGGCCCACCCATGGTCCACATCAGCGGGATCGACCAAAGGATACTGCGCCGCGTCGTCCGCGGGTGCTGTGAGCGGCGGTTCGCCCCCGGCCAGATTGGCACGGATGACCTGCGCCACACGCGCGCGTTCCTCGGGGCTGTCATCGGGCGCGCCATAGACCGGCTCCATCTGCGCGGCCTGCGATTGGGTCCAAAATGCCTCATCCTCGGCAGCCTGTTCGCGCCGCGCGGCCCGGGCCGCCTGCATGTTCGACGCCGTCTGCATGCCCAGCGACGCGCCCTGACCCAGCATCCGCAGTGCCATCGCATAGATCAGCACCAGACCCAGCATCATCCAACGCGCCACCCGGTGCAGTTCGGGCCATGTGAAGCCCAGAACAAAAGTGCCCAGCGCCAGAATGGCCAACCCAGCCAGAAGCGAAATCATCTTGGCGCCCAGCGCCGCCGATCCCGGCACGATCTGCAGGATCATCATCAAAACCGTGTCGCCAAACAGACCGCCCAAACCAAAGGAATGGGTCCAGCCCGCGCCGGGCGACAAGGTCGCCGCGTAAACAGCCGCCAACGCCAAGGCGATGGGCGCAAAAATCAACCGGCCAAAGGCGCGCTCCAGCCCCCAATGCAGGACAAACCGAACGCCCCAGACGGCCAGAACGACCGGCAGGCCCCACGCCCCCCAGCCGATGATCATGAACAACGGCGCGGCCAGCGAGGCCCCAAACCGGCCCAGCCAGTTCTGAACCGGCGCATCCGTCGCCACGAGCCAATTGGGATCATCCGGCGAATAGGACCCGATCATCATCGCGGCCATGACGCCCAGAAGGACAAGGCCAAGCCCCATCAACTCGCGCCCGCGCTTCTCCAGCGCCGCCTGCATCCCGCTGTCCAATAGCGGATCACGCCCTTGGGTCTGATATGCCATCTGCTCGCCTCACGTGTCGTTTTTCAGATGGTCACGGATCAATTGCAGACCCTGTGCCATCTCGTCTTTTGGGGCAACCAAGGCCACCCGGATATAGTCGGCGCCGGGATTTTTCCCGTCCACCTCTCGCGCCAGATACGCCCCGGGCAGGGTGCGCACACCCGCCTGTCGCCACAGGGCACTGGCCGTTGCTTCGCCGTCACCGCCATAGGGCGTCACGGGAAGCCACAGGAAAAATCCCGCGTCTGGGCTGTGGTAGCCCTCAAACCCGGCAAAAATGTGGTCAGCGACCTCAAATTTGTCGAAATATTGTTGCCGGTTGGTCACAACATGGGCCTCGTCCGCCCAAACTGCCGCGCTGACCTCCTGAATGGGGTTCGGCAGCGGCGCGCCCGCGGTGGCGCGCAAGCGCTTGATTTCGGCCATGCTGCGCGGCCCACCGGCCACAAAGCCTGACCGCAGCCCCGGCAGGTTCGACCGCTTGGACAGCGAATGGAAAATCACCACGCGTTCGGGATCGGCGCCCAGCTTATGCGCCATCTCCAGCGCGCCCGGCGGCGGGGCGTGGCGGTAGATCTCGGAATAGCACTCGTCCGAGAAGATGCGGAAATCATACCGCTCCGCCAATTCGAACAGGCGCCTCCAATAGGCCTCATCCGCCACCGTGCCCTGCGGGTTCGCGGGCGAACAGATATAGCAGATCGCCGTATCGCGCAGCACGTCCTCAGACAGGCTCGCGTAGTCTGGCAAAAACCCTGTCTCGCGGGTGGCCGCAACATAGACAGGCTCGGCGCGCACAGCGAGCGAGGCTACACCATAGACCGGGTAAAACGGGTTTGGGATCAGGACCTTGGGCCGTCGTCCACCCTTGTCGTCGGGACACAGGGCAAGCGCCGCACCGAACAGCCCCTCGCGGGTCCCGTTCAAGGCCATGACTTGGGTATCGGGATCGACCGAAACGCCGTAGCGGCGCAGGATCCACGCGGCGATGGCCTCCCGCAGGACTGGCAAACCATTGTTATCGGGATACTTCCCCCAGCCGCCGGAATGCCGCGCCATGAGGTCGGGCAGCCAGTCGGGAAACGGGTGCTTCGGTTCGCCAATGGTCATGTTGATCGGCCCCGTACGGCCCTCAACTGCCGCGGGTGCGTCCACATCCAGCAAGCCACGCAAACGCGGCCACGTCGCCTCGGGGAGGGTTTGGAACCTCTCGGGTGTCATCTACCAGCACTGCCTCAGATCGGGATCGTTACGCGTCCCGTTAAGGCGCAGTGTAACCGACGCGAATCCTCGCGGGCAAGCACCATGTGGCGGGCGAGGTGAATTGAGTATTTTTGGACCCTCGAAAGGGCAGAGCCGGCCGCCCCCTTTCGATGGTCCGCAAGAACTCTGGGGGGAGGCCACAGGCCGGGGGGCAAAGCCCCCACTTAGAAGGCCGCCTCCAGAGCGGCGGCCAGCCGCAGCATCCGGGCATCCGACCCACCCGGCCCGATCAGCATCACCCCGCAAGAGGCAACGCCGGACGGCACCGTGACCGAGGCCGCGTCCGTCATGTTCCCAATCCGCGTGTTGCGCAGCGCCATCAGGTTGGCGCGTTTGTAGACATCCCCGCCATCCTCCACATCCGCCATCTTGGGCGGCAGGATGGGCGAGGCCGGAACCAGCATCGCGTCATAGCCGCCAAGCTGCGCCCAGATTGCGTCTCTCAACCGCGCCATCTCCTGCAAGGCGGCCACGTAATCGGGCGCGGACACATCCGCCCCGCCCCGGAACCGCTCGCGGATTTCAGCAAACATCTTGTCTGGCGCCGCCTCGATAACGTCTTTCCATGCGCCGTACGCTTCAGGCGCGTAGAGCAGCGGTGCCAACGCGATCAGCGCACTGACTTCGGGCAGCGACACCCGATCGACCTTCGCCCCCGCGGCCTCAATCCGCGTGAGGCTCTCTTCAAAGGCCGACTGAACAACGGGTTCCAGGTCTTCCAGCGCGACATCCTCGACAACGGCAAATCGCCGCCCCGCCAGCGACACAGCCCCCAAATCGACGTCTTGCCCGCCTATCGCAGACCAAACAGCAGCCGCATCTGCAACCGTGCGCGTCAACGGACCCAACGTATCGAACCTTGCACAGAGTGGAACAACCCCGCCCATCGGCAGCGACCCGATCGTCGTCTTGAACCCCACCAGATCGTTCCACGCCGCAGGGATCCGCACCGATCCGCCCGTATCCGACCCAACGGCTGCCGCAGCCAACCCAAAGGCGACCGAGGCCGCCGCCCCCGAAGACGAGCCACCCGCAATAGCGGCCTCGTCGTTCACGCAAGGCGGCGTCGCGGTGACGGGATTATAGCCCAGCCCGGAAAAGGCCAGCTCGCTCATATGCGTCTTGCCCAGACACACCAGCCCCGCCGCAGAGGCCGCAGCCAGCACGTCGGCATCCGCATCCGGCACCCGCCCCGCCAAGAGCGCCGATCCGGCCTCGGTCGCGGTGCCCGCCGTGTCAAAGAGGTCCTTCCACGACACCGCCACCCCGTCGAGCGGCCCGCGCCGGACGCCGTCACGCGCGCGGTCGCGCGCCGCGGCGGCCTCGGCCAGCGCCCGCCCGGGCGTCGTCCGCGCATAGATGCGGCTGCCATGGGGATGGGCCGCGATGGCATCCAGATAGGCCTGCGTCAGCGCGACGGGGTCCACTGCCCCCGCACCGATGGCCGCGCCCTGTTCCAACGCGCTCTTGAACCGCCACTCATCCATCTGCCCACCTCCCGACACGATGTCACAGTGCTAGCGCCGCGCACCGACATGGACAATCCCGCCCCCGCCCTCATATGTCGGGGTATGACGCACACGGCAGATATCCTGATCACCGGGGGCGGGCTGGTGGGATCCACCCTCGCGGTGGCCCTCGCCCAACAGGGCTTCCGAACGACGATGATCGACGCCCTACCCAAGGCCACCCGCCGCAAACGCGGCTTTGACGGGCGCAGCTACGCCATGGCGCTGTCGACCCAGCGGATGCTGGCCGCACTCGACCTTTGGCCGCGTCTGGACCCCGATGCCCAACCCATCCTCGATATCAAGGTCGCGGACGGCAAACCGGGCCAACGCCCATCGCCCTTCTTCCTCCACTTCGATCACGCCGATCTGGGCCCCGATCCCATGGGCTATATGGTCGAAGACCGCCACGCCCGCGTGGCCCTGCTCGAGGCCGAGCGCGAGCAGCCCAACCTCAGCCACATCGCCAAGGAAACGGTGGTCTCCCAAACAGTCGAACCCGGCCGCATCACGATCGAGACCGCCTCGGGCGATGTGCACAGCGCCCCCCTCCTCATCGGCTGCGACGGGCGCGGCTCGGGCACCGCAGAGCGCGCCGGCATCAAACGCACCGGATGGGATTACGGGCAAAGCTCGCTCGTCTGCGCGCTCCACGTCGAACGCCCCCATGGCGGCGTGGCTCACCAACTGTTCCTACCCGCCGGACCTCTGGCGATCCTGCCCCTGACCAACAACCGCGTGGGCGTGGTCTGGACGGAACGCACCGAACAGGCGAACCGCGTTCAGGCGCTGGACGACGCGGGCTACATGAACGTGCTGCGTCCGCTTTTCGGCGACTTCCTCGGCCGGATCGAACTTGCGGGCGACCGCTTCACCTTCCCGCTTTCGCTCAGCCTCGCGCATCGCTTCACGGGCGACCGGGTGGCGCTGGTGGGGGACGCGGCCCATGGCATCCACCCCATCGCGGGCCAAGGCCTGAATGCGGGGATGAAGGATGTGGCGGCGATGGTCGAAACCCTCGTCGATGCGCGTGCACGTGGCGAGGATATCGGCGCGCCCACAGTCCTCGACCGCTACCAGCAGTGGCGCCGCTTCGATACGGCGACGCTCGCGCTCGCCACGGACGGCTTCAACCGGCTCTTTTCCAACAACAGCAGCCTCCTGCGCGGGCTGCGCGACCTCGGAATGGGCGCGGTTCAGGCCATGCCCGGCCTGCGCCGCACGTTTCAGCGAGAGGCCGCCGGACTGTCGGGCGATATCCCGAAACTGATGCAGGGCCAGCGCCTATAGTCGCGCGCCTCAGGGATGGCGGGTGGGGTGTCGCCAAAGGCGCACGTCACCAGCCAGACCTCAATCCAGCTGACGCGCCTCATCGGCCAGCATCACGGGGATGCCGTCGCGGATCGGATAGGCCAGATGCGCCGCCTTCGACACCAACTCCTGCCGATCGGCGTCATAGACCAGCTGCTGCCGCGTCTGCGGACACACCAGCGCCTCCAGCATCTTGGGGTCAAAATCGCTCATTGCATCACCTCATCGGCCTGACCGCCGCGCAAGGCGAACTCGATCAAGGTCACCAACGTCTCGCGCCGCGTGGCCAGGGACGGCGCTTCAAGCAGCGCCTGTTTGTCCTCGGGCTCGAACGGGCACAGCATCGACAGCGAATTTATCAGCAACTCGTCTTCGGCATCCGACAAAGAATCCCAATCCGTCGACAACTGCTGAGCTGAGAAATACCGCTTGAGCAGACCCAGAAACTCCGGGCGATCAAAGCCTGCGTCCCGCTCGACCTTGCCCCGGTCCCGCTCGAACCCATCCCACGTCACGTCGCACCGGCGATAGGGCGTGAAGCCCGACACCTCTTGGGCCACGCGGAACCGCGATACCCCGGACAGAGTGATCATGTAGCGCCCGTCTTCGGTTTCGGAAAAGGCGGTCAGCCGCCCGGCACATCCAATGGAATGCAGCTTGGCCTCGCCGCCCGGCCCTTCAAACGGCTGGACCATCCCGATCAACCGATGCGGCGTCTTCAGGCAGTCATCCAGCATCGCCAGATAGCGCGGCTCAAAAATGTGCAGCGGGAGCGGAGAACGCGGCAATAGCAACGCCCCCGGCAACGGGAAAATCGCAATCGTTTCGGGAAGATCACCGGACCATGTCATAAAACACAACCTAGGCGCTGCGTGGGCTCAGGCAATCGCCGGGCCCACAAAAGCGCCCCGCACCCTCAATCAGACAAAAATCATCGACGACAGCTTGCGGCGCCCGTTCAGCACAACCGGATCGTTTGGCTTGAGCGCATCAAAGATCGTAAAGAGCTGCGTCTTGGCCGCGCCGTCATTCCATTCGCGGTCGCGACGGAACAGTTCCAGCAACTCGGCCACCGCACCTTCGGCATCGCCCGACGCCTGCAGGGCACCGGCCAGATCGAACCGCGCCTGATGATCGTCTGCATTGGCCTCGACCGTGGCGCGCAACTCGGCCACCGGCCCCACATCGGCGGCCTGCTTGGCCAGTTCCAATTGCGCACGCGCGGCCTCCAGCGGGGCCGCATCCGCGATCTCGGCCGGTGCGCCGTTCAGGATGGCCTCGGCCTGATCCACATCATCCATGGCCAGATGCGCACGGACCAAACCGCCATAGGCCTCGGCGTGGTTGGGATCTTCGCCCAGAATGGCCGCAAACGTCTGCGCCGCATCTTCGGCAGCGCCTTCCGCCAGCATCGCCTCGGCCGCCTCGACAGCTTCGCCCAGACCGCCATCGGCGGATCCACCGGCCAGCGCCGCGACACGCTCGACAAAGGCGTCGATCTCGGATCCCGGCACCGCCCCTTGGAAGCCGTCGACAGGTTGGCCCTGATAGAAGGCATAGACCGTGGGGATCGACTGAATGCGCAACTGCGCCGCGATGGCCTGGTTTTGATCGACGTCGATCTTGACCATCTTGACCGCGCCTTTGGCCTTGGTCACCGCCGCCTCCAGCGCGGGCCCCAACGTCTTGCACGGGCCGCACCACGGCGCCCAGAAATCGACGATGACCGGCACGGTTTGCGAGGTCTCGACCACATCTTCCATAAAGGTCGCTTCCGAGCTGTCCTTGATCAGCTCATCTGCGTTCGGGCCTGCGTTCAATTCCAACATGCTGTACGTCCAATCCGTCTGGCATTCTGTGCGACCGCTTTAAAACGGGCCGGTCGCGTTGCCCGCTATATGCGTGTCAGAGGGCGTGTTGCCAAGGGTCGACGCAGTTCCAACGGAGACCCGGATCATGTGCGCCGACGCACCAAAGGCAGCCAGATCACCCCGCGATGTGCGCGCCTTGCGTATGTACGCCGTGTGTACGCAATGTGTACGCTTGGTGTACCGATTGTGCCCCCTTGATTTGGGGGGGGGTGTCAGAGGTCGAATGTCGCAAAGACCGGCGCGTGATCCGACGGCTGCTCCCACCCCCGAACGTCGCGCAAAATCCGGCTGCCCGACGCCTGCCCCGCGATATCCGACGTGGCCCAAATGTGATCGAGCCTGCGGCCCTTGTCGGCGGCATCCCAATCCTTGGCCCGGTAGCTCCACCAACTGTACAAAAGCCCGTCGGGGATATCCTGTCGCGTCACATCCACCCAGTCGCCCGCCGCCATCACATCGTTCAGGTGATCGACCTCGATCGGGGTGTGGCTGACGATTTTCAACAGCTGCTTGTGGCTCCACACATCATCTTCGCGCGGCGCGATATTGAGGTCGCCCACGAGGATCGACCGCGCGGGCTTCTGCCCGGCAAAGATGTCCCGCAACTCCGTCAGGTAATCGAGTTTCTGGCCAAACTTCTCGTTCTTTTCGCGGTCCGGCACATCGCCGCCCGCGGGGACGTAATGATTGTGGATGACAACCCCGTTGGGCAGGCGCGCCGCGATGTGGCGTGCGTGGCCTAGGCTAGCAAGATCAAGGGCTTCGACCTCTTCCAGCGGCAGCTTGGACAGGATCGCCACGCCGTTGTACCCCTTCTGCCCGCGCGCGACCATGTGGGTGTAGCCCAGCGCCTCGAACCCCTCGACGGGGATTTTGTCGACGGGGCTTTTGCACTCCTGCAGGCACAGCACATCGGGCGCTTCCTCCCGCATCAGCCGCTCCACCAGCCCTGCGCGCAAGCGGACCGAGTTGATGTTCCAGGTGGCGAGCGTAAAGGGCATGGGTGTCTCCACAGTCAGGCGAGTTGGCCACCTGCATAGGCCGCAAGACGGCGAGGGGCCACCCGACTTTTGCGGAACGGATCACGTGGCCTGCGCGTTGCCCCTCCATCTGGCGAGGCGCGAAGTGTTTAATCCCGAGGAAAACCCCGAAACTGTCGTGACGGACATGCTCGACATGGCCGAAACCCATGCGCGCGCGCCGGAGCTGACCCTGCGCGATCTGCTTGCGGATTACGGGCGCCAATCCTTTTACCCGGTATTGCTGTTGCTCGGCTTGATGCTGGTCTCGCCACTATCCGGTATCCCCTTGTTTTCAAGTGCAATTGGCATCGGAATCTTCCTGACAGCCGCCCAAGGCGCGCTTGGCCGAGACGCGCTTTGGCTGCCTGAATTCCTGCTGTGCCGCCCCATGAACGGGGGGCGTGTCGTGCGCATGGTCGAGTTCCTGAAATCCGCCGGACGGTGGCTCGACTCGATCTCGACCGAGCGGTTGTCGTTCATGACCTCCCCGCCTGCCGCGCGCCTGTTGATGACCGTCTGCGCGACGGTTGGGTTGCTCTTTCCGTTTATGGAATTCGTACCGTTCAGCAGTTCGATCCTCGGCGGATCGGTGGCGCTGATCGCGCTTTCAGTTTTGACGCGAGACGGGCTGATAACGCTGGCGGGTCTGTGTTCGATGGCCATTGCACTGGCCATCCCCATCTCGCTTTTCACCGTCGTGACCGAAGGTTAGAGCGAGTCCAGCCACGGCCCCAATCGCGCTAACCCGGCCTTAAGGATCGGCGCATGGTTCGCATATCCGATCCGCAAGGTTCCCTCGGCCCCCAACACACCGCCGGGCGTCAGCAACACCCCGGTGTCACGCAGGATCGCCTCGGCCACCTCGTAGGACGGGCGGTCGCCGCGATAGTGCAGCAAAGCGGTCGTGCCCGCCTGCGGCGCGACCCAATCAACCCCGTCGTGTTCGGCCACCCAAGCGGCAACCGTGGCCGCGTTGTCGCGTACCATCTGGCGGCTGCGCGCGAGGATCAGATCAGACGCCTCGAGCGCGAGTGCGGCCAGATGATCGTCCACGATGCCCACGCTGATCGTGGTGTAATCGCGGTGCAGTTCGATTGCCGTCAAAACCTCGGGTGCCGCCACGATCCAGCCCAACCGCAACCCCGCCAACGCAAAGGCCTTGGACATCGACCCGGTCGAGATCGATTTGTCGTAGACATCGCGGATCGACGGCACGGGCGCACCTTGCTCGGTCCCGCGATAGACCTCATCGCACAGCACCCAGGCATCGTTTTCGCGCGCGATCTGGGCCAACCGGGTCAGCGCGGCGTGGTCCAGAACGGCCCCCGTTGGATTGTTGGGGTTCACCAAAGCGATCAGTTTCGCGCCCTTGGCAGCTTGGGCCAACGCGTCCATGTCCAACGCATAATCGGCCTCTGCCGACAACCGCACCTGCACCACATCGGCACCCAGACTTTCGGGCATCGACACGTGCTGTTGGTAGGTCGGCACCACCGACACCACGCGATCACCCGGTTCCACCAGCGTTTGATAGACCAGCGCATTGGCCCCGATTGTCCCGTGGGCAATCAGCACATTCTCGGGCGCCTGATCGGCAAAGAGCGCGGCGACCCGCCCCCGCAGGCGCGCCGACCCGGTGATGTCGCCATAGGTCATCGCGCGGTCCATGATGGGCGACCACGGGTCATTGGCACCCACGAGATCAAAAAGCTGGGACAGGCTCAGCGAGGCGACACAGGTTTCGGCCAGATTGAATTCGCACCGCGTCTCGTAGCGGTTCATCCACTGCTCTACCCCGAACGGCTCGATATACATGGCGTGTTCCCCCTGCCGCTTTGCGTGCCGCAGCATGGGACGAAAAAAAACCCGGGCACAAGGCCCGGGCAAGTCCAACAGGGAGGTGTAGATCATAACCCCGATCTACGAAGGGATGCTAAGTACCTGTACTACGCGCGGCCCGGGCAGTTGGTTCCCAAAAAAACCATGGCCCGATCCGTTTCTACGCGACGAGGCGGTATCCACCACTTTCCGTAACAAGAAGGCGCGCATTTGACGGATCTGGCTCAATTTTCTGGCGCAGGCGATAAATGTGGGTCTCAAGCGTGTGGGTCGTGACGCCGGCATTGTAGCCCCAGACCTCGTGCAGCAGCACGTCGCGGGCGACGACGCCCTCGGATGCGCGGTACAGGAATTTGAGGATGTTGGTCTCTTTCTCGGTCAGGCGAACCTTGCGTTCGTCTTCGGTGACCAGCAGCTTCATCGACGGCTTGAACGTATACGGCCCAAGCTGGAACACCGCGTCCTCGGATTGTTCGTGCTGGCGCAGCTGCGCGCGGATGCGGGCCAGAAGGACCGGGAATTTGAAGGGTTTGGTGACGTAGTCATTGGCACCCGCGTCAAGACCCAGGATCGTGTCCGCGTCGGTGTCATGGCCCGTCAGCATCAGGACCGGGCTTTTCACGCCCTGTTTGCGCATCAGACGGCACAATTCGCGCCCATCGGTGTCAGGCAGGCCCACGTCGAGGATGATGAGGTCGTAGATCGTCTCCTTGACCTTTTCCATCGCCTCTGACCCCGAGCCGCCTTCGAAAACGTCGAAGTCTTCGGTCATGATGAGCTGTTCGCCCAGCGCCTCGCGCAGGTCCTCGTCATCGTCGATGAGCAGGATCTTTTTGAGCTGTGCCATGTCGGGCTCTCCGGGTTTGGTTTCGTCCTTTCCGGTCACATTGGCGCGAGCGGTGGGGGGAGCAAGGTTTGCAACATTTCTCTCACGCAACCGTCAGGCAGGGGGCTGGATTGTTTCAATTCCGTTTCTCATTCCGCGCAGGCCCGCCTATATCGGGGCGGATGACCGACGCCCTGAGCCCCACCCTGTCCGAGCTTTACGCCCGCGCCCGCAATGACCTGCGGATGGGGGTTCCGGTCGTGTTGGGCGGGGCCCTTGTGGCGGCGGTTGAAACGCTCACACCCGCGCGATTGTCTGCGATGCAGGCGGCGGGTGCGGTGATGGTGGTCACGAATTGGCGGGCCCACACGTTGAAGGCGCGCGCCTATGATGAAGGGCTTGCCCGGATCAAACTGCCGAAAGCGGCGGCCTTGCCATGGGTACATGCGGTGGCGGACCCGACAGATGACCTGCGCCACCCCATGAAAGGCCCTTTCGAGACTGAACGCGGCGGTGACACCGCCCCGCACCGCGCGGCAGTCGCGCTGGCCAAGGCGGCGCGATTGCTGCCTGCGGTTCTTGTCGCGCCTGCACCACCCATCGTCGCGCTGGATCTGACGACATTGCCACTGCTGCCGCCCGGCGCATCACCCTTGGCCGATGTCATCTCGGCCCGGTTGCCGATCGAGGTGTCGGATGCAGGGCGTCTGCATATCTTTCGCCCCGATGATGGCGGCGAGGAGCATTATGCCGTCGAGATCGGCACCCCTGACCGGGCGGCCCCCGTCCTGACGCGGCTGCATTCGGCCTGTTTCACCGGGGATGTCTTGGGCAGCCTCAAATGCGATTGCGGCCCGCAGTTGCATGGGGCGCTGGCGCAGATGGGCCGCGAGGGGGCGGGTGTGCTGCTCTATCTGAATCAGGAGGGGCGCGGCATCGGCCTGGCCAACAAGATGCGGGCCTATGCGCTGCAAGATCAAGGGTTCGACACGGTCGAGGCCAACCACCGTCTGGGGTTCGAGGATGACGAGCGCGATTTCCGGATCGGGGCCGAGATCCTGCGCAAACTGGGCTTTGGGCAGGCGCGGCTGTTGACGAACAACCCGGCCAAGGTCGCCCGGCTGGAAGATCAGGGGATCGAGGTCGTGGAGCGCGTGCCGCTGAAAGTGGGCCGCAACGCCATCAATACGGGCTACCTTGATACCAAGGCTGCCAAGTCGGGGCATTTGTTATGAGTGCGGGGCGGGGCGGATGTTACTGCGGCGCGCTGCGCTACGCGGTGACGGCCAAGCCAGTCTTCAAGGCGCAGTGCCATTGCAGGCCCTGCCAGTACGCATCGGGGGGCGGCCCCAACTACTTTATGCTGATCCCTGCGAGCGGCGTTGCAATCACAGGCACCGCCCAACGCTTTGCGCGCGCCGATCTGGAAAACCCGGTCACGCGTGTTTTCTGTCCCACCTGTGGCACGCAGGTTTGCACCGAGCGCGCCGACCTCGGGATGGTTGTCCTGCGTGTGGGGACCTTGGACGACCCGTCTGTCTTTGGCGCGCCCAAGGCCGCCATCCACATGTCCGAGGCGCAGGCGTTCCACTGCGTGGCCGATGGCGTTCCGCAGTTCGACGGGTTGCCGCAATGACACCCACCGACCTTGTCCTGACCCCCATGGGGTTGCGCGCCTTTGGCAGGCGGCTGCCCTGCACGATTGGCAAAGGCGGCCTGAGTGATCGCAAGCGCGAGGGCGACGGCGCGACGCCCAAGGGGGTGCACCGCATTGTCGGGATGCTCTATCGTCCGGATCGCATGGCTCGGCCCGCAGATTGGGCGCGTCCGATCCGGCCCGGGGATTTGTGGTCCGATGATCCCAGCGACATCGACTATAATATGATGGTGCGCGCGCCCTACGCGCCCAGCCATGAACGTCTGATGCGCGCGGACCCGCTCTATGATGTCGTGATCCTGACGGACTGGAATTGGCCCTACGCGGTCAAAGGGCGGGGATCGGCCATCTTCCTGCACCAGTGGCGCAGGCCCGGGTATCCGACAGAAGGCTGCATCGCCTTCAGGCGCGATCACCTGCGGTGGCTTCTGCCCCGGATCCGGCATCAGAGCCGTCTTGTGGTGCGCTGACCCGCGCCCCAAAGATTGCAGATCCCACCCGGATATGCGTGGCGCCCAATCGCACCGCTGTCTCAAAATCCGCGCTCATCCCCATGGACAGGCCCGATAGCCCGTTGCGCGCCGCCATTTTGGCCAGCAGCGCAAAATGCAGGGCCGGCTCCTCATCCACCGGGGGCAGGCACATCAACCCGGCCACCGGCAAATCAAGCGCCCGCGCCTCGGCCACGAAAGCGTCGACATCGCCGGGCAGGACGCCCGCCTTTTGCGGCTCTTCGCCCGTGTTGACCTGCAGGAACACGTCGGGGCATCGACCCTCCTCCTGCGCGACGCGGGCAATCGCGCGGGCGAGCTTGGGGCGGTCCACGGAATGGATGGTGTCAAAGAGAGCCAGGGCCGGACGCACCTTGTTGGATTGCAGCGGCCCGAGGAGGTGGAGCTTCACATCCGGGAAAGAATCCCTGAGTTCGGGCCAGCGGCCTTGGGCCTCCTGAACGCGATTCTCGCCAAAGACGCGATGGCCCTGCCCCAATACCGCCACAATTCGGTCGCGCGGCTGTACTTTGGAAACCGCGATCAGTTCCACGTCCTCCACGTCCCGGCCTGCTTCCCTTGCGGCATTGGCCATACGCGATTGGATATCGGTTAACGACATGGAAACCTTTCACTTTTTGTCAAAGGGCGCACGAGAGGCCCGGCAACAACCGAGCCGACAGCTAGCCCGTGCTCCGCAGGCGGGCAACAGGTGTGTGACCACATTGCATCAATTGAACGGCAAGCGCGGCGCAGGTTCCGTGCTTTTGTTGACCCTCACCCCTCTCAGACGCCAATACACTCGCATGCTAAGACCCGTTCTCGGGTACAGCTGACTCGAGAATGCAAACACGAGGGAAAAAATCATGAAACGCATCCTTCTCGCTTCGACGGCACTGGTTGCCTTCGCTGGCGTTGCGGCGGCAGACGGCCACGCAGAATCCATCACCTTCTCCGGCTCGGTGAGCATGGAGTACAACAGCGGTGGCGACACCGTTGACAACCTCGGCACCGCCGGCACCAGCGACGGCAGCTTTGACTGGGACGGCGAGTTCGACGTGAACTTCTCGCAAGCCCTGGACAACGGCCTGACCGCATCGGCAGACTTCGGCTTTGAATTCGCAGACGGCGGCAACGGCCAAGGTCAGAACCTGGAGTCGAAAGACTTCACGCTGGGTCTGGAATCGGACACCGCAGGCCTGTTCTTCGGCGACACCGCGTTCGCTGCTGACACGCACTGGACCGCAGCCGGCGACATGGAAGCAGACGACTTCTCCGGCGAAGATGGCGAAATGGTTCTGCGCGGCGACGTGAGCTTCGGCGCAGTCGACGCATCGGTTTCGTACTTCTACGACGAAGCTTCGAACGAGCTGGACCAGCTGTCGCTGGGTCTTGCTGCTGAGCTTGGCGCAGTCACCGTTGTTGTGGCGTACCAAGAAGAAATCGAAGGCGGCATCACCACGACGACGACCGCAACTTCCGAAACCTATGCCATCACCAACTCCGGCGACGCCGTTGGTGGCGATCTGGACGCTGACGAAGTGTTCGGTCTGGCAGTTTCCGGTTCCTTCGGTGGTGCAGACGTGACCTTCGCCTACGCATCGAACGAAACCGAAAACGCAAACTCGACCGGTATCGAAATCGCATACCCGATCGGTGACGCAGTCACGCTCGGCGCGTACTACGTGTCGGAATCGGTTGGCGACGACAACTACGGTGTGTCGGTTGACTACACCTCCGGCCCGCTGTCGGTCGGCGTGTTCTACAACCAAGAGCAAGCCAACGAAGACTACGGTGTTGACGTTGACTACGACCTGGGCAACGGCGCAACGCTGTTCGCAGGTATCGGTGACGGCGACGGTTCCGACCAAGGCTTCTACATCGGTGGTGCATACGACCTGGGTAGCGGCGCAGAAGTTCGCCTGGTCCACGTCGAAGCAGACGCGATCAACTCGGACAACGAGTACTTCGGCGACGACGACGCGATCGGCACCACGCTGTCCCTGTCGTTCTCGTTCTAAGTCGAACGCTTCAAAGTCTAAGTCAGAGCGGTCCTTCGGGGCCGCTCTTTCTTTTTGGAGTGTGGCCAGAGCCAGGATCCCACGCTCCAAATCACCTACAAGGCTTGGCACCTTGGCATCGCTTCGCTAAACCTGCCGCAATGGGAAGGGGTTACCGATGATTGCCAACTTGTTTCGCGCCACTGTCGCCGTGGCTGTACTGGCCCTTCCAGGATGCAGCACGCTCGGGAACCTGAACCCCTTTGGCGGGGCAAAGAACGACGCGCCCCCCACACAGCAGGCATCGCGCGTGCGCGGTGGGGACACGGTCGCGGTGAACCGCTACCTTTGGCGTGCGTCCCTTGATGTCCTCAGCTTCCTGCCCATTCAATCGGTCGATCCGTTCACGGGTGTTATCGTTACGGGCTTTGGCACGCCGCCCGGCGGTGGGCGCGCATACCGTGCGACCGTTCTGGTGCAGGACCCCGCACTGGACGCGCGGTCGCTCAAGGTGTCGCTGGTGACACGGTCGGGACCCGCAAGCCCCGCCACCACGCGCGCGGTTGAAGACGCGATCCTGACGCGCGCGCGCCAACTGCGCGTCGGCGACGGGCGACTATAACCCACAGTCCGGCACCACCCTGCCCCTAGACCCCTGACAACGCGACGGATACACCGCTCGCGATCCGCAGACCCGCGCGACATGCGCAGATGAGGCCCCACATGACCCGCTACACCCCGTCCGAGATCGAAGCCAAATGGCAAGCCGCCTGGGACAAGGCCGGTATCTTCAAAGCCGAACGCGACCCGTCCAAGCCGAAATACTACGTGCTCGAGATGTTCCCCTATCCGTCGGGCAAGCTGCACATGGGCCATGTGCGCAACTACACGATGGGTGACGTGGTCGCGCGCCACAAGATCGCGACCGGCCATAACGTCCTGCACCCGATGGGCTTTGACGCCTTTGGCATGCCCGCCGAAAACGCCGCGATGGCGTCGAACGGCCACCCCAAGGATTGGACCTACGACAATATCGACGCGATGGTCGAACAGATGAAGCCCTTGGGCAACTCCATCGACTGGAGCCGGATGTTCGCGACATGCGACCCCGAATATTACGGTCAGCAACAGGCGCTGTTCCTCGACATGCTCGAGGCCGGGTTGGTCTACCGCAAGAACGCAGTCGTGAACTGGGACCCTGTCGACATGACCGTGCTGGCCAACGAGCAGGTGATCGACGGCAAGGGCTGGCGGTCCGGCGCGGATGTGGAAAAGCGCGAGCTTACGCAGTGGTTCTTTGACATCTCCTCCATGGCGGAGGAGCTGTTGGACGCGCTGGACGGGTTGGAGAACTGGCCCGCCAAAGTGCGCCTGATGCAAGAGAACTGGATCGGGAAATCGCGCGGTATCGAAATTCCGTTTCAGCGCCGCGACGGGGGCGAGCCCATCGTTTGCTATTCCACGCGCCCGGACACGATGCGCGGTGCCTCCTTCATCGCGGTGGCGCCGGATCACCCGGTGTCCAAGGCGTTGGAGGCCGAGCGTCCCGATCTTGCCGCCTTCATCGACGAATGCCGCAAGATGGACACGACCGAGGCCGCCATGGAAAAGGCGGAAAAGAAGGGCATCGACACGGGCCTGACCGTGCAGCACCCCGTCTATCCCGATCAGGACCTGCCCGTCTGGATCGGCAACTTTGTCCTGATGGACTACGGCACAGGCGCAGTCTTTGGCTGCCCCGCGCACGACCAGCGCGACCTCGATTTCGCGCGTAAATACGACCTGCCCGTCCAGAACGCATTCTATATGCCCGGCGATCAGACCGAGGTCGGCGACGAGGCCCTGGTGCCTGCCAAATCCGAACCCGTCGTCTTCATCGACCATTTCGCCGGGATCACAGAAGTCACGAGCCAAGAGGCCATCGACGCCACGATCGACTACTTCGAGGAACACGGGCTGGGCCAAGGGCAGACGCGGTTCCGCCTGCGCGACTGGGGGCTGAGCCGCCAACGCTATTGGGGGTGCCCGATCCCAGTGATCCATTGCGACACCTGTGGCGTCGTGCCGGAAAAGAAAGAGAACCTGCCGGTCGAGCTGCCCTATGACGTGAGCTTTTCGACGCCGGGGAACCCGCTGGATCGGCATTTGACGTGGCGCAAGACGACCTGCCCCAAATGCGGGGGGGATGCCACGCGTGAGACGGACACGATGGACACCTTCGTGGATTCCTCCTGGTATTTCGCGCGCTTCACCTCGCCCCGGGCCGAGACGCCGACCGATGCAGACGACGCGGCCTATTGGATGAATGTCGATCAGTATATCGGCGGGATTGAGCACGCGATCCTGCACCTGCTCTATTCGCGCTTCTTCGCGCGGGCGATGATCAAGACCGGCCACTTGCCCGAAAGCGCGGCCGAGCCGTTTGACGCGCTCTTTACTCAAGGCATGGTCACCCACGCGATCTACAAGACGACCGATGCAAACGGGCGCCCGGTCTATCACTACCCGCAAGACGTGGACCTGCGCGATGGCTCGGGCTTTCTGAAGGACGGGACCGAGGTGGACATCGTCCCCTCTGCCAAGATGTCGAAATCCAAGAACAACGTCGTCGATCCGCAGGCCATCGTGGATGCCTATGGCGCGGACACCGCGCGGTGGTTTGTCCTGTCCGACAGCCCGCCCGAACGCGATGTGGAATGGACGGCATCGGGTGCAGAGGCCGCGTACAAGCATCTGTCACGGGTGTGGAACATCTGCGACCGGATCGGCCAGATGGACCGGGATGCCAAGGGCCAAGGCGACGAGGAGTTGCTGCGCGAGATGCACAAGACCATTCGCGACGTGACGCTGGGCGTCGAAAGCTTTGGCTTTAACGCGGCCATCGCCAAGCTCTATGGCTTTACCGCGACGCTCGCGAAATCCAAGGCCGCGCATGCGACCCAACGCACGGCGGTGATGACGCTGGCACAATTGATGGCACCCATGACCCCGCATCTGGCCGAAGACATCTGGGCCCATCAGGGTGGCGCAGGTCTGGTCGTCGCGGCGCCGTGGCCCGTCGCGGATGAGGCCATGCTGGTCGAGGCCTCGGTCACGCTGCCCATCCAGATCAACGGCAAGCGCCGGGACGAGATCACGGTGCCCGCCGACATGCCAAAGGACGAGGTTGAAAAGATCGTGCTGGCCAACGATGCTGTGCAAAGGGCGCTCGATGGGGGGCAGCCCAAGAAGCTTATCGTGGTGCCCGGCAGGATCGTGAATGTCGTCGTATGATCGCAGAACTGTCCTGAAAGCAGGGGCCCTCGCCATCGGGGGCCTCGCGGTCCTCGCGGGATGCGGGTTCACCCCGGCCTACGGGCCGTCTGGCGGCGCAGGCGCCTTGCGCAACAGCGTGCAGGTCGCAGAACCCGACACAAGCGCGCAATTTGCGCTCGTCACGCGTCTGGAACAGCGTTTGGGCCAGCCAGAGGCGGTGGCCTATACGCTCGATTTCAGTCTGAATGTGGACAGCGACGGGGTGGGCATCACCTCGACCCAGACAACAAGCCGGTTCAACCTGATCGGGACCGCGCAATATGCGCTGACCGATGCGACCTCTGGGGCGTCCGTCGACACGGGCGTGGTGCGGGGCGTTGTGGGCTATTCGAACACGGGCACGACCATCGCCACGGATGCCGCGCGCGACGACGCCTATGAACGCTTGATGGTCATTTTGGCCGATCAGATCGTGGCGCGGCTGATCGCGGCCACCCCATGAAGCTGTCGGGGCGCGACGCGCCTGCGTATTTCGAACGCCCGGACCCCAACCGGACGGGCCTGTTGATCTACGGGCCTGACGCGATGCGCGTGGCGCTGAAAAGGCAGGCGGCCATCGCGGCCCTTGTTGGCCCGCAGGGCGAGGAAGAGATGCGCCTGACCCGCATGTCCGGGGCGGAGTTGCGCAAGGAGCCGTCACGTTTGCTGGATGCGATCAAGGCGGTGGGCTTCTTTCCCGGCCCCCGGGTCGCCTTTGTGGAAGAGGCGAGCGACACCTGTTTTGCAGGCATCGACGCGGCATTGAGCGAATGGGCCGACGGAGATGCACAGATCGTGGTGACCGCAGGCCAGCTGCGCGCCACATCCAAACTGCGCAAGGCGTTCGAAGGGCATCCCAATGCCTATGCCGCCGCGATTTATGACGATCCGCCGTCACGGGCGGAGATCGAGACGATCCTGAAGAAGTCCGGGATGCCGCCTTTGGACCGCGAGGCGATGGATGCGTTCACCGCCCTGTCGCGCACGCTCGATCCCGGGGATTTTGCGCAGACAGTGGAGAAGGTGGCGCTTTATTGCCTTGGTGCGGATCAGGTCACCGTGGCGGATATCGACGCCTGTTCGCCTGCCTCGACCGAGGCGGAGGTGGACGATCTTCTCAACATCGTTGCCGAGGCCCGGACCGAGGAGTTGGGACCGGTGCTGCGCAGGCTCGAGGCGCAAGGTGTCACCCCAGTGACGATCTGCATTCAGGCGATGCGGCATTTCAAGACGCTGCACGCGGCCGCCGCTGATCCCAGCGGGGTGAGCCAAGGGATCGCGCGCGTGCGGCCCCCGGTCTTTGGCCCCCGGCGCGACCGGATGCAGCGGCAGGCCGGGCGGCTGGGCCGCGACGGCACCGAAAAGGCGCTAGCGACCCTGACAGAGACGGATCTGACGCTCCGGTCCGCGAACCAGACCGCGCCTCAGATGGCCGTGATGGAACGCGCCCTGATCCGTCTGGCCATGACAAAACGCAGGTGACCCACATGTACGAACTCCATGGATCAGCCCGATCGCGGGCCTTTCGGGTCCTCTGGCTGCTGGAGGAGTTGGGCGTGGACTATACCCACCACGCCACCAAGCCGCGCAGCGCGGAGATCATGGCCCTGAACCCGTTAGGCAAAGTCCCGGTGCTGGTCACCGAGGGTCAGGTGTTAACGGATTCAACCGCGATCATGACCTATCTGGCCGACAAACACGGTGCGTTGACCTACCCGGCGGGCACGGTCGAGCGTGCACGGCAGGACGCGCATACGGGGTTTATTCTCGATGAAATCGACAGCCTTCTTTGGACGGTGGCCAAGCATTCCTTTGGTCTGCCTGAGGGCCTGCGCGTCCCGGCGATCAAGGACGCGGTGCGCGAGGAATTCCGCATTTCAGCCGAGCGGCTGGAGAACCGGATCGAGGGCCCGTTCCTGATGGGCGATCAGATGACGATTGCAGATATCCTTGCCGTGCATTGTTTGGGCTGGGCCATCGTGGCGAAGTTCCCGATGGATCGACCCGCGCTGAAGGAGTACGCCAAACCGCTGCGCGCACGGGCGGCTTACAAGGCCGCGCAGTCGTCGGGTCAAGCGGCGTAGCGCGCCGCCGCCGCCCCGGCCCAGGCGCCGGTCGCAAGGCATCCCGTGATTAGGTAGCCGCCTGTCGGCGCCTCCCAATCCAGCATCTCACCCGCACAAAACACACCCGGTCGGGCGTGCAGCATCAGGCTGTCATCCAGCGCGTCCCAACGGACGCCGCCGGCGGTCGAGATCGCCTCGTCCATCGGGCGCGGTCCGGTGTGGGGAATGGGCAGCGCCTTGATCACCGGTGCGGGATCAGCCGACAGTGGTCGCGCAAACTCCTGCACCAGCACTATCTGCACACCCGACAAGCCCAGTCGTTTCAGACGCGCGGTTGCGGTCAGTTTTCGGGGCATCCCGGCCCACCTGTCGCGCAGGTCCGACAGCGCGACACCGGGCCTCAGGTCGACGGTCAAAGGCGCGCCTTCGCGCAGGGCCTTGGAAACCGCATAGATCGCCGATCCTTCAACCCCGCTGCGGGAGATCACGAACTCCCCGGGAACGCTCAGGTCGCCCGCATGCAAGGTGACCCCTTTGACGGGGTGCCCAAACCAGCGGGTCATGTGATCCGACCATGTCACGTTGAACCCCATATTGGCGGGGGCGAACGGCTCGGTCGGGATGCCCCACGCGTCCAGCACCGCGCGCCAGCGCCCGTCTGATCCCAACCGCGCCCAGCTTGCACCTCCCATGGCAAGGACCGTCGTGCGCGCCTTGACCGGAACGGGGCCACCGGGCGTGGCAAAGCCATCGCCCTCCCATGTCCAGCGGGTGCGAAACGCAACGCCCCGGTCCGCAAGCCGCGCGAGCCATGCCCGCAGCAGGGGCGAGGCTTTCATCGC
This sequence comes from Pseudomonadota bacterium, assembly GCA_038527375.1. Lineage (GTDB taxonomy): Bacteria > Pseudomonadota > Alphaproteobacteria > Rhodobacterales > Rhodobacteraceae > Shimia_B. Next base: position 10,914 of record JBCBFU010000003.1, on the reverse strand, counting down.
ATGGGGAAAGACGCGGCCAGACGATCCGGTAAAAACGCTCTGCCCCAACCCTTCGGCCCAGGATTTCACCCGCGCTGCGTCAAAGGCCGCGAGCATCGGTTCCATGCGGGGTTCATCAATGGCCGACATGAGACCGGCCAAATCCGTGTCTTTGGTGATGTTCAGGCCAGACTTTCCGGCCATCAGGAATTTGCGCCCGACCGATGGCATCTGTTCCGCCACCAGCACCCGCGCCCCGGCGTCCGACGCAGCCTCGGCAGCCGCAAGACCTGCGGGGCCTGCGCCGACGATCAGGACGTCGACATCTGTCACTTGGCCCGTGTGCGCAGTTCGCCCCGCAATTCGACCGTGCGGTGCGGGTAGGGAATTTCGATGCCGTTCTCCTTGAGCGCATTCCAGATCAGAAACAGCACGTCCGAGGTGTATTTGTTGGGGCCGTCGTCGATCCCGTTGACCCAGAATTCCACGGCAAAATCGACGCCGCTGTCGCCGAACCCGCGCAACTCGCAATCGGGCGGGTATGGCGCATCGAGCACCTCGGGGTGGGTGGCGACGGCGGCCTCGATGATCGCCGGGACCTTGTTGATGTCGGTGTCGTAGCTGACGGAAAACGGGGCCTCGTACCGGTTGGCTGACCCGCTATCCGAGTAGTTCACGACGCGCGTGACGATGAAATCCTCGTTCGGGACCACGATCCAACGGCCATCATAGGTCTCGAGGATCGCGGCTCGGGCCGTCATCTTGACGATTGTCCCGGCCTCGCCCCCGTCAAGTTCGACGTAGTCGCCCACCGTCGCCTGCCCTTCGAGCAGCAGGATCACGCCAGAGATGAAGTTCGACGCGATCTTCTGGAGGCCAAAGCCCAGACCCACACCGATGGCCCCCCCCAGCACGGCGAGTGCGCTGAGGTTGATGCCCATGATGTTCATCAAGAGAAGGAAGGCGATCCCGAAGATCATGAACTCGACCGCCTTGGTCGACAGCTCGCGGATCGAGGGGCGCATATCCTCTTGCTGTTTGATGAAGTCCGCCGATTGCCGGTTCGACCACGACCCCAGCCAGAATAGGATCGACCCCGCGATCACGCCGCGCAGAATGTCCATGACGGTAAAGCTGATATTGCCCAGCGTGACCCGCGCGGCGGTCAGTTGCGCCTCGGCCACACCCAGAAGGCCCAGCGCATAGAGCGCCATGATCGGGATCAGGACGTATTTGCCAAGCAGCTTCAGGAACGGATCGCGCACGATCTGCTGCACGAGGATGCGCGCCGCAAGGAAGAGGAAGACGCGCTTACCAAAGGCGATGACCGCCCCCGATCCAAAGACCGATCGCGTGACCTGTTCTCCGATGGCCGTGAAGGCATAGGCAAAAAGCGGCAGCAGCAGCGGCAGGAACAGCACCGCAAAGCGCAAGGCGGGCGCAAGGAAGGAGGTCGAATCCGTGGCCGGGGTCAGCACCCGCGTCAGCCACGGTTGCACCCGCCGCGTGGCATATCGGGCCGCGAGATAGGCCACGATCAACAGCGCAAATTGCGACCAAGCTGCAGGGCTCAGCAACCAACCGGCGGCGATGGCCCAACCCTGTTCGAGATAGCCCACAGCCGTCCAGACGACCGGCGGCATATCCGCAGCCCAAGCCGGGGCCCAACCGGGAGCCGTGTTTTCCATGACGCTTGCCTTCCCCTGAGGTTGCCCCATGCTTTGCCATCATTATGGCACGCGATCCAGACCCACAGCCCCCGTTATCCGGGCCGGACCCTGCGCCGTGGCCCATCTGCCCGATCTGTATGCGTGAGATCCCGGCCGGGGTGCCCCAGAGCCTGCATCACCTGATCCCCAAGCTGAAAGGTGGCAAAGGCGGGCCGACCGTTCTGGTCCATCACATCTGCCACAAGGAAATCCATGCCACGCTGACCGAGGCAGAGCTTGCGCGCGACTACAACACGCCCGAAGCCCTGCGTGCGCATCCACGGATCGCCAAGTTCGCGGCATGGGTTGCCAAGCGACCACCGGATTTCATGTCGAAGGTGCCGGGCGGCAAACGCAAACGCCGTTAAAGGCGCAACATGTCCTTGATCGCTGCGGCATGGCCGGGCTTGGCGGCTTCGACCGCGGCGCACATCTCGCGGGCGCGGGGCATCACCTCAGATACAGGCAGAACGACGTCAATGAGGCCCGGCGCGTCCTCGACCGGGACCTTTTCACCGGCCAGAAGGATACGCGCGGCAAGGCCCGGTCCAGCAAGCCGTCTCAGGCGGACGGGATCAGAGGGCTGCGGCAGGAACCCCAGCCGCATGACAGGGTAGAACAGTTTGGCGCCTTGGGCAGCAATGCGCAGATCGCAGGCAAGCACCATCCCCATCGCCCCGCCCGCGACCGTGCCGTTGAGCGCGGCGATGGTGAGGCCGGGGAAACGCGCGATTTCGCCTGACAGCTCCTCCCACAGGGGAGAGGTCGCAAGGCCCGCGCGGGCAGCATCGAGATCGGCACCGGCGGAGAATACCTTGCCTGTGCCTGTCAGGATAATCGCGGTGCCGGGTGCCGTGCGGACGCCTTGGGCCAACGCTCCGAGCATGTCGGGTGTGAGCGCGCCCGCCTTGTCTGGTCGGGCAATGCGCAGGATGCGGAGGCCCGCGTGGTCTTCGGTTTCGATCATGGGCCCGGGGTAGGCATCAGCGACGGCAAGGTCAACGGACACGGCGATCGGTCTCCTTGGCTTCCCTTCGTTGCCCCAGGGTCAGGAGAACCCGCCTTGACCATGGGGGCCCAGAAGGCCGACACTGAACACAACGTCGATTTCACTTTGTAGGATTTGAACCATGTGTAGCCGCATTTTCAGCGCAGCCCTCCTTGCCACCACCGCCCTGACCGCACCCGCGCTTGCAGACGTGACCCCTGCCGATGTCTGGGCGTCGTGGGAAGAGACGCTGACCAACTACGGCGATGACAGCGTCGAAATCGGATCGGTCACGCCCACGGGCACCGGAATCACGGTCAGCGGCATCACAATCAGCGCGGAAGCACCCGATGTGACCTTTGGCGCGACAGTGGAAGAGATCGTGTTCACCGATAATGGCGATGGCACGGTTGGCATCACGATGTCCGAAGAAATCCCGATGTCCGTCGAGGCAACGGAGGATGGTGACACGATCGAGATCCCGATGATCCTGACCTTCGCCGGGTTCGAGATGACGGCCTCCGGCGATCCCGGGGCCATCAACACCGCCTATGCAGGGACCGAGGTTGCCGTGTCGCTGGGCGACGTGACCGAGATCGAAGAAGACGTCGATATCTCCTTTGCGATGCGCATGGTCGGTGTCAGCGGCGAGACGCTGTGGTCCGAAATCTCGGACACTGTTCGCGGCAATGTCGCCACGCTGGCCGCCAATTCGATCCTCTTTGACTTGGCCGTCAACGATGCCACCGAAGGCAACGTCGTGATGTCCATGGTCGCCAACAACATGACCATGGCGTCTGAAGGCACGATGCCGATGGGTGTGTCGTTCCTCGATCCCGCTTTGATGACGGACCCGGATTACTCCGGCACATTTGTCGCGTCCCTGGGCGGCTCCAATACCGAGTTGAGCTTCCGCGATCCGGAAACCGAAGGCTCGGCCCGGATTTCGAGCCAGGGTGGCAGCACCGAGATCGTCTTTGGCGGCGATGGATTGGGGTACAAAGGCGGCGCGCAAGGGATCGATCTGGCGGTCACGTCCTCGGACCTGCCGGTGCCGGTTGCGATCACGATGGGCAGCTACGGCTATGATTTCCTGATGCCCGCCGGGGCCACGGATGATGCACGCCCGTTCCGCTTTGGTCTTTCGCTGGTTGACGTGGGCATCGACAATTTCCTGTGGAACATGTTCGACCCGGGCGAGGTTCTGCCGCGCGATCCGGCCACCATCGCCTTTGCGCTGGATGGGATGGGGCGCTGGTTCTTTGACATCATGGACCCGGATGCGGCCATGGAGTTCGGCGAGGATGAGATTCCGGGCGAGGTGGACAGCCTGACGTTGAGCGACCTGACCGTCTCTGTCGCGGGCGCGGAATTGACAGGCGACGGTGCGTTTACGTTCGACAATAGCGACCTCATCACGTTCGACGGTATCCCTGCACCCGATGGCGCGGTGAACCTGCAACTGGTGGGGGGCAACGCGCTGTTGGACAAGCTCGTGCAGATGGGCCTCTTGCCGCAAGAGCAGGCCATGGGTGCACGGATGATGATGGGCCTCTTCATGACGCCGGGCGCAGGCGATGACGTGCTGACGTCCACCATTGCGATTCAGCCGAACGGCCAGATTCTTGCCAACGGGCAGCGCATCCGCTGACTGATCCCGCGCGGGCCGCTGCAACGGCCCGCGCGTTGATCCGCCCTTGCCCCCATGGGGTATGCGCCCTACTCCTTCTGGCATGTCAGACAATGCACTCGAAGATCTCGGGCACGCCCTGATCGACGCCGCACGCAAGGCCGGGGCCGACGCCGCCGACGCGCTTGCCGTTCAACAAACTTCGCTCTCCATCGATGTCCGCGCAGGCGCGCTCGAGGAAGCCTCGCGATCCGAGGGGGTCGATATCGGGCTGCGCGTGTTGATCGGGAAACGGTCCGCGATCGTGTCGGCCTCGGATATTTCCAAGAACACCATCGACCAGATGGCCGAACGGGCCGTGGCCATGGCGCAAGAGGCGCCCGAGGACCCCAATATCGGTCTGGCGGAGCCCGATCAGCTTGCCACAGATTGGGACCTTGCCGCCCTTGATCTGTTCGATGCAGGCGACGAACCCGAACCCGCCGCCTTGCAAGAGGCCGCCACCCGGGCCGAGGCTGCGGCGCTTGCCGTCGACGGTGTGGCGCAAACCCAAGGCGCGAGCGCGGCCTTTGGCGTCACGCAGGTGGCGCTGACCGCGTCCAACGGGTTTTCCGGGTGCTATGCGCGCAGTTCCCACATGATTTCCGCTGTGGCGATTTCGGGCGAAGGCACGGGGATGGAGCGCGAATATGACGGCGACATGCGCCTGCACCGCGGTGATTTGCGCAGCCCCGAAGAGATCGGGACGCTGGCCGGGGAACGCGCTGTGGCGGCCCAAGGCGCGCGCAAACCCCCAACCGGGGCCTATCCCGTGCTCTACGATGAACGGATTTCATCGTCGCTGATCGGGCACCTGACGGCGGCGATCAACGGCGCGGCCATCGCGCGGGGATCGTCATGGCTGCGCGACGCGATGGGATCGCAGGTCCTGCCGACGGGCGTGACATTGACCGAAAACCCCCACCGCCCGCGCATCCCCGGATCGCGCCCCTTTGACGGGGAGGGCCTGCCAACCCAGCGGCGTGATTGGGTCAAGGACGGCGTTCTACAGGACTGGATCCTCGACCTTGCGACGGCGCGAAAGCTGGGGCTGCAATCGACCGGCAATGCGGGACGCGGGACATCCACGGCCCCATCGCCCAGCCTGTCGAACCTGGAACTGACACAGGGTACAGCGACGCGCGCGGACCTGCTGCGCGACATGGGAACAGGGCTTCTTGTTACGTCGATGATCGGATCGTCGATCAATCCCACCACCGGGGATTATTCCCGCGGCGCGTCGGGCTTCTGGGTCGAGAATGGCGAGATCACGCACCCGATCAACGAATGCACCATCGCGGGCAACCTGCGCGACATGCTTCTTGGGATGACGGCGGCCAATGACGCGCGCCCGTATCTGAGCCGTGTGGTGCCGTCCCTCCTTGTCGAAGGGCTCACCCTTGCGGGGAGTTGATCCGGCCGACGCGGCGGACCTCGAGCTTTTGATCCGGGCCGCGCGGCAGGCCGGGGATGTCGCCTGCGGCTTCTTCCGGTCTGACCCGACCGTCTGGGACAAAGGCGGTGATGCAGGGCCCGTGACCGAGGCCGATCTGGCGGTGAACACGCGTCTTGATGCCGAATTGCGCGGCGCGCGACCGGATTACGGTTGGCTGTCCGAGGAAACGGAAGACGGCAGTGCGCGCCTGCAGACCCAGCGCGTGTTCATCATTGATCCCATCGACGGGACGCGTGCGTTTATCGAGGGGGCCGATCACTGGGCACATTCGCTGGCCGTGGTCGATGACGGCGTGGTTGTTGCCGGCGTGGTCTACCTTCCCGTACTGGACCGTCTTTTCGCTGCTGTGCGCGGCGGCGGGGCGACCTGCAACGGGGACGCTATCGCGGTCAGCGGGCGCGCAGATTTGGACAGCGGGCAAGTGTTGTCGAACAAGGCCAACTTCCGGCCCGAATACTGGCGGGAGGGTCCACCCCCTGTCGACCGAAAATTCCGATCCTCCCTTGCCTACCGCCTCGCATTGGTGGCCGAGGGGCAATTCGATGCCATGCTGACCCTGCGGGCGACTTGGGAATGGGACGTCGCGGCAGGCAGCCTGATCGTGACCGAGGCCGGGGGGCAGGCCTGCACCGCCAGTGGCGACGCCCCGGTATTCAATCGGCCCTCAGCCGCCCTGCCCGGCCTGATCGCCGGAACCCCCGGCACGGTTCGGGCTCTCATGGCGTACGGCCCACAGCTTCCCACCCGGGCGCGCGGGAATTGACTGCAGGGGTGGGGTCGCTAGGGTGCGCGCGATCTCTAACCGCAGGAGTTTGCCCACCATGACACAACGACTTCACCTGGTGTTCGGGGGCGAATTGATCGACCCAACGCGCAACGCGTTCAAGGATGTCGACGACATCCACATCGTGGGCATCTTTCCGAACTATGAGGCCGCCTACAACGCGTGGAAGGCCGAGGCGCAGCGCACGGTCGACAACGCGCATATGCGCTATTTCATCGCCCATCTTCACCGCCTGCGCGACGAAGAGGCCGCCGCGTCTTCGACCGAAGAACTGGGGCTTTGAGCCACGCCAGACGATAGGACAGCCGAGGTGGCAGGGGAAACAGCGGTGACCGAGCGTCCCGAGGGTCCGCTGATCTGGGTACACGTGCCCGGCGACGGCGGGCTCGCGGCGGTGACGGAACTGATCCAGCGGCTCCATCACGCCTTGCCCGCCGGGCTGACCGCAGTTGTGACAGGGGTTTCGACTGGGGTTTCGACTGGTGCGACAGCCCCGGCAGGGTCAGCCTGGGACGGGATCGTTTTTGCCGCCACGCCCGAGGACAAGCGCATATCGGTGCAGGCCTTTCTGGATCACTGGCGCCCCGACGTCGTGATCTGGACACGTGGTCACCTGCGGCGCCACGCGATCTCCGCCGCCGCGGACAGGCGCATTCCGCTGTTCCTGGTGGACGCCGCCGCAAGCGGGTTCGACGGGGGGCGCCTGCGGTGGTGGCCAAACCGGACGCGGAGCATCCTGCGCAAATTCACCCGCATCCTGACGACGGACACACAGACCCTGCAACGGTTGCGGACATTGGGCGCGCAACCCTGGACGCTGGAGAAAAGCGGGGCCTTGCAGGAAAGCGCCCTGACCCTGCCCTATGACGAGGATGACCGCGCCGATCTGGCTGAGGCGCTGGCCGCGCGCCCGGTTTGGTACGCCACCGACGTGCCCGAGGCCGAAGGCGATCTGATCATAAAGGCTCACAGTCAGGCGCTGCGCCGCGGCCACCGGCTCTTGCTGATCCTGTCCCCCCGCACGCCTGATGACGCCGCCGCTTTTCGCGCGATCTGCAAAAAGGCCGCCCTTGCCACCGCGTCGCGCAGCGAACGGTTGCTGCCGGATGCAGATGATCAGGTGTTCATCGCGGACACCGACGAAGGCCGCGGCCTCTATTACCGCGTGGCACCGATTTCCTACATCGGCGGGACGCTTCAGGGCGGGCAGACCGTGTCCCCGTTCGAGGCAGCGACGCTGGGCTCGGCCCTTGTTCACGGCCCGCGCATTGACCGCTTCCGCCACGCGTTTGCGCGCCTGTCGGCGGCGGGCGGGTCGCTCGAACTGTCGTCGCCCAATGCCCTTGGCCCGGCGATCAGCACGCTGAACGCGCCAGATCAGGCCGCGGCGCTGGCACATGCAGCATGGGATGTCGCATCGAGCGGGGCGGCGGTGACGGATCGCGTGATGTCGCTGATCACGGCGGCGCTGCCCATGCCCAGCGAGGCGCAAGGATGAGGACCCCGGATTTCTGGTATCCCGTGCCAGATGCCGCGCAAACGGGCGGCGATCTCAGACGGATGGCCCTTGCACCGCTCGGCACGCTCTACGCCGCCGCGACTGCGCGGCGGGTGCGCCGGGCCCCGGATATCCGACCGGGCTGCCCGGTGATTTGTGTGGGCAACATCAATGCGGGCGGGACGGGCAAGACGCCAACGGTCATCGCCCTGACAGACCTGTTACGCAGCATGGGGCGGACACCTATTGTCGTGACGCGCGGATATGGCGGAAGTGCGCAGGGCCCACTCCTCGTTGATCCGGGCAGCCATGCCGCGGACATGGTGGGGGACGAACCCCTGTTGATCGCGGCCTTTGGCCCGGTAATCGTTGCCAAGGATCGCGCAGCAGGGGCCGCGATGGCCCAAGACCACGGTGACGTGATCCTGCTGGATGACGGGCACCAGAATCCGGGCGTGGCCAAGGACCTGTCGCTGGTGATCGTGGATGCGGCGCGTGGGTTCGGCAACGGGGCGGTGATCCCCGCGGGCCCCTTGCGCGAACCCATCCCCGCCGGGCTGGCGCGGGCGGATGCGTTGGTCTCTCTCGGTACGTCCCGCGCGCAGGACCACTTTGCCCAGCGCTGGGGCGAGCATGTGAGCGTGCCCCACCTTACGGCCAAACTGGACATCCTGCCCACGGGGATGCCCTGGCAGGGGATGCGCGCCATGGCCTTTGCGGGGATCGCCCATCCCAAGAAGTTCTTCGACACGCTCGAAGGCTTGGGCGTGACGCTCATGCGGGCCGAGGCCTTGGGCGATCACCAGCCGCTGACCACCGCGCTCATGAAACGGCTCGAGATCGAGGCGCAGGCGCTGGGTGCGCAACTCGTGACCACGGAAAAGGACGCGGTTCGTCTGCCCGACAGCTTTCGCGCACGGGTTCTGACGCTTCCCGTTCGGCTGCGGTTCGACGACGAAGCTGCGTTAACCCAACTCATCCAAACAGTGCTGTGAAACGCAAATGCCCCGCCGAACCGGCGGGGCATTCTTCAGTGCAAAGTGTCAGGCAGCTGGGGATTAGCTGTCCAGCTTGCCGTCGAGAACCTCGCGGAAATCTGCGAGGCTCATGTTCGAATAGGGCCGCCCGTCGATGATGAAGCTGGGCGTCGAGTTGATGTTGTCGGCGGCGGCGTTGGCCTCCCACCACTGGACGAGGGCTTGCGCGTTGGCGCCATCGCTAAAGCACTGATCCAATTGCTCTTCGGTCAGACCGGCCGTCTTGCCGATGGTTTTGAGGTTGGCAGCAATCGTGGCGGGATCGCCCTGCGACCACTCCGACTGGCGTTCATAGATCAGATCGGTGATCCCGAAGAAGCGCTCACCCCCACCGCAGCGCGCGGTGATCGATGCCCACAGGCCAAAGCGGTCAAAATAGACTTCGCGGTAGATGAACTTGACCTTGCCGGTGTCGATGTAGTCCGACTTGATTTCTTTGAACGGGCCCTCGTGGAACCGGCGGCAATGGGGGCAGGTGTAGGACGCGTATTCGATCACGGTCACCGGCGCGTCATCTGCGCCCAGCACCATGTCCGGGATTTCCAGCCCGTCGGCGTTTTCGACAACCTGCGCCGAGGCGGTGAGCTGCGGGCCGACATCGCCGCCGCGCGGCATCATCAGAAAGACAGCGCCACCGATCAGCACGACGGCTGCGATGGCGAGCGGAATTAAGCGGTTCATGGTCTCAGGCCTTTCGATTGGTCTTGAGGATGTTTTCACCCAGCGCCGCAAGCGCGGCACGCAGGTCGTCATTCTGGATATCGCGGGCCGCATCTGCCGCCTGCGCGGCGGCTTGCGGATCGTGTCGGGGTGCTGGTTTAGGCGCAGGCGCAAACTGCGCCTGCCCTTCGGCGAACCCTGTGGGCGCGGTCTGCGTGATGCGCACGCGCGAAATGGCGTTGTAGCCGTAGCAGGCATTCACCCGTTCGCGGATGGTGGGCAGTTGCATCTGAAGCATCGGTGCCTGCGCGGAGGTGGTCAAAACCGTCAACGTCGCGCCAAACCCGCCTTGGGAGTAGCTGACATTGACCGGCCTCGCGATGCGGGCTGTATCCTCGCCCACAACCTCGGCCCAATGCGTCAAAAGCCGCGAAACGGCGAACCCCCGCGCCTCACCCGCAGTGCGGATGCGTTTTTCCAAAAGGCTCGCAGTCTTGCGAAAACCCTTGGACCCGCGACGATATGTGGATGGCTGGGCCAGCGGCGGTCCCTTTCCTCTGCGCACTGCGCCTTTATATGACGATCCGACCCTGCAGACACCAGATTGTGTTGATGAGAAAGGCAAACAATTGCGTGAAGACGCCGCGACCCGGACCCTGCTGGACTGGTACGACACCCACGCTCGGGTGATGCCGTGGCGTGTGTCGCCTGCCGATCGCAAGGCGGGTGTGCGCCCCGACCCTTACCGTGTCTGGCTGTCCGAGGTGATGTTGCAGCAGACGACCGTGGCGGCGGTGAAAACCTATTTCCGGACCTTTACCGAAACGTGGCCAACCGTGGCCGATCTGGCAGCGGCCGAAGATGCCGACGTCATGGCGGCCTGGGCGGGCCTTGGCTACTATGCCCGGGCGCGCAACCTGCTCAAATGCGCGCGTGCCGTGGTGGCCGATCATGGCGGGCGGTTTCCGGACACGCGCGATGCGCTTTTGGCCCTGCCGGGCATCGGACCCTATACGGCGGCGGCCATCGCCTCCATCGCGTTTGACGAGGCCGCGACTGTGCTGGACGGCAATGTCGAACGGGTGATGGCCCGGCTGCACAACGACCCGACGCCGCTGCCCACGGCCAAGCCGC
>JBCBFU010000002.1:127368-140512 GCA_038527375.1 Pseudomonadota bacterium | reverse complement strand
ACATCGCGGCGGGTGAGGCGAAAATCGCTGAACTTGATACCAAAACCATCCCCGCCAAGGAAAAGAAGGTCGAAAAGGCCCCTGAGGACAAGCAGGTCATGGAAGCCCAAGAACTGCGAGATCTGCGCGCGGCCCGCGATGATCTGGAACGCCGGGTCCATGACCTGAAACTGACGCGTCAGGTGACGATGCAATCGCTGCCATCGATCCGTCTGGTTCAGGAAAACGACAAATCGCTGGTCACAAAGATCAACTCGACCCTCGTGAACACGGTGCCGCTGTGGGAAACGCAACTGGCGCAGGCCGTTACGATCCAACGCAGCGCCGAAGCCGCAGCCGCGGTGCGCGACGCCAATGACCTGACCAACGAACTGCTGACCGCAAACGCCAAGAACCTGCGCGAGGCCAACAAGGTCGTCCGCGAAGAGATGGAGCGCGGCGTCTTCGACATCGAGGCCGTGAAAACCGCCAATGCCGAACTGATCGCCACGATCGAGGAAAGCCTGCAGATCGCTGACGAAGGCAAACGCAAGCGCGCCGAGGCCGAAACCGAGCTTCAGACGATGGAACGCGAACTGCGCGACACGCTGGCCTCGGCCAAGGCCAAAAAGACCGGGCTGGGCGAAACCGTCGGTCAATCGGCGGGCTGACCCCTGCGACTGTGGCGCAATATCGTGGCCGCCTGCGTCCCCGTGGCGCTGGCGGGATGCGCCATGATGGACGCGGGCGGCGTCACCACGTCGCCGCGCCCGGCTGAGCGGCCTGCCGTCATCGCAGCACCGCCCGCACCGCAACTGGTCACTTCGCAGGCCTCGCTCGCCTTGGCGAGCTACTACAAGCGGCTTGAAAACGACGCGCTGGTGCGCGGGCTTTTGCGCACCGATGGCGGGGGCGTCGACACACCGTTCACCGACCGGATGCTAACCGACAACTTCATGGCCATCGCGCTTCGCACCGAATTCGAGGTGTCGGGCGGCGCGGTGCGCCAAACCTCCGCCGCGGCCCCCCTGCAAAGGTGGTCGGCCCCGGTCGATATCTCCGTCACCTACGGCAACAGCGTGACAGACGCTCAACGCGCGCTCATCGGGCGCGAGGTTCTGTCCTATACCAAACGGCTGACCCGCGCCTCGGGCCATCCCGTGCGGACGACCTCAGGCGGCGGGAACTTTCAGGTGTTTGTCCTGTCCGAGGATGAACGCCCCGGCTTTGCCGAACGGCTGCCGCAAATCCTGCCCGGCGCGGGAAGCGCGTGGCAATCCACGATCCGCAACCTGCCCCGCAACGACCTGTGCCTCGTGGTGACCTTCGGACGCGCCAACACATATACCCGCGCCATCGCCGTCATCCGGCAAGAGCTTCCTGATCTGCTCCTCCGCTCGTGCCTGCACGAAGAGATCGCCCAAGGTCTGGGTCTGGGCAATGACAGCCCCCGCGCGCGCCCATCGATCTTCAACGATGACGAGGAATTCGCCCTTCTGACCACCCATGACGAGGCGCTTTTGCGCATCCTCTATGATCCCCGCCTCCGACGCGGGATGACAGAACGCACAGCGCGTCCTATCGTGGCCCAGATCGCCACCGAGGTCGTGGGCCAGACGACCACCACCGTGGCAGGCGGCCCGGTCATCTTGGGCGGCCCGGTATGACGCGTGTGACGATAGGATTTCCATGACGCACCATGCAAACCTCGCCGCCGCCATCGCGACACCACGGGCAGCGCACGCATGCACGCAGCCTAGCCAATTCTGAAAGGGAGGCCCCAGATGGGCATTTTCGATTTCCTCTCCGGCCAATTCATCGACGTCATCCACTGGACCGACGACACCCGCGACACGATGGTCTGGCGGTTCGAACGTGAAGGGCACGAGATCAAGTATGGCGCCAAGCTAACCGTGCGCGAAGGCCAGATGGCCGTCTTCGTCCATGAAGGGCAACTGGCCGATGTCTTCACGCCGGGTCTCTACATGCTCGAGACCAACAACATGCCCATCATGACGACGCTCCAGCATTGGGATCACGGCTTCAAAAGCCCGTTCAAATCCGAAATCTACTTCGTCAACACCACGCGCTTCAACGACCTGAAATGGGGCACGAAAAACCCCATCATGCTGCGCGATCCGGAATTTGGCCCCACACGCCTGCGCGCCTTCGGAACCTACACCACCCGCGTCAGTGACGCCGCCACCTTCCTGCGCGAAATCGTGGGCACAGACGGCGAATTCACCACCGACGAGATCAGCTTCCAGATCCGCAACATCATCGTGCAGGAATTCTCGCGCGCCATCGCGGCCTCCGGCATCCCCGTGCTCGACATGGCCGCCAACACCGCCGAGGTGGGCCGCCTGATCGCCGATGCCATCAGCCCGAAACTGGCCGCCTACGGCCTCAGCGTGCCGGAATTCTACATCGAAAACATCTCACTCCCGCCCGCCGTGGAAAAGGCGCTGGACGATCGCACGTCGCGCGGGATCGCAGGCAACCTTGACGAGCACCTGAAATACAAGGCTGCCGAAGCCATGGGCGCAGGCGGTGCCGCAGGCGACGCCATGGGTATGGGCATGGGCGCAGGCTTTGGGATGCAGATGGGCAATATGCTGATGTCCCAGCAAACGCCCACTGGCCCCCAGACCATGACCATGGGTGCGCCGACCCCGACGCCTCCCCCGCCGCCCGTCGAACATGTCTGGCACATCGCCGAAAACGGCCAAACCAAGGGCCCCTTTTCCAAGGCCCGGCTGGCCGAAATGGCGGGCAATGGCGGCCTGACGCGCGAAACCTTCGTCTGGACCCAAGGTCAGGACGGCTGGAAAAAGGCCGAGGACGTCATGGAACTGGCCCAACTTTTTACCGTTATGCCCCCGCCCCCACCGCCCGGCGCCTGATCCGCGCCCAATGCGTCAGGCCCTGATCCCCCCGGAACTTGCCGAGGCCGCCCGCGTCAGCGGCTTCTCCCCCGCCATTCGCGCGGGCGACATGCTCTATCTGACCGGGGCCACCGGCGGTGATCCGGCCACGGGCGAGATGCCCGCGGACGCCGCCACGCAGGCGCGCAACGCGCTGACCAAAGTCATCAACATCCTCCACCATGCCGGCGCGGACGCAGCGGCGGTGGTCGAGATGACTTCGTATCACGTGGACATCCGTACCCACTTCCCCGCGATCGAGGCTGTGCTGCGCGAAGTCTTTACAGCCCCCTTGCCCGCATGGACCGCCGTCGGCGTGGCCGAGCTGCGCCGCCCCGGCGCGCTGATCGAATTCCGCATCACCGCCCACTGCCTCCAAGACCCCGACGGGAGCGCCTGAGATGCGCCGCACGGTGACAATGACCGCCCATTGGTCGCTCTTCCTGCTGGCCGCGATCCTGCTGGCAGGCAACACACCCGGCATCGCCGGCTGGCTCTACGTTGCCGCCTGCATGGCGATGCTGGTCCCCGCCGTCACACTGGGCCTGATGAACCGACCCACCCCGCAGCTGAAGGGCGCCCTGCGCCTTGCCCATCCGTGGCTGCACCGCGCCCTCTACGGCCTGCTGGCATGGTCAGGCGCGGCGACCCTGATGCTCCTGATCGGCGGGCCGGACTGGGACGCGCGGCTTAGCTGGAACCTGACAATCGCCCTGGGCGCGGCCCATGGCCTCTTTCACCTCTGGCGGCACGCGGTCCTGTCCGATGGCGCGTTGCGCCTGATGACCCCGCGTGTCGTTCACCCCTACCTGTAAGCCCTGAACCCAACCACAGCCCGCCGCGTTACTCCTGATATCACCCCGCCACACGCTCCACCCGAACCCGGACCCTCCCCGACCCATGGCACAAACCGACACCCTGACCCCCGCAGAACACCGCTTTCCCTGCGACAATTGCGGCTCGGACTTCCGCTTTGACCCGGCCTCGGGGAACCTGATCTGCGATCACTGCGGCAACACCCAACAGGTCGAGGACGGAACGCGCCACAACGCGTTGTCCGAACTCGACTACGCCACCGCCATCGCCGCCAAGCTGCCCGAGGCCGAGATCGAGGAAACCCGCGTCCTGTCCTGCCCCAATTGCGGCGCACAGGTCGAATTCGACGCCGACACACACGCCGCAGAATGCCCGTTCTGCGCCACCCCCGTGGTCACCGACACCGGCACGCACCGCCACATCAAACCCAAAGGGCTCTTGCCTTTCGCACTGGATGAAGAGGCCGCCCGCGCCGCCATGACCGACTGGCTGGGCTCGCTCTGGTTTGCCCCCAACGGGCTGACCGACTACGCCCGCAAAGGGCGCAAGATGTCGGGCATCTACGTGCCCTACTGGACCTTCGACGCCGACACGAAATCCGAATACCGGGGCCGGCGCGGCGACGACTACTACGTCAACAAGACCGTCATGCGCGACGGCAAACGCGAAACCGTGCGCGTGCGCAAAACCCGCTGGCGCAACGTGTCAGGCCGCGTGGCGCGCTTCTTCGATGATGTGCTGGTGCTCGCTGCAACGTCCCTGCCCAAACGCTTCACCGACCGGCTGGAACCATGGGACCTCGCAGAATTGCGCCCCTACACGCCGGAATTCCTCGCGGGCTTCCGCGCCGAAGGCTACACCATCGAACTCCCCCAAGGGTTTGACGAGGCCAAGGCGCATATGAACCGCGTCATCGAACGCGACGTGCGCTTCGACATCGGCGGCGATCACCAACAGATCACCGACCTGCGGACCCAAACCCGCGACGTGACCTTCAAACACATCCTGCTGCCGGTCTGGCTCGCGGCCTACAAATACCGCGGCAAGACCTACCGCTTCGTCGTCAATGGCCGCAGCGGTGCGGTACAGGGCGAACGCCCGTGGTCGGCGTGGAAAATCGCCATTGCCGTGATCCTCGGCGCGCTTCTCGCGGGTGCCATCGGCGCGGCCTTGGCGCTCAGCCAGTAATCGCAGCACAGGCATGAAGAAGGGGGCAACGCCGCCCCCTTCCTTTTGCCGAAAAATACCTCCGCCGGAGGCCCGCGTCGCAGACGCGGAACGGGTGCGCAGACTTACTCCGCCGCGACCTTCAGACCACCGCCCACAGGACGGCTCAGATGCTCGATCGCGGCCGCGACGCCAGATCCGGTCTCAAAAGCCATCCCCATATCCCGCATCACCAGCTCCGTGGCGCCGAGGATCTGCAGGACCATCGTCTCGTTCAGATCCCCCAGATGCCCAATGCGGAACAGCTTGCCCGCGACCTTGGACAGGCCTGCGCCATAGCTGATCCCGTATTCGAAATAGGCATGGCGGATGAACGCTCCGCCATCGGTGCCCTCGGGCAGCATCACGGCGCTGACGGTATCGGAATGCCAGCGCGCCTCTTGCGCACAGAGCTGCAGGCCCCAGCCCGCCACAGCGGCCCGCACCGCACCGGCCAGCCGGTGGTGGCGCGCCGTCACGGCATCGAGGCCTTCGTCCAGCAACATGTCCGTGGCGACCTTGAGACCTGCGAGCAGGTTGGTCGGCGGCGTGTAGGGGAAATACCCCGTCTGATTGATCGCAACCATGTCGCGCACGTCGAAATAACACCGCCGGCTCCATGCGCTCTCGGCCGCTGTCAGGGCCTTCTCGCTGAAACAGCCGATGCCCAGACCCGCAGGCAGCATAAAGCCCTTCTGCGACCCCGACACGGTCACGTCGATGCGCCAGTCGTCAAAGCGATGCTCGAGCGAGCCGACCGCGCTCACCCCGTCCACCATCAAGAGAGCGGGATGCGCTGCACGGTCCATCGCCGCGCGCAACTCGCCGATATCGGATGCCACACCGGTCGCTGTTTCGTTCTGGGTGGCCAGCACGGCCTTGATCGCATGGCCGCGATCCTGGCTCAGCGCCTCTTCGATCTGCTCGATGGGAATACCGCGACCCCATTCCACATCGATGCACTCGACCTCGAACCCCAACCGCTCGGCCATGTCGACCCACAGGTGGCTGAACTGTCCAAAGCGCGCAACGAGGACACGGTCGCCGGGTGACAGGCAATTCGTCAGTGCCGCTTCCCACAGGCCGGTGCCCGAGGACGGGAAGACCACAGGCGTGCCCGTCTCGGTGCGGAACACCTTCTTGAGGTTCTCGAAGATGGGCAGTGTGAAGGACGCGAAATCGGGCGCGCGCATGTCCTGTTGGGGCAGGTCAATCGCGCGACGCACCGCATCGGGGACATTTGTTGGCCCCGGAATAAACAATGCGCGTGTGCCGATGAAACGTGTCATATGCCCGTCCTCCCAAACGATTCTGGAACTGCAACCTAGCGTCTGGACCCCACGGGAAAACACATTTTGCAGCATGCAACGGGATGCAATGGCTAAGGCTATGTAACTGCCGCACAATAATTTTTCGGCGCACGACGGTATACTGGATTCACTGCCCGATCCCGCCCGGATCAAAGGCCGTGGCCTTTACAATCGCCCAAATCGGCGCGCCGGGGGACAGGGCCATCTCGCGTGCCGACAGCGCCGTGATCCGGGCCAGAAACCGGTCGCCCCCCACATCAAACGACACCGCCGCGCCGGGTCCGTCCCCCATGCGGACGCGCACGATGCGCCCCTCCAGGACGTTGAGCGCGCTGATCCCCTCGGGCCGGGCGCGCGCAAGAATGATATCCTGCGCAGCCACCCGCAGCCGGACGCGCGCCCCAACGGGTGCCGCCACACCCGGCAGACGCAATTGCGCACCCGACAGCTGCAAGGTCGTCAGACCGCCGGGTCCATCCTGATCCACAACCGTGGCCTGCAGCACGGCCCCCGCCGCCCGCGGGCCAAGCGCCGGCACCGCATCGGGGTCGGCCAGCACCTCCTCCACCGGTCCTGACGCCGCGATCCGCCCGTCCCGCACCACAACGAGCGATGTCGCCAGCCGCGCCACCTCTCCCGCGTCGTGCGAGACATAGAGCATCGGCACATCCACCACGTCGCGCATCCGCTCCAGATAGGGTAGAACCTGCGCCCGGCGTGCCGCGTCCAGCGCGGCCAAAGGCTCGTCCATGCACAACAGCCGCGGCGCGGAGACAAGCGCCCGGGCAATGGCCACGCGCTGAACCTCTCCGCCCGACAGGTTGCGGGGATGCCGCGCCAAGAGCGGGCCCAGTTCCAGCATCTCGATGATCTGCGCCCGCGTGCCAGCGTCGACCGCCCGCCCGAACCGCGCCGCGAAATCGATGTTCTGGGCAACGCTCAAATGGGGAAAAAGGCGACCGTCCTGAAACACATAGCCCACGCCCCGTGCTGCGGCGGGGAGCACACTCAAATCCTCTCCCCCAACCCTGACCTCCGCCGCCTCGGCGTCGAGGAGACCCGCCACCGCGCGCAGGATCGTCGTCTTTCCAGACCCCGACCGTCCAAAAAGCGCCGTCACCCCGCGCGGTGCCGTGAACCCGGCATCGAGCGTGAATCCCGGCCAGCTGTGGCGCACGCGGACCTCAATCATCGCGCGACCTCCAGCGGCGCACGAACCACTCCGCTGCGATCAGCGCCCCCAGAGACAGCGCCAGCGTCAGACACACCAGCGTGACGACGGCCCCCTCCTGCCCCGGCACTTGCAACAGCGCATAGATCGCCGACGGCACGGTCTGGGTCTGAAAGGGGATGTTGGCGACCAGCGTGATCGTCGCCCCGAACTCCCCCATCGCCTTGGCAAACCCAAGGATCGCTGCTGCCGCCACACCCGGCAAGGCAAGCGGAAGCGTCACGCGTCGAAACACCGCCCAGCGCCCGGCACCCAGCGTCGCCGCGGCCTCCTCCAGCCTTGGATCGACCGCCTCGATCGCGACCTTGAGCGCGCGCACCATCAGCGGAAACGCCATGACCGCCGCCGCGATGGCCGCCCCGAGGGGGCGAAACGCCACCTCGACCCCGACCGCCGCCAGCGGCCCACCCAGCGCGCCCTGTGGGCCAAACGCAACGAGCAGGACATAGCCCGTCACCACGGGCGGCAGGACCAGCGGGACATTCACCAACGCATCCAAAAGCGCGCGCCCCGGAAACCTGCGCCGCACCAACAGCCACGCCACCCCGAGCGCGAGCGGCAGCGTCACCACGGTGGCCAGCGCTGACACGCGCAGGGACAGCGCCACCGCCGCCCAAATCTCTGGCGAGAGGCCCATCATGGCGACACCACCCCGAACCCGGCTGCCACGAATTGCGCGCGTGCCGCAGGTCCTTGCAGGGCGTCAAACACCTCGCGCACCTCGGCGCGCGCGCTCAATGCCGCCAGCGGATACCGGATGGGTGGGTGCAGTTCCTCGGGCACATCCGCCACACGCCAAACAGACCCCGCCGCCGCCACAAGGTCCGAGGCATAGAGCATGCCGAACGGCGCGTCCCCGCGACTGACCAGAACCAGAGCCGCCCGCGCGCTGTCGGTTTCAATCAGGTCCGCCCGCAATTCGGGCCACAGGCCCAAACCCTCGATCACCGCGCGCGCATATTGGCCCAGCGGTACGGCATCCGTGCGCGCCGTGGCGATGCGCCCCTCCTGCGCCAGCGCGCGCAGCGCTTCCGCAGATATCGGCCCCACATCATCCGCGTCCGCATCCGTATCCACCCCGGCCCAGGCCGCAACGACCAACCGGTTGCCCAACACGTCCACGGGCCCTGCGGCAACCCGCGCCGACACGGTCTCCATCCACTCAGCGCTGGCCGCCCAGAAAAGATCGGCAGGCGCCCCCACAGAAATTTGCCGCGCAAGGGTGGACGTCGCGCCATAGGACACCCGCACGGTCAGGCCCGTCTCGACCTCGATCCCTGCCACAACCGCGTCGAGCGGGCCCTTGAGGCTCGCCGCCGCAAAGATCACCACGGGCTCGGCGTCAGCCCGCGCCGCCCCGGCAACCGCTGCGACACCCGCCGCGCATATCCACAAGAAGGTCAGGATCCACCGCATCACCGGGTCTTTGTTGCGCGCGCGCCCCAGTGGTGCAACCCGCCAGCGGTCACGCGCCTGCCGTGGCCCCCTGCTCAAACGCCTCCAACCTGCGCCGATGCCGGTCCACCATGCCCGTCACCTCGGCAGAGACCGGACCCTCGCGCGGATCGTCCAGCAGGGTTTCGACCCACGCGCGGGGCGGTGTCACCGCCCGCCCGGCCCGGGTCCATGTCAGCGCCTCCAGCACGGCGCGCGCAGGATCCGGCAGGCGCGCAGGAACCTCGGCGCCGATGATCTCCCCCCAAATAGCCGTCCACGCCCGGCCCACCGACCACGGGTTGTAACCACCGCCGCCCAAGACCAGCAGGCGGTCCGTGCGCGCCCGCATCGCGCGGACCCATGCGCCGTAGACGCGGTTGGAATAGGCCAGTCGTGACTGCGGGTCCTCGACCACGCCATCGGCCCCGCATTGCAGGACGATGGCATCGGGCCTGAACGCCTCGATCCACGGCAAGGCGACGCCGTCAAGGATCGCATGAAGGTCACCGTCATGGGACCCCGCCGGGATGGGCAGGTTCACCTGACACCCGCCCGCGCCGCGGTCCGCCTCATGCCCTTGCCGGGGCCAGCGCCCGGCCTCGTGGACCGAAATCATCAGCACGTCCGCGGCATCGCCAAACGCCGCCGCGACCCCGTCGGGGTAATGGGCGTCGATATCCACATAGGCCACGCGCCGCAGGCCCGCGCGCCGCAGGGCGAGGATCGCGAGCACACAGTCGTTGAGGTAGCAAAACCCGTTGGCCTGCGCAGGCATCCCGTGATGCGTGCCCCCGCCGGGCAGGTGAATGATGCCCGGGGCGCGCAACACCTCCCCCGCCCAGAGCGCGCCGCCTGCGCCCGTGGCGGGGCGGCGGTAGACCTCCGGAAAGATCGGGTTCGACGGGGTGCCCAGCGCGTAACGCCGCCGCGAATCCTCGGGCAGATCGCCCTCCCGCTCGGCCCGTTGCAACGCCGCGAGGTAATCGGGCGCGTGCCAGACCTCTAACGCCGCAGGTTTGGCCCGCGGGGACGTGCGATACATCTCAGGCGGCAACCACCCCAGCGCGCGGGCAAGGTCCATCACGGTGGATACACGTGGCACCCTCAAAGGGTGCCAATCACCGTAGCTTGACCCCCGGTAGATTTCGGAGCCCAAAAACAGCGTCATCCCGCAGACAACAGGCCCTCTACCGCGCGGGTCATCCGGGCGGACATGGGCGCGACCGCCGATCCAAAGGTCGCGACCACGTCGCCCTCCGCATCAATCAGCACCTTGTTGAAATTCCACGTGGGCGTGAACCGCGCATTGGTGCGGACCCATTGATAAAACGGATGCGCCTTGTCACCCGTCACCTCGGTGATGCCCGTCATCGGCAGGTCCAGATCGAAATTGATCGCACAGAATTCGGCCACCTGCTCCCCCGTCGCCAGTTCCTGACGGAAGCTGTTGGACGGCACGGCCAGAACCGTCAGTCCCTCGGCCCGGTAAGTATCGTAGAGCGTTTGGAGATCGTCATATTGCCGGGTGAAGGCGCATCGCGAGGCCGTGTTGACGATCAGCATGGGACCGTCAGCCGTGGCGATCGTGCGCCCGTCCATCAACGAGAATTCGAACCGCGGCCCGGCCGTAGCCGTATTCGCAAGACCCACCAACAAAACGATCAAAATGCGCAGCATCTGCGTTGCTCCCGTTACACTACACGATGGAACGTATGGCGCGGGGCGCGCGCGGCGAGTGTATTTCTTGCATCTCACCCGCGATTCCCTATGCTTTTTTTCAATCGAGCCAAGAAAATCAGAGATGAAGCGTATGTCCCTCCAAAGGGCCACACAGTTGCCCTTATCCTTCGGGGCACTCGACAAACGTCAGGCGCGGTCGCAATTCGCCGCCCTTCCGTTTCGGGTGGTGGATGGGAATGTGCAAATTATGCTCGTCACCTCGCGCCGTACCAAACGCTGGATCATCCCCAAGGGCTGGCCGGAGGATGGGATGACGCCCGCGAGGTCTGCCGCCAAAGAAGCGTGGGAAGAAGGCGGCGCCAAAGGCCGCGTCTATGACCTGTGCCTCGGTGTCTATTCCTATGCCAAGACCGTCGGTGATGCCGATGATCTGCCGTGCCTCGCCCTCGTCTACCCTTTCAAGGTCAAGAAAACCGAACGCGACTACCCAGAACGCAAGCAGCGCCGCCGCAAGTGGTTCACGCAGAAACAGGCCGCAAACCGCGTCAACGAGCCTGAGCTCAAGCGCCTGATCAAGACGTTCGATCCCGCCCAGCTCAAGGGGTATTGAGCGCGCCCAGCCTTGCCGGGCCGCGCGCTCCGGCATATTTACAGCCCATGATCCGCTACACCCTCAAATGCGACCAAGGCCACAGCTTCGACAGCTGGTTCGCCTCGTCAGACGCCTTTGACACGCTGCACGCGGCAGGCCACGTGGCCTGCATCGAATGCGGATCGACCGACGTGTCCAAATCCCTGATGGCCCCGCGTGTCCCGGCCAAGTCGAATACCCGCGACGACGCCGCACGCCCGCTTGCCACACCGTCGAACCCCGTCCAGGAGGCGATTGAGAAGATGCACGCGCATCTGGCCGAGAACTCCACCGATGTTGGTCGCGGGTTCGCCAAGGAAGCGCGCGATCAGCATCTGGGCGACGCGCCCGACCGTCCGATCCACGGGCAAGCCTCAGCCGATGAGGCCCGCGCCCTGATCGAAGACGGCGTGCCTGTGCTGCCGATCCCCGGCATCCCGAAATCCAAGGCCAACTAGCGCCTCCTCCCGCACCCGCCCTTGAACCTTGGGCGGCGGTCCCGTAAGGCCCTCCCCGACCAAGCGGACACGAGGGACCATGCCCGTTCTAGTGATGAAATTCGGCGGCACCTCTGTCGCGACGCTCGACCGGATCCACCGGGCGGCAAAACGCGTCAGCGTCGAGGTCGCCAAAGGCTATGACGTGATCGTCATCGTCTCGGCCATGTCGGGCGAAACGAACAAGCTCGTGGGCTTCGTGAACGAGACCTCGCCGCTCTATGACGCGCGCGAATACGATGCGGTCGTGTCCTCGGGCGAAAACGTCACGGCGGGCCTGATGGCGCTGCGGCTGCAGGAAATGGATGTGCCCGCGCGCAGCTGGCAAGGCTGGCAGGTGCCGGTCAAAACCACCGACGCCCATGCCTCCGCCCGGATCGAGGAAATCCCGACCGACAACATCATGGCCAAGTTTGGCGAAGGGATGCGCGTGGCCGTGGTCGCAGGCTTTCAGGGGATCAGCCCCGAGGGCCGCATCACCACGCTAGGCCGTGGCGGATCGGACACCACGGCGGTGGCCTTTGCCGCCGCCTTCGGGGCAGACCGCTGCGATATCTACACCGATGTGGACGGCGTCTACACCACCGACCCCCGCATCGCGGACAAGGCCCGCAAGCTCGACAAGATCGCGTTCGAGGAAATGCTCGAACTGGCCTCGCTGGGCGCCAAGGTCCTGCAAACCCGCTCGGTCGAACTGGCCATGCGCTACAAGGTCAAGCTGCGTGTTCTCAGCAGCTTTGAGGAAATGGATGACGCGGCGGGCACACTCGTCTGCGATGAGGAGGAAATCATGGAAAGCAATGTCGTCTCGGGCGTGGCCTACAGCCGCGACGAAGCCAAAATGACCCTCATCTCGGTCGCCGACCGCCCGGGCATCGCCGCCGCCATCTTTGGCCCTTTGGCCGAGGCCGGGGTCAACGTGGATATGATCGTGCAGAACATCTCGGAAGATGGCCGCACCGACATGACCTTCTCTTGCCCCATCGATCAGGTGTTGCGGGCTGAGAAGGCGATGCAGGCGGCCAAGGATGCAGGCGACATCAACTACCACGACCTCGTGGCCGACGAACAGGTCGCCAAAGTGTCCATCGTGGGCATCGGCATGCGCTCCCACGCGGGCGTCGCGTCCAAGATGTTTGCCACGCTCCGCGACGAAGGCGTCAACATCAAGGTCATCACCACGTCCGAGATCAAGGTCTCGGTCCTGATCGACCGCAAGTACATGGAACTGGCCGTGCAGGCACTCCACGACGCGTTCGAGCTGGAGAAAGCGGCCTAAAAACCGCTTGCCCTCATGTCGGCTTGAGGGTGCAGTAAGGTGTCCGACCCCACTCGGACACCTCTGAAAGGCCCGCAGCCGATGGCACCATCCAACCAACTGCCCCGCTTCATCGCGGCCTCGGGCCTAACGAACCTCGCCGATGGGGTGGCGA
>JBCBFU010000002.1:0-127268 GCA_038527375.1 Pseudomonadota bacterium | reverse complement strand
GGTGGTGTGGGCCTGGGTGGCCTCGCTCCTGACGCGCGACGCGCTTTTGATTGCGATGATGCCCGTGGCGCTGAGGCTGCCTTGGTTCCTCTTTGCCCTGCCCGCCGGGATCGTGACGGACCGGGTCGACCGACGCCGCCTGATCCTTGCCATGGACATCGCCCGGGGCGCGGCCTTTGTGGTGGCCGCCATCGCCGTCTCTGTGGCCCTGCCCTTGCCCGAACCGGCCGACGGCGCGACCTCCTCTCCCACGCTCTTTGCCCTCCTCGCGGTCTGCGCGCTGGCCGTAGGCACGGCGGAAGTCTTTCGCGACAACGCCGCCCAGACGATCCTTCCGGCCCTCGTGCCCCCCGAACAGCTCGAACGCGCGAACGGCAGGCTCTGGAGTGTCGAAATCATCGGGCAGTTCCTGCTGGGCCCCACGGTAGGCGCTTTTCTCATCGCCACGATCCTGTGGCTGCCCTTTGCGCTGAACGGCGCGGCGTTCCTGATTGCAGCCACCCTGATCGCCACCCTGCGCCCCACGCCAACCGCCGCGCCGCCTAAGGCAGACCGCAACTGGCGCCGCGAGTTGGGCGAAGGTCTAAGCTTCCTGCGCGATGCCCCGCTCCTGCGCCTTCTGGCGATCATCACCGGGGTCTGGAACCTCTTTGACCAGATGGTCGTGATCGCGCTGGTCCTCTACGTGCAGGAGGTCTTGGGTCTGGACGCGCCGGGCTTTGGCCTGATCCTCGCCGCCTCTGCGGTGGGCGGCATCCTCGCCGGTTTCGTGGCCGAACACATCATCCGCTGGCTTGGCCCGGGCCGCACCGCGCAATGGGCGCTTGCGGCCTCGGCGCTGACTTTTGCGCTGATCCCACTGGTCCCCAACCCCGTGGCCCTCGCGCTGATCCTCGCGGGGTTCGAGTTTATCGGGCTCACCTGGAACACGGTCTCGGTCTCCTACCGCCAGCGCACGATCCCCGCGCATCTCTTGGGCCGCGTGAATTCGGTCTACCGCCTCTTTGCGTGGGGCATGATGCCCATCGGACTGGCGCTATCTGGCGTCATCGTCTCCCTCGCGGACGGCCCCTTGCCGCGGGAGGTCGCGCTGACCATGCCCTTCTGGGTGGCGGGGATAGGCGTGATTGCACTCTCGATCTTGTGCTGGCGCGCGTTAGGGCGGGGCTTCACCCGCGCCGGGTGACAGGTGATGAAAAGCTGCGCATTTTTGCCGTCTAACACACCCAAATCGGCCCCAGCGATCTTGCCCGGCGGCGCACCTCTTCCCCCCTTCGGCACCAACCGCTAAAACGCGGTGGAAAGACACGTCAGGTATCCGCACCCCATGGCCATCCCATCCGATAGCGAGAGCCGCAAGCTCCTCGGCCGCCTGCGCGAGGCCATGGCCGAGGATTCGCCCGGTCAGGCGAGATTGGACAAAATCGTGTCGCTTATTGCCGCCTCGATGGAGACCGAGGTCTGCTCGATCTACCTCTTCCGCGACGCCGAAACGCTTGAACTCTGCGCCACGCGCGGCCTGAACCCCGACGCCGTACACCAGACCCGCATGCGCCTGCGCGAGGGGCTGGTGGGCCGCGTGGCACGCACCGGCAAGATCGTGAACACCGCCGATGCGCCCTCGACCCGCGGTTTCCGCTACATGCCCGAGACGGGGGAGGAAGTCTTTCCGGCCTTCTGCGGCATCCCGATCCAACGCCTCGGCGAAACGCTGGGCGTCCTTGTCGTTCAGTCCAAGACGGCGCGCACCTATTCGGATGACGAGACCTACGCGCTCGAAGTCGTGGCGATGGTTCTGGCCGAAATGACGGAACTGGGGCAGCTGACCGCGGGCGACGATTACGTCATGGCCCGCCACCAGCAACCCACGATGCTGCGCGGGGGCGTGGCGCAAGAGGGCGTGGCCGAAGGGCACATCCACCTCCACGACCCGCGCGTGATGGTCACGAACCCCTTTGCCGACGATCCCGCCAAGGAACTCGACCGATTGGATCAGGCGCTCAATACCCTGCGCCTGTCGGTCGACGACCTGCTCAAGGGTGTCCAGACCGCGGGCAAGGAACAGGCGGAAGTGGTCGAAACCTACCGCATGTTCGCCAACTCCCGCGGCTGGCGCACAAGGATGGAGGCCGACATCCGCGCGGGCCTCTCCGCCGAGGCCGCCGTGGAGAAAGAGCAATCGACCGCCCGCGCGCGCCTGAAAGAAGTGCCCGACGCCTATCTGCGCGACCGGCTCCACGATCTTGATGATGTCTCGAACCGCCTCCTGCGCATCCTGACGGGCCAAGGCCAGCAGGCCCATGAACTGCCCGCCGATGCCGTGCTCGTGGCGCGCAATATCGGGCCGGGGGAGCTTTTGGAATACGGGCGCAAACTCCGCGCGATTGTCCTCGAAGAAGGCTCCGTCGGGTCGCACGCGGCCATTGTGGCCCGAGCGTTCTCGATCCCACTGGTGATCAATGCCCCCGGCGTCACGCGCGAGGCGCTCAATGGCGATCACGTCATGGTCGACGGGGAACAGGGCATCGTGCACCTGCGCCCCGACGACAACGTCGTTGCGGCCTTCCGGGACAAGATGGCCATGCAGGCCGAGGCGCAGACGCGCTACGCCACGATCCGCGACCTGCCCGCGACCGCGAAATGCGGATCGACCGTGTCCCTGCATATGAATGCGGGCCTCATGGCCGACCTGCCCTCCCTGCCCAATTCCGGGGCCGAAGGCGTGGGCCTCTTCCGCACGGAACTGCAATTCCTCGTCCGCAACCAGATGCCCCGCCGGGCGGAACTGTCGGCGCTCTACAAACGTGTGCTGGACGCGGCGGGGGGCAAACCGGTCGTGTTCCGGACGCTCGATATCGGTTCGGACAAGGTCCTGCCCTACATGAAACCGCAAGACGAACCGAACCCTGCGCTGGGGTGGCGGGCAATCCGCGTGGGGCTGGACAAACCCGGCGTGCTCCGGATGCAGTTGCAGGCGCTCATGCGCGCCCACGGGTCGCGGCCCATGCATGTCCTCTTCCCGTTCGTCGCACAGTTCGACGAATACCGGGAGGCGCGCGCAGCCCTCGACACCGTGATCGACCGCGAACGCAAGCTGGGCCATGCGGTCCCCCGCGATATCCGCGTGGGCGCGATGCTCGAAACACCGTCGCTCGCCTTCGCACCAAGGCGGTTCTTTGAAGAGGTCGAATTCATCTCGATCGGGGGCAACGACCTCAAGCAGTTCTTCTTTGCCGCCGACCGCGAGAACGAGCGCGTGCGCAAACGCTATGACACGCTCAACGTCTCATTCCTCAGCTTCATCGAACAGATCGTGGCCCGCTGCACCACGACCGACACGCCGCTGTCCTTTTGTGGCGAGGATGCAGGCCGCCCGATCGAGGCGCTTTGCCTTGCGGCCATGGGGCTCCGGTCACTGTCCATGCGCCCGGCCTCCATCGGGCCGGTCAAACACCTTTTGCGCCGCTCGAACCTGGACGAAGTCAAAGCCGTCATCGACACCGCCCGCGCACGCGGCGATCAAAGCGTGCGTCCCGCCATCATGGAGTGGCTCAAACAGCGCGGGTGACCCCTGTGCTAGCTGCGCTCCACGGCGCCCGTCACACCGTCCCAAGCCCCGGCGCGCAGCGCCAGTCCCAGCACACGGTCGGGGTTCGTGGGCGGCGGCATCGCAACGTCCGCAAGCCGCCGAAAGCCAAATTTGCCGTAGTAGGGTTCGTCGCCCACCAGCAGCACACGGTCGTGGCCCAGCGCGCGGGCCGCGCCCAGCGACTGTTGCATCAATTGCGCACCCAACCCTTCGCCTTGGCGGGTGGGGTGCACAGCGATGGGTCCCAACAGCAACAGCGACGCGTCCCCGATCCGGGCGGGCCAATACCGGATGGCCCCGCCCAAGATCCCATCGCCATCGCGGGCGGTCAGGCACAAGGGACCCACACGGGCCACCCCTTCGCGCAGACGGTAACTGGACAGGGCTTCGCGACCGGGGGCAAAGCACAGGTCATAGAGCGCCTCGACCTCCCACCAATCCTCGGCCGTTTCTTCGCCCAGCGTGTACATCGTCCCTGCCCGTCGCAGCGTGCGCATGGTCCGCGCGCCTTTTCTCTGGAAGGCGGGCTAGCACGGTGATTAGGGTCTGGGCAACGCACTCACCACAAGGCTCCGCCCGATGTTCTACCGCCCCGCTGATGGTCCCAACGCACACGGCCTGCCGCACAACCCGTTCAACGCCATCGTCACACCCCGCCCCATCGCTTGGGTGTCCACGCGCGACACGGAAGGGCGCGACAACCTCGCCCCCTATTCATTTTTCAACGCCGTGGCCTATGAGCCGCCCCAGGTCATGTTCGCCTCAACCTCGGCCAAGGCGGACCGGGGCGACACCAAGGACAGCATGGCCAACCTGCGCGCCACAGGGGCCTTTTGCATCAACGTCGTCGAATACGCCGCCCGCGACCGGATGAACATCAGTTCGGGCGCGGAAGCGCGCGACGTGGATGAATTCGCGCTGGCAGGCATCCCCAAGACAGACTGCGAAACGATCCCCTGCGCCCGCGTGGCCGACGCACCCGCCGCGCTGGAATGCCGGGTAACGCAAATCGTGCGCCTGCCCGGTGCCACGAATTTTGCGGTGTTCGGAGAGGTCACAGGCATCCACATGCGCGACGATTGCCTGATAGACGGCCGGTTTGATGTCACGACCTTCCAGCCGCTCGCACGGCTGGGATACCGCGACTACGCGCGGGTGACGGACCTCTTCTCGCTCACCCGACCGGGCGAATAGGCTCCGGAATCACACAAGGCAAATAGCGAGCAAAACCGCCTGCTCAGAACACGGCTTCGAACAGGCTGTCCACATAGGACAGTGCCGTCGCGCCATCCAAAACCCACTCCGTTCCACCCATGAGGTCAGCGGCGCTGACACCGGCAAGATAGACCTCGTTGCCCCCGTCATAGGTGATCAGAACGCCATTGGTCCGGTCGGTGAAGGTAAAACCAGCGGGATCAAGGTCCGTGACCGGACCCAGGCTGGGCGGGCCGTCTATAAAGACCAACCGATCCTCGCCCAGCGTGAAATCGCTGATCTTGTCCTTGCCACTGGTCAGATCGAAAATGAACAGATCGGCGCCGCCGCCGCCTGTCAGGACATCGCGCCCTTCCTCGCCGATCAACACGTCCTCGCCGCGCCCACCTTCCAGCTTGTCGCGCTTCTTGCCGCCGATCAACGCATCGTCGCCGCGATACCCGATCAACACATCGCGGCCCTCGCCCGTCTGGATCACGTCCGTCGCATTGCCGCCGTCGATGATGTCGGCACCTTTGCCCGTTTCGATATAGTCGCGCCCCGTGCCGCCCTGCACGGTCACACCTGCGGTTGCGCCGATAAAGAAATCGTCGCCATCCCCCAAATCCACAGTGACCGCGCCCTCATAGGACAGCCCGTAATCCTGTTTGTGATCCAGAAGGTCGATGTCGTCATTATCCGAACTGCCGACGATCACCATGTCCTGGTCGTAGAACTCAGCCTGCAAAAAGGTATCAACATCGTCCGAACCGCCAATATACGCGTTCAAGATCAACGCGGCATCAAGGTTCAGCCCGGTCACCTGCAAGAGAGGCTGATCCGGCGCGTCATCGTCGACCACCTCGAACCCGGTGATCGTGCCGTCCGTGATGACCCCGTCCACATACTCAAGAGTGACCCCGGTGATGTTGTAGAAATACTCGCCCGCGTCCCCGATGACGATCGCCGCGTCATCCTGCCCTAGCGGGACAAATCCGTTCAGCCAGTCGTAGAAATGCCATGCCAGCTCGGAAATCGTGTCCTAATACGCCACAGGCGCGGTCAAAGTGATTGTCATCGTCGTAGGCCCCACTGGCTGTCCGCCCGCACGGCACGGCGCGGCGCGGGCGCACATCATCCCCATTTCATCACGCCCGGGTCAGACCGAACCGCGCGTGTCCCCGCTGCAGGATACCGGGCCAGGGGAGAGGCCGACACGATCAACTGCGCGTCTGCCTCAGGGATTGGACCGGCTGGTCCCGGTGCGCGGGCTGGCCATAGAAAAAGCCGGCCGCAGGGTTTGCGGCCGGCTCAACTCCTACGCCGTCACGCGGCGCAGCGTGTTTTACTCAAAGAAGCCGAACAGCTCTTCAACACCGGCCGCAAGTGCTGCACCGTTGCCGTAATTGATCGACGCGGCATCTGCCGTCGTCAGACCCACAAGGCGCACTTGGCCGCCTTCATAGGTGATCAACAGCCCGCCTGCCGTGTCGGTGAACGTGAAGTCATCGGGGTTGAGGTCGGTAAAGTCCTCGTTCTCGGCGGACTGAATAAAGACCAGCGAGTCCAGGGCGAGGTTGAAGTCCTTGATCTTGTCCTTGCCGGAATGCTCGTCAAAGACAAAAACGTCCGCATCCGCGTTCCCGCTCAGGATGTCCTTACCGCGGCCGCCATAAAGGACATCGTTGCCCTTACCGCCGAACAGCTTGTCGGCTTCCCGACCACCGTCGAGCAAATCGTCACCCTTTCCACCCTCGGCGACATCCTTGCCGCGTCCCATCAGCAGAAGGTCGCTTGCATTGCCGCCGTCCGCATCATCATCGCCGACACCGACAAAGTCGATATAGTCCCGTCCGACACCACCGAACACAGAGTGGTTGCCACTGTCCAAGATAAGAATGTCGTTACCTTCCTCCAGATCCACGCTCATGTCCGCATCGAACTGGAACGGTGAATTGTCGTTGTGGTACTCCGTGTCGATCTCGTCGGCTCCGTCCTCACCAAGGATGGACGTGATCGAGCTGAAGAAGAACGTCTGAATGAACGCAAGGCTAGCCGCTTCGCCCGCATCAGTTGCGGCATCAAAGGCTGCGATATCGATGCTCAGCCCGTCGATCTCGCCGATCTTGGTGCCCAAGCTGTCAAAGAATTCGATCTTCGTGACCGTCCCCGACCCCAGGCCGCCCGGATCCGTAGGATCTTCGGTGATGCCCGTGCCGGTCAGGACAAAGGACCGAAACCCATCGTCCGTCGAGGCAGATGCAGTTGTCCCACCACCGGACACTGTAAAGTCACCGCTATCGTCCAACAGCCGGAAAAGCTCCTCGGTATAAAGTTGAACGAACGGATAACCGTTAAACAAATTAATCGTCGCCATGATGTTCCCCCCTTAGGAAATGAATGGCCTGATAATTCGCCGCAAACGTCTGAGGCCGCAAGACGTTTCTGATTTAAGACGAATTTGCGTGACCTCAGGGAAACACGATCAAGCCGGCGGAGACTCCCGCCGCCCCAAACGACAACCAAAGCGGGATTTCGCGGGTCAGTGACCCCCGGACAAAATCCCGGTGCGCACGCCATAATCGACCGCGAGCCCGTAATCCGGGTCATCGTCACTGTCGACCACAAGGTGCCCCGCCTTTTTTAGCAGGCGGTGACAGTCGGGCGACAAATGCCGCAACTGGATGCGCTTGCCCGCGTCCTCATACTTGGTGGCAATCGCCTCGATGGCCTGCAGCGCCGATTGGTCCACCACTCGGCTGTCGGCAAAATCCACGATCACTTCGCCCGGGTCTTGCTGAACGTCAAAGAGCTCCACAAACCCGTCCGAGGAGCCAAAGAAAAGCGGCCCTTGCACCTGATAGACCTTCGCGCCTTCCGGCGTCGCATAGCTCTTGGCGTAGATGCGCGTGGCGTTGCCCCACGCATAGGCCAGCGCCGACACGATCACACCCACGACCACCGCGATGGCAAGGTCGGTCATGACCGTCACCACCGTCACCAGCACGATCACGAACGCATCCGTGCGCGGCACGCGCGCGAGGATACGCAGGGAATTCCAGGCAAACGTCCCGATCACGACCATGAACATCACGCCCACCAGCGCCGCCAGCGGGATCTGTTCGATCGCAGGCGCCGCGACCACGATGAAAAGCAGCAGGAACAGCGCCGCCGAGATACCCGCGACGCGGGTCCGCCCGCCCGATTTCACGTTGATCATCGACTGGCCGATCATGGCGCAGCCGCCCATGCCGCCAAAGAAGCCGGTCACGGTGTTGGCCACGCCTTGCGCCACACATTCCTGGCTCGACCCGCCGCGCTTGTTGGTGATCTCACCCACGAGGTTCAGCGTCAGAAGGCTCTCGATCAGACCGATGGCCGACAGGATCAGCGCGTAGGGCAGAATGATCTCGAAGGTCTCCCACGTCAGCGGAACCATCGGCACATGGAACGACGGCAACCCGCCCGAGATCGAGGCCAGATCGCCCACACGAGGCACGTCGATGCCCATCACGATCACCAGCGCGGCGACGATGCCGATGCCCGCAAGCGGGGCCGGGATCGCCTTGGTGATGCGCGGCATGATCCAGATGATCAGCATTGTCAGGGCCGTGAGCCCCAGCATGGTGATCAGCGGTGCGCCCGTCATCCACTCGCCGCCCGTCATGCCGTGACCGTCCGAAACAACAGTGCCGGGCACTTTGAACTGCGTCAGCTGTGCCAGGAAAATCACGATGGCCAGACCGTTCACGAACCCCAGCATCACCGGGTGCGGCACCAGCCGGATGAACTTGCCCCAGCGCATGATGCCCACGAAAATCTGGATCAGCCCCATCAGGACCACCGTGGCAAAGAGGTATTCAACCCCGTGCTGTGCCACGAGGCTGACCATCACAACCGCCAAGGCCCCGGTCGCGCCCGAAATCATGCCCGGACGCCCACCGATCAGCGCCGTGATCAGACCTACGATGAACGCCGCATAAAGCCCCACCAAGGGGTGCACACCGGCCACAAAAGCAAAGGCCACGGCCTCTGGCACCAAGGCCAACGCAACGGTCAGCCCTGACAAAAGCTCGATCCGCCAGCGGCCAGCGGTCATCTCATTGGTGTCCATGGCAATGGAATTGCCGAATGCTTCGAGGATACGGGTCATGACGCCTCTGTTCTTTGCTCGGATCGCGGGGGCCTAACGTGGCAGCGCGGAAAACGCACGGTATTCTTCGGCACACGCGCGGGCCGGTTGTCGCGGGCAATACCGCCGCGGCGCAGCAACTACCACCCATTCCTGACAAAATCGCGAAGACGGGATCATGTGTGGGGTTTTATTCGCACACGCTTCCGGGCACCTTGCGGCCTGACACGATGGAAGGAGCCTCCACATGACCCAAACCAAGATCGGCATCATCGGCGGCTCGGGCCTCTACAACATCGACGGGCTGCAAAACGCCACCTGGCAAAGCGTGGACAGCCCATGGGGTGCACCGTCCGATGACATCCTGACCGGCACGCTTGGCGGGGTCGAGATGGCGTTCCTGCCCCGCCACGGGCGCGGACACACCCATTCGCCAACGACCGTGCCCTATCGGGCGAATATCGACGCGCTCAAACGGCTGGGCGTCACAGATGTGATCTCGGTTTCGGCCTGCGGGTCCTTCCGCGAGGAAATGGCGCCGGGCGACTTCGTCATCGTGGACCAGTTCATCGACCGGACCTTCGCGCGGGAGAAAAGCTTCTTCGGGACAGGCTGCGTGGCGCATGTCTCGGTCGCGCACCCCACCTGCCCGCGTCTGGGCGACGCCTGCGAGACCGCCGCCCGCGCGGCCGGGATCACCGTCCACAAGGGCGGAACGTACCTCGCCATGGAAGGCCCGCAATTTTCCACGCTGGCGGAATCCAAAATGTATCGCGAGGTCTGGGGCTGCGACGTGATCGGCATGACCAACATGCCAGAGGCCAAATTGGCCCGCGAGGCCGAGCTTTGCTATGCCTCCGTCGCCATGATCACCGATTACGACAGCTGGCACCCCGACCATGGCGAGGTCGACGTGACCCAGATCATCGCCACGCTCATGGGCAATGCCGACAAGGCCCGCGATATGGTCGCCCGCCTGCCCGGACTTCTGGGGCCCGACCGCGCCGATTGCCCCCATGGCTGCGACAAGGCGCTTGAATTCGCGATCATCACACAACCGGACAACCGCGACCCGGCCTTGATGGCCAAACTCGACGCCGTCGCGGGTCGGGTGATCTGAGGCGCCCGCAATCTGTCGCGCGCGACGCGGCGTTCCCCATCCCCTTGAAGGAGCTTTAGTTTGCCTGCCTTGAAGACCGTCCAAGACTATATCCGCACGATCCCCGATTTCCCGCATGAGGGGATCATGTTCCGGGACGTGACCACGCTCTTTGCCGACCCACGCGGGTTCCGCATGGCGATCGACCAGCTTCTGCATCCCTATGCCGGGATGGAAATCGACAAGGTCGTGGGGCTCGAGGCGCGGGGGTTCATCCTGGGCGGTGCGATCGCGCATCAGTTGTCGGTGGGCTTTGTCCCCATCCGCAAGAAGGGCAAACTGCCGGGGGCCACGATCTCTCAGGACTACACCCTCGAATACGGTGCCGCGACCATGGAGGTGCATGACGACGCACTTCAAGCCGGGGAGCGGGTGCTGGTCGTCGACGACCTTCTGGCCACGGGCGGCACGGCAGAGGCCGGGATCAAGCTGATCGAACGCCTTGGCGCCCAGATCGTCGGCTGCGCCTTTGTGATCGACCTGCCGGAATTGGGCGGGCGCGCGTTGCTGGAAGGCCTCGGGATGGACGTGCACACGCTATGCGCCTTTGACGGGCTCTAAAGGACTGGCTCTAGGCGCGCTTGCCGCCCCTCGCGGGGCGCGAGGGGCATCCGCCCACCTAGGCGAGAGACGCTGTCTCTCGCGCGCTCTGCGATAGGTTCCGCCAGAAGAAGGTGCCGCTTTGGCGCACAGTTAACGGCAGTTTTGGGTCGTCATGTGCGCGGATCGGGTATGTACGCCGTATGTACCGGTTGTGTACGCCCTGTGTACGGGTGGTGTATCGCCCGAAATCGGTGCACTTGGTGCGGGGCGGCGATTGGTTAATCCACCGCGCGCAGCATCACACCGGGGTTCAGGATACCCTGCGGATCGAGCGCCGTTTTCACCTGTCGCATCATCGCCAACAGCGTCGGATCGCCGTAGCGTTCGAGGTCGCCGACCTTGAGCCGCCCCACCCCGTGTTCGGCGGCAACGGACCCGTCCAGCGCATGCACAAGGTCATGGACCACGCGTTTGACCTGCGGTCTCTCAACCTCGTAATCCGCGCGGGTTTTGCCCGGCATGGGGAAGACGTTGTAGTGCAGGTTGCCGTCGCCGACATGCCCGAAGCAGTTGATGCGGAAGGTGCCCACCTGAGCGAGCGCCTGCGCCCCGCGGCGGATGAACTCAGGGATCGCGCCCATGGGCACCGAGATGTCGTGGGACGAGACCGACCCGATCCGGCGGTTGGCCTCGGGGATGTGTTCGCGCACGGACCAGAGGGCGGCGCGCTGCGCCTCGGACTGGGCGATGGTGCCATCGCTTGCCAGCCCGGCATCGGCGGCGGCGGCAAAGAGCGCCTCGAGCGCCGTGGCGGGATCGAGGCCCCGCGGCAGACCCACGTCGATCAGGACGCACCATTCGGGCCGATCCGCAAAGGGCTGTCGGATCTCAGGCAGGGTTTCGGACAGGAAATCAAGGCCTTGGCGGTGGATCAGCTCGAACGCGCTGACGCCGTCGCCCAGATGATCGCGGGCAAGCGCCAGCAGGTCGAGCGCGGCCTGGGGATCCGGCACAACCATCATCGCTGTGCCTGTACTGGCCGGGATCGGGGCCAGTTTCAGCGTGGCCGCTGTGATGACACCAAGCGTCCCTTCGGAGCCGATCATCAGGTTGCGCAGGTCGAACCCGGCATTGTCCTTGCGCAGACGCGTGAGCCCGTTCCAGACGGTGCCGTCCGCCAGCACGACCTCAAGGCCCAGACACAGGTCGCGCGCATTGCCGTAGCGCAAGACGTTTACGCCGCCCGCATTGGTGGCCAGAAGCCCGCCGATCCGGGCCGAGCCTTCGGAGGCGAGCGAAAGTGGGAATTGCCGGCCCGCGTGGGCGGCCGCGGACCGCACATCGGCCAGGATCGCGCCGGCCTCGGCGATCAGCACGTTCTCGGTCGGGGCAACCTCGCGGATCGCCGTCATCCGCTCGAGGCTCAGGATCATGGGGGCCAGATCGCTATCGGTCACTTGCCCGCCCACAAGCCCCGTCCCGCCGCCATAAGGAACAACGGGAACCCGATGTTTCGCAGCGATTTGAATGGCTTGGGCCACGCTCTCGGTTGATGATGGCGCGACGACGACGCCCGCAGATCCCGCATAGCGACCGCGGGGTTCCTCGAGGTAGCGGGCCTCGGCGGGGCGCACGGCGCCCGGCAAGGCGGCGTCAAGTTCTGCGATGATATCAGCCGTGATCGGCGCAAGCTGTGTCATGCGCACCTTCGACCATGGACGTGTACAATTGTCACTGCGGTTCGGTGAGATATTGGGGTGTCAGAACCAAAATCGTGGGCTCCGACGGGAGGGTGCGCAGGCTGACCTCCATCGAATTGGAGAGCGTGCGCTGGATCACGTAGTCGTCCGCCATATCCACCAGAAACGCCTCGAGGTTCGAGGGCCCGAACCAGTGCATCGGCAAGACCAGCGAGGACCTGAGCCGCACCAGCATGGATTTCAGGCTGGCGCGGTCGATGGTCATGCCGCCATCCACGGGCACCATGACCACGTCCAAACGCCCAAGGGCCGCGTATTGCGCATCGTCGGGTTCGTGATGCAGGTGCCCCACATGCCCGATGCAAAGGCCCTCGGTCTCGAACACGAAGATCGAATTGCCGTCGCGGCGGATGCCGGTGTTCTCTTCATCAAAGAAGCTGCGGCTTCGGATATCGGTGGTGACATTCCGCACCAGCATATCGCCCACCTGAATGCGGTGATTGGCTTTTTCACCGCCCACGGGCCAGCCCGGCAACACGTGGGGAATACGGTTGTCCGGGAAGGCGGTCCAGTGGCTGTCATGGGCGTTGTTCATGGTGGCCACGTCCGGGAAGAATCCGGTCGATCCGACGAACCCGGTGTAGTCGGTCACGGCTGATGGACCGCTGGCCGATTGGATCAGAAACATCGAATGCGCAAGATAGCTGATGCGGACGCTGAAATCCTCCAGCGGGTCACGGAAGCTTGCCCGATGGACATATTCAAGGCCCGGTGCCTGCGCGATGGCGATACAGTGGGAGGCCCGCTGCGCCAGCGATGCGGTGGGCAGCAAGAGGATGAAGAGAGCGACTAGATATCTCATGACCCAGAAGACTAGTGCAGCCCCGGTGTCCCGCCAGAGATTCTAGACCGCGTCGGATTTCCCACGGCGGTCGCTGCGCAGGTTTGCGTATAAAACATGCGTTCGCCAGCGCCCGTTAATCTGCAAATAGCTTTGCGCGACGCCCTCATATTTGTAGCCGCTCTTTTCCAGCAGGGTCCGCGAGGCCGTGTTTTCCGGCAGGCACGCGGCCTCGATCCGGCTGAGGTCCAGTTCGGCAAAGCCGTAATGCACCACGCCCTCGATCGCCTCGCGCATGTAGCCCTGACGCGCGAAGGGCTGTCCGATCCAGTAACCGGTCGTGCCGGCCTGCGCGGGTCCGCGGCGAATGTGGTCGAGTGTGATGGCCCCCAGCAGGACCTGATCCTTGCGGCGCACCAAAAAGAGCGGGATCGCGGTTCCGCGCACGATGGACCTTTGTGCCCAGTAGACGCGATTGGTAAAGCTTTTGCGCGTCAGGTGGTCGCTGGCCCATGTGGGCTCCCACGGGGTGAGGAAGTCACGGCTGGCACTGCGAAGCGCGGCCCAAGCCCGGAAATCCGTGTGCACCGGGGGGCGCAGGGTCATCCGATCGGTTTCGATCCGAACTTTGCGGATGCGGCGTAGCATCAGGCCGCGAGCCTCTCCTGCAAATCAGCAAGGGTCGGGGCATCGTCCAAGGGACCGTAGAGCGCCAGCGCGAGCGACGGCGATTGCACCATCTGCCCCGCGAATTCCCGGATATCCCCGGTCGTGACGGAATCGATCGAGGCCACGATTTCATCCAGTTGCGGCACGCGACCCCAGATCGATGTCATGCGGGCCAAACGCTCGGCCCGGTTCGACGGGCTCTCTAACCCCATCAGCATTCCGGCCTTCATCTGCGCCCGGGCGCGCGCGACCTCTGCAGCCGACATGTCATCGGCGGCGCGTTTGAGTTCATCCATGGTGATGGCGGCAAGGTCACGGACCTGACCGGCGCTGGTCCCCGCATAGATCGTCGTCATGCCGGTATCGGCATAGGCACCCGCCTGACTAAAGATCGTGTAGCAGAGGCCCTTTTCCTCGCGCACCTTCTGAAACAGGCGGCTCGACATGCCGCCACCGAAGGCGGTGGAGAATATCTGCGACGTATAGATCAGCGGATCGCGGTAGTTTGGGCCTTCGAAGGCCAGCGTGAAGTGCACCTGTTCGAGCGCCTTCGCCTCGCGCCGTTCGCCGCCCGACCACGCCGCAGGAGCGAGGTCGAGGCTTGGGCGCGCGGTCATGCCGCCAAAGATCACCTCGGCGGCTTTGCACAGCGCGTCATGGTCGACGGCACCTGCCGCGGCAAGGATCATCTGGCTGGGGCCGTAATGCTCTTCGACAAATCCCGACAGGTCCTTGCGGTCAAAGGCCTGAACACGCTCGGACGGGCCCAGGATCGTGCGCCCGATGGGTTGATCGGGGTACGCCACCTCCTGGAGCCAGTCGAAGACGATATCGTCGGGCGTATCGAGCGCCTGACCGATCTCTTGCAGGATCACGCCGCGTTCAACCTCGATCTCCTTTTCGTCGAAGATCGGGTTCAGGACGATGTCGCTGATGACGTCGAGCGCGAGCGGCACGTCGGCCTCGAGCACGCGGGCATAGAACGCTGTCATCTCGCGGCTGGTATAGGCGTTGATATAACCGCCCACATCTTCGATCGCCTCGGCAATCTCGAGCGCGGTGCGCTTTTTGGTGCCCTTGAACGCCATGTGTTCAAGGAAATGCGCGATGCCGTTTTGCTCGGCCCGTTCGTGGCGGCCACCTGCATTGACCCAAAGCCCGATGGAGGCGCTGGCCAGCCCATCCATCCGCTCGGTTACGATCCGAAATCCGTTGGGCAATGTATGCGTCTGAACTGTCACGCGCGGCGTCTTTCCCGAATAAGCTGTTCCAGCGCGGCGAGGTCATTGGCGACCTGCGTCACACGCTCCGACCGCTCATACAGGTCCGCCATGCGGGGGGGCAAGGGGGGGTGCTGTCCGGTTGCCGCCTCGACCGCGGCGGGGAATTTCGCGGGGTGTGCGGTCGCGAGTGTGATCATGGGTTCCGGCCCCAGATGCTCCTCAGCCACTTTCACGCCCACTGCGGAGTGCGGACACAGCAACTCGCCCATGGTGGCGAGCGCTCGGGTCACTGTCTCGCTTGTCTCATGCTCGTCCGAGCGGCCGCTGTCGAAATGCTCGCGCAGCGCCTCGCGCGCGCCTTGGCTGATCTTGAAGCCGCCCTCTTTCAATTCGGCCATCAGTTGTGCGACTGCCCCGCCGTCGCGGTCATAAGCGTCAAAGAGGGCACGTTCGAAGTTCGAAGACACCTGAATGTCCATGGACGGCGTGATCGTCGGGTGGACCTCACCCGTGGTGTAGTCGCCGGTCGACAGCGCCCGATGCAGAATGTCGTTGCGGTTGGTCGCTACGACCAGTCGCTTGATCGGCAGGCCCATCTTCTTGGCGATGTAACCCGCAAAGATATCGCCGAAATTGCCGGTGGGCACGGTGAATGACACCTCGCGCGCGGGCGCGCCCAGCGCCGTCGCGGATGAGAAGTAGTAGACGACCTGCGCCAGCACGCGCGCCCAGTTGATCGAATTCACGCCCGCCAGCCGCACCTCGTCGCGGAAGCCAAAGTCGTTGAACATGTCCTTCAATTTGCCCTGGCAATCGTCGAACGTGCCGCCCAGCGCCAGCGCATGCACGTTGTCCTCGGTGGGCGTCGTCATCTGGCGGCGCTGCACTTCGGATACGCGGCCATGGGGGTAGAGGATGAAGACATCCACGGCGTCCAGCCCGCGGAACGCCTCGATCGCCGCCGATCCGGTATCGCCCGAGGTCGCGCCCACGATGGTGACCTTGTCACCGCGCCGCGTCAGTTCCGTCTGAAACAGCTGACCGATCAGCTGCATCGCAAAGTCTTTGAACGCTAGTGTCGGACCGTGAAAGAGCTCCAGCAGGTGGTGGTTCGACCCCAACTGCACGAGGGGCGCGCGCGCATCATGGCCAAAGCCCGCATAGGCGCGGTCAATGATGCCGCGGAATTCGTCATCGGTGAAGCTGTCGCCCAGGAAGGGGCGCATCACGCGGAAGGCGACTTCCTCGTAAGGGAGACCCGCCAGTGCCGCGATCTCGCCCTTGGGCATCACGGGCACTTCCGCCGGGACATAGAGACCGCCATCGCGGGCAAGGCCCGTCAGCATGGCATCGGCAAAACTCAACTCCGGCGCGGCACCGCGGGTCGATACGTATTTCATGGTCTTGGGATCCCTCAGGCAGTCCGTCGGCGGCCTCGGTAAAGGAAGAGCGCGGTCATGGCCACCCACACCGCGGCCATCCCGAACCATGTCACCGCATAGCCCAAGTGATCATTGGGAATGCCGCTTGTGTCGACGGGCAAAGACGTCACGCCGGGGACAGCGGGCGACAAATCGCGGGCAATCACGAGGATCGGCGCGGTGCCCAGCGCATCCGCCATCTGGTCCACCTCCCGCGCGAACCAGATATTGCCGGCCACGTCATTCTCGGGCGTGAAGCTGTCGACCTCGTCGGGCCAGTGCAGGTTACCCGCGACCTCCATGGGTCCGCCCGGTCGGTCAGCGTCCTTGGCCGTCGTGGCGATGACCCCCAGATCGACCATGATTGACCGCTGGCCCGTGTCGAGCGCGCGGATCACGCGGTAGCCCGCGCCGAACCCTTTGCGCGAGATCAGCACATGCAACTCGCGTTCTCCCAGGGTCCCTGCGACCTCCACCGGCAGGTAGCGGTCCGCCTCGGGATCCGGCACTGCCGGGACCGCCACGGGTGCTGCCGCGATGCGATCTTCGATCTCGGCCAACACACCTTCCTTCCACTCCAGCCGCTGCATCTGCCAGATGCCCAGCCACAGCAGGATCCCGGTCCCCACAACTCCGATCAAAACCACAAAGACGCGCATTCCACCCTCTCGCGAATGACAAAGGGGCAGACCCGCGCCCGCCCCTTCTTTTGGCTCTGAATATCCGCGCCGCAGGCAGCCTGCGACAGCAGGCTATCCCTTAGCTGCCCCAGATGTAGATCGCGGCGAACAGGAACAGCCACACCACATCCACAAAGTGCCAGTACCAGGCCGCCGCCTCGAACCCCATGTGGTTCTCAGGCGTGAAGTGACCCTTCATGACCCGCATCAGGCACACGCCCAGGAAGATCGTCCCGATCACCACGTGCAGGCCGTGGAACAGGGTGGGCAGGATGAAGTTGGAGCAGTAGACCTCGCACCCTTTGCCGAAGCCAAAGGAGGCGTGGTTGTATTCATAGGCCTGCAGCACGGTGAAGAACGCGCCCAGTGCAATCGCGATGATCAGGCCGTCGCGCAGGTCCTTGCGGTTGTTCTCGTGAACAAGCGCGTGGTGCGCCCAGGTCGCGGCACAGCCCGAACACAGCAGGATCAGCGTGTTGATCAGCGGAAGGTGCCAGGGATCAAAGGTTTCCACACCCACCGGCGGCCAGACACCGTCGACGCCCGGGCTGAGCGGGCCCATGGGGTAAAGCGCGTTCTTGAAGAAGCCCCAGAACCATGCGGCAAAGAACATGATCTCGGACATGATGAACATGATGAAGCCGTAGCGCAGACCGATCAGAACCACCGGCGTATGATCGCCCGCGTGGTTTTCAGCCACCGTTTCGGCCCACCAGCCGTACATGGTGTAGAGAACGGCGGCAAAGCCGATCAGGAACAGCCATGGGCCGGAGTCGTGCATCCAAAGCACAGCGCCGAAAAGCATCACAAAGGCCCCGACCGAGCCGAGGAACGGCCAGATAGAGGGGTTCAGGATGTGGTAGTCGTGGTTCTTTTCATGGGCCATGCGGTGTCCCTCCCTTGCGGGTCCTTTAGTTCAAGCTTGTCTCAGTAGGAACTGCCAGTTGCGCCTGTTGGGCATCTTCCGGCAGGTCAATTTCGTAGAACGTGTAGCTCAGCGTGATCGTGTGGATGTACTGACCTTCGCGATCGTCGACGATCTCGGGATCGACGAAGAAGGTCACGGGCATCATCACGGTCTCACCCGGCATCAGCACCTGCTCTTCAAAGCAGAAGCAGTCGATTTTGTCGAAGAAGCCGCCCGCCTGATAAGGCGTCACGTTGTAGGACGCGCTTCCGGCAATGGGGCGGTTCGTCGGGTTATGGGCCTCGTAGAACGCCAGACCCGTCTCGCCGATGCGCAACTCCATGGTGCGAACCTCGGGTTTGAAGGTCCACGGCATATCTTTCTCGAGGCTCGAGTCAAAACGCACGGTGATCGTCTGATCGAGCACCACATCGCTGCCCGCCTCGACCACGTTGGTCGCGCCCCCAAAGCCCGTCACGCGGCAGAACCAGTCGTAGAACGGCACCGACGCGTAGGCGAGGCCGAACATCCCGAACACAAGCGCCGAGGTCTTGATCACCGTCTGCACCTTGGGATCAAAGCGGGACATGAAACGTGACAGCAACTTACCCCTCCCCTTCGGTGGCAGGCAGCGCGGATGCGCGCGGTGCGTGATCGAACCCTTCGACAGGCCCTGAGTCGCGGATTTTTACGGTGGTCAGCGCAAACATCAGCGCGATGAAGGCCACAAGGCACAAGGCAACGCCCATGTTCCGGCCCTTGCGGCGTTTGTGCATTTCATGCTCGCTTGCAAAGCTCATGCCCAGACCCCCATGCCAAGTGCGGCCCAGACAGAGCCCGGGATCAGTGCCTCGATCAAGATCGCGGTGAAATGCGCGAAGAGGTAGAAGAGCGAGAAACGGAAGAACGACTTCTCGATCTTGAAGTTGTCGACCTCGGACATGTCTTCGTCCCGGCGCCAAATCTTCACCGCGTCGCGCAGGAAGATAGCGTTACACACGACCGCAACCGCCAGATAGATCGGCCCACCGATGCCGGTGAAGGCCGCGGCGACGGCCAGCACAGCGAGGATCACCGTGTAGGCCAGGATGTGCACTCGCGTCGCGCGGCGCCCATGCGTCACCGTCAACATCGGCACGCCCGCATCGTCGTAGTCCGACCGCATAAAGAGCGCGAGCGCCCAGAAGTGCGGCGGTGTCCACATGAAAATGAGCGCGAACATCAGGACCGACTCGACGGACACCGACCCTGTGGCAGCCACCCAGCCGATCATCGGAGGGAAGGCACCCGCCGCACCGCCGATGACGATGTTCTGCGGCGTCGAGCGTTTGAGCCACATGGAATAGACGACGGCGTAGAAGAAGATCGTGAAGGCCAGAAGACCCGCAGCCAGCCAGTTGGCGGCCAGACCCAGCATGACGACTGAGAAGCCAGACAGGCCCAGACCAAGGTTCAGCGCGTCCTGAGGATCAACCCGGCCCGAGGGGATCGGGCGTTTGGCCGTGCGCTTCATCACCGCATCGATATCCGCGTCCCACCACATGTTCAGCGCGCCCGAGGCCCCGGCCCCGATGGCAATGAACAGGATGGCTGCGATGGCCTCGATCCAGTGCAGGCCGATAGGCGCGGCAAGCAGCCCAACCGCCGCAGTAAAGACGACCAACGTCATCACCCGCGGCTTCAGCAGGGCAAAGAAATCACCAAAGCCCGCATCATGCGGACCTTGGGCGATCTCATCCTCGAGCGTATGGAGCGAGGTTTCGGTCATTTAGTTGGACGCAACCTGATAGCCGGGGAGCGTGGTGGGGTCACCGGCATAGAGGTCAACGGCTTCGGTCAGCCACTGCTCGTACACCTCTTCGCTGACCACTTTGACGGTGATCGGCATATAGGCGTGGTCCTTGCCGCAGAGCTCGGAACACTGGCCGAAGTAGACGCCTTCCTTTTCGGCGGCGAACCACAGCTCGGCCAGGCGGCCGGGCACCGCGTCCTGTTTCACGCCGAACGAGGGGATGGTCCACGAATGGATCACGTCGCCACCGGTCACCTGCATCACGATGGTCTTGCCCACGGGCACGACCACCGAGGTGTCGGTCGCCAGAAGGTATTCGTCTTCGGCGTAGCCGTTGGCGGCAAGGTCTTCCTTGG
Organism: Pseudomonadota bacterium; assembly: GCA_038527375.1. GTDB lineage: Bacteria > Pseudomonadota > Alphaproteobacteria > Rhodobacterales > Rhodobacteraceae > Shimia_B. The sequence goes on along the minus strand of JBCBFU010000002.1, from coordinate 107,062 downwards.
CCAGCATGAAGCTGTCGAAGGCAAACTCGTGATCCACATACTCATAGCCCCAGTACCACTGGTAACCGGTGACCTTGATGGTCACGTCCGCCTCGGGGATTTCCTGCTGCTTGAACAGGACCGGCAGCGAGAACGCGCCGATGAAGACGAGGATCAGGATCGGAACGACGGTCCACGCAACTTCCAGCGGGGAGTTGTGGGTGAAGGTCGCGGGCGTTTTGTTCGCGCGGCTGTTGTAGCGCACGACCACCAGCGCCAGCAGGACCGTCACGAACAAAGAAATCGCGGTGATGATCACCAGAAGCATCCCGTCGAGCCATTGCAGGTCGCGGGCCAGTTCGGTCGCGGCGGGCTGGAAGCCCATTGCGCCATCGACAGGCTTGCCGATGGTTTCAAGCTCCTGGTTCACGGTCTGCGCAAACGCGGACGGCGCTGCCAGAAGGGCGCCGAATGCGGCGGCGAGGGTTTTCATCTTGGCCATGTCCTGTGGTCCCCTACGTGGTTCCCGTATTACCTGCCGATGTGGCGCGAGGCCCTTCGGCGGAATCCGATTGTATTCCGTTGTATGTCGGCGGCTTAAAACCATATCATTCTGACGTGGGCAACGGCCCCCGACCGGATTGGGCCGCGTCAAATGAACGCTTTCGCAGCGGAACGGCCCCAAAAAGCCCGAGGATTAGGACACCATGACGCAGACCGAGCCGACCGAGCGCTTCCAACCCTTCGAGACTCACGTGGACGAGGCCGCCGCCTTGCGCGTGTTGCGGGCTGCCACCGACGGCGCCGACGATGGGGAGTTGTTCCTTGAACGCCGCCGGTCCGAGGCGCTGGCCTTTGATGACGGACGTCTGCGGACGGCCTCCTATGACGCGTCCGAGGGGTTCGGTCTGCGCGCGGTGCGCGGTGAAACGGCGGGATACGCCCATTCCACGGAAATCTCCGAACAATCCATGCTGCGCGCCTCGGCCACGGCGCGGCTGGCTGTGGGTGATGGCGGCGGTGTGCTGGCAGACGCGCCACAACGCACCAACCGCAAGCTGTACGGGGACGCAGACCCCATGGCGGACGCGGCTTTCAACGTGAAGGTCGACACCCTGCGCGAGATCGACGCCTTTGCGCGCGGCCTCGATTCGCGGGTGGTGCAGGTTTCGGCCTCGCTCGCCGCGTCCTTGCAGGAGGTCGAAATTCTGCGCCCAGACGGCGCGCGCTATGCCGATATCCGGCCCATGGCGCGGATGAACGTGTCGATCATGGTCGAACAGGGCGGGCGGCGCGAAAGCGGCAACGCGGGCGGTGGCGGGCGGCACGGCCTGACCGGGCTGATTGACGCCACCCATTGGCAGGCGCTGGCGCGCGAGGCGTTGCGGATTGCGCTTGTGAACCTCGAAGCGGTGCCTGCGCCTGCGGGTGTCATGGATGTGGCTCTGGGCGCGGGCTGGCCAGGGATCCTACTGCACGAGGCCGTGGGCCACGGTCTGGAGGGCGACTTCAATCGCAAGGGCACATCGGCCTTCGCGGGTCTGATGGGCGAACGCGTGGCTGCCAAAGGCGTGACCGTCCTCGATGACGGGACCATTCCCGACCGACGCGGGTCGATCTCTGTCGATGATGAAGGCACGCCCAGCGCCAAGAACACATTGATCGAGGACGGGATCCTCGTTGGCTATATGCAGGACCGCCAGAACGCGCGCCTGATGGGCGTGGCCCCCACCGGCAACGGACGGCGCGAGAGTTTCGCCCATATCCCCATGCCGCGGATGACAAACACCTACATGCTGGACGGCGACGCCGATCCGGACGCTTTGGTCGCCGACGTCAAGGACGGCATCTACGCCGTGGGCTTTGGCGGGGGGCAGGTGGACATCACCAATGGCAAGTTCGTCTTCTCCTGCACCGAGGCCTACCGGGTCGAGAACGGCAAGATCGGCGCACCCGTCAAAGGCGCCACGCTGATCGGCGACGGCGCGACCGCGTTGCGGCAGGTGCGCGGGATCGGCAACGACATGAAGCTGGACCCCGGTGTCGGCAATTGCGGCAAGGCCGGGCAATGGGTGCCTGTGGGCGTGGGGCAACCGACGCTTTTGATTGGTGGGCTGACGGTCGGCGGATCGGCCGCCTGACACGGGGAGCACGCATGCATGGGGTAAGCTGAACGGCGAGGTGCGACAGGGTCGCCAAAAGTCGATCCCAATTGTCGTCTTTCGATTCACCTCTGATTAACCGACTCGGCCTAGGTTCACATCAGCAGGAGGTCGGGCCTTGGATGTCGACGGTTAGTTTTTCTTCCTCTCACCCCCCATTCCCACCCATCGTGGAAGAAGACATTTTTCCAAGGCTCCGCCTCCTGCGTTCCAGACGGGTGGGTATCCAGACATATTACCGGCTGATCGCGGAACACGGCAGCGCACAGGCCGCACTTGCGGCCCTGCCCGAGATCGCGCGCGAGGCCGGCGACACCCACTATCAGGTGTGCCCAGAGGGCGTGATCGTGGCCGAGCTGAAGGCTGCGCGCCGCGTGGGTGCTGTGCCGCTCGCCCCCGGAGAGGAAGGCTACCCCGCCGCGCTGACCACCATTTCGGATGCGCCACCCATATTGTGGCGGCGCGGTTCGGGCCTGACACCCGGCCTGCGGCGCATCGCGATCGTGGGCGCGCGCAATGCCTCGTCACTTGGGACCCGCATGGCCCGCAAACTGGCCGGGGACCTGTCGGAGGCTGGCTTTGCCATCGTCTCGGGCCTTGCCCGCGGGATTGATACCGTGGCGCACGCGGCGAGCGCGGGGCGTGGCACCGCCGCCGTTTTGGCCGGTGGGTGTGATGTCATCTACCCGGTCGAAAACGCCGATCTTGCCGCCCGCGTTCTGGAGACCGGAGAGATCTGGAGCGAGCAACCCATGGGGCTGTCGCCGCAGGCCCGCCACTTCCCCCGCCGCAATCGCCTGATTTCGGGGATGGCCGAGGCCGTGATCGTGGTCGAGGCCGCGGCGAAATCGGGCACGCTGATCACGGCGCAGACCGCGCTTGATCAAGGGCGCGACGTGCTGGCCGTGCCGGGTCACCCCTTTGATGCGCGCGCGACCGGGTGCAACAACCTGATCCGCGACGGGGCGACGCTCGTCCGCGGGGCGGACGATGTTCTGGCCGCCCTTTCGGGCACGGGTGAAGCCCAGCAAATCCTGCCTCTGGCACAGTCCGCGCCGTCAACCCGGCCTCCCGGGCGTCGCGGATCGCGGTCGGCGATACCTGCGACGGCCCGTCCCGCACACACGGCCCCACCTGCGCGGTCCCTCGCGGACACGGCAGCGCTGCACCGGGCGATTTTGGACCGGCTTGGACCCTCTCCCATGGCCGAAGATCAACTGATCCGCGATCTGGGCGCGGACGCCGGCGCGCTTGCTCCGGCTTTGATGGACCTCGAACTCGACGGTCGCATCGAACGGGGACGTGGCGGTTTGCTCAGCCTTGCGCAAGGCACCTAGCCGGTTTCCCAATCGGGTGCCTGCGCCGATGCGCAGGTGCCGCTTTTCCGGGTGCCCGAACCGAAAATCCCACGGTTTACACAGGAGCTTTGATTGACATTCCGCTGCGCCTGACCATTTTTGCCAGACGTTATGAGCGTGCAGTCCCCCGGCAAGGAAGTCCAAAAACAATGGCCGTAGTAGTTGTTGAATCCCCGGCTAAGGCCAAGACAATCAACAAATATCTGGGATCGGACTATACGGTTCTGGCCTCGTACGGGCATGTGCGCGACCTGCCGCCCAAAGACGGATCGGTCGACCCCGACAACGCGTTCGAGATGTTGTGGGAGGTCGCGTCAGACAGCAAAAAGCACGTAAAGGCCATTGCCGACGCGCTGGCCGAAGACGGCGAATTGATCCTCGCCACCGACCCCGACCGCGAGGGGGAGGCGATCAGCTGGCACCTGGAAGAGACGCTGCGCAAACGCCGCGCGATCAAAAAGGACACGCCCGTCAGCCGCGTCGTGTTCAATGCGATCACCAAGTCCGCCGTGACCGAGGCGATGAAGCAGCCCCGGCAGGTCGATATGGAACTGGTCGAGGCCTACCTCGCCCGCCGCGCTCTGGACTATCTCGTCGGCTTCAAGCTTTCGCCTGTGTTGTGGCGCCGTCTGCCCGGAGCCAAATCCGCAGGCCGCGTCCAATCGGTGAGCCTGCGCATCATCGTCGAGCGCGAGATGGAGATCGAGGCGTTCCGCCCGCAGGAATACTGGGGCGTTCGCGCGACCCTGGGCACACCGCGTGGCCAGTCCTATGAGGCGCGCCTGACCGTGCTCGGTGGCCGCAAGCTCGATAAATTCGACATTCCGAACCGGGCGGCCGCGGAATTGGCGGTTCAGGCCGTTACGTCGCGTGCGCTGTCGGTGTCGAACGTCGAGGCCAAACCGACAAGCCGGAACCCATCCGCCCCCTTCATGACGTCGACCCTCCAACAGGAGGCAAGCCGCAAATTCGGCTTCGGGGCGCGGATCACGATGCAATTGGCCCAACGTCTCTATGAAGCGGGCTATATCACCTACATGCGGACTGACGGCATCGACATGGCGCCCGAGGCCGTGGCGGCGGCGCGCGACACCATCGGGTCGCGCTATGGCAAGGAATACGTCCCGAGCGAACCACGCATCTACAAGAACAAGGCCAAGAACGCGCAGGAGGCCCACGAATGTGTGCGCCCGACCGAAATGGACCGCGCGCCCGCCGACCTGAAGGTCACGGACGAGGATCAGCGCAAGCTTTACGATCTGATCTGGAAGCGCACCATCGCCAGCCAGATGGCCGCCGCCCGCATGGAACGCACGACGGTCACCGTTGCCTCGGACGACAATCAGGTAGAGTTGCGCGCGACGGGTCAAGTCGTGCTCTTTGACGGGTTCCTCAAGGTCTATGAGGAAGGCCGCGATGATGACGCCGAAGCGGATGATGACGACAAGCGTCTGCCCAAGATCGAACAGGGAGATGCGGCCCCGCTGGTCGGAGCCTACCGCGACGCCTTCGCGAAGGCTGACGCAGATGATGATACCCTGACCGAAAGCGCATCCGCCGGGATGCTGCTGGCCAAGTCTGCCGTCATGGCCGACGGCGAGGGCGTGATCGCGCAACAGAGCTTTACGCAACCGCCGCCCCGCTACACCGAGGCCACGCTGGTCAAGCGGATGGAGGAGTTGGGGATTGGGCGCCCGTCGACCTATGCCTCGATCGTCACGACGATTCAGGACCGCGACTATGTGCGCAAGGACAAGGGCCGCCTGATCCCCGAGGATAAAGGGCGGCTGGTGACGGCGTTCCTGTCCAACTTCTTCCGCAAATACGTGGGCTACGAGTTCACCGCGAACCTAGAAGAAGAGCTCGACGATGTGTCCGCAGGTACGCGGGAATATAAGGACGTGCTCAACCGCTTTTGGGACGATTTCTCCGTCGCGATTGGCGAGGCGCTCGATCTGTCGATCACCGAGGTGCTGGAAAAGATCAACGAGGAGCTTGCCCCGCACCTCTTCCCCCAGACCGAAGAAGGCGGCGATCCGCGCCTGTGCCCCAATTGCGGGACGGGGCGTTTGTCGATGCGCACGGCGCGGTCGGGTGGCGCGTTTATCGGATGCTCGAACTATCCCGAATGCCGGTTCACCCGCCCGTTTGGTCCCCCACGCGAGGGGGACGATGACACGGGCGCGATCCCGCCCGAGGGCAAATTGCTGGGCACAGACGCAGGTGACGAAATCCGCGTCTTCAAGGGCCGTTTTGGTCCCTATGTGCAACGCGGTCCTGTCAGCGACGAGGTTCCCAAACCCCCGCGCCAAGGCGTGCCCAAGGGGTGGAGCCCGGAAAACATCGGCTTGGAAGAAGCGGTCAAACTGCTCGCCCTGCCCCGCCTGATCGGGCCGCACCCGGATGACGGGGTGCCGATCTGGGCCAATATCGGGCGGTATGGCCCCTATCTGAAATACGCGGACACGATCAGCGACCGGGGCGGCGTGAATGCCAACCTCGAGTCGATCGAAGACGTCTGGGAGATCGGGATGAACCGCGCGGTCGAGGTGATCGCCAACAAGCCCAAACGCGGCGGACCTCGCACCAAGGTCGAACCCCTGCGCGAGTTGGGCGAACACCCCGAGGCCGGTGGCCCGCTTCAGGTGTTCAAAGGGCGCTACGGTCCGTACGTGAAATGGGACAAGATCAACGCGACGATCCCGGATGGCGTGGAAACGGACGACATCACACTGGCGCAGGCCGTTGATCTGATTGCAGAGGCTGCAGCCCGTAAAGGCAAGAAGGTCACCAAGAAAAAGGCCCCGGCCAAGAAGAAGGCGCCCGCCAAGAAGACCACGGCCAAAAAGAGCAGCGCGAAGTCGTAGGCGGCCATGGCAGGCCGTGCGGACAATTTGCCTGTCGCCATCGGCGCGATGCTGGCGATGACGTTCGCCCTGTCGCTGGGCGATGCGCTGATCAAGGGGGTGGCGGACCGCGTGTCAGTCTAGCAGCTTTTTGTCATGCGCTCCCTGATCGTTTTACCGATCCTTGGGGCAATTGCCTTTGTGTGGCCGGGATGGCGGATGCTGCGCGTAGAGCGGGGCAAGTGGGTTGCGTTTCGCAGTGTGCTGCTCGTGGTGAATTGGCTGGTCTATTACACGGCGCTGCCCTTGATGCCGCTACCCTTGGTGGTGGCGACGCTTTATACCGCGCCGATTTTCACGACCCTGTTCGCCGCAGTGCTATTGGGGGACCCGATTGGCCGCGCAGGTTGGGCCGGGGTTCTTTTGGGCTTTGCCGGGGTTCTACTGGTGATCCAGCCAGGGTCTGACGGTGTGGGGTGGGTTGCGCTTTTGCCCGTTGCCGCGGCCGTTCTTTATGCGCTCAACGCGATTGTCACCCGCGCCAAATGCCGGGAGGAACATCCAATGGTTCTGGCGCTGTAGCTGAATGTTGGGTTCATCGTGTTCGGGGTGCTGGGTGTGCTGGGACTGACCCTCGTGCAGCCCACGGACACGCAGGGATTTTTGTCCCGGGACTGGGCGCCTGCGACGGGTGAGCTTTGGTCGACGATGGCGATGCTCGCGATCTTTTTGACCGTGGGCTCTATCTGGACGGCGCTGGCCTATCAAAACGCGCCGCCTGCGCTGATCAGCCCGCTGGATTTCACATATGTCGGCTTCGCGCTGATTTGGAGTTGGATGTTTTACGCGGAACTGCCGAATGCGGGCGCAGCCGTGGGGATCGTCTTGATCGTGTGTGCCGGTATCTTGGCCGTCAGCGGCGGCGTGCGGCCCACCCCAACCGGGCGGGCATAGGCATTGCCTGGTTAGTCGGATCCAATTGACCGCGCTCACATCGACGGTTTGACACCGCGATGCTGCAGATGCACAAAACCCCGACACCGGACGGGAGACGAGCGGATGGCAAACAAGGTTTACGGCAGCGCGGCAGAGGCCCTCGACGGGCTTTTGTTCGACGGCATGTTCATCGCGGCAGGCGGGTTTGGCCTGTGTGGCATCCCCGAGCTTTGCCTTGACGCGATCAAGACGGCAGGCACCAAGGACCTGACATTCGCGTCGAACAATGCGGGCGTGGACGATTTCGGGATCGGCATCCTGCTTCAGACCCGTCAGGTGAAAAAGATGCTGTCGTCCTATGTGGGCGAAAACGCCGAGTTCATGCGCCAATACCTGTCTGGCGAGCTGGAGCTGGAGTTCAACCCGCAAGGGACGCTGGCCGAACGCATGCGCGCGGGCGGCCACGGCATTCCCGGCTTCTATACCAAAACGGGCGTGGGCACCGTCATCGCAGAGGGCAAAGAGCACAAGACGTTCCCCACTGGCCCGGACGGCGCAGATGAGACCTATATCATGGAGAACGGCATCTTTGCCGACCTGTCCATCGTCAAGGCGTGGAAGGCGGACACATCGGGCAACGCCGTGTTCCGCAAGACAGCGCGCAACTTTAACCCGCCCGCGGCAATGTGCGGCAAGGTCTGCGTGATGGAAGTGGAAGAGATCGTGCCCGTCGGCAGCCTTGACCCCGACACCATCCACTTGCCGGGCATTTATGTGAACCGCCTGATCCAGGGCACCCACGAAAAGCGCATCGAACAGCGCACAACCCGCAGCAAGGAGGCCGTCTGATGTCCGCAGAGATCAAGGGATGGGATCGCAATCAGATGGCCGAACGGGCCGCGGCGGAACTCGAAGACGGGATGTATGTGAACCTCGGGATCGGGATCCCCACGCTTGTTGCCAACTACGTGGGCGACAAGGACATCACCCTGCAATCTGAAAACGGGATGCTGGGCATGGGTCCCTTCCCGTTCGAAGGGGAAGAAGACCCCGACCTGATCAATGCGGGCAAACAGACCATCACCGAACTGCCCAAGACGGCATATTTCGACTCGGCGACCTCTTTTGGCATGATCCGGGGCGGCAAGATCGCAGCGGCGATCCTGGGCGCGATGGAAGTGGCCGAAAACGGCGATCTGGCGAACTGGATGATCCCCGGCAAGTTGGTCAAAGGGATGGGCGGCGCGATGGACCTCGTCGCGGGTGTGGGTCGCGTGATCGTGGTGATGGACCACACCAACAAGCACGGCGACAGCAAGGTCTTGCGCGAATGCACCCTGCCCCTGACCGGCGCGGGTGTCGTTGACCGGATCATTACGAACCTTGGTGTGCTGGACGTGGTCGAGGGCGGCCTCAAGATCGTGGAGACCGCTGACGGGGTGAGCGAGGACGAATTGCGCGCCGCAACACAGGCCACGATTGTATGAGCGGTGAGATCACCGAAGAACGGACGGGCGCCAAGGGGCGGTATGTGCTGACAATCGACGGCCACGAGGCCGAGATGACGTTTTCGGTCCTGTCCGAAAAGACGCGGATCGTGGATCACACGGGCGTGCCCGACGCCCTGCGGGGGACCGGGGCTGGACGACGTTTGGTCGAGCATCTGGTCGAACGTGCCCGGGCTGAGGGGTTCATGGTCGTGCCGCTGTGCCCCTTTGTGAATGCGCAGCGCGCCAAACACCCCGAATGGGCGGATGTGTTCAAGGTCTGAAACAATCCGGGTGGATTGCCGAGGATCGTCCACAATATCGCCCTAATCGCCACCTATGGCAGTCCTGATCGGGATGGACGGGTGACTCTATGGGCTGGAAACACGACACCTATACAGGCTGGGGCCGCGCCTTGCGGGCCGAGGGTGACATCGCGCGACCTGAGCGGCAAAGCGCGCTGGCACGCCTGACAGAACAAGATCCCGCCCCTGCCATTGGAAGCCGACGCAGTTACGGCGATGCCTGCCTGAATGACGGAGGCCGCGTCGTTGACATGACCCGGCTTGACCGGGTGTTGGCCTTTGACCCCACCACGGGGGATCTGACCGTGGAGGCCGGGGTGCGGTTGGGCGCGCTGGCAGAGCTTTTTGCGCCGCGGGGCTGGCTGCCTGCTGTGATGCCGGGAACCGGGTTCGCCACGGTCGGCGGCGCCATTGCCATGGACGTGCACGGCAAGAACCACCACCACGCGGGTACCTTTGGTCAGCATGTGCGGGAAATCACGCTTGACCAGAACGGGTCCAAAGTGACCTGCGCGCCCGGCGATACGCTGTTCGAGGCGACCGTGGGCGGCATGGGCCAGACCGGCATCATTGTGCAGGCGGTCCTGCGGCTGAGCCAGTGCAAGGGCGACGTCATGATGGTGACCGAACGCCGGGTTGAGGATTGGGAGGAGCATATCGCGCTGCTCGATGCGTCTGAGGCGACCTATACCGTAGGCTGGATTGATGCGACCGCGCGGGGGGCGTCCCTTGGTCGGGGTATCCTTGAGGAAGGGGAAACCGCCGCGGGCCTGATCCCCAAACCCAAGCCTGCCCGCAAAGTGCCGATGGATGCGCCGGGCTTTGCCCTGTCGCCTCCGATCGTGCGCCTGTTCAACGCGGCCTATTACAGGCGCGTGCCTGCGTCTGGGCGCACCGTCGTGAAGCCGATCCAAGACTTCTTCTTCCCGCTCGACAAATTGCACGACTGGAACCGCCTTTATGGCAAACGTGGGTTCCATCAGTTTCAATGCGTGGTGCCGCTCGCAGAGGTCGGCCGACTGCGCGAGATGTTAGAGGAGATCGTGCAGGCCGGGACAGCGTCCCCGCTCGCCGTTCTCAAGCGTATGGGTGCAGGTCGCGCGGGCCTGATGTCCTTCCCAATGGAAGGCTACACGCTCGCCGTTGATTTTCCCGCACGGTCCGACGCCGAGGGGCTGATCGCCCAACTGGAAGAGATGACACGCGCGGCGGGCGGGCGCATCTATCTGGCCAAGGACAGCCTTGCGCAGGCAGAGGCCGTGAAATCCATGTACCCGGACCACGCGCGCTGGGCCGAGATCTGCAATGCAGCCGACCCCGACCGCGCGCTAGAGACCACCCTGACCCGCCGCCTGAAGCTGAGGGAAACCGCATGACCGAAACGTGGCTGATCCTTGGGGCGACCTCGTCCATGGCGCGCGCCTTTGTGCGCGCGGTGGCGGATAAAGGGCACGGCGTAATCCTGGCCGGGCGCGACAGCGTGGATATGGAGGCCACGGCGGCAGACGCATCCCTGCGCGGGGCGCACGTGGCCAAGGCCCTACCGTTCGATGCGCGCGATGCGGCAACCTTTGGCCCCCTTATTGCAGAGATGGCGGCCCACGAAGGCGTGCTGAACGCGGCGGTCTTTGTGGGCTCCATGCCCGCGCAGGACGATATCGACGCCGATCCATCCCTGATCGACGGCGTCATCCAAGACAGCTTTACCGGCCCCGCAACCCTGTTGCAGCATTTCGCACCGCTGATCGAAGATCGCGGATGCGGCACGATTGTGGGCGTGGGATCGGTCGCGGGCGATCGGGGCCGTGTGGGTAATTATGTCTACGGCGCCGCCAAGGCGGGCTTTCACACCTATCTGAGCGGGCTGCGCAACAGGCTCACCCGGGCGGGCGGGCATGTGGTAACGGTCAAGCCGGGCTTTGTGGATACGGCCATGACGTGGACGGTGGACGGCATGTTCCTCGTCGCGCCGCCCGAAAAGGTCGCCAGGGACATCCTGCGCGCAGTCGACCGTAAGCGAAACGTCATCTACACGCCCGGCTTTTGGCGATTGATCATGACGATCATCCGCCTTGTGCCCGAACCGATCTTCAAGAAGCTGTCGATCTAGTTTGTGCCGCTGACCGTAAAGACGCAGCCATCCGATAAAAGAAGGGGCGGCGTTTTGCACAAGGCGCGCGCGACGGTCCAAGCGGCCATGACACGCGGCACATAGTTGCGGGTCTCCGCATAGGGCGGCACGCCATCGTGGTCGCGCACCGCGCCCTGTCCCGCATTGTAGGCCGCCAGCACAAGGATGGGGTCGTCGTCATAGGCGGCCATCAACCGGTCAAGCAGGCGCACACCCCCGGCAATATTGTCTTCGGGCACCATGGGGTCGGTGACCCCCATCTCGGTCGCTGTATCGGGCATCAGTTGCATCAACCCTTGGGCACCCGCGCGGCTGACCGCATCTGCACGCCCGCCACTTTCAACCGCGATCACCGCCAGAGCGAATGCGGGCGAGACCCGCGTACCGATGGACGCCTTGAGGAGCGAGACATCGTGGGCCGCCGCAATCGCCTGCAAATCGCCCAGCCGGGGGGTTGCCACGGTGGGGTTAGCCGCCAACAGATCAACCACGTCGAACAGACGCCCTGCCCCCGCATCCCCGCGCGCCGGTGATGTGGCGGCCCAAAACCAGGGGTAGTCTCCTGTTGCGGCCGCAGGCGCAGCCGCCGCCGCAATCGCTGCGCCGTCATCCGCCGGAGCGAGTGCCGCGGGTTTGCGCGGTTCGATCTGGACCGTGATGCGCTGCTGGGTCGACGCTGTGGGTGGTTTGACCCGTTTGAACGTAAATTTGGGAAATGGTGGGGGGGACGCGCTTTCGGCCTGAACCGAGGTCGCCACAACCATGCTTGCCGCGAGAATCGCGGCGGAAAGTCTAAGTCTTTTCATTGCGGGTCCTGCTCTGCCCGGTTTGTTGACCTGATATTAGCAGATGGCCCCCCTCCGAGACCAGCAAACCCGACCGAAGCCCCCCCGAAACAGGCGCTCAAATGGGGAAAACTGCGTTCAATTGGCCTTATCTCGGCAATGCGCGCGGCAAATCTAGAGTTTTTATTTATTCAATATCATGCACTTACACGATTTCTTTGGATTTTTCCGTGTTCTGCAAAATTGCACGAATGCTGCCTAATTCGCGCCCCAATCAAACAGCCATATAGCGTCATACCGAGACGGGGAGCGGGCATAGAGAGGCCGCCCGCACTGATCCGGCAAGGTTGACTGGACCAAATGCGAACTTCCTTAGAGGGACTAAACAAATGCTGAACTTCTTCAAAAACTTCCGCCGCGACGAAGATGGTGCCGTGACTGTTGACTGGGTCGTGCTGACCGCAGCCATCGTTGGTCTGGGCATCGCAATCCTGACGACCGTTTCGGGTGGCGTCAAAGACCTCGCCAGCGACATCGACACCGAGCTGACCGACATGACGATCGCTTCGTACTAATACGCAGCCGATCCAAACCAAACACTTCTAAAAGACTGGAATATCAAATGCTGAACTTCTTCAAAAACTTCCGCCGCGACGAAGATGGTGCCGTGACTGTTGACTGGGTCGTGCTGACCGCAGCCATCGTTGGTCTGGGCATCGCAATCCTGACGACCGTTTCGGGTGGCGTCAAAGACCTCGCCAGCGACATCGACACCGAGCTGACCGACATGACGATCGCGTCCTACTAAGACGCCCTGCCTTTCGAGGCTTGGATGAGGGCCGCGCCTTTTCGGCGCGGCCTTTTTCACGACCAACGTACCCTGGAGGGATGTGAGATGAGTGTTTTGAAGCTTCGCCTGTTGCGCGACGAAGATGGGGCCGTAACGGTTGACTGGGTCGTGTTGACCGCAGCTATCGTGGGTCTTGGGCTTGCCTGTGTGTTTATTCTGGCAAATGGCACACAAAACGTCGGCGACACGACAAAGACCGAGCTGGGCAAGATCGGTGACCGGGTCGCGACGAACACCGTTCTCAACTGATTCCTCGATCCCAAAGGCGCCGCCCAGGCGTTGATGATCCGGGATCAAAGAACTGGTAGCGCACGGATTGTTCGGCCACGTTCCACAGGCACGCTAAAGAACCCCCCTGCTTCCTACTTTTTGACGCAATTCCTGTTCAAAACATAGTTAATCAACGAGTGACCGGGCGCGTTAGGCCCAAAGGAGAGATCATGCGGCGCTTCATCGAACGCTTCACCAAAGACAAAAGCGGGGCCGTATCCGTTGACTGGATCGTGCTGACAGCCGGTGTGGTTGCGCTGGGTGCGGGTGCTGCGTCGATGGTGGTGGACGGCAGCGGCGATACCGCAACCTCGATCTCTGACCGACTGGGCGAGATGCTCGCCCAACCCGATGATGCGAGCACCGACAGCGACAGCTGATCGACCTGCATCCATCGCGGGCGATCTTGCGGTCCACGTGGTCTGCGACCTGCCCCCAACGTTGATGCGCCCCCTGTTGCGGTGAAGTGATCCCATCAATGGGCACCGCCTGTTGGGGCCTGAACCGACCCGTGAATTGACCCCAGGTCAAACCCCAAAAAACACCCGCAAACTCCACGCTTTCGCCGCATTCCCCGGCGATGTTGGCCCCGAGGGAAACCGCCTGCGCATATCCTTGTGCAGGTCGTCTCCGACATGGACGAGGTAATGACATGCGTATGGTATTCGGTCTTGTGCTGCTGATTGGCGTCGCCCTTGCAGGGGGCGCGGTCTATTTGGCGCGAGGTTACATCAGCGAACATCAAAACGCGTTGGCCGAACAACGCGCCCAGAACATCGAGCTGACCCAGATCATCGTGGCCAAGGAGCCGCTGCGATATGGCGAGCAAATCGAGCTTTCCGACGTATCGTTGGTGAAATGGCCGGTCGTGGCCCTGCCCGAAGGGGCATTCCAGGCCCCCGAAGAGCTGTTCAGCCGCGGTGAAAACGAATTGCGCGTGGTCCTGCGCGCGATTGAAAAGGGCGAGCCGATCCTGGCCGTTAAGGTGACCGAGCCGGGGCAAAATGCCGGACTGACGTCGACCCTGACCAAGGGCATGCGCGCATTTACGATCAATGTGGACGTATCGACCGGGGTGTCGGGCTTCCTGCGCCCGGGCGACACCGTTGATGTCTACTGGACGGGTCGTCAATTTAACGGCAACCGCAATGGCGGCGACGTGACCAAGTTGATTGATACCCGGCTCAAGATCATTGCGATCGACCAACAGGCCAGCGGGGATCTTGATGGTCCGCAAGTTGCGCGCACGATCACCGTCGAGGTCCGTCCGCAACAGGTGGCCAAGCTGGCCCACGCGCAGAACTCGGGCCGGTTGTCCCTTGCCCTTGTCGGGGCCGAAGATGACACCGTCGCAAACGTGAACGACGTCGACCAACGCGCGCTTCTGGGCGTCGTCGAGGAGGTCGCCGCAGAGGTCGAGCAGGAAGAGGTCTGCACGATCCGCACCCGGCGCGGCGCAGAGGTGGTCGAGATCCCGATCCCCTGCACCAATTAACGCCAGCAAATCCGAACCTATGACAGGGGCGCTGCAGCGCCCCTTGTTGCGCGTTATCCACAGCAGCTTTGCCCGGCAAAGCATTGATTGTTGCAAAAAAAGCGGATTTGCAGCATAATCAGACTGAGTACCATCCGAAGAGATGGGCCAGAGGCGTGATCATAGAGGCAGGTCACATGATCAAAACGAGCTTTTGGGCGGCTACGGTCGCCATTGGACTTGCGTGCGGGTCCGTCGTTCCGACAACGGTGCAGGCTGAAACGCTGCGTGTCATGCGCGGTGCGCCCTCCAGTTCCCTGAACGTGCCGGTCAGTCGCGCGGTGGTCGTCGAAAGCGACGTCCCCTTTGCCGAACTGTCGATCGCGAACCCGGAAATCGCGGACATCTCGACCCTGTCGGATCGCACAATCTACGTGCTGGGCCGTCAGCCGGGCCGGACGTCGCTGACCCTTTTGGGTGCAGATGGACGCCTGATCACCAATGTCGAGGTGCGCGTCGCGCCCGATATCAGCGAATTCAAAGAACGTTTGCGTCAGATCCTGCCCAACGAGCAGATCGAAGTGCGCACCGCCAATGACGGCATCGTCCTGTCCGGTCAGGTTAGCAGCATCGCACGCATGGACCGCGCCATTGATCTGGCACAGCGATATGCGCCCGAGCGGGTGTCGAACCTGATGGTCGTCGGCGGCAACCACCAAGTCATGCTGAAAGTCCGCTTTGCGGAAATGCAGCGCTCGGTGTCCAAGGGCCTCAAGGGCGGCTTGGTTGCGCGGGACGACGATGGAAACTCCCTGACCGCTTTGGGCACCGCAACCCTGCAGACCGATGCACCGGCCGAAGGCACGAACTTTGGCCAGGCCGTCGGTGTCCTGACCCCGGCGGTTGACGCAATTGGCGCATCCATCTTTGGGTTCGACATTGATGCGGTCCGTGTGGACATCCTTCTGGAAGCCCTTGAAAGCAAAGGTTTTGTGCGCACACTGGCAGAACCCAACCTGACCGCGCTGAGCGGCCAAGAGGCGACATTCCTGGCCGGCGGCGAATATCCGGTGCCCGTGGCCCAAGACAACGCGACCACGTCGATCGAATACAAACCCTTCGGGATCGAGTTGAACTTTACCCCGCGCGTGGTCGATGGCGACACGATCAACCTACAGCTCCGCGCCGCGGTGAGCTCGATCGACGGATCGAACGGCATTTCGACCGGCAGCTTTACGGTGGACGCCTTCTCGCGCCGCGAGACATCGACGACCGTGGAAATGCGCGATGGCGAAAGCTTTGCCATTGCAGGACTTCTGGAAGACGACTTCCGCGATTCGAACGCGCAGGTTCCCTGGCTGGGCGATATTCCGGTCCTCGGCACCCTGTTCCGGTCGACCGAATACCAGCGCGAGCAGTCCGAGCTTGTCATTATCATCACGCCACACCTCGTGACGCCGGTCAAAGGCGATACGCTCGCGCTTCCCACAGATCGCGTGCGCGCACCGTCCGAGCGGGACCTGTTCCTGTTTGGCCGCGTCGCAGGCACAACTCCGACACAAGGCGCGGCAGGAGAAGTTGCAAAACAAGACTTTAGCGGGTCATATGGCTATGTTCTGGATTAAAGGGCGCTAGCAATGGTGCGGGGGCACATGAAATACGTTGCCGCGATTGCGGGACTGGCTGTTCTGGCGTCATGCGCCAGCCGTGACCCTGTGTACAATTTCAACCATCGCGAAGCGGGATCGATCCTGGACGAGGGCGGCTTTGGCAACCCGACGATGAACAACCAACTGCTCATGACGGGTCAGCGCGGCTTTGCGATCGACCTGTCACAGCGGTTCGCCGCAGAGGTGCCGTCGACGGTCACCTTTGCCTTCAATTCTGCGGTCCTTGATCCGTCCGCGCGGCAGGTGCTGTTGCAACAGGCCCATTTCATCCGCCAATTCCCAGAGGTGCGCTTCCGCGTCTACGGGCATACGGACGCCGTGGGGTCCGACAGCTTCAACAAATCGCTGGGGCTGCGCCGGGCGCAGGCCGTGGTGTCGTATCTGTCGACCTTGGGCATTAGTCGGTCGCGCCTAGAGGCTGTGGTCAGCTTTGGCGAGACGCAGCCGCTGATCTACACGCAGGACCGCGAACGCCGCAACCGGCGCACCGTGACCGAGGTTTCGGGCTTCGTGGAGAACCACCCGACCGTGTTGCAAGGCAAATACGCCGAGATCGTGTTCCGGGAATACGTGGAGTCGGCAACCGAGGCCACGTCTTCGACGGCCTCCGCATTGGGCGGCGAGTAAGGCGCAAAGCGCCAAAGTCTCCACACCAATTCTGTTTTTCGGTCCAATTCTTGCCCCTATTAGGCGGCACCAAAGACCCTGAGCAAAAGTGGGTGCGCATGGTGTGTGCCCGGCTTTGCCGGGGGTCAAATCTGCAAGCAATGCGATGAACCCGCGGCAAGCCACCGTGTAAAGAGGGCATATCGCGATGAGCAGCGTGATGTTACAACCCGACCCTTCGCCGTTGTTGGCGTGTACCGTCAGTCGCGACGTCCAGAACTTCGACCTGTTGATCGATGATATGGAAGCTGCGCTTGGCGAAAGCTGGGGAGATCTCGGGTTTCAGGAAGCCCTGATGTTTCTGGGTCAACCAGAGGCCGAAGCCCTTGAATTCATTGCAATTGCCATGGATGACGCCGACGAAGACAGCATGGCGATCGTCGCCGACCTGATCGCGAAATCCAAGGCTGCGGGTATCAAGATCATCCTCGTCGCGGAAGACCTGTCGACGGCCACCTTGCACAACCTGCTGCGGGCAGGTGCAGATGAGTTCATCCCCTACCCGCTTCCCGAAAACGAGCTGTCGCAAGCCATTGAACGGCTGCGCCAGCCCGAGCCCGAGGCAGCACCACCGGTGGAGCTGCGCAATACGCTGTCGGCAACCGGGGACCGCGAGGGAATCATCTTGCCCGTGCACGGTTTCGCCGGGGGGACGGGTGCGACGACCATGGCCGTGAACCTGGCTTGGGAGCTGGCCAATATCGACAAGGCGAACCCGCCGCGCGTCTGCCTGCTGGACTTTGATCTGCAATACGGGTCGGTCGCGACCTTCCTCGATCTGCCGCGCCGTGATGCGGTGATCGAGATGCTGCAAGACACCGAAAGCATGGACAGCGATGTCTTCATGCAGGCGCTTTTGTCCTTCCACGACCGACTTCACGTGATGACGGCGCCGGCGGATCTGGTGCCGCTGGACCTGATTGATGGCGAGGATGTCATGCGCATCCTGAAAATGGCGGCGTCGAATTTCGACTACGTCGTGATCGACATGCCCACGACGCTGGTCCAGTGGACCGAGGTCGTTCTGATGCAGGCGCATGTGTATTTCGCGACGCTGGAGTTGGACATGCGGAGCGCACAGAACGCCGTGCGTTTGAAGAAGGGGTTCCAGGCCGAAGACCTGCCCTTTGAAAAGATCCGCTTTGCGATCAACCGTGCGCCCAAGATGATGGACGTGTCCGGGAAATCCCGGATCAAGCGCATGGCCGAGAGCCTGAATATCGGGATCGACATCCAGCTTCCCGATGGCGGCAAGCAGGTCACGCAGGCCGGAGACCACGGTGTCCCACTGGCCGAAGCGATGGGCAAAAGCCCACTGCGCAAGGAAATCCAAAAGCTCGCGCGCTCGCTCCACGACATCAACCTTGCCGATGTGCAGGCGGCTTAAGCACGGGATCTGACGGATGTTTTCACGCTACAAAAAGACGACGCCTGCCGAAGCCGTGCCGGTCGCGGAGGCCCCGGCGCCCGAGGCCAAAAAGGTCGCGGCGCCAAAGCCCATGCCGAAAAAGGCGGCGCAAGCTGCGCCCGTGGACAAGGAACAGCGCCGCAAGGAGAAGCTGGCCGAGGTCAAGCTGGAGCTTCACAAGGCGCTGCTCGACAACCTGAACTTGGCTGCGTTGGAAAACGCCAGCGAACAGGACCTGCGGTCCGAGATTACGGCGATCGCCTCCGAAACGCTCAGCGAGATGGAAGTCGTCCTGAACCGGGATGAACGTCAGTCGCTGAACCAGGACCTCTATGACGAGGTGACGGGCCTGGGTCCGATCGAGCCACTTCTCAAAGATGACGACGTCGCCGATATCCTGATCAACGGCCCCAAGCAGATCTTTATCGAAAAGAAGGGCAAGCTTCAGCTGTCCGAGATCACGTTCAAGGATGAGAAGCACCTTCTGCGGATCATCGACAAGATCGTGAGCGCGGTGGGCCGCCGGGTCGATGAATCGAACCCCTATGTGGACGCCCGTTTGCAAGACGGCTCGCGTTTCAACGCGATGGTGCCACCGGTGGCCGTGGACGGCTCGCTCGTCTCCATCCGGAAATTCAAAAAGGACAAGCTGGGCATCGACGACCTGGTGAAGTTCGGCGCCTTCTCGGAAGAGATGGCTGCCTATCTTGAGGCTGCGTGCGCCACGCGTCTGAACGTGATTGTGTCTGGCGGTACGGGTTCGGGTAAAACGACGACGCTTAACGCGCTCTCGTCGTTCATCGACGACAGCGAGCGCATCCTGACCATCGAAGACACTGCGGAACTTCAGCTGCAACAGACGCATGTGGGCCGGATGGAATCCAAACCCGCCAACGTCGAAGGCAAAGGCGCCGTCACCCAGCGGGACTGTTTGCGCAACGCCCTGCGGATGCGCCCGGACCGGATCATCGTGGGGGAAACCCGGGGTGAAGAAGTCATCGACATGCTGCAGGCCATGAACACCGGCCACGACGGGTCGATGACGACGATCCACGCCAACAACGCGCGCGATGGCATCAGCCGTCTGGAAAACATGGTCGCCATGGCCGGGATCGAGATGCCGCTAAAGGCCGTGCGCTCGCAGATTGCGTCGGCTGTGAACCTGATCGTGCAAGCCTCGCGTTTGCAAGACGGCTCGCGCCGGATGGTGTCGATCACCGAGATCACGGGCATGGAAGGCGACGTGATTTCGATGCAGGAAATCTTCCGCTACCAGCGGACCGGCCTGACGCCGGACAACAAGATCATCGGGCATTTCACGCCCACGGGCGTGCGCTCGCACTATTCGGAACGGTTCAAGATGTGGGGCTATGACCTGCCCCCATCGATCTTTGAACCGACGACTGCGGTGTAAACGATGAGTATTGGCGCAGAACCCATTATCTATGGTCTGATCTTCCTGGGCGTTCTCGTCCTGGTGGAGGGGCTGTATCTGACGGTGTTCGGCAAGGCGATCAGCCTGAACAGCCGGGTCAACCGCCGTCTGGACATGCTCAAGCAGGGCACCGGGCGCGAACAGGTCCTTGAACAGCTCCGCAAGGAGATGAACCAGCACCTCGCGGCCCGTAAGGTGCCGCTCTATTCGCTTCTGGCCGAAAAGGCCCAGAAAGGCGGGATCGCGTTTTCGCCGACCCAACTAGTGATGGTGATGGCGGTTCTGGCCGTCGTGGCCTTTGTGGGGATGAGCATCGGCACCGGGGCCGAATTGCCAATCCGGCTTGGCCTGTCGCTCGTTATGGGTGTGGGCGGCGTCTACATGTGGGTCAACGGCAAGGCCAAGAAACGCATGGGCCTGATCGAAGAACAACTGCCTGACGCGGTCGAACTGATGGTGCGCAGCCTTCGCGTTGGCCACCCGTTTGCCAGTGCATTGCAGATCGTAGCCAAAGAGGTTCCCGATCCGCTGGCGTCCGAATTTGGTGTGATCGCGGATGAAAGCGCCTACGGGCGCGATGTGGGCGAAGCGCTCAAGCACATGGCCGAACGGTTGGACATGCAGGATTTGCGCTTTCTCGCTGTGGCCGTGACGATTCAGCAGACATCCGGTGGTAACCTGGCCGAGATCCTTGCCGGTCTGGCCGGCGTGATCCGCGCGCGGTTCAAACTGTTCCGCCGGGTCAAAGCCATCACCGCCGAAGCGAAGTGGTCGGGCATGTTCCTGTCGGGTTTTCCCTTTGGCGCGCTGATCATGATCAACGTGATCCAGCCCAACTACTACGACAAGGTGATGGATACTCCGGTCTTCATCCCGGCCTGTCTGGTCGTGGCGGGGTTCCTGATCACCAACCTGTTCGTCATGAAATCGCTCGTGAATATCAAGGTCTAGGGGGTCATCATGGACGCACTCATCGATATGATTGGCCTCGGTCCCCTTGGACCGGTGATCGTCCTCGGCGCGGCGGGCATTGCCTTGGTTCTGGGCGCTGCGATCCTGATGCTGCGCGCGCCCGAAGATCCCTATGCCAAGCTGGCCCAGTCCGGTCAGGCCAATGTCATGACCGGGTCCAAAAAGGACCGGCTGCGCTATGACGGCGGGTCCGACAAGCTTGAGAAATATTCGAAATTCCTAGAGCCGCAGGACGCCGAGGAGTTTTCGGCGGTCAAGCTGCGCCTGATCCAGGCGGGGTATCGCGGCAAGAATTCGGTCCGAACCTACTATTTCTTCCAGTTCGCGCTGGGTCTCGGGTTGCTGGCGCTTGGTGCGATCCTTGTGCTGATCCAGTCCAACGGCGAAGAACAGCCGTCGATCCAAGCCATGCTGATCACAGGTCTGGGACCCGGGATCGCGGGCTACATGATCCCCAAATACTGGGTCACGAAACGCATCCAGAAACGTCAGGAAGAAATTACGAACGGGTTTCCCGACAGCCTCGACATGATGCTGGTCTGCGTCGAGGCGGGCCAATCGCTCGATCAATCCATCATCCGCGTGTCAGGCGAACTAGAGGCGTCCTTTCCGGCACTGGCCGAGGAATTTGCCATCGTCGCGCACGAGATGAAGGCCGGTAAAGACAAGACCGCCGTGTTGCGCGACATGTCCGAACGCGCGGGCGTGCCGGATGTGGCGAGCTTTGTGACCGTTCTGATCCAGTCGCAGCAATTTGGTACGTCCATCGCCGAAGCCTTGCGTGTCTACGCGGGCGAGATGCGGGACAAACGGGTGATGCGCGCCGAGGAAAAGGCGAATACACTGCCCACCAAGATGACGCTGGCCACCATGATGCTGACCGTGCCGCCCCTCTTGATCATCATGATCGGGCCATCGGTCTACGAAATCTACCTGACCTTGGCCGGAGGTGGCGCATCCGTGCAGGAGTATTGATGAGATACGCGATCCTTCTTGTCCTGACATTGGCCGCCTGTAGCCCGGGCGGCCTTCGCGCGCCTGACGACAGCCCCTATGCGCCCTACGGCATCGCCAGTGGCGAGGCAGTCCCGGACATGGAGGTCGGGCACCGCCTGATGCTGGCCTCGGAATACGAGCTTGCGTTGCGCGCCTTCACCCGTGCGGCGGGGCAAGAGGGGCTGACCCCGGACGTGCTGGTGGCGCTGGGTACGGCCAATCTGGGGTTGGGGCGCCTCAATCAAGCCGAACGCCTGTTGCGCGACGCGCAGGCCAAGGACGAAGACAATCCCGTCGTGCTCAACAACCTCGGTGTCGTGTTGATGGAACGGGGCAAAACGCTCGAGGCCAGTCAGGTCTTTCGCAGGGCCTTTGCACTCGATCCCGAAAAATCACCACAGATTCGGGACAACCTGCGCAAATCTCTCGCAAAACTGGATAATCCGGGCTACACTCCCGCCCAAGACGAGGCCGTTCAATTGGTCCGACGGGGCAGTTCCGACTACGTGATAGCCGAATATCCCTGATCTGACCGCAGTCCGCGTCACCGCAAAGGTGGGCAAACCACCTGACGGAGCAGAGGCAAGTTCACCGGGAAAACCCGGGAACACAGAGCAGATGAGGACAGGCATGCGCACGCTGTCTTTGGTGATCCTACCCCTGGCCATTGTGCTGGGAGGATGTCAGTTGCAACAGGGCAACGAGGTCGAGCGCGCGCTGCAAGGCGTGAACGCGATCGACGAGAACAACCTCAACGAAGTGATGTTGACGGTCGCGGACCCCAATGAGGCCGTGGACTACTTCCGCCGCTCGCTTGCCAGTGATCCCGAACGCATTGATTTCCAACGTGGTCTTGCCAGTTCGCTAATCCGCGCAAAACGCCCGACCGAGGCCGTACCCGCGTGGCAATTGGTTGCCAAACACCCCGATGCGACCAACGAGGACCGCGTTGATCTGGCCGATGCCCATATCCGCACAGGGTCGTGGAAAGAGGCCGAGGTTGTGCTGGACGGCGTGCCGCCGACGCACGAGACGTTCAAACGCTACCGGCTCGAGGCGATGGTGGCCGACTCCAATCAAGAGTGGGACCGCGCCGACAGCTTTTATGAAACGGCGGCGGGTCTGACGACAAAACCCGCCAGCGTGTTGAACAACTGGGGCTATTCCAAGCTGACGCGCGGCGATTTCGTGGATGCCGAACGCCTGTTTGTCGACGCCGTGGCCCAAGATCCGTCCCTGTTCACGGCAAAGAACAACCTTGTGCTGTCGCGCGGCGCACAGCGCAAATATGACCTGCCCGTCGTCCAGATGAGCCAGATCGAACGGGCCCAACTGCTGCATACGCTGGGTCTGAGTGCGATCAAGCAAGGGGACGTGAGCACCGGCAAGGGCCTGCTGCGCGAAGCGATTGACACGCATCCCCAGCACTTTGAGGCCGCCGTCCGGTCGCTCCGCGCGCTCGAAGCCAACGTCGCAAACTGATGGACCTTCTTGCCCCTTGGGATGTGCTCGCGCGCGTGAGCCCGGGTTACCCTGACCGCGCGGCCTTGGTGTTTTTGGTCCTGCTCGTGCCCATTTGGCTCTATATGTCGTGGTACGATATGGCCCGGCTCAAGATCATTAATGGTCTTGTCTTGCTCACATTCGCGATCTTCTTGGTGCTTGGCCCGTTTGTGATGCCGATGGGCGTCTATGTCGGGCAACTCATCCAGGCCTGCGTGGTGCTGGCCATCATGCTTGTGCTTTACGCCGGTGGCGCGATGGGCGGTGGCGACGCCAAATTCATCGCCGCAGCCAGCCCCTATTTCCTGCGCGAGGACCTATTGCTGGTGTCGATGATCTTTTGCGCGTGCGGCGTGGCGGCTTTTGTCACGCACCGCCTGTTCCGCGTCATCGGCGCGGATCGGATGGCACCACTGTGGAGCTCATGGCGTGCCGGAAAGCGCTTCCCCTTGGGGTTTGCGCTGGGTGGGGTTGTGTCGCTCTATCTCGCGCTGGCGGCGTTCTAGCCCGCCTTTTCGTAAAGCGTATAGAGCGGCGTCCGCACGATTTCCGTGAGCGCCGCGTCGTCCAGGTCCTGCGCGAGAATGCGACGCATCGTGACCACCGTTGGGCATGTGGGGACCAGAACGAGGTCCGCATCCGCGTATCCCGACAGCCCGTCATAGTACCACGGTGCCCCGCCCCTAAGCGGCGGGTGCGCACCGTAGAGCCAGTAGGGCGAAAAGATATCCAGAGCGAAGATCGACTGCCCCTGCCCCAACCCGCGATCCTTCAGATCGGCGGTGATTGACGCGAAATAGGCGGACTTGGGACCTGACCGGCAATCGCGCAATGGCTCCCCCCGGAAGGTGCCGGGGCCGGGCATCGTTGCAGGCGCGTCGAAGCCGCGGACACCATCGACCAGCGCCACGTCGCCACGCACACGGTTCGACTTCAGGCGGCTGAACTGCACGTCCTGATGCCAATCCGTCCCGGCCAAAAGCGGCGTGTAGTCCGCCTGCGGGATTGCCGCGTGCCGCAGGGGGCTGACCGCCATGTTGAGAAAGCTCGGCAAGGCGAGGATCGCGGACCCAAATGCGATGGCCAATGCCGCGCCCCGGGTCCGCCCGGCAAGCGGCAGGGCAAAGAGCGCCAGCAACAACGCCATTAACGCCAACCATTTGGGATCGTTTCCGAAATTCTGATAGGTGATGTAGATCCCGCTGGCCGCGACACCCCACAGGATCAGGGCAGCAGACTGCTGTCCGGCCGCGCGCAAGACAAAGCCCCCCACCACGGCGAGCAGGGTCCCGGCGATATAGGCCGGCGACAGGATCAGTTGCGACAACCCCAACCCCGGTTGCGGTCGGATTTGCGAGCCTGCGACGGTCAAGAGGTCCCCGGCATAAGCCGTCCAATAGTCCGGCCCAAGGATCACCGTGAGCGCCACCGCGACGACCAAACCGGTGCCAATCGCGAGCATCATCATGCGCGTCTGCCCGGTCAGGAGGGCGGCCAGTATCACCACCGGTGCTGCGGCCACAAAGAAGGTGACCTTTGTCATCACCAGCGCCGCCATGCACAGGCCCACGACTACTCCGTCAGCACGACCTTCCCCCGGAAGCGCAGCCGCGACCAATGCCACGAAGACAAGCGCCCACGCCCAGCGGTTGTAGTGCATGGACACGCTCACCGCGATGTCCGCACCGCCATGGACCAGCGCCACACACAAAATCAGAACCAACGCGCCAAAGACGCCCACCGCCCATGCAGGCATCCGCCCGCGCGCGACGTAAACCGCCAGCGCCGTCATGACCCCGCCAACGACGGCCTGAGCCACGGCAAAGGCCATCCCCGCGTCCAATCCCAATCGGACAAGGACAGCGATGGGAAAGAAGGCCAACGCACCGATAGGGGTCATGAAATCGCGATGCGGCACCTGCCCTTGCGCCATGCGTTCCACGATGGCGATCATGTGGAGCGTGTCGCCATCATGCGTGGTCAGGAACAGCCCGCCGGGCAAGACCAGCAGGACCGCGTAGGCCGCAAAAAGCGCCGCGAGGCCCGCGCATACCGTCGAGAGTTTCACTGCCTGCATTTTGTGTCCTGACCGCCCGAATTTTCGGTGTTTTGTCCAGATTATCGCAACAACGCCGCCGCACAAATGCCCATTTCGACCGGTATTTGAAACACTGAGAATGCGAGACGTCCAAAGAGGCACATCATGAATATGCAGGCCCCCAGCCGGTCTTCGGTCACCCCTCCACCCGCGCCCAAGCGGTTGGAGGACATGCAGCTGTCGATGGTGATGCTGCGCGATGTGTTGTTGAAGACGATGTTCCGCAAGAACCTCGATACCGTCAGCGACATCTCCCGCGCGATCTGCCTGCCGATCCCGGTGACGCAGGAACTGGTCGATCTGGCACGGTCACAAAAGCTGCTTGAGGCGACGGGCACACTCAACGCCAATAACGGCGGCGAGATGGGGTATCAGCTGACGGATGCGGGCAAGGCGCGGACCATGGATGCGCTCGCGCAATCCGAGTATTACGGGGCGATGCCGGTTCCACTGGATGTCTACCGCGAACAGGTCAAACGCCAATCCATCCGCAACATCCAGATCACGCGGCAGGAATTGCTGGATGCCATGGGGCATCTGATCCTGCCTGACGATCTGCTGGATCAACTGGGCCCGGCGGTCAGCGCTGGACGCTCGTGCCTGATGTACGGCCCGCCCGGCAACGGGAAATCCTCGATCTCGAACGGGATCCGCGACGCGATGGGTGACAAGATCTATGTGCCGCGCGCCATCGAATATGCGGGGCAAGTTATCACGGTCTATGACCCCATCGTGCATTCGGCGGCGGAAGAGGACGTGGACGACCCCAACTCCCTGCGCCGAACATCGGGGCGGTTCGACACGCGCTATGTCCGCTGTGACAGACCCACCGTGATCACCGGCGGCGAATTGTCCCTGTCGATGCTCGATCTCGTCTACAACCCCACGGCGCGCACCTATCAGGCGCCGCTGCAGCTGAAATCGTCCGGCGGCATCTTCATCGTCGACGACCTTGGCCGTCAGGAAGAGCCGCCTCAGGCGTTGGTGAACCGCTGGATCGTTCCGCTGGAAGAAAACAAGGACATCCTTGCCCTGCAATCGGGTGAGAAATTCGAGGTGCCCTTCGACACGCTCGTGATCTTTTCGACCAACTTCCATCCCAACGAAATCTTCGACAAAGCGGCCCTGCGGCGGATCTTTTACAAGATCAAGATCGACGGGCCGAACCAGGAGAACTTCCTCAAGATCTTTGCGCTTGTCGCCAAGAAGAAGGGCATGCCGCTGGACGAAGATGCGCTGATCCATCTGCTGGGTCAGAAATATCCGACCATCGACAACGAATACGCCAATTATCAGCCGGTTTTCCTGATCGACCAGATGATTTCGATCTGCGAGTTCGAACAGATTCCCTACCAGATGACGCCTGACCTGATCGACCGGGCATGGGAAAACATGTTCGTTCGCGAGGAGGTGATCGTTCATTGATGTAACGTCAACATGAATTCACGCTTGCGAATGTTGTGCGGCGGGGGCGGCAACGCTAAACATTCCTAGAGTTACGTAAGGATCACTTTATGCAGCTGCCCCGGGAGGTTTTGACGGCCTGGTTCCGTCATTTAACCGACGTCAAAAACCTTGCTCTGTGCGCAATCGGGGCGCTGGTTGCAGCCTATACAGGCCCCTTTGGGACGTGGATGACCATGCCCGAAGGCGAACGCATCCTGTTCTGGGCCATTGTCATCGTTTGGTCTTTCGTCGCCTCCACTTTCACGATCGCCTTGGCCTGTGCGCGGCTCAGCCATATTGCGATTGTGCCGCAGAAAATCATCAGCTGTCTTGTATTTACGGCGATCTTTTCCCCTCCGCTCTATCTGGGTCTTCGCGCCTATGTCGGCGTCGAAGAGGCCGGGACCTTTGCTTGGATCGCGGGCATCAGTTTTGTCATTGCCCTGATGATCTCTGCGATCCGCGAAATCCTTCACATCAGCGCCCGCAGCGAGGTGGAAGCCGAATTTGACAGCCGCTCGACGGCGCAGGCCGATGACGGTCCCCGTCTTCTGGCGCGGCTGGACGGTGACCCGGGCCCGATCCTGCGGTTGTCGGCACGCGATCACTTTGTGAACGTTGTCACCGCCACCCGCGAGCATGAGATCAGGATGCGTCTGGGCGACGCGGTGTCCGAGATGGAGGGGACCGAAGGCTTTTTCACCCATCGGTCGCACTGGATCGCCCGCAACGCGATCGAGCGGGTCCTGCGCGACGGGCCCAAGACCTACGTTTTGTCCAACGACAACCAGCGGGTCCCGGTCAGCCGGACCCATTTGCCCAAGCTCGAGGATGCCGGCGTCGTCTAAGGCGCGCGGTCAGGCGGTGCGCGCGCGCGGCATCGGGATGACGTGGGTTTGCGTTCCCGTCAGTACCGCGCAGGCCTCGCGCCGCATGATGCCGCTGAGCGCCTGATCGTCGGAACGCAGACCACCGGTATACGTCCCGTAAGCGGGCAGGATCACACGGTCGCTGTCGTAGAGAAAACAGGCGCGGCTGATGGATTTTCCGCGCGCGCTGATCTTGGCCTTTGGGTGGTAATGGCCCGACACCTCACCTGACTGGCCCGGGCGCGCGATGTGGCGAAAGGTGATGGGCGGCGACGGCAATTCGGCCAAGTGCGTGCCCCCGAAATCCACCGGACCGGGATCGTGGTTGCCCTCGATCCAGACCCAGCGTCGCCCGGCCTGAAGCCGCGTCAGCCAGAGGCGTTCATCTTCATCCAGGCTTTCTGCCGCGGCCAGATCGTCAAAGCTGTCGCCCAGACACACCACCGTCGCAGCCCCCGTCGCACGGATATCGGCATCGAGCCGCCCCAGCGTATCGCGTGTCTCATACGGGGGCAGCATGGTGCCCGTGCGCCGCGCGATGCGGTCCGATTTGCCCAGATGCAAATCTGATACACACAAGAGCCGCAGATGCGCCCACCATAGGGCGCCCGACGGCAAGGCCGTCAACTCGGCCCCGGCAAGGGAAAAGACGTGTCCGTTCATGATCCGTTCTTCGCGCGCATCGCATCGCGGAGCAAGGAAAAGTTAACATCTAGAACGGCACGGCCCAGCGTTTAGGCTCTGGCGTGGCGTCAATTTGATCAAGACCGGACGCGTTCATCAAACGATCGACCTCTTCGGCGAGCAGGCGCTCTTCGGCCAGCCCCTTCACCGGAACCCGGCCGGGCTCGAGAAACAGGGGCGCTGCCAGCGGGGTGATGCGGTTCAAGACGTGATGGTCGATACGGCCTTCGACGCGCGCCAGCATTTCTTCGATCCGGCCAAAATCAACGAGACCGCGCGTCGCCTCTTCGCGGGTGATCTGCATCAGCACGTGATCGGGATCGTATTTCAACAGCGTGTCGTAGAGGATGTCGGACGAAAACGTGGCCTGTCGCCCGCTCTTGCGGCTTTGGGGTGTGTTGCGTTCGATCAGCCCCGCGATATTGGCCGACGCCTTGAAGGTGCGCTTCATGACCGCGTTCCCAGCAAGCCATGTCTCCAGCCCGTCGCGCAGGCCGTCAGGGCTCAGGAACTCAGCCGGGTCATCCATCGGATCCAGACCCCAGATCAGCAGGCCATAATCGGTGGCGACAAACCCCATGGGGCCAAGGCCCGCCTCCTCCATCCGGCGGGTCACGAGAAGGCCCAGGGTCTGCATCGCGTTGCGCCCGGCAAAGCCGTAGATCACCGTCTGCGCGCGCCCGTCATGGGGAAAGCTTTCGACCAGGAGGCGATCCGCCTCCGGCAGTTTCGACACCTCCCGCTGCAGGCCAAGCCATTGGGCGGTGTGGGCGGGCAGCTCGGGCCATGCCTCCTGCTGGAACATGTCGAGGATGCGATGGGTCAGCTTGGTCGATGTGGCAAATTTCGTGCCCAGAAACGTCGCGATCTTGGGCTTGTCATTGGCGCGTCGCGTGACCTCCACCGTCATCTCGCGCAAGCCTTCATAGCGTACGATCTGGCCGCCGATCAGGAACGTGTCGCCCGGGGTAAGCGTGGCGGCAAAGCCTTCCTCAACCTCACCAAGGGGTTTGCCACCCGCCCGGTTCTTGAGACGCACCTTGAGCGTGTCTGTGTCCTGGATCGTGCCGATATTCATCCGGATACGTTGGGTGGCGCGCGGGTCGCGCAATTGCCACCGCCCGTCTGGGCGCTGCAGCAACCGCTGCCACCGGTCATAGGCACGAAGCGCATATCCCCCCGTCGCGCAGAAGTTCAGGCAGTCGTCGAATTCCGCGCGGGTCAGGTCCGCATAGGCCCCTGCGCTGCGCATTTCATCAAACAACGCATCCGCGTCGAACGGCCCCGCGCAGGCCGCAATCAGGATGTGCTGACACAGGACATCGCGGGGGCCCCGACCGGGTGCCTCCCCGTCCAGCTCGTGTTCTGCAACGGCCTGAAGCGCCGCCACGCATTCCACGACTTCGAACCGGTTGGCAGGCACAAGGAGCGCCTTGGACGGCGCGTTATAGCGGTGATTGGCACGCCCGATCCGCTGCACCAAACGCTTCACATTCTTGGGCGCGCCCACCTGAATGACCAGATCGACATCCCCCCAGTCGATCCCCAGATCGAGCGAGCCCGTACAGACGATCGCCTTGAGCGTGCCGTCGACCATGGCCTGTTCCACCTTGGCGCGTTGCTCGCGCGCCAGCGACCCGTGATGGATGCCGATGGGCAATCCCTCCTCATTGGCCAGCCACAGATTGTGAAAGAACAGCTCGGCCTGGGCGCGGGTATTGTGAAAGATGAGGGTCGTCTTGTGCTTGCGCACCTCCTCCAGAACCGCCGGGATCGCGTACTTGCCACCGCCGCCGGACCACGGCGGCAATTCGTCCGTGCGCATCATCTGAATGTCCGGTGGCGGTCCGGGATCGGCGTGCAGGATTTCGCAGGGGTCCGGGTGGCGGGCCAACAGGTGCGCGATGCGGTCGGGGTCCTCCACCGTCGCGCTCAAACCCACGCGCCGCAAATCGGGGCAAAGCGTTTGCAGCCGCGCCAAGGCCAGCATCAACTGATCGCCCCGTTTGCTTTCGGCCAGCGCGTGAATCTCATCTACGATGACGCGCTGCACCCCTTTGAACATGCGTGGCGCGTCCTCGTAGGAGGTCAGAAGGGCCAGACTTTCGGGCGTCGTCAGCAGGATATGCGGAGGGTCAGCGCGCTGGCGCTTTTTCTGCGTGGCCGAGGTATCGCCGGTGCGATCCTCGATCCGGATATCGAGGCCGATCTCGTCCACCGGCGTGCGCAGGTTGCGTTTGATATCCGCCGCCAGTGCCTTGAGCGGGCTGACATAGAGCGTGTGCAGCCCGTCGTGATCGCCGTGTGCCAATTCGGCCAGCGTCGGCAAAAACCCGGCCAGCGTTTTGCCCCCACCGGTCGGCGCAATCAGCAGCAGCGACGGCGCCGCTGCGCGATCCAGCATGTCGCGTTGATGGGGATGGGGGGCCCACCCTTTGCGGGTGAACCAGTCTTCGATTTGTGCGGGCAGCTCCATATCAGAGCTATCTAGTGCTTTGCCCGGCAGGCCAACACCCGTCTTGGGCGCTCACCTCAGGCAGTCAGGCCCTGCGGTTCGGTCAAACCGTTGGCGCGGCAGCAGGCGGTGACCGTATTGGCCAGCAGACAGGCGATGGTCATCGGCCCCACGCCGCCAGGTACGGGCGTGATGGCGCCCGCCACCTCGGCACAGCTTGCGTAATCCGCATCACCCACAAGGCGGGTCTTGCCCTCGCCCTTCTCGGGCGCGTCGATCCGGTTGATGCCCACGTCAATCACTGTCGCGCCCGGCTTGATCCAGTCGCCCGGCACCATTTGTGGGCGGCCAACGGCGGCCACGACGATGTCGGCACCGCGCACGACGGCGGGCA
The DNA here is from genome assembly GCA_038527375.1 of Pseudomonadota bacterium. Taxonomy (GTDB): domain Bacteria; phylum Pseudomonadota; class Alphaproteobacteria; order Rhodobacterales; family Rhodobacteraceae; genus Shimia_B. Next base: position 75,883 of record JBCBFU010000002.1, on the reverse strand, counting down.
GGTCCTTGGTCCGCGAATGGGCGATGGTGACCGTGCAGCTATCGCCCAACAGCAGTTGTGCCATGGGTTTGCCCACGATGTTGGAGCGTCCGATCACAACAGCGTTCATGCCCGACAGGCTGCCATGGTGGTCGCGCAGCATCATCAGGCAGCCCAGCGGCGTACAGGGCACCATGCTCTTTTGCCCCGTGCCCAGCAGCCCGACATTCGAGATATGAAAGCCGTCCACGTCCTTGGCCGGGTCGATGGCGTTGATCACCAGATCCTCGTTCAGGTGTTTGGGCAAGGGCAGCTGAACCAGGATACCATGAACCGCCGGATCGGCGTTCAGCCCTTCGACCACCGCCAGCAGGTCGGCCTCGGACACGGTGGCGTCCAGCTTGTGCTCGAAACTGGCCATGCCAGCCTCGACCGTTTGCTTGCCCTTGGACCGGACATAGACTTGGCTGGCTGGGTCTTCACCCACCAGCACGACGGCCAGACCGGGTGTGATCCCGTGTTCGTCTTTTAGACGCGTGACATGCTCTGCCACTTGGCCACGCACCTTGGCCGCAAAGGCCTTTCCGTCGATCACCGTTGCCGTCATTGGCCCCGCTCCTCTCTCAAAGTCTCTACCGCGGCCATGGCCGCTGTTATCCCGCGCAGGGGGAATGCCTCCACAGCGCCTGCCCCCACGGGGGCGTAGCGCAGCAAGACCACACGACCCGCTTGCAGGCGCGCGATCAGGTCTTCGACAATCGCGGGATCGGTGACGGTCACTGTCTCGGCCACGTTGGCGTAACGCAGTTCGCCCAAAAACCAATCGCCCGGTGCGAGCGCCACAACGCGCCCTGCCCCGAAATCAAAGCTGAGCGCGGTCAACGCCTGCTCGGGCATCCCGCGATCCATCACCTCGATCCACCAACCGCCGTCGCCGCGATGAAGCGACAGGCGGGCATCGAAAAACGCGCCCGAGCCGCTATCGGCCTGCGCCCGCACCACCCGGCAGGCGCCGCGGCCATCGTCGTCACAGACCGCCAGCCAGTCGTCGTGATAGGCCCGCAATTCTCCGAACGGGTGCAGGAACCACTCGCCAGCCACGGCGGCGCTGCCAAAAAGGCTCACCACCAGCGCAAGGGATACGGTTCTCAGCACAGGCTTGCCCTTCGATGGTCCAAAAATACTCTCGCCGAAGGCACGCAGGCGCGGTCCCCCCGATGGGGGCCGCGCCTGCCCGCGTCTTAAAATAGGCCTTCGATCTGGCCGTCGTCGTTCAACCGGATGTTTTCGGCGGACGGCACGCGGGGCAGGCCCGGCATGGTCATGATCTCTCCGCAGACTGCCACGACAAAGCCTGCACCCGCCGACAAACGCACTTCACGCACCGGCACGGAATGGCCCGTGGGCGCCCCTCGCAGGTTGGGATCGGTCGAGAAGGAATACTGCGTTTTCGCCATGCAGACCGGCAGATCGCCATAGCCCTGCTCTTCCCAGAGCTTGAGCTGATCGCGGATCTTCTTGTCCATCAGCGCCTCGTCCGCGCGGTAGATGCGCTTGCAGATCGTCTGGATCTTCTCAGCCAGCGGCATCTCGTCAGGGTAGATCGGCGCGAAGTTCGCGTTGCCCGCATCGGCGATCTCAGCCACCTTCGTGGCCAGATCTGCCGAGCCCTCAGAGCCCAGCTCCCAGTGCTTCGACAGCACCGCTTCCGCGCCCTGCTCGGCCACGTAATCCTTGATCGCCTGCACTTCGGCATCGGTGTCGGTCACGAAGTGGTTGATCGCCACGACCACCGGCACGCCAAAGCTCTTCAGGTTCTCGATATGGCGACCCAGGTTCGGGCAACCCGCCTTGACCGCCTCGACGTTCTCGGCGCCCAGATCGGCCTTGGCCACGCCCCCGTTCATCTTCATCGCGCGCACGGTGGCCACGCAAACCACGACGGACGGAGCCAGGCCCGCCTTGCGGCACTTGATGTTCATGAACTTCTCGGCACCGAGGTCTGCGCCAAAGCCCGCTTCGGTCACGACATAATCGGCCAGTTTCAGGGCCGTCGTCGTCGCGATGACCGAGTTACAGCCGTGCGCGATGTTGGCGAACGGGCCACCATGCACGAAGGCCGGGTTGTTCTCGAGCGTCTGAACGAGGTTGGGCTGCATCGCGTCCTTCAGAAGAACGGTCATTGCGCCGTCTGCCTTGATGTCGCGCGCAAAGACCGGGCTGCGGTCGCGGCGGTAGGCCACGATCATGTCGCCCAGGCGCTTCTGCAGGTCCTTGAGGTCCTTGGCCAAGCACAGGATCGCCATGACCTCGGACGCCACGGTGATGTCAAAGCCCGCCTCGCGGGGGAAGCCGTTTGCCACACCGCCCAGCGACGCCGTGATCTGACGCAGCGCGCGGTCGTTCATGTCGACCACACGCCGCCACACAACGCGGCGCACGTCGATCTCAAGCTCGTTGCCCCAATAGATGTGGTTGTCGATCATCGCCGACAGCAGCGAGTGGGCCGAGGTGATCGCGTGGAAGTCGCCGGTGAAGTGAAGGTTCATCTCTTCCATCGGCACGACCTGAGCGTAGCCGCCACCGGCCGCGCCACCCTTCATCCCGAAGTTCGGGCCCAGCGACGCCTCGCGGATACAGACGCAGGCGTTCTTGCCGATGTGGTTCAGGCCGTCGCCCAGACCCACGGTCGTTGTCGTCTTGCCTTCACCCGCAGGCGTTGGGTTGATCGCGGTCACAAGGATCAGCTTACCGTTGTCGCGATCCTGCACCGAGTTGATGAAGTCCTGGCTGACCTTTGCCTTGTCATGGCCATAAGGCAGCAGATCGTCCGCCCCGATGCCCAGCTTTGCACCGATCTCCTGGATGGGCTGCTTCTGCGCTTCGCGCGCAATCTCGATATCGCTTTTGTACCCCATGAGGTGTCTCCCAAATCCAGGTCGTGTGCCGTGGCATGCCATTTGCCACTCAGCCGCCCTAGCGCGGATTTGGCTGCCGCCCCAGCCCCATTTCCGACATACCGCGCGCGCCCAGCGGCAAAGCCAGATCGCACAGCGGTCGAACCGGCGCGTATCGGAAACCCTGCGCCCCAAGTGCAACTTGGCGGTCCGTCAGGCGGAACCCACGCCGGTAAGTCGACGTTAATCCGCGCATGCCATCCTGCATGCCCACTGATTGAGGAGACGACGATGAACTTTCCCGCCCTTATCATCCACGCGAGCTTTATCATCAGCGGCCTGCTTTTGGCCGGGCTAGTCGCCTAAGACTAATCTAGGACGGCCTCGTGATGCGCCCAAAGGCGTTGGGCCGGAACATGCAGAACCAGCGTGTCACCTACAGCCAGCGCGCCTGGCCGCTCGACACTCACTGTCACGCCGCGTCTGTCTTTGGCCGCGGCCTTGAACGCGCCGCCTTTGCCCGGGTCGGTCTCGTCGATCACCTTGGCCGGCAAATGGCAGGGTCGGTTTTCCATATCGACGATGAATGTCACCCCTGACGGCCCTTGCAGGCGCGACGAAGGCGGCAGGTGGGTGAAATCCGGCAAACCTTCCACCATCAAGGACGCGCCAACCTGATGCGGTGCAAGCGTGGCCACCCCCATGGCGCACGCCGTTTCGGCCAGTTCCTCCGCGCTCACCACCGACAACTGGCGCACATTCCGTATCTCGGTCCCCCGCGGATGTTGCGAGATCACGCGACTGCACGAGGCGCGGGTGACACCGCCATGGGCCTCCCCCTCGATCCCGCCAAAGCCAATCTCGACACTTTCCAATGGCTCGGACGCGAGAGACGCATCACGATCCGCGACGCGGCCGATCCAGCGGACAGTTCCGGTAAATTCGGTGGGTTTGAGCGCTGGCATGGTCAGTCCTTTCGATCCTGCGCCAGATATTCGCGCCACGGCTCGCAGATTTCCACCGCAAAGACAGATCGCACGGGCAGAAAGGCACGCGCCCGCGATTTTCTGCCGGAGAGGCCAATGCCGACCACGAGGCACTCCAAAAAGCAAAAGCGCCACCGGTTCGGGTGGCGCTTTGCAGTTTCTCAGGATCGATTTAGATCGATCAGGCGGTAGGTTCGGGTTCGAGACCCCCGGTATCCGTCGCCTTGGGCTTCTTCGACTTCTTGGGAATGGCCGTCACAGAGGCACCGCCACCCGTATCGATCCCATCGTCGTCATCATTGCGGTTGAGCGGTTCCCCGTTCATCACCTTGATGATTTCCGGCCCCGTCAGCGTCTCGTATTCCAGCAGACCCTGCGCAAGGTTTTCCCATTCCTGCTTCTTCTCGGTCAGGATGCGCTTGGCAGTTTCATAGCCCGTATCGATGATCTCTTTCACCTTTTGGTCGATGATCTGCTGGGTCGCCTGGCTGTGGTTCGTCCCGCCGCCGTAGTTGCCCAGATAGGACTGCTGCTCGTTGGCGTAGTCCACATGGCCCAGCTCATCGGCGAAACCGAATTGTGTGACCATCGCACGGGCGATCTTGGTCGATTGCTGGATGTCCGAAGTCGCGCCCGAGGTTACGTTTTCGGCACCGAACTTCAGCTCTTCGGCAACCTTGCCGCCCATCGCCATGGCGATCTTGGACGTATACTGCGTCTTCGACACCGACAACTGATCCCGTTCCGGCAGCGACAGCACCAGACCCAGCGCGCGACCGCGCGGGATGATGGTCGCTTTGTGGATCGGATCGTGCTTGGGCACGTTCAGACCCACGACCGCGTGGCCCGCCTCGTGATAGGCGGTCAACGCCTTCTCATCCTCGGTCATGACCATGGACCGGCGTTCGGACCCCATCATGACCTTGTCTTTGGCGTTCTCGAAATCGTCCATCGTCACGTAACGCCGTCCCACACGGGCCGCCATCAGTGCCGCCTCGTTCACGAGGTTCGCGAGGTCAGCCCCCGAGAAACCGGGCGTGCCGCGCGCGATGATGCGCAGGTCCACATCGGGGCCAAGCGGCACCTTGCGGGCATGCACGCCGAGGATCTTCTCGCGGCCCTTGATGTCGGGATTGGGCACCTGCACCTGGCGGTCGAAGCGGCCGGGACGCAAAAGCGCAGGGTCCAGAACATCGGGGCGGTTGGTGGCCGCGACGATGATGATGCCCTCGTTCGCGTCAAAGCCGTCCATTTCGACCAGAAGCTGGTTCAGCGTTTGCTCACGCTCGTCATTGCCACCGCCGTAGCCTACGCCACGCGACCGGCCCACGGCGTCGATCTCGTCGATGAAGATGATACAGGGCGCGTTTTTCTTGGCCTGTTCGAACATGTCGCGCACGCGCGATGCACCCACACCCACGAACATCTCGACAAAGTCGGAGCCCGAGATGGTGAAGAACGGCACGCCCGCTTCGCCCGCCACGGCGCGCGCCAGCAGCGTCTTACCGGTGCCCGGAGGGCCCACAAGCAATGCGCCTTTGGGGATCTTACCGCCAAGGCGGCTGAACTTCTGGGGGTTTCGCAGAAACTCGACGATCTCTTCCAGATCGTCCTTCGCCTCATCAATGCCGGCGACGTCATCGAACGTCACGCGGCCATGCTTTTCGGTCAAAAGCTTGGCCTTCGACTTGCCAAAACCCATCGCTCCGCCGCGACCGCCGCCTTGCATGCGGTTCATGAAATAGATCCAGACGCCGATCAGCAGAAGGAACGGCAGGAGCGTGAACAGAAGCGAGGTAAACAGCCCCTCTTCCTGTGGACGCACATCGACCTCGACACCTTCGGCGATCAGGAAGTCGGTCAGTTCCGCGTCAGACGGGCGCACCGTCGTGTAGGTCCGACCGTCGGCGCCAATGTAGCGGACGTTTTCACCGTCGAGGCTGACCTGCGTCACGTTGCCATTTTCAACGGCTTCAATGAAATCCGAATAGGTGATGTCGGTAGACGAGATCGATGACTGTTCGCCAGAAAACAGCCGGAACATGGCCAGCATCAGCAAAAACAGAACGATCCAGAATGCAAAATTGCGCGCGTTGCCCAAGGCTTAGGCCTCCTTGCGGGGGATAACGGGGACGTCCGCTGCAAGCACTGCAGCAGGCGGTTAGGGATCAAGATAAACGTTTGACCCCGATCTTCAATGCGATGCCAGAAATCGACGGTATTGTGTCGCATCAACGGACGGGCGCCAGACGGTGCCAAATCCGATACGTGGGCAGCCCGTGACGCGGTCGCCATCCCACACCGCCGGGGCAGGCCACAGCACCCGGGCCGGTAAGTCGGTGAGATCGCGGAGCTGCGCCGCCCCCGCCTCCCCCAAGGCACGCACATCAATGTCCCCGACCCGCAGATATCCCCGCCAGAGCCCATTGTGGGGACGCGTTTCCGCAACACGCGCGTATTCGGGGCAAACGTAAAGTGTCCCGCCGTGGGGATAAACGTAACCGCCATGCAGGGTCGACGCACCGCCCGCAAGCGCGCGATCAAGGGCGCCCTCCAACGCCTGCAAGCGCGGTCGGCGATCCTCACCCCCCACGAATTGCAGTGCGGCGGCCAACAGGCGAAGCTGCGTCTCGCGCTCGATCCCCGCAAAAGCGTCACGATCAAACGGCACATCGGAGACAAGCGGCACCGCCCCGTCCCGGCACAGCGCGTCAGCCTCCAAGGCGCGGCGTTCCAAGACCTCCCGCGCGCGCGTGAGCCGACCCGCCGTTGCCGCCAAGCGCGGGACACTGAGGCCAAGCGCGTCCAACGCCGGTTGGGCCTGCCGCATCTTCACGCGGTCATAGGCGGGGTCCTCGTTCGAGGGGTCGTTTGCATACTCAATCTTCAGCACATTCAAGAAGTGCCGCAGGTCTGCGCGCCGCGCGGCCAGAAGCGGGCGCAGCAGGAACATCCGCCCGTCCATCGTTGCGGGCCATGGTGGACCGTCGGGCACCTGCGCCAGCGGCGTGCGTGTCGGACCCAAAGGCACCTGCCGAGAGGGGGCCATGGCCGACAAACCGTCCACCCCGGACCCGCGCGCCAGACGCATCAAAAACGTCTCTGCCTGATCGTCTTGGGTATGGGCCATGAGCACGTGATTGACCGTGCCGCGCCAGCGATTGATCAGGTCCAGCCGGGCCTCGCGCGCGGCCTCCTGCACGTTGCCGGTGCCATCCCATGCCCAAGTCAGGGTCTGGTGATAGAGCCCCAGTTCCTTGCAAGCCCGTGCGACCAACGAGGCCTCATCTTTCGCCTCGGGCCGCAAGCCGTGGTCGACGGTGCAGACATAAAGCGTGATCCCCATGACCCGCGCCCAAGGGGCCGCGAGGTAGAGCATCGCCATGCTGTCGCCCCCGCCCGACACGGCGAGGATCAGATGTTTCGGGAATTCCGGGCCAAGCAATCGGCCCATTTCATCGGCAAAAGCCTTTTGGAGGTTCGCCCCCGGCAGGTCAGTCATCCCAAGCTCCGCCCGCGGCGTCACTCACAGGCCAGCCGGCTCCGTTCGCCAGCCGCCGCCGTCGCGGCCTCACCACCGGGGAAACGCGCACCCACCTCGCCCAAGGTCACGCAGGCCTCGGGCGTTTGGCCAAGCGCGGCCAAAGACGTGCCGAGCCGCAGCAGCGCGTCCGGGGCACGTGGCCCGACGGGATCTGTCGAAAACGCGTCGAGATAGGCGCGCGCGGCGGCCCGCATCTCTCCCAATCCTTCGTGTGCCTGCCCCAGATAATACTGTGCATCGATCGTCAGGGGACCACCGGGATAGGTTGTCACGAAGGCCGCAAATTGATCGCTGGCACTGCGGTAATCCCCAGACGTCAGGGCATCTTGCGCCCGCGCAAAGTCGGCGTTTTCATTCACGGTCAGGCCAGAGACGTCTGGCGTGGGCGCAACCGGTGTCGGCTCTACATCGACCCCACCCAGGGACGGCGTGTCGCCCAAGGCCGCAATATCACAGCCCTCTTCCAACTCGCACAGGCGGAATTCGAGGTCGCCAATCCGGTTGGTGCCATCCTGTACGATCCGGTCCACGCGGAATTCCAGTTCCTCGGTCTTGGCGGTCAGGCGCTGCAACTGTGTCTCGATCGCCTGCGCCCGGTCCAGAACGGTGTCGCCGGACACACCGGACGGCGCACCGGTCGTCGACAACTCCTGCTTGAGGCGCTGCAAGTCGATAAAGAGCACCGACAGTTCCTGACGGATATCGGCCAGTGTCTGGCCGTTTGCGGCCTCCTGCGCGGTGGACGGCACAGGCCATGCCACCGACAAGGCCAGGCAGGTGACGGCAGCCCAACCCCAACGTTGGATCATGACGTGGCAACCCCTGTGGAGATGATCGTGACGGCGCGGCGGTTGGCGGAATAGCACCGCTCTTCGGCGCAGAGTTCCGCCGGGCGTTCCTTGCCGTAGGGCACCGTGCGCAGGCGCGTGCCGGGCACACCTTGCGAGACGAGGAATTCGCGCACCGCATTCGCGCGCCGCGCGCTAAGCGCGAGGTTGTATTCGGTCGTCCCCTGTTCGTCCGCGTGACCTTCGATCACGGCCTGATAATCGGAGTTGGTCAAAAGCCATTGCGCCTGCCCCGACAGGGTTGCGCGGCCCACATCAGTCAGCGTGGATTGATCGACCTCGAACAAGACCCGGTCACCCACCGTTTGCTGGAAATAGGCGGGCGTTGTCGGATCGCTGGCCGGGTCCAGCGTCGTGGCCCCGATCCCGCCATTTGCATTCAGGTCCACGGCATTGTCGGCGGCGCTGTCAAAGCGGCTCGCATCCGAACACGCCGATACGATGGCCACGGTGCACAAAGCCACGACGGTCCGGGCCACGCGGGGAAAGGTCAAAGGGTTCATCGCACTGCTTTCTATTTTTCTATGGTCTCGGTTTTAACACATTCCCCGAAACGGGGCTATCACGGCTGCAAAGGGCCCCATGCGGGATCAGATGCCGCGCTGGGAAGCTCCAGCCGCTGCAAATTGCGGCCCGAGATATCGACCGAATAGATCGACGGCGCGCCGTTTTCGCCCAGCGTTTCACGGGTGAACATGATGACGCGCCCATTCGGGCTCCATGTCGGGCCTTCATCGAGGGGGGACGCGCTGAGCAACCGTTCCTCGGACCCGTCCACGCGCATGACCCCGATGGCAAAGCGGCCTTTGGTCTGTTTGGTGAACGCGATCAAGTCACCCCGTGGCGACCAGACGGGCGTGGAATAGCGCCCGTCCCCAAAGCTGATCCGGCGCGGCTCCCCGCCCGAGGCGGGCATGACATAAAGCTGCTGCGTCCCGCTGCGGTCGCTTTCAAAGACGATCTGCTGGCCGTCGGGCGAATAGCTGGGCGCGGTTTCAATCGAAGGCGCATTTGTCAGGCGCGTCCGCTGACCCGATGCGATATCGACTGTGAACAGGTCACTATTGCCGCCCTGTTCCAGACTGTAGACCGCGCGCCGCCCATCGGGCGCAAAGCGCGGGGCAAAGCTGGTCGTGCCGTCGCCGGTTTCCAGCGCGCGCCGTCCCACAGTTGCAACGTCCAACACGTAAATCTGAGGGAACCCCGTCTCGTAGCTTGTATAGAGCACCCGGTCGCCCGTGGGCGAAAAGCGCGGGTTCAACACGATCGAGGAGCTATCGGTTAGAAACTGAATATTGGCCCCGTCATAATCCATGATCGCAAGCCGCCGCTGGCGATCGCCCTTGGGCCCCGTTTCCGAGACATAGACAACGCGGCTGTCGAAATAGGGCGCCTCCCCTGTGATCCGGGCATAGACCTGATCGGCGACCTTGTGCGCCATGCGCCGCCAGCCGGCCGTGGTGCCGACCAACTGCTGTCCCTGCCCCAGCTCAGCACCGGAAAAGATGTCGTAGATGCGGAATTTCACGACAAGCGCGCCTGAGGCATCCACGTTGACCGCGCCCGTGATCATGGCCTGCGCATTGATCGCGCGCCAATCGGGATAGCGGACCGGTTCGGCAAAAGTGGTGCGATTGGCGATAAAGCTGGACGATGGGATTTCGCGGAACAGACCCGTTCCCGCCAGATCGGCGGCAATCACGCCTTTGATACGGTCCGTCCATTCGGCGGCTGCGGCCCCTTCGGCCTCGAGCGCCGGGATGGCAAAGGTCAAAGGTTCGACCACGCCTTCGGTGATCTCAATGCGAAGCGGTCCTTGCTGGGCGGCCGCGAACGGGGCCACCAGTGCAAGGCAAAGCGCGATCAGAAGATGCCTCATTTGATCCTCATCTGCTCGGGGTTGAAGGTCATCTCAATTGACTTCCACTGCTCGTATTTCTCGCTCGGCAGGTCAAAGCCTTTTGCGCCACAGCGGATAATTGCGCGGCGCGCCGCTTCATAGGCCTGCTGGGCTGCGGCCTGACTGCCGCCAGAGGACGAAATCAGTCGGATCGTCCCGGTATTGGGCCGCGCGTCAGGTGTCATGTCCACACCGACGATCACGGTCGTACCCAGCGCATCCGTGGACAGCGAGCCCACGTTCCAGCACCGCGAGACTGCAACGCGCAGCGCGTCCCGTTCCCCGCCCGTCAGCGGCGGCCCGGTCGGCGCGGCGGGCGCGGGTTCCGGGGATGAATCCGCAGCGAGCGCCTCGGCCAATGCGTCCGCGACCGCGTCATCCTCGGACGGCTCGGACGCAGATTGCGCTGTCTGAGACTCGGGCTCAGTCTCAGGCTCCGGCGTTTCGGTGGGTGCGGGCCGTGAGGGGCGCGCTTGCGGTCGGAGGCTCGCAACCGGGGCCGCACTCGCCGGTTCTTCGGCCTCGGTCACGATTTCGGTCGTGGCCTCTTCGGGCGCGGTTGCGTCGGCCTCGGGCGCCACGGCCTCGGCGGTGGCGTCGGGTTCAGCGGCCTCGGTCACGTCATCGGCGATGGTTGCATCGGGTTCGGGCGGCGCCACAGGCTCGGGCGCCACGCGCGGGGCCGGACGGGGCTGCGGGGGCGTGTCCGAGGGCGGCAGAACAGGATCGGGAATGACCACTTCAGGCGCATCAGGAACGACTGGCGGCGCGTCCGCGACCTCTGCGTCGGGGGGCGCGATGGTTGTAACGTCAGGCACCGGGTCGAGATCGGGCGTGGGCGGCGGCGGGGGCGGCGGCGCGGGTTCTGGCTCTGGCGTGGGCGCCGGCACCTCCGGGACAGGCTCGATATCTTGGTCGGGGTCAGGCAGTGCCACGGGCGTCTCTGGCGCGATCACCGGCGCGGGCTGTGGGGCGGTCAGCGCGGCGAACTCGGCCTCTGAGATCACCGAAACCTCGGTCACTTCGAAATCGAGCGGCTCGGCATCAAACCCAATGCCGAGGAACAACCAGCCCAACAGGCCCGCATGACCCGCCGCAGAGATATAGCCGCCGACGCTCATGCCGTGTCAGCCGTCGCCCGAGGTGACTGGGGCCAATGACCCATCGAGCGTCGGCCCGCCCAAGTCAGTCACCAACCCGATATCGCTGAACCCGCCATTGTTGAGCGCGCCCATGATCTGCACGACCCGCTCGTAGGGAATGGCCCCGTCAGCGCGCAGGAAGACCTTGTTATCACTGCGCTCTTCCGCGATGCCGCGCAGGCGGCTGAGGAATTCGCCCTCAGGGACCTCGGTCGTTTGGATGACGATCGCACCGTCTGCCGTCAGCGAGATGGTCAAAGGCTCCTCCGCCTCGGTCGGCAGCGCACCGGCTGCTGTCTTGGGCAGCTCCACGGGGACACCCACAGTCAACAGCGGCGCGGACACCATGAAGATGATGAGAAGCACCAGCATGACATCCACAAAGGGCGTCACGTTGATCTCGCTCATGGGGCGTGCGCGACCGCGACGGCGCTTGCCGCGGCGACCGCCCGAGCTGTCAGATTGTACGACGCCCGCGCCCATGCTCAGGCGTCCAACTGACGGCTGAGGATCGTGGCGAATTCATCGGCAAATGCCTCGTACCCGCCGACGATCCGGTCACTGTCTGCCGACAGCTTGTTGTAGAACACAACCGCCGGGATCGCCGCCAAAAGGCCAAGGCCCGTGGCAAGAAGCGCCTCGGCAATACCGGGGGCCACGACGGCGAGGTTGGTATTCTGCTGCTCGGCAATTTCGATAAAGGCATTCATGATGCCCCAGACCGTCCCGAACAGACCCACGAACGGGGCGGTCGACCCGATGGTCGCCAGAACCGGCACGCCTTTCTGGAGGGTTTCGCTTTCCTTAGCGATCGCCACATCCATGGACCGGTCAATCCGGCTTTGCGCACCGGGGATCAGCCCGCCATCTTGACGGTGCGACCGGCGCCATTCGATCATGCCCGCGGCAAAGATACGCTCGGACGGGCCGCGCGGGGTCATGTTGAGGCTGTCGAACAGCTCATCCAGCGGCTCCCCCGACCAGAATGCCTGATCAAATCGGGCAGCCTCGCGACGCGCGGCGCGGTAGGCGATGGCCTTGTTGATGATGATGGCCCATGACCAGCCCGAGGCCACGATCAGCATGATCATCACGAGCTTCACGGTAATTGTTGCGCGCGCGAACAGCGCCCACATCGAAAAATCTGCTTCCATACCTCTGCCTCAACCGGTGCCGGGTGTTTCCGGGGGTGTCCCGGGATCTTTGCTGCCCCGTGGATGGCATAAGTATAGAGTGTTTTTCAGGGGAAAGCTACGCCATGCGCGGCAACGCTCACGGCGTCGTCACCGCGTCAATGGGTGCGCGCAGGCCCAAATTGGCGAAGTTCCGCCGGAAGGCGCACGGGTTGCCCCCCATCCCCGATCGCAACGATGGTCACGATTGCCTCAAACAGGACCGTGCCGTCCCGCGAAACCTGTTGGTTCAGGACCCACCGCGCGGGTGTCGCGCCCGTGACGACGGTCTGCACGACCAGTTCGTCCCCCAGACGGGCGGGCGCCAGATAGTCCGCCTCGACCCGGCGCACGGCAAAGACAATGCCGGCGTCTTTCATGGCCAGTTGGTCGACCCCCAATTCCGCCACCCATGTGGACCGCGCCCGTTCAATGAATTTCAGGTAATTGGCGTAATAGACGATCCCACCCATGTCGGTGTCTTCGTAATAGACCGTCACCGGAAAGCTGTGCGTCATGGGGCACTGCCAATCTGAAGAAGGAGAACCGTGATTGCGCCAAGCGGCGACGCAACAATCGCCCAAGTTCGGGCCCGCCGCTCTCGTTGCGGGGACGGACCAAACCTGCGATCGACACTGTCTTTTAGAAGCCTAAGGGCCCCTACAAAGAAGCTGACAACTGCGATCAATCCCAAGACGATCTGCCAATCTGGCCACGTGTAAGAACGCCCTTCCTCGAAAAAGAGCAGGGCCACCAAAGAAGGGATGAACCAAGCATAATTGTATCTTCGGAATAGTGCGCGAGGTCCGCGATCATCCGTCGTCTTCAGACGGCCAGCCACCAGGACATTGCCTACAAACGCCGCCAAATAGGCCTGCATCAGAGCAATCGGAAAGCAAGCTATCGCTGCAATAAGAGCGACTAGAAAATAGGCTAACCAGTTCATTGTCGCCCCGCTCCCAACCGCGCGGCAAGGCGCAGCGCATGGCTCGGATCGCGGGCGACCGCAGGCATGACCGGGTCATAGGCCGCGCGGATCACATCGGCGATATCGGGACGCAGGATCGTGGTCTCCCCCGTGACCGCAAGGGGCGATGCCTCGGTGAACGCTGTATCGGACCACAATAGGATCGTCTGCACAGCTTGGCTGAGCGACAAGGTATCAGCCGACACGCTTTGCATGTGGCTATCCATGCGGATGAACACAAAAGCGGCCTTGATCGCGCCCGCCTCGTCAAAGCGGAAGATGCGGTACTGGTTGGCCTCGGCAGCCTGCAAACGGGCCAAGAGGGGCGCGAGGTCCGGCACCAGCGCATCCAGATGCGGCACCTCACCCAGTTCCGCCCAATCCCGGACGAAAAACACCATCAGGTTCACGCCCAGTTCCGGGTCCGTTTCGGCCATCTGATGCCCGGCCAGCACAACAACCGCCTCGAACGCTGCCTTCACCACATCGAGCGTTTCAGCCTCCACCCCAAAGACCACAGGCACGATGGGCCGCCCCCACCGCGCAAAGGCGTAGGACCCATCCGTTCGGGTAAAGAGCGCTTCGATGGCGCCCGCATCGAGTGTCAAATCCACCATGGCCCCGTCTCACCACAGTCGCGGCCAAAGCGCAAACGCCGCCCCTTTCGATGGTCCTCAATAACTCCCCCCACGGAGCGGTGGGCGCCATACATCGTCTTTAGCCAAACAGGTCGTTTTGCCCCTTGGGCGCGTCGAGGCCCAGATGCCGCCACGCAGCTTGCGCCAACATGCGGCCCCGAGGTGTCCGTTGGATCAACCCCTGTTGCAGCAGGTAAGGCTCGATCACTTCCTCCAGCGCATCGCGACTTTCGCTGAGCGCGGCCGACAGCGTCTCAATGCCGACGGGGCCGCCGCCATAGCTTTCGGCAATCAGACGCAGATACCGGCGGTCCGCCCCGTCGAGGCCCAGATGATCGACCCCCAACCGGGTCAGGGCACGGTCGGCAATCGCCTGCGTGACGGTGCCGTCGCCTTCGACCACCGCGAAATCCACGACCCGCCGCAACAGGCGCCCCGCAATCCGGGGGGTACCGCGTGCCCTTTGAGCAATCTCGCGCGCTCCCGCATCGTCTGCGGGGGCGCCGAGCAACCGCGCACCGCGGGTGACGATCTCGTGCAGTTCATCCACGGTGTAGAATTGCAGTCGCGTTGGAATGCCAAAGCGGTCCCGCAAGGGTGTCGTCAAAAGACCCAGCCGGGTCGTGGCGCCCACGAGCGTGAAGGGCTGGAGTTCAATGCGCACGGTGCGCGCTGCCGGCCCCTCCCCGATTACAAGATCAAGCTCGAAATCCTCGAGTGCCGGGTACAAGACCTCTTCCACCGCAGGGTTCAGGCGGTGGATTTCATCGATGAACAGCACATCGCGCGCTTCGAGATTGGTCAGAATCGCAGCCAGATCACCGGCTTTTGCCAAAACGGGGCCGGACGTCATGCGGAAATTGACGCCCAGTTCGCGCGACATGATCTGCGCCAGAGTTGTCTTGCCCAGACCTGGTGGCCCGTGGAACAGGACGTGATCCATCGCCTCGCCGCGTTGGCGCGCGCTTTCGATAAAGACGCGCAGGTTGGCGCGGGCATCGGCCTGCCCGATAAAGGCGTCAAGCGTCTGGGGCCGGAGCGCGCGGTCACCGTCTTCGGCCTGCCGTTCGGGGCGCAGGGTGGGATCCGGGGTCTCCATTACGATCCCTTAGGCGCAAGAAGTTTGAGCGCGGCGCGGATGAGATCGGATTCAGTTGTCACCCCGTCCATCCCCGCAGCCTCGGCCACGGCCGACGCAGCCTCGCTCGGCCCGTAGCCAAGATTGCCAAGCGCCGACAGGGCCGCGGCTTGCGCATCTGCGTTGCCCGCAGGCGCCACGCTGGGAACAGCGACGTCGATCACTTCGCCCCCGTCATCAACCGCAGCCGTCACAGGCGCGGCAGCGCCCAGGGCCATGACGGTGGGCGCCTTGTCCTTGAGCTCATTCACAACGCGTTGCGCGGTTTTGGGTCCAACACCTTTTGCGGTTGCCACGGCACCCCAATCGCCCAGGGCGATGGCGCGCGACAGCGCGTCCGGGCCCAGCGCCCCGAGGATGGCCATGGACGCCTTGGCGCCTATGCCCTGAACGCTGGTCAACAGGCGGTGCCACTCTTTCTCCTGCAAGCTCAGGAAACCGAAAAGCTGCAGGTTGTCTTCGCGCACCAAGAGATCGGTAAAAAGCGCCACGGCTTCTCCCACACCGGGGAGCGCCGCGAGCGTCCGCTCGGAACAGGTCACAAGATATCCAACGCCGCGCACGTCGATCAGGACGTGGTCTGACATGCGGTATTCCAGCCGTCCCGCGATGCGCCCGATCATGCCGATGCCCTTGCGACGGCGCGGGCAAGGTGGCCCGCCGATTGCGCATGGTGCGCGTGACAGATCGCGATGGCCAGCGCATCTGCGGCGTCTGGACCCGCAATTGTCGCACCGGGCAGTTGCATGGCAACCATGTGGGCGACCTGACGCTTGTCGGCATGGCCCACGCCAACCACGGTCTTTTTCACGGCATTGGGCGCGTATTCCCCGACTTGCAAACCGGCCCGCGCGGCCACGACCATGGCGATGCCACGCGCCTGACCCAGCTTCAGCGTCGATGCCCCGTCCTTGTTCACAAATGTCTGCTCGACCGCGGCGTGGGTCGGATCATGTTCCGCGATCACGGCGCTGAGCTGATCGAAGAGGCGCAAGAGACGGTCCGACAGATCGCCAGTTCCACCTTTGCATTGCCCGTTGGCGACATGGCTCAACCGCGGGCCGTCCACATCGACAATCCCCCAACCCATGGACCGAAGTCCCGGGTCGATCCCCAACACGCGCATGGCTGTTCGCCTTTTTTGTCCGCTCTGTCCCGGCGATAGCACGAAAGGCGAACATCCGCCAAGCCCGTTCACGGAACGGGCCGACTTCCTCGGGAAATGGACGTGATCAGACAACGCCGAATTTCGGGCCAAAAGCGACACGCCGGGTCGCAAATTTTACATTCTTTGCCAGCGACTTAGCCCGCGTTCGACCCATGCAATAGCAGCATAGCTGCAATGCAGAAACTGCCACTTGTTTGGGCAGTTTGAAAACTCTACCTGCCGCTCACGAACGGAGGAGCCATTGGGGCCCACCGCACCAGAGAAGGACGACCGAAATGGCCGCTTTTGACACCGCCCGCCCGCTTGCCAACGTCACTTTTGGTGCCGGCTTTACCCAGAAGATTTCCCGCGTTTTCGGCGCCCTGGCCGCATGGAACGATGCCCGGGTGACGCGCAAGGCGCTGACGCAACTGTCGGCACGTGAACTGGACGATATCGGTCTGGTTCCCGGCGATATCGAAGCAATCGCGTCGGGCCGCCGCTAAGTCACGACGAACGGTTTCCTCTGGCGGGGCGAAAACTCTCCCCTCTTCGACCCTGCCAGAGACATCAAAGGCCGCGCCCGATGGGTGCGGCCTTTTTAGTTGGCACGGCTAACGAACCGTGGATCACAGATCGGCGAAAATCAGGCTTTCGGTCCAGACTTTATGGCCGGCGTCCAGCACCCATTCAGTCACCGGCTCCATGGCCACCACGCGGGCGATCTGGGCCTCGATCGGTGTACCGGCGGCGAGTTGTGCCACGCGTGCATTAAAAGTCGCCTCGCCCAGCATGGTGAACGTTGCCGCTTTGAACACGATCGCGCCAACCGCGACACAGGCCAAAAGCGTCAGCGTCCGCGCGCCATAGCGACGGCGCGGTTTCAGAACCATCAAACCGTCGTCACGCAGCACTGTCGTGTAGTTGCCACGCGACAGCTGTTTATGTTTCTTTTCGATGCGACCGATGCGCTTGTCGAAACGGAGATTGGCAGAATTTGCCATGGCAGCCTCCAGGTGATTGCCCCCAACCACGCTGGATTATGTGCCGTCGAAATGTGGCAAGATGCGGGCATTTTCACAGCAATTTATGAAAACACCCATATTTTTAAGGACGAAATGACAGCGTTAGCGTCGTCCAGTCAACAATCTGTGCCTCGCGAAGGACATTAAACCCAACTTTCTGGTAAACGTCCTTCACCTCTTCGGCTTGGGTATTCAGCAGCCCGGACAGGATAACGATTCCCCCCGGGGCACAGTGTCTGGCCATTGCGGGCGCCAAGGCGATCAACGGACCTTTGAGGATATTGGCAAAGATGAGGTCATAGGGCGCGCGCGCCGACAGGTCGGCGTGGTCAAAGCCTGCGGCCTCGACACAGTGCACCCGCCCCTCAAGGCCATTGGCGCGCAGATTTGCCTGGGCCACTTCGACGGCGACCTCGTCGATGTCACTGGCAATAGCTTGTTCGGGGAAAACGCGCGCCGCTGCCATCGCCAGAACCGCCGTGCCGCACCCGATATCGGCGACATTGGCAAAGCTGCGCCCGTCGCTCAGGAGCGCGTCAAACGCCTCAAGACAGCCTTTGGTCGTGCCGTGGTGGCCCGTGCCAAAGGCCATGGCCGCGTCGATCAAAAGCGGCACCACCCCGTCCGGAACCTTGTCGGCGTCATGACTGCCATAGACCAGAAAGCGTCCGGCGGGCACGGGCGGCAATTCGCGCTGGACCTTGGCCACCCAGTCGACATCGGGCACCTCGCTGACGGCAAAGTCCTGCGCTCCAAAGGCCGCTGCCAAAAGGGCCAGCGCGGCGGGATCGGGGGCGTCCAGAAAGTAGCCGCCGACTTCCCACAGCCCGCTGTTATCCTCGACCTCAAAGACACCCACGCCGGTTGGCGCGGGCTCCATCCGTTCGAGCCCTTCGCCCAACGCCTCAGCCGCGGTTTTGCCCGTGAGGGTGGTCAGTGCAGTATAGGTGGGCATCGCGCGGGATCTCCGGTTCAGGTGACCCGCGCGCCTTAGCCGATCACGTCACGCGGCGCCAGTCACACCGGTGCCGATGGGACAGGTCACGCCCGTCCCCCCAATCCCGCAGTACCCGTTGGGGTTCTTGGCGAGGTATTGCTGGTGGTAATCCTCGGCAAAGTAGAACTCTGGCGCGGGCAGGATTTCGGTCGTGATCGCGCCGTAGCCTGCCGAATACAGGCGCGGGCCCATCACCTCCTTGGAGGCTTTCGCGGCTTCGGCCTGTGCATCTGTGGTCGTGTAGATGCCACTGCGATACTGCGTGCCCCGGTCGTTGCCTTGGCGCATGCCCTGCGTCGGGTCGTGCCCTTCCCAGAAAATCTGCAGCAGGTCTTCATAGCTGACCTCGGCGGGGTCGTAGACCACGCGCACGACCTCATTATGGCCGGTGCGGCCGGAACAGACCTCCTCGTAGGTGGCGTTCGGGGTGTATCCGCCGGCATAGCCCACCATGGTCAGGTAGACGCCTTCGCGGTTCCAGAACATGCGCTCCACACCCCAGAAACACCCCATGCCGAAGATCGCGACCTCCATGCCCTCGGGCACCTCGGCGGTCAGCGGGCGACCGTTCACGAAATGGGTGTCTGCCGTGGGAATGGCATGGGCCCGGCCCGGCAGGGCGGCGTCTGGCGATACCATTTCGGCCTTCTTGAAGGTCAGTCCGAACATCATGATCTCCTCACATTCTGTGTTGTGAGGGATATAGGGCGCGGGTGGCGGGTTCTGTAGGGGGCCTATTCGGCAGGGGCTGCAACGCCGCGGCTAAAGATCGTCTCGTTCCCGGGGGCAGGATGGCGCGGGATCATCAACGCAAGGATCAAAGACACCGCGGCCATGCCAGCGGCCACCCCAAACACCCCGCCGGGGGAAACCAACCACAGGACACCAAGCCCCACAGGTAGGAACACCGCCGCGATGTGATTGATCGTAAACGCCACGGCGGCGGTCGGGGCGATATCGGCGGGATCGGCAATCTTCTGGAAATAGGTCTTGAGCGCCAGCGCCAGCGCAAAGAACAGGTGATCGACCACGTATAGCGTGGCCGCCAGCGCCACGCCCCATCCGAAATAGTAGATGCCGCCATAAAGAAGGAACACGCAGACAAGGCCCACATACTCCACCGCCAGCGCGTTGCGTTCGCCGAACACCCCCACCGCGCGACCGAGCAAGGGACCGGCGAGCATATTGGCGATCAGGTTGATGAGGTAAAGCGCGGTCACCTCGTGCACTTCGAACCCGAACCGTTCGACCATCATGAAGCCTGCGAAGACCATAAAGATCTGACGCCGCGCACCCGCCATGAACTGCAGGCAGTAGTACAGCCAGTAGCGGCGGCGCAGCACCATCGTCTTGTTCTGCGGATGCGGGGCCTCGAATTGCGGAAAGGCCAAGATGCAGTAGATGGCGATCAGCAGGCAGGCGCCACCGGAGGCAAGGAACACAAATTCGTAGGAGAGGCCCAGCGCCTCCCACGTCAGGACAATCGCGCCATAGGCCACCAGCGTCGCCCCCGATCCCACGGCGATCAACCAGCCCAGCATCTGGGGCGCGCGGGCCTTGTCGATCCATTGCAGTTGCAGCGACTGGTTCACGGTCTCGTAGTAGTGAAAGCCGATGGAGGACAACATCGTGATCGTCAGGATGCCCGCCATGGAGGGAAACCACGTCGTGGCCGCCGTCGCCGCCCCCAGCATCGCGAGCGAGACAAGACCGAGCACCTGTTCGCGGATAAAGATGATCAACGCGATCACCCCGATGGCGAGAAAGCCCGGAATTTCGCGGACCGTGTGCAACAGGCCGATATCGGCACCGTCAAAATCCGCGACCTCGATGACCCAGTTGTTCAACAGCGCGAGCCAAACGTTCAGCGCCAGCGGCATCGCGATGGCCGTGAGGATCAACAGAAACTCCGGCCGTCGATACCACGGATAGGTCTTGGCGATATGGAGGGGGACTATGCGCATGGCTTTGCCTTACGCCTGCCCATCCGGGAAGGCCAGTGCACCAGCACACAGGTTGGTTGCACTCTTAATCGCGCGCCGTGTCCAACACCTGCCGGATCTCGCGCAGGATGGGCAGCGCCTCTTCGGCCTTGTCGGCATCAAGCATCGGCGCGATTGGGGCAAAGGCAGCTGAGATATCGGCGATTGCCTTCGCACGGAAAGCCCGCCCAGCATCCGTGAGCCAGACCTGTTTGGACCGCGCGTCGCCGGGGTTGGGCCGCATCTCGACGAAACCATGCGCCTCCAACCCCTTGAGGGTGTGTGTCATCGAGGTCTTGGGCACCTGAAACGCGCGCGCGATCTCGAGAGGGGTCCGCCCGTCTGCCACGCGGGTGAGATGGTTGAGAACCGAGAAGTGGGTCATCATCAGCCCGTCGGGCAAAACGGATTGCGCCATGGTCCGGCTGAGCTGTTCGATGATCCCGATCTCATTGAACAGCTCAAAGAACAGGCCCACCCCAGCCGGTGCGGTGGACCCTTGGTTTTGCCCTTGGTTTTGCCCTTGGCTTTTACTGGCGTCTTCAGGCATTCACGACCTTTGCGTCGATTGGCCAGCGCGGGCTGGGCGGCATCTTTGGGCCATAGCCCACTCGCGCCAACATTTGCACGGTTTGGCCCTGTGGCGCCAGCCGCCCGTGCACCGCGTCATAATAGGGGCGCACCTCCGGATACTCCTGCAGCGCTTGGCTGAGCGGTTGCAAATCCACCCCTGCAGCCGTCGCGGCCAGATGGACGCGCACCCAGTCACAGCCCAGCATGATCTGATCCCCGCGCGTGTTTGTCTGCGTCATCATCCAGAAATGGCCCATGGCGGTGTCCGCGTTCTCCAGAACCGCCGCCATCCCTTGCTTGAAGACCGTGCTGGACTGATCGAGGAGCGACGCCCGCGTCATCACGCCGGTCGCGCCCAGCATTTCAAACATGGGCCCAGAGAAGTCGATGCCGTCGGGGTTGGCGTTCACCTCGCGCGCGCCGATCCGCATCACGTCCACGCTTTCGCGATAGGTTGCGTCCGTTTCGACCTCGACCCGCAGGGCGTCATGGGTCACCTCGCGCAGCCACGCGATGTGGTCGGGGTCGAGCGAGTAGTCAAATTGCGCGCCATAGCGCACCGCGGACTTCAGGGCCTGCATTGCCGCGTCGGACACCGGCTGCGTCAGGTCGTAAGGTTCCTTGAGCGTGTGGCGCGCCTGTATCTGCGCAAACAGCGGGTCGCCGGGGCGCTGAGTGGGGACAAAGCGGATGCGTGCGACGGGTCGGTCATCCAACCCAGTGTCGCTCGATCCTTCGGGGAACAGCATCATCTCGGCGGCAAGCCCATCTTCGAGCGCCGCAATGCGCAGCACCTCGAGGAAGCATCCCAACCCGATTGTGATCTGGCGGTTGAAAGGGTCGGTGTGCGGCAACAGGCGCGTCCGATCGACGTAGAGCCACACCTCCCCGTCGGTCGATAGATCAACCTGCCACGGCTGCATGTTGTGGGGATTGGGCGCAAGGATCGCCCAGCTGAGCGCGCGCATGCGTGGATCGTCATACTGGCCCGCCTTGGCCCATGGGGCGAGGGCCACATCGGGGGTGCGCGACGCGACCATGGCGGTCGCGCCACCGGCAGCGGCGATGACGCCCCCGCCTATGATGGCAAGCGTCTGTCTACGGGAAAGGGTCATGGGTCGGCTCCATTATTGTTCGATGTCGCACTATATGGTGCGATATCGAACAATATGCAAGGCCTTTCCATCGCCGTACGGGATTGGTAAAGATACCTTACCAATTTTACGCTTTCCAAAGGCCGCGCCATGCCCGTGATCACCACCGTCGAAGACCTGCGCCGAATCTACGAACGCCGCGTGCCCAAGATGTTCTACGACTATGCAGAAAGCGGCAGCTGGACAGAGCAGACCTTTCGCGAGAACACCTCGGATTTCGATCAGATCCGCCTGCGGCAGCGGGTGGCCGTCGACATGTCGGACCGCACAACCGCCAGCCAGATGATCGGACGCGACGTGGCGATGCCATTGGCGCTTGCTCCCGTGGGGCTGACGGGCATGCAGCATGCCGATGGCGAGATCAAAGCCGCCAAAGCGGCCGAGGCGTTCGGGGTTCCCTTCACGCTCTCGACCATGTCGATCTGTTCGATCGAAGACGTGGCCGAACACACGACCAAGCCGTTCTGGTTTCAGCTCTACGTGCTTCGCGACATGGATTTCGTGCGCGAAACGCTCGCCCGGGCCAAGGCTGCTGGCTGTGACGCGCTTGTGCTGACGCTCGACCTGCAAATCCTGGGTCAGCGGCACAAAGACCTCAAGAACGGGCTGTCGGCCCCGCCGAAGCTCACGGCCAAGACCATGGCCAACCTTGCGACCAAGATCGCGTGGGGCATGGAGATGCTGGGCACCAAGCGGCGCTTCTTTGGCAACATCGTGGGCCACGCCAAGGGCGTGAAAGACGCCTCGTCCCTGTCCTCGTGGACGGCCGAGCAGTTCGACCCCAAGCTGGACTGGAAGAAAATCGAAGAGATCGCAAAAATCTGGGGCGGCAAGCTGATCCTCAAAGGCATCCTAGATGTCGAGGACGCCAAGATGGCCGCCAAGGTCGGCGCGGATGCGATCATCGTCTCCAACCACGGCGGTCGGCAATTGGACGGTGCGCTGTCGTCGATCCGCATGTTGCGCCCCATCGTGGATGCGGTCGGCGACGAGGTCGAAATTCACATGGATGGCGGCATCCGGTCGGGCCAGGACGTGCTCAAAGCCGTCGCGATGGGGGCCAAGGGCGCTTATATCGGGCGCGCGTTCATCTATGGGTTGGGCGCGATGGGCCAAAAGGGCGTGTCAGAAGCCTTGCGCGTGATCCACACCGAACTCGACACGACCATGGCGCTCTGCGGGGAACGCGATATCGCGAATGTGGGACGGCACAACCTTCTCGTCCCGCAGGATTTTGAAGGCCGTTGGCAAACGAACTGAGGGGCGGCGGGGCCGTGCTGATCTTTCACAATCCTGCCGTGGTGATCTTTACGATCCCACGCACGGGGTCGACGACGCTCCACATGGCATTGAACCGGCGCGCCACGCAATCGATCAGCTATCCCCCTGCGGCCAAACACATGTCTGTGCGGGACTTTGAGCAGTCCTTGCTCCCCGACCTGCTGGCCGAAGGGATCAATCCGCGCCGGGTGGTCGTCCTGCGCGAGCCACTACAACGGTTGCGCAGCTGGTACACCTATCGCAAGCGACGCAACCTCAAGGACGCAACCGTCAGTACGCGCGACATGACGTTCGAGGATTTCGTGCTGGCCTCGCTCGAAGAGACGCCGCCGCCCGCGGCGCAGATCGGGTCACAGTATAAATTCGTCTGCAACAGAGCGGGGGAGTTGGGGGTCGATCATCTGTTTTGCATGGAACGGCCAAAGCTCTTTCACAGGTTCTTGCGCCGCCATCTGGGCGTTGCGCCCAAGACCCATCGCTACAATGCAGCACCGGCGACACGTGACGCAGATGATGGGCTGACGCGCAAAACGCGCCACGCGCTCTATGCCGCGCGGGAGGAGGAGTTCGCGCTCTACAAGGCCGTCCAGGCCACCGGGCAGCTTAACCGGCGACAGGTTTACCCAGACGCGGCAACATCCACACCAACGGCAGAGTAATCAGCACAAAGGCCGCGACGGCCCCGTAGGCCACACGCAGGCCCGCGGCCTCGCTAATCAGACCCATCAAGACGGGCGCGATGAAAAAGCCGCAAAACCCCATCACGGCCGCTTTGGCGATCGCCTCGGTCCGGAACCGGGCCGCCACCATCCGACCGACGAGCGCCAGTCCCAATGGGCCGATGACCGACACGCCCAACCCGAAGATGCCAAAGCCCAGATAGGCCACCCCCGGTGTCGGTGCCACGGCGGCGATCATCGCCCCGACCGAGGCCAAGCCCGACGCCAATACGATGACCAACCTGTCGTCGAACCGGTCAGACAGCCCCTGCCCCCCAATCCGTCCCACAGCCATCGTCAGCCCGAGCATCACCGGCCCGATTGCGCCCGCCAGCGGGTCCCCGTTCAGCGTGCGTTCGATATGGAGCGCGGACCACGTTTCGACCGTGGCCTCGGACATGAAGGCCGCAAGAACAATCGCCCCGCAGGTCAGAACGATGAGCCACGGCAGGCGGCTGCTCGTTGCCGCATCGCTGCTGTCGACCTCGTCCGGGGCCATGCGGATCTGCGCGGCAAGGGCGATCCCCACAAGACCAGCGCCCGCCAAGGCCACGACCGGCGCATACCCCGCGTCGCGGGCGAACCCCGTGCCCAGCGCCGCAACCGCATAGGCGACCGAAAACATCCCGTGGCTGACATTCATCAAGGTGCGTCCGTGCCGCGCCTCCAACTCGCTGACGCGCGCATTCATCAGAACGTCGAGCAGGCCAGAAAACACCCCCATGCCCACCAAGACCAAAAAGAAGCCGATGGGCGTTTGCACCACGCCCGGCATAACGAACCAGCACGAAAAGATCACGCCCACGACCTGCATGCCCCGCGACCCCAGCCATCGGTCGATCCGCGGTGCCATCCACATGGCCGTGACGAGCCCGAACGCGTTGCCCAAAAGGAGCGTACCGAACACCGCGTCGCTCACGCCAAGACCCGCCTTGATGTCAGGGACCGAGGCCGCGAAGGATCCCCAAAAGACGCCAACGATAAAGAAGGCCAGGATCGGCACGCGGGCCAGCTGGATTGCAGAAAGTATTCCCATGGGCGAAATCGCTGTCACGGGGCGCGGCCCAAAGCAATCTCCAAATTCGCCAAAGATGTAGCCGATACAATCCCGTGCTGGCGTGGCGCCGGAACCGCAGGTTAGCCTTCGGGATGGACCGTAATATTCGCCTTTATCCTTGGCTGAAGTTCTCCCAGCATCTCGTGTTCTGGCAGGGCGTCTGGTTTTTGTATTTCCAGTCGGAGCTGTCAGCCGCCCAGGCCATTGCGCTCTACGCTCTCTACGAACTGTTCACGACCGTGCTGGAGGTGCCATCGGGCTATGCCTCGGACCGGTTGGGGCGGCGCCCCACGCTGATCTTGTGCACCGCACTCGGCGTGGGCGCGGCGGCGCTGCAGATCGGCGGGGGCAGTTTTGCGATCTTTGCGGTGGCGCAGCTTTTGCTGGGTGCCTCCCAAGCGTTCAATTCCGGGACAGACAGCGCGATGCTCTACGAATCGCTGGCGGCGGAAGGTCGCGCGGCGGAGATCGAGGCGCAGGAGCTCAAGGCGTTTCGCTTTGGCTTTGCGGCCCTCGCGATCTCGGCGTTGACGGGCGGGGCTATGGCCCTGATCGATTTCGCGTGGGTCTATGTGGCCACCGCGCTGTCCTTTGCGGTTGGTTTTGGCATAAGCCTCCTTCTCAAAGAGCCGCCCCATACAAAGACCGAGGCGACGCTGGCGCGCGACATCGGCGCCCTGCGCACCGCCTTCAGGCGACCCGTTCTGATCTGGATTTTCGCGCTTTTCCTGCTGGCCCATGTGTTCAGCAACCTGCCCTTTGTCTTCGGGCAGCCCTTCATCCTCGAGGCGCTGGATGTGCTGGGGGTGGCGGGTCAGACGCCGCTTGTATCGGGCGCTATCGTGTCGGCGATGATGGTGCTGTCGATCCTTGCGTCGCTGGCGGCACCCAGTCTCAGGGCGCGCTTTG
This sequence comes from Pseudomonadota bacterium, assembly GCA_038527375.1. Taxonomy (GTDB): domain Bacteria; phylum Pseudomonadota; class Alphaproteobacteria; order Rhodobacterales; family Rhodobacteraceae; genus Shimia_B. The sequence goes on along the minus strand of JBCBFU010000002.1, from coordinate 49,828 downwards.
ATCTGGGCATTCTTTTGATCGCGGCCTTCGCGCTTCAAATCATCATCCCGGCGGCGATGGCGCTGTCGGATGCAACCATCGTGATCCTGATCCTGATCGCCCGCATGGTCCCGCAGGCCTTTATCGGCCCCTATATCACCGCCCGCATCCAGCCGGAATTGACCGACGGTGTGCGCGCGACCTTCGTGTCGATCAAAAGCCTCGCTGGACGTCTGATCCTGTCGGGCACCTTGGCCTTTTCCGCACTGTTTGTGGGCGAGACATCCCAACTTGCCATGGCCGATATCCAGATGGTTTTGGGCTGGTACACACTGGCCGGGTTGGCCGCCCTCGCGGTGCTGATCGCGACGCTGAAATGGGCGCGTGTTTAGGGCCTTTGCAAGGCGCAGAGAGTCGTCTATACGCGCGGCTTCATCGGGGCATACACCCTTGGAGGATGCCCCCCAAAACAAAGGAATATATCATGGCTGGTGAGATCCCTGATCTTCACGCCACGGTACGCGCGGGGACGGGCAAGGGGGCCGCCCGCCAAGCTCGTCGTGACGGGCAAGTACCTGGCATCGTTTTTGGTGGTGACGCGGACCCTCTCGCGATCAACATCCCCTTCAACGTGCTTTTCAAGAAGCTCAAAGAAGGCCGGTTCAAATCGACGCTCTTCAACATGAAGGTCGATGGCCAAGATGACGTGCGTGTCATCTGCCGCGACGTTCAGCGCGATGTGGTCAAAGACCTGCCGACGCATGTCGATTTCATGCGCCTGCGCCGCACCACGAAAATCAACCTGTTCATCCCGGTGGAATTCACCGGTGAAGACACAGCACCCGGCATCAAAAAGGGGGGTGTGCTGACGGTTGTGCGCCCCGAGGTCGAACTGGTCGTGACGGCCGGCGATATCCCCGAGAGCATCGTGGCGGACGTGTCGGGCATGGAAATCGGCGACACGCTGACGATTTCCTCGATCACCCTGCCCGAAGGCGCAAAGCCCACGATCGACCGTGATTTCGTGATTGCCAACATTCAGGCCCCGTCGGGTCTGGCATCGCAGAGCGACGACGAAGAGGCACCTGACGCCGACGAGGTCCCCGCGACCGAGCAGGCGGACGACGCATAACGAACACCGCATGTCTTTTGGACGTGTGGCACGGCCCCGCAGCAATCGCTGCGGGGCCGTTTTGGTGTCGGGGGTAGCATAAGGGGCGCTGCCCCTCGGTCTTCGGCCTCACCCCGGGATATTTCAGGCCGGAAGAGGAGCCGGGTTGCGCAACTCAGTACATTCGTACATAGATATCTGTATGGCAGATCGCATACAGACCGGCATCCGCGTGGAGAAGCGGCTTTTGAAAGTGCTCAAAGGGTTAGCCGAGCACTTGGACATGACCCTCGGGGATTTGATCGAAGGGATTGCGTTGCACGCGATGGAGAACAAGGGCCCATTTTCCGAAGAAACACTTGGCAAGATCGCGCAGTTGAAATCGGTCTACGATCTCGACTGGAGCGCGGCGGACGCCCACAAATTCAAGGATGTCGAGTGACCTCCCCGACCACCAAAGCGTTCCTTGATCGAACACTTGACCCGGCGGCCTTTGGGCATCGCGATCACCTGGAGGTGGCCTTTGATCTGTTGCAGGACCGCGCGTTCGAGGACGCTGTGCAATGCTACGCGTCCGGGCTCAGAGACATTGCAACTGCGGCGGGGGTGCCCGAGAAATTCAACCTGACCATCACCTACGCCTTCATGAGCCTTGTGGCAGAGCGTCTGGGTGATGGGTCACTCGTCCCCAACGATTTTGAGGGCTTCATTGCCGCGCATTACGATCTGATGGACCGGGGCATCCTGCACCGATGGTATTCGCCGGACCGGCTGGGCTCCACGGCGGCGCGTATGCGCTACATCCTGCCAGACCGCGCACCTGATGACGCCGCGAACAACGCGCTTTATTGAATTGACATAAGGTCACCCAATCCGATTGGCTTGGCGTGTCTCAAGGAGGTGCCGATGCCAATCTTCAACGCGCCCGGTTTCAACGTGTCTGACATCTTCGCCGGCTGGTTCGACCGTAGGCAGGATGTAAAAACGCGCCTCGCCCGCCTGAGCCTGCCTGAGTTGATCGAGGCGCTCATGGCGACCGCATCCGAGACTCAGCAGGCCACACTCGCGCGGGCGGTCCTTCTGCGCTACCACCACGGCGATCCTGACCAGCACCACGCGTTCTTTGACTATCTGTTGGAGCACATGGATCTGGACACGGATCTGTTGGCCAGCGCCGTCGATGCCTATCGCGAAACGGCCGAGGCTGCGCCCTACGCTACGTTGATGCGGGCGACCGAGCCGCGGCGCAAGGAGCTGTTTCGAAGGCTTGCCGCCGTGAAAGGCGGGGCCGCTTGTCTGGTGAAAATCCGCGAAGATATCCGCCGCGACATGCGCGACAAACCCGCGCTCGGCCGTCTCGATCAGGACCTGCACCATTTGTTGTCGTCGTGGTTCAATCGCGGTTTCCTGGAGCTGCGCGCGATCAGTTGGGAAAGCCCGGCCCATGTGCTGGAAAAGATCATTGCCTATGAGGCCGTGCATTCGATCCGGGATTGGGACGATCTGCGCCGCAGACTTCAGCCCCATGACCGGCGGTGTTACGGGTTCTTTCATCCCAGGATGCCGGACGACCCGATCATCTTTGTCGAGGTCGCGCTAACGCCCGAAATCCCAGGCAGTGTGGACGCTCTCTTGTCAGACAGTCGCGAGTTGGGGGATGCAAGCGCCCTGACAACGGCGGCCTTCTATTCGATTTCCAACTGCCACGCCGGTCTTGCCGGGATCAGCTTCGGCAACGCGCTGATCAAGCGCGTGGTCCGCGACCTGAGCGCCGAGTTGCCGCAGATCAAGACATTCGTGACCCTGTCCCCGATCCCCGGGCTGCGGCGCTGGAACGAGGCGCAAGATACCCCGATCGACGACGTGGGACGCGCCGCAGCGACCTATCTGGCCACCGCCAAGCGGGAGGCCGGCGACCCGCTCGATCCCGTGGCGCGGTTCCACCTCGGCAATGGCGCGATGCTGCATGCGGTGCATATGGACGCCAACAGTTCGGATGCAGGGCAAAGCCAGAGCTATGGCGCGATGGTGAACTACCTCTACGAACCCGACCGCGTCGATGAACGGTCGGACCGCTATACGATGGAGTACGGGTTCGATGTGGGCAGCAAGGTTCAGGCCCACATCCCGCGACAGACGCGCCGCGGAAAATCAGCCTAAGTAGAGATACGAAATACGGGATCGAAGGACCCTGCCTGAAACCTACGGTTTCAAAGGGCCCTTCAATGCGCTTTTGCCTGGCATCCGCATTTCGCCCTAAAACTCCTGATCCCGGCTGAGGCAGACGACATCGCCCCGGCTGACTTCGGGGTCATAGGCGAGGCCGTGTTGTGACAGCCGATCGAAGATGCGCTTGACCGTTCCGGGGCTGAACTTCTTGGGGTGCAACTCCATCATCACCGCACGCACATGGTCAGGCCACGGGCGGTCGAACATGTCGGCCTCGGCGCCTTCCACATCCATCATGACCACGGTGGACTTCTGCTCGGCCATGAGGTCATGCACGGACAACAGCGGCACATCGACCGTCTTTTGATTGCCGCGCCCGTTGTCCTGCAGGGATGAGGCCCAGAACGCCGCAGTCACGTTAAAGGTGACGTGGCTTTTGCCGCCGGTCTCCCCCACGGCGGCCCCGTGCCGCAGATCGACCTCTTCAACGGAATTGAGCGCGAGGTTGCCCCGGATGATCTCGACCATGGTCGGATCGGCCTCGACACTCAGCACGTTCTGGGCGCCCGCGCGCCGCGCACAGATCGTCGTCACATATCCCAGCCCCGCGCCCAGTTCGAGAACGCGGTCCCCTTCAACGATGCGGCGGCGGGCGCATTTGGCTTCGGTGTTTTCGTACATGCCCTCGCGGATGCGATCATAAATGCGCGGGCTGGCGACCTGACGCGGGACATTCAACCTCACGCCCTGTATGGTAAATTCCGGCATGGCGGACCTTTTTGGTTTCTGCTCAACACCATCATTACCACGGGCAAGGAGGCCTGACGATGCAGCTCTTTGTGGGGCTCGGCAATCCGGGCGACAAATACGCGCGCAACCGTCACAATATCGGTTTCATGGCCGTGGATGATATCGCATCGGCCCACGGCTTCGCGCCCTGGCGCCGAAAGTTTCAAGGGATGGTGAGCGAAGGGACACTTGCCGGGGTCAAGACGCTGCTGCTCAAGCCCGAAACCTTCATGAACAAATCCGGCCAATCGGTGGGAGAGGCGATGCGGTTCTACAAGATCCCGGTCGCGGATCTGACGGTGTTCCACGACGAGCTCGACCTTGCGCCGCGCAAGTGCAAGGTCAAGCAGGGCGGCGGGCATGCGGGCCACAATGGGCTGCGGTCGATCCATGGCCATGTGGGGGAGGCCTACCGCCGGGTTCGGCTCGGCATCGGCCACCCGGGGCACAAGGATGCGGTGCCGGGCTATGTCCTGCGCGATTTCCCCAAGGCGGACGAGGCGTGGCTGGACGATCTGCTGCGTGGGATATCGGACGGGGCACCCGACCTTGCCAAGGGCGATACGGGCCGGTTCATGAACGCGGTGGCCTTACGCGTGGCGCCGCCCCGATCCTCGGCCACCAAAGCGCCACCCAAAGACGCAGCGGCCAAAGCGCCCGCGCTGGAGAACACCCCGGCAGCAGAGCCGAAATCGGCACTTCAACGATTGGTGGACAAGTTCAAATGACCCCGGATCTGCGCGAAGCATTCGAACATCAGGGCGTGGCCTGTGCGGCCCTCGGATCGCCCTTTATGGAGCGGTGGTGCAACACGGTGCTGGACTGCATCGACCCGGACAGCAAGCTCGCGGCGCGGTTGCTGAATTGGGACGTTGGGCGTCTGCGCGGCACACATGATGCCGTGGCGCTCCGGCTTGCCGGTGGGATGCACCTTTTGCGGCTGCAAGGCGACGCCGTGCTCGACGCGGTCTATCCGCCCCATCAGGTGGACGACATCCCGTTTCGCGCAGGGTTGACCGCGGCGCTGGCCCTCCATGACACGGTGTTGACCGCTGCGCTCGACCAGCCGCCGCAAACCAACGAGGTGCGCCGGGCAGCCGTTATCATCGCGGCAGGTCATTGGCTGACCGCGCGCACGGGCAAGATGCTGGTGACGTCCGAGGTTGGCGCATCTGCGGGTCTGAATCTGAACTGGGATTTCTTCTGCCTGCACGCGGGCGACACGGTACTGGGACCGGGTGACAGCCCTGTCATCCTGAGCCCTGAATGGCGCGGAACCCCGGCCCATGCGTGCCCTGCCTATGTGGCAGAGGCACGCGGGGTCGACATCGCGACTATCGATCCCGGTGATCCGCGTGAGGCGCTCAGGCTGCAATCCTATCTGTGGCCAGACCAGCAGGACCGCCTCGACCGGACCCGCGCAGCGGTGGGCCTCTTCAACGCCCCCGACACCGAGGGCAGGGTCGACGAAGGCGACGCGCTGGCGTGGCTCCCCGAACGGCTTGCGCCGCGACCCGGCCATTGCCGGATGATCTATTCCACGATTGCTTGGCAATATCTTGGCGACCGGCGGACGGAAGGTGAGGCCATGATCGCCGCCGCGGGCGCGCAGGCCACTGCCAACAGCCCGCTGGCATGGTTCACGATGGAACCCGACGGGCAAAGCCCAGGTGCCAAGCTGACGATGCACCTTTGGCCCGGCGACGAACCTGCGCAAATCCTCGACTTCGGGCGGGTGGATTTCCACGGGCGTTGGGTCGATTGGCAGGCACCCGACCCTGCGTAACATCAAGCTGCCCGTTGCGGCGCCGCGTGTTGCATGGTTCCCTCTCAACACTCTTCGCCACAGAAGAGATGGGGGGACATCATGACTTTGCTCAAGCGCATCGCTGCCGTTCTGGCGCTCTTGGCCCTGATCGTGGCGATTGCTGCCGCCTTTAACCGGGATCGCATTGCGCGGCTGATGGCCGTCAATTCGCTCTTTGCCGAGGACCGGATCGTCGAGAACTTCTCGAACATGGATCGGCTCTTCTTCAACACCGAAATGCCGAAGGGCGACGTGCCGGTCGCGCCCCTGCCCGACGGTCCAGCGCTCGCCCTACCCGCCAGCTACACCCCCTGGGTGGCGGACCGGGCGGTCACATCCATCGTCGTGCTCCACGAGGGTCGGTTGGTGCACGAGGCCTATTACCTTGGCACCGGACCGCAGGACCGTCGGATTTCTTGGTCGGTTGCCAAAAGCTTCCTCGCGACCCTGATCGGGACGGCGGTGGATGCCGGTGAAATCGCGGACCTTGATGCCCCGGTCACCCAATACGCACCCGCGTTGGACGGGACTGCTTATGACGGGGCAAGCATCCGAAATGTTCTGAACATGGCCTCAGGCGTGACCTTCGACGAGGACTATTTCGACTTCTGGAGCGACATCAATCGCATGGGACGCGTGCTGGCGCTGGGGGCCTCCATGGACGCCTTTGCCGCGCGCCTGGACGAGACCTTCACGGATCCGGGGCGTCAGTTCCAATATACCTCGATTGACACCCATGTGCTGTCCATGGTGCTGCGCGGGGCAACGGGACAGGACATTCCGACCTTGATGAAGGCGCGGGTGCTTGATCCGTTGGGTTTGGAAGACGGGGCCAGCTATGTGACCGATGGCAATGGTGTGGCCTTTGTATTGGGCGGTTTGAACCTGCGGACCCGCGACTATGCGCGCTTCGGGCAGATGATCCTGCAGGACGGCGCGTGGCAGGGGCGGCAGATCGTGTCAGCGGACTGGCTGGAACAGGCGCTTGCCCCCAGTGCGCCCACCCAGCCGGGCCGCATCCGCTATGGCTATCAATGGTGGATCCCGGCGGATGCCGACATCACGTCCCCGCGACACGAGGTCCTCGGACGTGGCGTTTACGGGCAACACCTCTACATCGATCGACAACGCAACGTCGTGATCGCGACCAACGGGGCAGACCGCGCATTCCGCGCACCGGGCGCATTTGATCAGAACATGGCGTTGTTCCGGGATATCGCTCGCGCCGCAGCGGGCGAATAGAAAAGGGAACGAGATGAGCACTGACCCGATTTTTGACCGTGCCCCGAGCCTCAATGCGCTGGGTGAACCGCTCAAACCCTGCTCCAGTGATCCGCTCACCGGGTTTTTCCGAGATGGGGCGTGCAACACCTGCGCTGCCGATCAAGGCAGCCACACCGTCTGCGCCGTGCTTACCGCCGAATTCCTCGCGTTTTCCAAATACGTGGGCAACGACCTGTCGACCCCGCGCCCGGAATACCAATTCCCGGGGCTGAAACCGGGCGACCGGTGGTGCCTGTGTGCGGGTCGGTTTCTGCAAGCCCATGAAGAGGGCTGCGCGCCCGGGATCGATCTGTCGGCCACCCATCAAAAGGCGCTCGAGATCGTGCCGCTCGACATCCTGCAAAGCTACGCACAGGACGCCAAGGCCTAGGTTCCGCTGGCACCCCGGGCCACCCTTTCCTAAAGTTTGGAAAATCGGGAAAGGGCCACCGAATGCACGCACTTGTCACACAAGACGATGTCGACGCGTTTCAACGCGACGGGGTCGTGGTGATCCGCGGCCTTTTCGCCGATCATGTCGACGCCCTGCGCGCCGGGGTCGACGTTAACATGCGCGATCCCGGCCCCTACGCCGCCGAGAACCTGAAGGAAGGCGAAGGCGGCAGGTTCTTTGACGACTACTGCAACTGGACCCGTATCTCGGAATTCGAACAGGTCATCCGCACGTCCCCCGCCGCCGAAGTTGCAGCGGACCTGATGGGCAGCCAGACCGTCCAGGTCTTCCACGACCACGTCCTAGTCAAGGAACCGGGCACGTCCAAACCAACCCCATGGCATCAGGACGGCCCCTATTACTTCGTCGGTGGGACGCAGACGATCAGCCTTTGGTCACCGCTCGATCCGGTGACAGATGCCAGCCTGCGCTGCGTTGCCGGGTCGCATCTGTGGGACAAGCCCGTATTGCCGACGCGCTGGCTGTCGGAAACCAACTTCTACCCGGACAGCGATGCCTACATGGACGTGCCGGACCCGGATGCCGAGGCCATGGACATTCGTGAATGGGAGATGGAGCCCGGCGACGCCGTCGCGTTCAATTACAACATCCTGCACGGCGCGCGCGGCAACACGACCATCGCCCGCCGTCGGGCGTTTTCGCTGCGTCTGTTGGGCGATGATGCGCGCTATGTCACGCGGCCCGGGCCGACCTCACCCCCTTTCCCCGGCCACGACATGGAGCCGGGGCAAAAGCTGCGCGAAGACTGGTTTCCGGTGATCTACCGACGTTAGTCGAACGACCGGCCTTCGGTGTCGGACATGTCAAAGTTCAGCGCCTTGGCGACAGTGAAGATGTCCTTGTCGCCCCGCCCACACATGTTCATGCAGATGATGTGATCGGCGGGCAGGTCCGGCGCGATCTTCATGACATGGGCCAGCGCGTGACTGGGTTCGAGCGCGGGAATGATTCCCTCGGTGGCACAGCACAGCTGGAACGCCTCGAGCGCTTCCTTGTCGGTGATCGAGACGTATTTGGCGCGCCCGATTTCGTGCAGCCAAGAATGCTCAGGACCGATGCCCGGATAGTCGAGACCGGCCGAGATCGAATAGCCTTCGAGAATTTGGCCATCGTCATCCTGCAAAAGATACGTCCGGTTGCCGTGCAGCACGCCCGGACGCCCGCCGGTCAGCGATGCGCAATGTTCCATCTTCTCGTTCACGCCGCGTCCACCAGCTTCGACCCCGATGATCGAAACCTCTTTGTCATCGAGGAACGGAAAGAACAGGCCCATCGCGTTCGACCCGCCACCAATCGCGGCGATAATCGTGTCGGGCAAACGGCCTTCGGCGGACATCATCTGCTCTTTGCATTCCTTGCCAATGATGGCTTGGAAATCGCGCACCATCGCCGGATACGGATGCGGACCTGCCACCGTGCCGATGCAGTAGAACGTGTCGCGCACATTGGTCACCCAGTCGCGCAGCGCATCGTTCATCGCATCCTTGAGCGTGCCACGGCCAGAGGTCACGGGGATCACTTCGGCCCCTAAAAGGCGCATCCGGAACACGTTGGGTGCCTGACGTTCAACGTCATGCGCGCCCATATAGACCACGCATTTCAGACCGAACTTCGCACAGACCGTCGCCGTGGCCACACCGTGCTGGCCCGCGCCGGTTTCCGCGATGATCCGCGTCTTGCCCATGCGCCGCGCGAGGATGATCTGACCCAGCACGTTGTTGATCTTGTGCGCGCCGGTGTGGTTCAGCTCGTCACGCTTCATGTAGATCTTGGCGCCGCCCAAATGCTCGGTCAGACGCTCCGCGTGATACAGAGGGCTGGGGCGCCCGACGTAATGCGTCCACAGGTGGTGCATCTCGGCCCAGAAGCTGTCATCGGTCTTGGCGTTTTCATACTGCGCCTCAAGCTCGAGGATCAGCGGCATCAGAGTCTCTGACACGAAACGTCCGCCAAAATCGCCAAAGCGCCCGTTTTCGTCGGGCCCTGTCATGAAAGAATTGACCAGATCGTCCGGCATCGTGACCTCCACTGTGCAAGCGGATGAGACCTATCGCGGCAATGGGACGGCGTAAAGCACACAAGGGGCCGCAGACGGAGATGCCGCACCAAACACAGCGCCTAGCCGATGGCAGCCACCGCCGCGCCGAAAGCCGCGATTTTACTGGCATCCTTGACGCCGGGCTCGGACTCCAGGGCAGAGGCCAGATCAACCTGCCGTGCGCCCGTCAGGCGCACCGCCTCGCCCACGTTGTCCGGTGTCAGACCGCCTGCTAGCATCCATGGCACAGACCAGTATTTGCGGTCCGCCAAAAGACGCCAGTCAAAGGTGACACCATTGCCGCCCGGAAGGAACCCGTCCTTGGGCGGTTTGGCGTCGATCAAGAGTTGATCCGCGACCGCCGCATAGGCGTCGATCTTGGGCAGGTCGTCCGCCGTGGCGATGCCCACGGCCTTCATCACGGGCAATCCGTAGCGCGCCTTGACCTCGGCCACGCGCGCGGGCGTCTCTTTGCCGTGAAGCTGGATCATGTCGGTGGGAACGGCATCGGTCAGCGCGTCCAGAAACGCGTCATCCGCGTTGACGACCAGCGCGACCTTCATCACGCCCACCGGAACCTCCGGGGCAAGGGAGGCAGCTTCGTCAAAACTCACCGATCGCGGGGACGGCGCATAGTAGTTGAAGCCGATATAGGCCGTGCCCGCGTCGACCGCTGCGGCCACGTCACCAGGCGTGCGCAGACCGCACATCTTGATCCGGATAGAGGAGGCCATAGGCAATGGCCGCGATCAGGCGTCTTCGAGCAGGGCCAGAACATCGTCCTTGCCCTCGTTCTTTTCACCTTTGAGGCGCTTGACCTCGCGCTGGAGCGTCACGACCTCTTTGTGCTCTTTGGCGGCGGCGCTGCGGTGTTTCCACTCGCGCACCCATTCCCACACAAAACCGATCAACAGCCCCGCAATGATCCCGCCAAAGATGACAAGGAACAGCGGCAGTTCGATCGAGAAGGCAAGCCAGCCCATGCCCGGGAAGGCCGCCACCCCATCAGGCAGCGTGTTCACTGTCACAGTGCCCCGGTTCGCCAAGGACACAACGATCAACACGACGGCAATGGCCGCGAGCACAAGATACCGCAAATAACGCATGGATCAGTTCCCGTTCAGTCGGTCCCGAAGAAGCTTGCCTGTCTTAAAGAACGGCACGTGCTTTTCTTCAACCTCAACCGCTTCGCCCGTGCGCGGGTTCCGCCCGGTCCGCGCGTCGCGCTGTTTGACCGAGAACGCGCCAAAGCCGCGCAATTCGACCCGGTCGCCGCGCGCCATCGCTTCGATGATCTCGTCAAAGATTGTGCCGACAATACGTTCAACATCCCGTTGAAAAAGATGCGGATTCTCGTCCGCGATCTTTTGGATCAGTTCTGAACGGATCATGTCGTCCCCCCGAATTCGTCTTTCATTGGCGGATGGCAGCCCGCGACCGAATGTCCTTCGGCCCGGACACTATAGCCACAAAGACGCACGCCGCGAAACACTCCCCGCGCATTTCCAAGGGCTCCAAACGGCGTTAAAGCGCCGGGGATGCGCGAAATCAGCCCTCGCGCGCGCGAAAACCCGATGCGCTCCTTCGCCGTGACACCACAGGCTGCGAGCGATTCGCTGGCGGAAATTGCCGCATCGTGGTTGGAGGCCGACGTCGCAAAGACCCATGTCTGCGCGTGGATCATTTCCACGAGATGGTTGGGTTTAGGGGCTGTGCTGGGCTATGGAACCGAACAAACGCGCTGAGACATTCTGGGAAGCAGTCGATGACATTTGATCTGACCGGCAAGACGGTTTTCGTCGCAGGCCATCGCGGCATGGTGGGCAGCGCGGTGGTGCGTCGTCTGGAACGCGAGCCCTGCGATATCCTGACTGCGACGCGCGGCGAGCTTGACCTCACCGATCAAGCGGCCGTGCGCGACTGGTTTGACCGCAACCGCCCCGACGCCGTCGTTTTGGCCGCGGCCCGTGTGGGCGGCATCCACGCCAACGACACCTATCCGGTCGATTTCCTCGCCGACAACCTGACGCTGCAGACGAATGTGATCACCTCGGCCCATGCCAGCGGCGTTGAAAAGCTGCTGTTTTTGGGATCGTCCTGCATCTATCCCAAACTGGCGGACCAGCCGATTGTGGAAGAGGCCCTTTTGACAGGTCCGCTGGAGCCCACGAACGAGTGGTATGCCATCGCCAAGATCGCGGGCATCAAGCTGTGCCAGGCGTATCGCAAGCAATTTGGCGCGGACTTCAACAGCGCGCAGCCCACGAACCTGTATGGACCGGGCGACAACTACGATCTGGAAACCAGCCACGTGTTGCCCGCCCTTCTGCGCAAGTTTCACGAGGCGAAAGTATCCGGCGCAAAGGAAGTTGTGGTTTGGGGATCAGGCACGCCGCTGCGGGAATTCATGCATGTGGACGATCTGGCCGACGCGGTGGTGTTCCTTCTGACCGCTTATTCCGGTGCCATTCCCCTGAACATCGGATCAGGCGCAGAGGTGTCGATCCGGGAGTTGGCCGAAACCATTGCCCGTGTGGTTGGCTATGACGCGACATTGACGTGGGACAAAAGCAAACCCGATGGCACACCGCGCAAACTGATGGACAGCAGCAAACTGCACGCCCTTGGCTGGAACACCACGCGGAGCCTCGAGGACGGGATCGCGCAGGCCTATGGTCATTGGTTGGCCCATGGCGGGCGCGCCCCCGCCCCATCGCGCGGCTGACCACCCAAGACCCAATCACTCAAAAGAAAAAGCCCCGGCAGATCGCTCTGCCGGGGCTTTCTATTGCTGTGTTCGGGTCGCTTAGTCGTCGGACTTGAGCGCCGCACCCAGGATGTCGCCCAGCGACGCGCCCGAGTCGGAGGAACCGTACTGTTCCACGGCCTCTTTCTCTTCCGCGATCTCGCGTGCCTTGATCGACAGGCCCAGACGGCGCGTCTTGCTGTCGATGTTGGTCACACGCACGTCGACCTTGTCGCCCACGCCGAAACGCTCGGGGCGCTGTTCGGCACGGTCACGCGACAGATCGGAGCGGCGGATGAAGGACTTCATGCCCTCGTATTCCACTTCGATCCCGCCGTCTTCGATGGCGGTGACTTCGACCGTGATGATCGAGCCGCGCTTCACGCCGCCCACAGCGTCTGCGAACTTGTCGCCGCCAACCGCTTTGATCGACAGGCTGATGCGCTCTTTCTCGACATCGACTTCGGAGACGACGGCCTGAACCATGTCACCTTTGCGATAGTCGCCAATCACATCTTCGCCACGGCCTTCCCATGTCAGATCCGACAGGTGAACCATGCCGTCGATGTCGCCTTCGAGGCCAACAAACAGACCGAATTCGGTGATGTTCTTGACTTCGCCTTCGACCTGCGTGCCCTCGGGGAATTGCTCTGCGAACACTTCCCACGGGTTGCGTTGGGTCTGCTTGAGGCCCAGCGAAACGCGGCGCTTCTGACCGTCGATCTCGAGGACCATGACTTCGACTTCTTGCGAGGTCGACACGATCTTGCCGGGATGGACGTTCTTCTTGGTCCACGACATCTCGGAGACGTGCACCAGACCTTCGACACCGGCTTCCAGCTCCACGAATGCACCGTAATCGGTGATGTTCGTGACGCGGCCCTTGTGGACCGAACCCAGCGGGTACTTGGCGCCGACCAGATCCCACGGATCTTCTTGCAGCTGCTTCATGCCGAGGCTGATGCGGTGGGTCTCTTTGTTGATCTTGATGACCTGAACCTTGACCGTCTCGCCGATCGCCAGGATCTCGGAGGGGTGGTTCACACGGCGCCATGCCATGTCGGTCACGTGCAGCAGGCCGTCCACGCCACCCAGATCGACGAATGCGCCGTATTCGGTGATGTTCTTGACGACGCCGTCGACGTTCTGACCTTCAGACAGGTTGCCGATAACCTCGGCGCGCTGTTCGGCACGGCTCTCTTCCAGGATGGCACGGCGCGAGACAACGATGTTGCCACGGCGGCGGTCCATTTTCAGGATCTGGAACGGCTGCTTGAGACCCATCAGCGGGCCTGCGTCGCGCACGGGGCGCACGTCAACCTGCGAACCGGGAAGGAAGGCCACGGCACCGCCCAGATCGACGGTGAAGCCGCCTTTGACGCGACCGAAGATGGCACCTTCGACGCGCTCTTCTGCGGCGTAGGCTTTCTCCAGACGATCCCAGGCTTCTTCGCGGCGGGCCATCTCGCGCGAGATGACGGCTTCGCCGCGCGCGTTCTCAGCGGCACGCAGGTAGACTTCTACCTCGTCACCCACGCTGATTTCAGGCGCTTCACCGGGATTTGCGAATTCTTTGAGTTCGACACGGCCTTCCATCTTGTAGCCGACGTCGATGATGGCTTGGCCCGCTTCGATTGCGATGACTTTGCCTTTGACAACCGAACCTTCTTCCGGCGTGTCGATTTCGAAGCTTTCGTTCAGGAGGGCTTCGAATTCCTCCATGGATGCTGATGCCATGTGGCGTGTGTTTCCTTACGGTTTCAGTTTTCTGGCCGTGCGGTTGTCTCCGCCGGTCTTTGGGTTGGTCGGATGCGGGCATTCGGGGCCAAATAAGAAAGGGCCGGTTGGCACCGACCCTGCTCTAGGTTTTTGATCCCGCGACTGTCCCGCCGCTTAGACAGGCGCGCGTATAGCCTTCGCTTGCCATTATGGCAACCCCGCTGGTGCACCGGTCGCCCCAGACCCGGCATATCCGCCAAGGGCCTTGGCCTTGCTGGTCATCATATCGGCGTCACCCGCGCGTTACAAAGCCCGCCTAATCGCACTGAGGCTTTGCACGGTCCGCACACGACAGCACGACTTCATTAGGGGATATCCATGAAAAAGCCACTTATCACGACCGCTTCGATGCTCGCGCTGGCCACTGCGGCTGCCGCAGACGGCCATGCGATGCCATCTGCTGACCTTCAGGCCGCGTTGGGTGCTGGCGGCACGGTAATGGTCACCGGCGACGTCGCGACAGACGTGACACTGACCTACGAAGGCACCGACCCGCTTGTTCTGATCGGGACCGGCCAAACCATCACAATGAGCCAGGACGCCGACATCTTCGCGGCCCCCAACGGCGCGGACGTCACCATCATCGGTCTGACGTTTGAAGGCCCCGGTGGCTTCTCCATCGAAAACCGCGGTGACCACGACGGGCAAGCGGGCAAGGGTATCTTCGTGGGCGTGCCAACCGACCGCACCGGCACCGTGGCGCTGTCGCTCAAAGACGTCACCGTGCGCGGCGTGGCCAACCACGGCATCCACGTGTCCGATTGCTCGCTGGCAGACGCTTGCGGCTCGGGCGGGGGCGGCGCCGGCGACGGCTCTGCTGCTTCGGTCTCTGTCATGCTGGACCACGTGACCGTCGATGACGCTGGCAACGGCAAGTTCGACGCTGACGGCCTGCGCGTGGACGAACGCGGCGAAGGCTCCATCACCATGGTCGCAGCCAATTCGACCTTCGTGAACGTCGGCGCTGACGGGATCGAGCTGGACGAAGGCCAAGCCGGTGACGTGATCGCCTCTGCCGTGGCGCTGACCGCCATCACCAACGGCAATTACTGCGACCCGGCAATCCTGAACGCCTTCCTGCCTGACCCAGGCGAAGGCGAATTCGACGAAGGCGCATTTGCCGAGGCCGACGTGCCCCCAGCCGTTGAAGGCTCCCCCGACGACAGCTGCTTCGAGCGGGAAGTATCCCTCTACGACGACGGCTCCGTCGAAGAGTTCGCCTTCGGTCTCGACCTCGACGACGGATTTGACATCGACGAAGCGGGCGAAGGGTCGATCCACGCAGCCTTCATCCTGGGTGACATCACCGGCAACCTCGACGAAGGCCTCGACTTCGACGAAGAAGGCGGCGGTGACATCCGCCTGTCGCTCAACGCACTGAGCGCCGATGGCAACACCGACGACGCGGTCAAGCTGTCCGAGGAGGGCACTGGCGATGTCTTCGCAGACGTTGTCGGCGGTCGCGTCACCGGCAATGGCGGCAAAGGCTACGTCTTCGAAGAAGCTGACGCAGGTGACCTTGTCGCCTCGGTCACGAACTCGGAATCCGCGGGCAACGACGACAGCGACGACACGGGCGTTGAAGCGGTCCAAGAAGATGACGGCATGGGCCAGGTGACCATCGTGGGTGCAATCGCCGATGGTCTGGACCTCGACGGCGTCGACCAGAAGTAATCTCGCCCGAGGTCGCGCTCCTCTTTATCTAGGGGCGCGGCCTGACCCTTTGATGCCGGGCGGGTGCAGTGTCTGCCCAATCTCAAAACAGCGCTCTAACAATGCTGCGCGCCGGGCATCCGACCCCTCGGACCCGTGCAGGATCTCCATGTGACGTGGAGAAAATCCGAAGTAGCCAAAGGTGCCTTGCATCCAAGCTGTATCAATCGCCTTCGTATACCCCGCCTCGGCCATCTCGTCAGACCGCGCGCCCGCAGGGATCAGAAGCACGCCGGTCCGCGCGCGCTGCAGGGATACCTCGCGATCTGCCAACTGATCGTAGGCCCAACCCCACGACCACACCCGGTCCACCCAGCCCTTCATCATCGACGGCATGCCCCACCAGAACAGCGGAAAGACCAGACAAACCGCGTCAGCCTGTTCGATCCGTGCCTGCTCCCGCCGGACATCTGGCGGCACCCCGCCCGCGTCATCCGCTTCAATATCCTCCATCCGCCACAGCGGGTTGAACCCTTCGGCATGAAGGTCGGCCAATTCCGTGCTGTGCCCTGCCTCGGCGGCACCGGCCATGAACCGCGTCGCACAAGCATGGGAGAAAGAGGCCGGATTCGGATGATCAATAACGGTCAACACGTGCATCGGGGGTGTTCCTTGATTGCCAATGACCGACACCGTGCAAGCTCAACCCCGCTTGAGATCAAGCGATTTCTCACGCGTCCCTGGGGTCGTCGCCCGGAGCCACATCCAACCCAGAGTCCAACCCAGCCTCCAACCCGGGCAATTCCAGCGCCGCGATGCTAGGCAGGCTCGCCCCCGCGATGCCTTGAATGTCGCCATACATGCCCGCTGTGGCGTCCATCATGCGCTCGATCTGTTTCTTGCGCGCCTTCCAGATGCGGTTCATCGCGGCCTCTTCCTGTGCAAGCGTCGTGACCATCCCTTCATAGGTCTCCGCCAGCGCCTCCACCCGTTGGCGAAAGCCTGTGCCCGTCAGATAGTCATAAAGCAGTTCGGTTTTGCTGGCCTGTCCTTCGCGGCGTCGCTCCGCCTGTGCCGTGGCTATCAGGCCCTGCCGGATCACGCCGGCCAAGGCCACGGCAAAGCGCGGTGCGCAGACCCAAACGCCATCATGCTCGGCAAAGGTTTCAACGCCGTCCGGCAGAACGACAGAGACGAGAACTGCCACCTCGGCGCCTGCATCGCGCTGATCGGTCTTCAGCTTGGCAGGCCAGTCCTTGGACCAGTTTTGTGTGCGCTTGGTTTCCCAAATGATCGCGCCGCCCCCAAGGACGGTTTGCAGGCAATCCGCGCCACGCACCCCCTTGCCCACCGGTGCAATCGTGTCCCCGGGGAAGGCCTGCGCCAGCCGATCCTCCAAAGCCACCTCCAGCGCCTCACCCTGCAACTGCTGGCTGCCTTTCTCGGCCTTTTGTTTGAGCACCTCGATCTGTCGCTTGAGCGTTTCCATCTGCTGGTCCTTCTCGACCAGCCGCAGGGCGGCTTCCTCTTCGCGTTCGGCTTGGGCTTCGGCCATCTGGGCTGTCACTTGGGCGCGCAGCTTTTCCTCCTGCGCCTTGCGTTCTTGCGACAGTTTGCGGGCAATCTCGACATCCATTTCGGCGGCCCGTTCCTCCAGTTCCGCCTCCTTGGCCAGCGCGGCCTTTTCGGTGGCCCGCGCCTGCGCCAACCGTTCGGACTGGACTGTTGCAGCCGCTTTCAACGCGGCGATCTCTTCATCACGGGCGGCGGCCTCTGCCTTGGCGCGCGCAACTTCTTCGGCCTGCGCCATGCGGGCGGCCTGTGCCGCCTCTGCCTCGATCCGGGTCTTTTGCTCGGCCAATGCGTCGTCGCGTGCCTTTTGCGCCGCCCTGCGGTCTGCCTGCCTGGCCTGTTCGACCGCTGCCACGCGAGCGTCGGCCTCGTCGCGCGCCTTGCGCAAAAGCGGCCCGGCGAGCTGTTCGCTCACCGCGAATTCATGGGCGCAGTTCGGGCAGGTGATCTTGGTGTCGGACATCGTAGGCTCCTCGGCAGAGAGGCCCATCAAACCCGATCGCGGCGCCTATTCCAACCGCTCGCGCACGGCAGCAATGGCCGCCGCAAGCGCCGCGTCTATATCCATGTGCGTGGTGTCGAGCAAAACCGCGTCGGCCGCTGCGGCCATGGGCGCCGTGTCGCGCGAGGCATCCCGCGCGTCGCGTGCCTTGATATCCGCAAAGACACCGTCCAGCGTGACGTCATGGCCTTTGGCCGACAACTCCGCATACCGGCGCGCGGCCCGAACCTCGTCCGAGGCGGTGACAAACAGCTTCACCGCCGCGTCGGGACAAATGACGGTGCCAATGTCGCGGCCATCCAGAACCGCACCACCGGCCCGCGCCCCAAAGGCGCGCTGAAAATCCACCAGCGCTGCGCGAACCTCGGACATGGCCGCGACCTTGCTGGCGGCTTGCGCCACCTCGCCTGTGCGCAGCGCTGCCTCGTCCATCGCGGCGGGATCAAGCGTGCGCGCGGCCTGGACCGGATCGATCCCCTCCAGCATCCGCGCCCCGACCGCCCGGTAGAGAAGCCCTGTATCAAGATGGGCAAACCCGAACTGTGCGGCCACGCCCTTGGCAATCGTGCCCTTGCCCGCGGCGGCAGGCCCGTCGATGGCAACGCAAAAGCTCATTCCCGCACCATCGTCGTGAGGCTCGGGTCGTCCTGTTGGGCGGTCAAAACCCCATCGGGAACGTCGTAATAATCGCCCTTGTCCGCGCAGTAGATGTGCCCGGCAACAGCAAGCCCGGTCTGCCCATCAAGGGTTCCCGCCCAAATCGACAGGTGGCTGCCAGCGCCGTCCCAAAACAGGCTCGACCCGCAGGTCCCGCAAAATCCGCGCCGCGCGGTGGGGGACGAGACATACCACGTCACCTCGCCCGAAATCTGGACCTTGTCGCGCAGCGCACCCGTCGCCGCGCCATAATGCCCGCTGATCTTGCGACACTGCCGGCAGTGACAGGCGATCACAGGGCGCAAGTCTCCGTAGGCCGCGTAGGTCACCGCGCCGCACAGGCACGATCCGGTCGCTGATGGCGTTTGCTCAGTCATGTCCTCTCGATCCGAGCACCCAGGTCTCCCATGAGGCTCTCGAAAATCGGGAAGGACGTGGCAATGGGCGACCCATCGTCGACAGATACCGGCGCATCGGACGCCATGCCAAGACACATGAACGACATGGCAATCCGGTGGTCCAAGTGGCTGGCACAGGTCGCGCCGCCGGGGACGGACCCGGTACCGATGACCGTCATCGTGTCTTCGGTATCCTCGACCTCGACGCCGTTGGCGCGCAAACCATCGGCCATCGCGGCGATCCGGTCGCTCTCCTTCACGCGGAGCTCCTTGACACCCAGCATATGCGTGCGCCCATTGGCAAAGGCCGCCACCACCGACAGGATCGGGAACTCGTCAATCATCGAGGCCGCGCGCTCTGCCGGCACCTCGATCCCGCGCATCGCGGGCGAATACCGCGCGCGCAGATCGGCCACGGGCTCGCCCCCCTCCTCGCGCATATTCTCGAACGTCAGATCGGCGCCCATGTCCTGCAAGGTGAAATAAAGGCCCGCACGCGTCGGGTTCAGTCCGATATTGGGGACGAGCACGTCTGATCCCGGCACGATCAGCGCCGCGCAAACGGGGAACGCTGCTGAAGAAGGATCGCGCGGCACGATGATGGTCTGCGGCTGCAACTCCGGCTGCCCGGTCAACGTGATCACGCGGCCCTCGTCGGTTTCTTCGACCGACACGTCAGCCCCGAAGCCCACCAACATACGCTCCGTGTGATCGCGCGTGGCCTCCTGTTCGATAACGACCGTCTGCCCGGGCGCATTCAACCCGGCCAATAGCACGGCGGACTTCACCTGCGCCGAGGGCACCGGCACGGTGTAGCGCACGGGCACCGGCTCTGCCGCGCCCACCAGCGTCATGGGCAGCCGCCCACCTGCGCGCCCGACGGCCCGCGTCCCAAAAAGGGCGAGCGGATCGGTGACCCGCGCCATGGGCCGCTTATTCAGGCTCGCGTCCCCCGTATACGTCACCGAGATCGGGCAGGTCGCCGCGGCCCCCATGATCAACCGCACCCCGGTGCCAGAGTTGCCGCAGTCAATCACTTGGTCCGGTTCCAGAAACCCGCCAACACCCACACCGTTGATGACCCATGTGCCGTCATCCTCGCGCAGGACAGTGGCCCCAAAGGCGCGCATCGCCTTGGCTGTATCCAGCACATCTTCGCCTTCGAGCAATCCGGTAACGCGCGTTTCGCCCACGGCCATCGCGCCAAGAATGATGGAACGGTGCGAGATCGACTTGTCCCCGGGCACCTCTGCCACGCCGGACAGACCTTTGGATTTGTGGGATGTCATCGGAATGGGCGTGCCGTGGCCAGACATGGGCGTCCTCTTGACGAGTCTTGGGGAGATGCGTTGCGCCGACTGTTAGCGCTCTAATCCAGCGGGGGCCAGCCCCCGCACCCCCGGAGTGTTTCAGGACCATCGAAAGAGAAGCCGCAGCGCTTCATCTTTCCCTAATGACACCAGAGAGCGCGAGAGAGGATCTCTCGCGTCAGAGCCTACCCGTTGCGCAGGAATGTCAGATAGTGAGGTACACGGTTTTCGCGGATCGCCTTCGCCTCGTAGCGTGTCCGGTGCCAGTCACCCCAAGGTTCACGCCAATCGGAGGCGGCATTTGCGGTCCAGGTGAAGCCGGCCTTTGGAACCTCTTCCAAGGTTTGGCGGACATAATCGGGAATATCCGTCGCAACGCGAAACTCCGCCCCCGGGCGGACAACACGTGCCAAAGGACCCAAATGCTCGGGCGTCACAAAACGGCGCCGATGGTGGCGGGCCTTGGGCCATGGGTCCGGGTAAAGGAGAAAGGCGCGCGAGATGCACGCATCCGGCAGCACGTCAAAGAGGTCGCGCGCGTCGCCGGGATGGACGTGGATATTGCCAATCCCGTCCCGACGGATTTTCCCCAGCAAGGTCGCCACGCCGTTGATGAACGGCTCACAGGCGATGAAGCGGATGTTGGGATTGGCCTGCGCCTGTGCGGCCACGTGTTCGCCACCGCCGAACCCAACCTCGAGCCAGACCTCGCGGCCTTCAAACACGGTGCCCATGTCAATCGGCGTGCGGTCGGGGTTTTCCTCCCACGTAACGCCGGGCAAGCGCACTTGGGGCAGCACCTCATCCAGATCGCGCAGTTGCGCGGGCTTCAGGGTCTTGCCTTTGATCCGGCCATAGAAGTTGCGCCATGGCGCGCCGGAAGAGTGAGTGTCTGAGGTCGAAGTCATAGCGGGGGCGTTTACGGTCAAAGTGGCGGGGACGCCAGCCTCACTCGCTCAGGAACCCTGCTGCCAACAAGACCGAGCGGGGCGGATACCACATATCGTCGGTGCCTGCGCGCAGGGTCTCGATGGCAAAGGTCGCGTCCACGCCGCGGTTCACCATAAAGCTCAGCCGATCATACACCTCGGTCTGCGTGTCCTCGTAGACCCAGCTTGCGAAATCAAACGGCGTGTCCCAGCCGTTCGCCTCGGCCCGATCGCCATAAAAACTCTCGATATTGGCAGCGCCCCAACTGGTGTGGTGAAACCCGATGCGCGCGCCCCGCATCATGCGCCGCCCTGCCCCGCCGAGAAACACGTACGTGCAAGAGCTGGAGCATTCGTCGCGCACGACCGTATCAAGCTCGAAATCTTGAATGATGCGCGCCATGTCGAAGCCCGCGAAATAGCCGCCGCCTTCGCTGTTCAACTGGACCTCGGTCACCTCGGGATGGGCGCGCAACATCTCGCGAAGCTGGTCGACATCGTCGTAGACAATGGAGTCTTCGCGATCAAAAGCGCCCGGGTTGGCCGTGTTGTAGACCAGCGCCGTGCCCTGGACGGAAAACCGTGCAGGCCCTTCGAAGGTTTCGGTCGACGTGGCGGTTTGCGCGGGCGCATCCTGTCCAAGGACAAGCGCAAGACCCGCCCCAATCACGGTCGCCCACGCAACCCCACGCATCACATCGCAGCCTTGAGCGCGTCAGCCAGGTCGGTCCGCTCCCAGCTGAACCCGCCATCGGCCTCGGGCGCGCGGCCAAAGTGGCCATAGGCCGCCGTGCGCTGATAGATCGGCTTGTTCAGGTCCAGATGCGTGCGGATGCCGCGTGGGGTCAGGTCCATACAGCGTGCGACAGCCGCCTCGATCGCAGCGGCGTCCGCGTGGCCTGTGCCGTGGGTGTCGACATAGATCGACAAAGGCCGCGCCACGCCGATCGCGTAGGACAGCTGCAAGGTGCACCGCTCGGCTAGGCCAGCGGCCACCACGTTCTTGGCCAGATACCGTGCCGCATAGGCCGCAGAGCGGTCCACCTTGGTCGGATCCTTGCCCGAGAACGCGCCGCCACCATGGGGGGCGGCCCCGCCATAGGTGTCCACGATGATCTTGCGCCCCGTGAGGCCCGCATCGCCATCAGGCCCGCCAATGACAAATTTCCCCGTGGGGTTCACGTGCCAATCGGTGGCGTCCGTTACCCAGCCCTCGGGCAGGACCTCGAGGATGTAAGGCTCGACCACCGCGCGGACGTCCGCGCTCGTCATCGTTTCATCCATGTGCTGCGTGGACAACACGATCGAGGTGACTTCAACCGGCGCGCCGTTCTCGTAGCGCACGGACAGTTGGGATTTGGCATCGGGACCAAGCGTCGGCTCGGTCCCATCTTTGCGGACCTCGGCCAGTCGCCGCAGGATCGCATGGCTGTACTGGATCGGGGCGGGCATCAGCGCGTCCGTTTCGTTCGTCGCATAGCCGAACATGATGCCCTGATCGCCCGCGCCTTCGTCGCCCTGTTCGCCGGTCACACCCTGCGCGATATGCGCGGATTGCTCATGCAGCAGGTTCGTCACCTCGCAGGTCGCGTGGTGGAACTTGTCCTGTTCATAGCCGATGTCCTTGATACAGGCGCGCGCGATGTCTTCGATGCGGCCCATATACTCGGTCAGCTTGGATTGGTCGGACAGCCCGACCTCACCGCCGATCACGACACGGTTGGTGGTGGCAAAGGTCTCTGCAGCGACGCGCGCTTCGGGTTCTTCTGCGAGAAACGCGTCGAGCACGGCGTCGGAAATTCGGTCGCACACCTTGTCTGGGTGCCCCTCGGACACGGATTCCGAGGTGAAGGTGTAGGATTGACGTGGCATTGAGGTGCTCCATTAAAGTCATGCTGCCACGCCAGGAAGCCGTTGTGACAGGCCGTCCTTGCCTAAGGGCGCAAACGGGAGGGGTCAATCAGCTTCGGACCCGGCGGCCCAATAGGTGCAGCAAAACCACAAATGTCAGAAGACCAAGGAACAGCCAGTCACCCCAACGCGCGTAAGGCGTGGCGGTGCGGGCCGCGGGCAAAGACGCATCCGCATATCCATCAACCCCCAGCGGAAGGGACGCGATGATCTGCCCGCGCGCATCGATAATGGCCGAAATTCCGGTATTGGCCGACCGCGCGACCGGCACACCCTGCTCAATGGCGCGCGCCTGTGCCTGCGCCAGATGCTGCGCGGGGCCGCCCACCTGCCCGAACCATGCGTCGTTGGTGACCACGGCGATCAAACGCGGACGGGTCACACCGCGACCAACCTCGTGGGCAAAGATGCTTTCGTAGCAAATCAGGGGCTGCACCGGTCCAAGTCCGGGGATGTCGATCACCGCCGCACCGGGTCCTGGCGTGAACCCCGCAAGTTGATTGGCCGCGAGGCCGAAGATTGCGAACCGGTCAAAAAGCCAGGCTCCGGGCATGTATTCGCCAAACGGTACAAGGTGGTGCTTGTCATAGAGCGCCATCACGTCACCCGTGGGCCCGACATGGGCCAAGGTGTTGAGGACATCGCCATTGCGCCATCGCTGCGCCCCGATCAGGAGGTCCGCGCCGCCGGACCTCGCGGCGGCCTCTGACAGGATGTCCCCTCCTTCGCGCAGCCACATGGGCAAGGCGACCTCGGGCCAGATCACCAAGTCGGCGGGCGGCGCAGCAGCGCTGGCCTGCATCTTGCGCTCCAGAAAGACCGGGATCATGTCGGGGTCCCATTTGAGGTCTTGGCGGGCATTGGGTTGAACCACACGCACGACCGCCGCGTCATCAGGGGGCGCTTCGGCGGGTGACACAGGCGCGATGGCCGTACCCGCCAGCGCGCCTGCGGCCACCCAGCGCACGGACTGAGGGCCCGACACGGTGGCAAGCGCCGCCAGAAACAGGACGAGCGTCAATCCATGCGGCCCGAGCCACGCCGCACCCTGATAGAGCCAGACCTCGACGCCCGTCGTCACCATCATGCCCCACGGGAACCCGGTGAACACGTTGGCGCGGGCAAACTCCGCCACGGCCCACGCCGCCACCAGCGCAAGACCCGACCGCCGCCACCCCGCAACGCCAAAGGCCGCCGCCCAAAAGAGCGCCAGACCGCCGCACATCAACACGAGCGCAAAGGGCGCCATCCAGCCGTGGCGCCAAACATCCACAAGGAACGGCTCTACAATCCAATGGAGCGTGACTGCGAAATAGCCCGCACCAAAGGCCCAGCCTGCCCAAGCAGCCGCCTTTCGCGGCAAGAGCCACGGCCGAGTGGCAAACACCATGACAAGCGCCAGAACCGTAAATGCCGGAATCGCAACAGGTGCGTGGCCAAGCCCGCCAAACGCCCCCAACACGCCATAGGCAAGCGCCCGATTGCGCCCAGAGAGCCCGGCCAGACGTGTGGAAAGGTCAGCCAGCGGTGCGCGCATGGGCGGGAACGTGGACCCTCAGCCGTTTGATGCGGCGCGGATCGGCATCGACGATCTCGAACTCTGGGCCGGCAGGGTGCGGCACGACTTCGCCCCGCACAGGTACGCGACCCGACAGCATGAACACCAACCCGCCCAGCGTTTCGATGTCTTCCTCGTCGATCTCGTCATGGGCGGTCAGATCAAACCCGATCTCGGCCTCGAATTCGTCAAGCGGGGTCTTGGCCTGGGCCAGATAACAACCCGGCTTCTCCTCGGACCAATAGCGGCCTTCGACGGTGTCGTGCTCATCCTCGATCTCGCCGATGACCTGTTCGATCACGTCCTCGATCGTCAGCAGACCGTCTGCACCGCCATATTCGTCGATCACCAGTGCTATGTGCACGCGATCGGCCTGCATCTTGGTCAGCAGCACGCCCAGCGGCATCGATGGCGGCACGTAGAGAAGCGGGCGCACCAAGGGCGCGATCGAAAAATCCGCCTCGCCGGAACCATTGAAACCGTGCGCCAAGACGAAATCCTTGAGGTGAACAAACCCAAGCGGTGTATCGAGCGTTCCGGCGAACACCGGAAGGCGGGTCAATTTGTGTTCGCGGAACACGTCGACCAATTCCGCCTGCGTGATGGTGTCCGGCACGGCGATGACGTCGGCCTTTGGCAACATGACGTCTTCGACACGCATCCGGCGCAGATTGACCATGCCCGGCGGCATGGCCGTCGCGCGGGTGGTCTCCTGTTCCTCGGGTTCGGGATCGGGGTCTGTCGGGGTCAGCGCCTGAACGATCCTGCCGAAAAAGCCCGGGGTCGCGTCAGTCGTGTCGATGTCGGCGGCACCTGACGATGCGGCCTGCGGGGGTTCGGGTGTCTCCACCTGCGCGCGCTGCGCTGCGGTGGACGATCCCTCGGGAGTGTCGCCCATGATCTCCTGTGGTCCGTCTAATGGTCAGCCGGAGGACTCCGGCGCGTTAATGTGACCCTGAATATGGGTCACCAATCCCCAAATTGCCAAGGATTTCGACTTCTAGACCCTCCATGACCGTGGCATCGGCGTCACGTTCATGGTCATAGCCCAAAAGGTGCAGCATCCCGTGGATCAATAGGTGAAGGACATGATCGTCAAACGCCTTGCCCTGCTCGGTGGCCTCGCGCAGGCAGGTCTCATAGGCAATTGCGATGTCACCGAGGCTCTCATCCGTGGGCGCATCGGGCGTCCCGCCGGCCACAGCGGGGGCGCGGTCCTCGGACGGCCATGACAAGACGTTCGTGGGCGTGGGCTTTTGACGGAAGTCACCGTTGAGCTGCGCAATACGCGTGTCATCGCAGCCCAATACGGCCATTTCGCCCGCAAGGTTGAACCGCGCGGCCACAGCCTCTGCCGCCCGATTGGACAGCGCATCCAGCCCCTCCCATCGGTCGTCTTCGATAAGGACGTCGACAATCATCCCTTCGCGGGGTCGTCGGCGTCGTAGGCTTCGATGATGGCCGCGACCAGCGGGTGTCGCACAACGTCCTTGGACGAGAAGTAGTTGAAGCTGATCTTGGGAATATTCCCCAACAGACGTTCCGCATCGCGCAAGCCGGACATCACCCCACGGGGCAGATCGACCTGACTGCGGTCACCGGTGATGACCATTCGAGACCCCTCGCCCAGTCGCGTCAGGAACATCTTCATCTGCATGCTTGTGGCGTTCTGTGCCTCATCCAGAACGACAAAGGCATTGGCCAGCGTCCGCCCGCGCATAAAGGCCAAGGGCGCGATCTCGATCTTCTTTTCCTCGATCAACTTTTGAACCTGTTTCGACGGCAAAAAGTCGTTCAGCGCGTCATAAAGAGGCTGCATGTAGGGATCGACCTTGTCCTTCATGTCGCCGGGCAGATAGCCCAGCTTTTCGCCCGCCTCGACGGCTGGACGCGACAGTATGATCCGGTCCACATGACCGCCGATGAACATGTTCACGCCAACGGCCACCGCCAGATAGGTCTTACCCGTGCCGGCCGGCCCGATGCCAAAGGCCAGCTCGTTCTTGAACAGGCTCTGGACATAGGCCTTTTGGGCATCGGTGCGCGGCTCGACCAGCTTCTTGCGGGTCTTGATCTCGACCTTGCCGCCCTTGAAGAGCTCCATCTGATCGCCCTGGCGGGTGCCAGTGCCCTTCTCGGATGATCCCATGCGCACTTCTCGGTCGATGTCGCCGGATTCGACGCTCTTGCCCTGTTCCAGCCGCTGGTAAAGCGATTCAAGGATCTCCGCCGCCGCAGCGCGGCTCGCATCCTCTCCCAAGATCACAAGCTGATTGCCCCGCCGCACGATCTGAACGCCCATCCGGTTTTCCAGATCGGTGAGGTTGCGATCATATTCTCCGCACAGGTCAATCAGCAGGAAATTGTCCGGAAACTCCAACAGTGTTTCGCCAATCGGAGCGGTACCGGTCACGGGCAGAGTTGGAGTGTCAACCAATCACATGTTCCTTTGAGTCGAAGCGCTTTCGTTGATGCTGCCAAGCAGCAAACCAAGGTGCAAGCGAACTGTGGCCACCACCCGGAGATACATAGGTCAAAAACGAAAAAAGGCCGCAGCGTGTCCACTGCGACCTTGTTTGGTAAGGCATTTGCACCGCGCGCTTCAGAACCGCTCGCTGGGCCCGCCGTTGACCTCAGACCCTTCTTTGAAAGGTCCCGATGCGATCGTCTCGGCACCGTGGCCAGTGCAGACGGGCTTGCCATAGGGATCGACGCGCTGGGACAGGTATCCCTCGATTCCGTCGTCGATGATCCAGTGGTCACAACCGTTGGGGTCGATCCAGATGCCGGCGACAAGCTGGCTGAGATCCTTTTCGTCACGCCCAAGGTCGCGCGTCTTGTCGGGGGTCATGTTGTCGCGTTCGATCCCGAACAGCGCGCCACCCGCACCGGGGCCGCCGCCGCAACCGGCGAGGAAAGCGCAGGCGCCCAGCGCCACAAGACTTGTCTTAATGTATCCCATGTCTCTCGCTCCCCTCAGCGCAGGCAAATGATTTCGACGCGGTGGTTCTTGGGGTTGTGCTTCCAGTTGCCCGGCTGCCCCAGCGGTGCGCGACCGCCATACCCGTCAACGCCCACGATCCGTGCGCCCTGGCTCTGCGCAACCTGCGCAACCGCCATGGCGCGGCCTTTCGACAGCTTCATGTTCGACCGGTCCGAACCACTGACATCTGTGTGGCCGATGATCTTGTAGCTTGATGCGCGTTGGCTTTGGAAAAAGCTCATGATGTGCTGCTTGCCCTTGTGGGTCAGCCAGACACCGTTCTTTTCGAACATCCCGTGGGCGTAGAGCGTCGCGCACACAGACCCGCCGCGGCAGGTCGGCTTGCCGTTCCGGTCGACCTTGAGGGTCATGTACCCTTCCCAGCCGTCATCCATCACCCAGTGTTCGCACCCATCGGGGTCGACCCAGATGGTCGGGATGTAGCGCTCGCCTTGGATGACGCGCTGCTGACCGCCATCGTGGGTGTGCGGAAACGCCTCGCCAGTGGTCTGGTGCGCAAGGGCGCCCGTCGAAACCGTCATGAGTGCGATTGCTGCGGCACCGGCGGTGGCACCCAACGCTTTGATGAACTGTGTAACCACGTCGCTATCCTCTTGCCCTATATCCCTTTGGCCCGCGAATTGTGCTTCGTCTTTGCAGAGCCACTGCATTTGGCCCACCGTAGCAAATCTTGGTAATATTGGAAGGCTTATTGCCACATTTTGGACAAAATTCAGGATGCGCGCACCAAATGGTCCCTAGGGCTGTCATCATAATGACTGGGACATATGCCAAAGGCAACAAGATTTGGTGTATTTTGTAAGGACTTATACCAGCCCTACGCGGCGGCCTTACACGGCGGCGATGACGCGACCACGAAGCGAATTGGGGCTGCTTTCCAAAATCTCGACGTGTGCAATGTCGCCAATGGCCAGCCCCGGATTGTCCACGTAGACGGCGTGCAGATGGCTTGATTTCCCAACAAGTTGCCCCTGATTCCGGCCGTCCTTTTCGAACAGGACATCAACGGTCTGCCCGACCATGGCGTCCTGCGCCGCGCGCTGCTGCTCGCTCAAAAGTGCCTGCAGGCGATGCAAACGATCCTTGGCCACGACCGGGTCAACCCCGTCCTTTTCCGCCGCAGGTGTCCCCGGCCGTGCGGAATAGGCAAAGCTGTAAGCCTGCCCATAGCCGACACGGCGCACCAAGTTCATCGTGTCCTCGAAATCCTGCTCTGTCTCCCCGGGGAAGCCCACGATGAAATCGCCCGACAACAGCAAATCCGGCCGCGCGGCGCGCAGCTGATCAATGATCTCGATATACTCAGCCGCCGTGTGCTTGCGGTTCATGGCTTTCAGGATCCGGTCTGACCCTGATTGCACCGGCAAATGCAGGTAAGGCATCAGCTTGGAGCAGCTTCCATGCGCCTCGATCAGCGCGGCGTCCATGTCGTTGGGGTGGGAGGTGGTGAACCGGATACGCGCCAGCCCCTCAATCTCGTTTAGCGCCCAGATCAGACCCGCCAGCCCGCCGGGATGCCCGCTATAGGCATTCACGTTCTGCCCCAACAGGGTGATCTCACGCACACCTCGGTCGACCAGATCGCGTGCTTCATTCAACACGCGCTCGGACGGGCGGCTGACCTCTGCGCCGCGGGTGTAGGGAACCACGCAGAATGCGCAGAACTTGTCGCAGCCTTCCTGCACCGTCAAAAACGCCGTCGGTCCACGTTTGGCCTTGGGCCGTTTGGCCAGATGGTCGAATTTGTCCTCTTCCGGGAAATCGGTATCGAGTGCTTTGGTGCCCGCCGCGACCGCCTGCTCCATCGCAGGGAGGCGGTGGTAACTCTGCGGTCCGACGACCAGATCAACGAGCGGCTGACGCCGCATGATCTCTTCGCCCTCGGCCTGGGCCACGCAGCCCGCCACACCGATCTTCAGATCGGGTTTCGCGTCCTTGAGCCCCTTGAACCGTCCCAGTTCAGAATAGACCTTCTCAGCCGCCTTCTCGCGGATGTGGCAGGTGTTGAGAAGGATCATATCAGCGTCGTCCGGCGTCGCCGTCGTCTCGTACCCTTCCGCACCCATCACTTCGGACATGCGCTCGCTGTCATAGACGTTCATCTGGCAACCATAGGTCTTGATAAACAGCTTTTTCGGCGCGGACATCGCGGCACCCTTCCTCTCATCGGATCAGGCCCGCGTGATACGGGTTCCGCCGGGGGCTTGCAATGCGCGCAACCTTCGCGCGACAAAGCACACCAACCCGCCCCGAACGCAACCGCGCCCGACCGCATTCTGAGGGACCCTACCGATGTTGCATGCCTCTGTCGCCGAGTTCATCCGCGCCGAACCGCAGGCCCTCGCCAAAGGGCCGATTGCCATCGTGTTCATCGAAGACGATGCGGCCGTGGCCCGCACGCTCGATCACTGCCTGACAAGCGGGTTTCGCGTCGTTTTGGCCTTCAGTGCCCGCGGTCCCGAGGCCGCCGAAGAAGACAACCCGAACATCCACTGGATCAAATGGGCAAAAACGGCTGAGGCCGCGATGTCCTCCGCCGTGAACGCCGTGATCGCCGCTGCGCCGGGGCAATGGATTCACTACTGCTATAACGCGGAATTCCTGATGTTCCCGTTCTGCGAAAGCCGCAGCGTCGCGGAAATGATCGCCTTCAACGTCGAGGAACGTCGCGACACCGTCCTGACCTATGTGATCGACCTCTATGCCAGCGACCTGCACCGGCATCCCGATGCGGTGGACCTCGACGGGGCCTTCATGGACCGATCAGGCTATTACGCGCTGGCGCGCACGGATCGCTGGAACAACACGCTCGACAGGCAGATGGATTTCTTCGGCGGGTTGCGCTGGCGGTTCGAAGAACACGTCCCCAAACCCCGCCGCCGGATTGATCGGGTGTCGATCTTTAAGGCAAAGAAGGGCTTGCTCCTGTCCGAGGATCACACCTTCAACGACGCGGAGTATAACACCTATGCCTGCCCATGGCATCACAACCTGACTGCGGCGGTCTGTTCCTTCCGCACGGCCAAGGCGCTCAAACGCAACCCGGGGTCGACCTATGCGATCGACACATTCCGTTGGCACAACTCCGTGCCCTTCGAATGGAAGTCCGAGCAATTGATGAACCTTGGCCTGATGGAACCGGGCCAGTGGTTTTGAGGAAATCGTGATTTAAAGAGCAGGCCTCAGGCCTTGCGGCGCAGCCGGATCACAACGTCGACCGTCGCAATCTCTGCGCCCTCGGGTGCGTCAGGCAGGCTTTTAATCACCAGATCAGATGCCGGTGCATCGGACAGCGTTGCCGTGTCTTCCCAATAGAAATGCGGGTGATCGGTCATGTTGGTGTCGAAATAGCTTTTCGACCCATCAACTGTGATCTCGCGCATCAGGCCAGCATCGCAGAACGCGCGCAGCGTGTTGTAGACTGTCGCAAGCGACACCTGCTCGCCCGCGGTCCGCGTGGCGTCATGCAGGCTTTCGGCCGTGACATGGCGGTCTTGGCCATCGCCCACCAACAGCGTCGCCAGGGTCGCGCGCTGACGCGTCGGGCGCAGGCCCGCCGTGGCAAGCCATGCCTCCCCGCGCTGGCGGGGTGTCGTGTCGGATGTGGCGGTCAATTCCATGTCCCCTGTCATATGCGCGTTCCAAGCCCAGTTTCAATGGGATTCACGTGCAACGCCCCGCAACACCGACCTGTTCGTCCCCCCTTTGGCGCACCTATCCAAACGCCCCGATCCTTGCCTTGACGTAATCGGCGGTGCTAGGGACGCCAAAATCCGCGGGGTCCGGGCGCGTCCGGCGCATCTACACAACGCGGCACATCACTGACACAGCAAGGAACCGCATGTCCCAATTCCCTTCGTCCTTTGACCGCGATGATCTGCTGAAATGCGCCCGTGGAGAGCTCTTTGGCCCCGGCAATGCGCAACTGCCCGAACCGCCCATGTTGATGATGGACCGCATTACCGACATCTCGGGCGATGGCGGTGCGCACGGCAAGGGCCACGTCCTGGCCGAATTCGATATCAAGCCCGACCTGTGGTTCTTTGATTGCCACTTCCCCGGCAACCCGATTATGCCGGGCTGCCTCGGTCTCGACGGTTTGTGGCAATTGACCGGTTTCAACCTTGGCTGGCGCGGCTGGACCGGGCGCGGCTATGCCTTGGGCGTGGGCGAGGTCAAGCTCAAGGGCATGGTCCGCCCCGACCGCAAGATGCTGACCTACAAGATCGACTTCACGAAGGCGATCCAGACTCGGCGCCTGACCATGGGCGTGGCCGACGGCATCGTCGAAGCCGATGGCGAAGTGATCTATGAAGTCAAGGATATGAAGGTCGCGCTCAGCGAAAGCTGACGCAGAACACGAGGAACAGCATGAAACGGATCGCTCTTGTCCTTTTGGCCCTCGTGGCGGTGCTGCACCTCTATATCGCGTGGTTCGAGATTTTTGCATGGACCACGCGGGGGCCGGTCGTGTTCGATACCCTGCCGCCCGACCTGTTTGAACCGACGACGCAGATCGCGGCCAATCAAGGTGTGTACAACGCCTTCCTTGCAGCCGGTTTGATTTGGTCCCTCTTCATCCAAGACCCGCGCTGGCAGTTCAACGTGGCCCTTTGCTTTCTGGGCTTCGTGTTCATCGCCGGCGTAGCTGCCGCTGTGACCATCGCTGTCTCGACTGGGTTGCCGCAAATGGTCTCTGCCGGGATCGCCGGGGCGGCCCTTCTCCTGATGAACCGTAGAACCGGATAACCCGGAAGGCACGCACCCGCCCTCGTTTTTTGCGCGCACCTGACCCGCCGGAGCGCCGGGACCATGTGCTGACGCGCGCGCGCAGTTCTGCTATCGTTTCGCTCAGAGCTCACAAACGGGCCGGGAGACCCCGATGAAACGCACCATTCTGGCCCTTCTTACCCATGGCGCCGCCGTGGCGGTGGGCTTTGCCTTGGGCATCTACCTGCTTCCGATCCTCACCGCACCACCGTCACCGGACGCGGCAACGCTCGATGCGATGGCCGCCGACGCTGTTTACGAGGCACAGTTTCAAGAGGACCTCCCGGGCAATGATTTCCTGCATTGGGGCCGCGGCACGGTGCGCCTGACCCCGACGCAGATCGTCCACACGGGCGAGCTCGCCCCCGGCCCCGACTACATGGTTTACCTCGTCCCCGCATTCGTCGACGACGAAGACGCATTCGAACCGCTCAAGGCCCAAAGCCGCGTCATCGGTTCGGTCAAAACGTTCAAAGGGTTCGCGCTCGACCTGCCCGCGGATATCGATCTCGAGGCCTACAATACCGTGCTGGTTTGGTGCGAAGCGTTTGGCGAGTTCATCACGGCGGCGCAGTACCGGTAACTCACGTTGCATTGCACAATCAGCCCCGCGCCGCAGGCGGGTCCATATCCCCCGCCCGTCTTGGGATTATGTGAATGTGGGTGTGAAAGATCTTCTGGCCTGCAACAGCGCGGATATTGGACCCGTAGTTCACACCTTTGATGGTAGGGTCTTCGGTCTTTAGGTTTGCAATGCACACCTGTGCCAGCGCGTGCATCGCTTCGCGCTCTGCTGCCGTGGTCTCAAACACGTCCCGACAATGGCGGCGCGGAAGGACCAGGGTGTGTAGAGGTTTGACAGGGAATTTATCACGAATGGCGAAGGCTAGCGAATTCTCTGCAATGACCTCCAACTGCTCCACATCGCAAAAGACGCATTTGGGTTGGTCTCTCATATCTCCGCATCCCATCTTGATATAGTCAATATAGTTGACTATATCGACGCCATGGCCGTCGAGACAAGCGACATCGGGCTGCTACTGAAGGCGGCTTTTGATCGATATCACCATGAGACTTTGCAACGGGTGCGCAGGGCGGGGTTCGCGGACGTGACCCCTGCGCAGGCGCTTGTCATCGCGCATTTGTCCGACACCCCCAAAAACGCTGTCAGCATTGCGATGCGTGTTGGTGTTTCA
Organism: Pseudomonadota bacterium; assembly: GCA_038527375.1. Taxonomy (GTDB): domain Bacteria; phylum Pseudomonadota; class Alphaproteobacteria; order Rhodobacterales; family Rhodobacteraceae; genus Shimia_B. The sequence continues at coordinate 16,212 of JBCBFU010000002.1, read as the reverse complement.
AAACAGGCGATGTCCGTTACGACGACGGAATTGACGCGGAAGGGTTATGTTACCCTGTCTCCAGACCCAACAGACCGTCGCGCGCGGCTCTTGGCATTGTCAGGCCGCGGAAGGGCGCTGAAGCAAGCCTCAGGCCAAGCAAAGCAGGCGGTCGAAGCGCAGTTTGCGACCTTGCTTGCCGAACACGACACGGTGGTTGTCATGGACGCCCTTCGCGCCCTCGCTGCCGCCCCCGAACCGGAGCAGGTCGGCTAATGCGGCCCTTGCTCCATTTCTCGCCCGTCGCTAAACACCCGAAAACCGAAAGGGAGAGCTGAATGCGCCGCGTCGTCATCACCGGGATCGGGATCGTCTGCCCCATCGGCAACACAGTAGCCGAGGTCGAAGCGAGCCTGCGCGCCGGTAAGTCCGGGATCGCGTTTGAACCGAACTACGCCGAACACGGCTTCCGCAGTCAGGTCGCGGGCATCCCCAAGATCGACGTGGCCGAACACATCGACAAACGCCAGTTGCGCTTCATGGGGCCGGGATCGGCCTATAGCTATATCGCCATGGAACAGGCGATTGCCGATGCAGGGCTTGAGGAAAGCGATGTGTCGAACGAACGCACCGGCCTGATCGCGGGCTCAGGCGGGCCGTCGACCTCAAACTTCTTCACGGCCTTCGATACCGTCATCAACAAGGGCGCCCCCAAACGCATGGGGCCCTTTATGGTGACGCGCTGCATGTCTTCGACCGTCTCGGCCTGCCTCGCCACGCCGTTCAAGATCAAAGGCCAGAACTACTCCATCACCTCGGCCTGCTCGACCACCCTGCACTGCATGGGTGTCGGCACCGAACAGATCCAGATGGGCAAGCAAGACATCGTCTTTGCCGGCGGCGGGGAAGAGGTCGACTGGACACTTTCGTGCCTGTTCGACGCGATGGGCGCGATGTCGTCCAAGTACAATGACGCGCCTGAAACCGCCTCGCGCCCGTTCGATGCCACCCGCGACGGGTTCGTCATCGGCGGCGGCGGCGGCATGGTGGTCCTGGAGGAACTGGGACACGCCAAGGCGCGCGGCGCCAAGATCTATGCCGAGGTCACGGGCTACGGCGCGACGTCAGACGGCCACGACATGGTGGCACCGTCCGGCGAGGGCGGCGAACGCTCGATGAAGCTGGCGCTCAGCACCCTGCCCGAAGGCCGCAAGGTCGATTACATCAATGCGCACGGCACCTCGACTCCCGTGGGCGACGTGACCGAGATGATGGCCGTGCGCCGCGTCTTTGGCGAAGAGCACCCGGTCGTCGGCTCCACCAAATCGATGACCGGCCACGCACTGGGCGGTGCGGGCGTGCACGAGGCGATCTATAGCCTCATCATGATGGACAAGGGCTTTATCGCGCCGTCGATCAACGTGACAGAACTCGCGCCCGAATTGCGGCCCGACGAGGTCGTCACCGAGTTGCGCGAAGGGGTCGAGATCGACAGCGCCCTGTCGAATTCCTTTGGCTTTGGCGGCACCAATGCCACAATGATTATGTCGAAATTTAAAGAGTAAGACTGACATGGCTGATCTTTTGAAGGGCAAACGCGGCCTCATCACAGGCATCGCCAACAACCGCTCCATCGCCTACGGCATCGCCAGCGCCATGAAGGCCGAAGGCGCCGAATTGGCCTTTGCGGCCCAACTCGACATCTTCGGCGCAAAGGTCCAACCGCTTGCCGACGAGATGGGCGTGAGCATCGTCACCGACTATTCGGCCACTGATGACGCGGTCTCCAAGGCCTGCTTTGACCGGCTTGAAAAGGAATGGGGCACGATCGATTTCTGCGTGCACGCCATCGCCTATTCGGACAAATCCGAACTGACGGGCCGCTTCCTGAATTCGAGCCGTGAGAACTTCAAGAACTCCATGGATATCTCGGCCTATTCGCTGATCGACATGGCGCGCAACGCGGCCCCCCTGATGCCCGATGGCGGGTCCATCATGGCGCTGACCTATCAAGGTTCGAAAAAAGCGACCCCGTGGTACAATGTGATGGGCGTGGCAAAGGCCGCGCTGGAAACCACTGTGCTCTACCTCGCCAATGATCTGGGTCCCCAAGGCATCCGCGTAAATTCGATCTCGCCCGGCCCGATGAAGACGCTCTCGGGCGCGGCCATCGGTGGTGCGCGCAAGACCTTCCGCTTTACCGAGGCCAACAGCCCCCTGCGCAAGAACGCCTCGCTCGACGCGATCGGCGGCACGGCGGTCTACCTTGCCTCTGACTACTCGGACTGCACCACGGGTGAATGCATCATGGTGGATGGCGGCTACCACATCCTCGGCATGCCGCAGCCCGACAACCTGTAACGGCCTATGCGCGCGCCGCTGACGGCTGGCCTGTCGCAGGCAATGCTGGCGCTGGCGGCAACCACGCTTGTCTTCGTGCTGGCGACACAGGCCGGGGTATCCCTATGGCTTGGCCTGTGGTCCTGGCTGACCGTGGGTTTTGCGACCGCGCCGCTCCTGTTCATGGTCCGCACCACGATCTCCCGTGATCCCGCGCCAGAACTTCGCAAACGGGGGTACGTGTTGCGCGGCGATGGCTGCCTGATGTGCTTGCATGTCCGGGGGTGGCTGCCTTGCGCGCTCGCGCCCCTTGGCGCCGCCCTGACGATCCTATCTGGCAGCCCTATTCCCGCCGTGGTCGGCACGTGCCTGACCGTCGCCCACCTTCTGAGGGGGCTGGCCGACTTGCGCGCGGACCGGTCCCCCTATTGGACCCGCGCTGCGGGCTTCACAATGGTCACAGACTAAGGCGCTTGCTTATTCTGGCTTCAAATTTCCCGGGGTGAGGCATCACCCCGTCGCCACCGAGCCAGCGGGACACAACTATCCTCAAACGTAAAACAGCCGCCACGGGGACAACGTGGCGGCTGTTCAATCTGCGGGATCAGGGGAGATCAGGGAGTGCGACCCCGCAGGGCTCTCGCGATGGCCGCGACGACGGCAAGCACGAGAAAGACGACGAACAGGATTTGGGCGATGCTTGTCGCAGCACCGGCAATCCCGCCGAACCCAAGAACGGCTGCCACCAGCGCGACAACCAAGAATGTCAAAGCCCAACCAAGCATACTCGTTACTCCATACAGGTGGATTGCAGGTGTAACGTCGCCCGCGAAGATCGGGTTCCAAGGAAAATGCACTTTTCTGTAAAAATATGCCGTGCAACGGTGGAGGCTGGACGACGGACGCTGCCGGAAGAGAGGATTTCATGACGATAACCACCTGCATCTTCGACGCCTATGGCACGCTCTTCGATGTCTCCGCAGCAGCCCGGCACGCCGCACAAGAACCTGAAAACGACGCGATATCAGAGACATGGCCAACCCTGTCTGCGGACTGGCGGCGCAAGCAACTGGAATACACATGGTTGCGCGCCGTGGCAGGCGACCACACCGACTTCTGGCAGGTCACGCAGGACGGGCTGGACTGGGCGATGGCCGCGCAAGACCTGCACGATCCGCGTTTGCGCCGCCGATTGCTCGATCTCTATTGGGAGCTTCAGGCCTATCCAGAGGTGCCCGACATGCTCACCGCCCTCAAACGTGCGGGCCTCGCCACCGGCATCTTGTCCAACGGGACACCCGACATGCTGGGCGCTGCCGTCGCATCGGCCAGCCTTAGCGATGTGATCGACAAGACGCTCTCGGTCGAAGAAGTCGGCATCTTCAAACCCGCCGCCGCGGTCTACGACCTTGTAGGCCGACACTTTGACACCACCCCGGGCGAGGTTCTTTTTGTGTCCTCGAACGGTTGGGACGCAGCGCATGCGGCGGCCTACGGGTTCACGACGATCTGGGTCAACCGCGCCGGCGAACCGGTGGACCGTCTGACCGGTGTCCCCGACCGGATCCTGAGCGATCTGACTGACATCCCGCACCTCGTGGATCAGGCCAATGCCCATATTTGAAGCGCGCGACGGCACGCGCCTGTACTATCGCGACACCCCCGCAGCTGCGGCGGATGCACCGGTCGTTCTGGCTTTGGCCGGGCTGACAAGGACCCAAGGCGATTTTGATTATGTGGCGCCGCACATGACTCACTGCAGGCTGGTGCGCATGGACTATCGCGGGCGGGGCAACAGCGCCTGGGCGGACCCTGCAAGCTACACGATCCTGCAAGAGGCCAACGACGCCCTCGACCTGCTCGACCACCTTGGCATCCCGGCGGCGGCAATCCTCGGAACGTCACGCGGCGGGCTCATTGCGATGACCTTGGCTGCCTTGGCAAAGGACCGGCTGACCGGCGTTTGCCTGAATGATATCGGCCCCGACATCGCCCCTGCCGGGTTCGACGCGATCCGCGGATACCTCGGACGCCGGCCTGCGGCGCGGACCCACTGCGAGGCGGCGCAGATGCGCGCGGGCCTGATGGCCGGGTTTGCGAATGTGCCCGACAGCCGCTGGGTGGAAGAGGTCCATTTGCATTACAGACAAACGGCCGACGGGCTGGACATCACCTACGACCCGGCCTTGCGGCAGGCGGTGCTCGACCCGCTCGATGACCCTGACCGACCCGACATTGACCTTTGGCCCCTCTTTGACGCCTTTGCCGGGCTTCCCCTCGCGCTGATCCGGGGCGCTAACTCTGACCTGCTGACCCGTGACACCGCCGCAGAGATGGCGCGACGCCGTTCGGACATGATCTGGGCCGAGGTGCCGGATCGCGGGCATGTCCCCTTTCTGGATGAGGCAGAGGCACTTGAGGCCTTGCACACTTGGATAGCGAAATTGCCATGACCGATATCACCGCCATCCGCGCCGCCGCCGACCGCGCGACCGGGCATGTTCGCCTGACCCCACTTCTGAGTTCGCCATTCCTCGATGACCTCGCCGGTCGCCGTGTCCTCGTGAAGGCGGAGTGCCTTCAGCACACCGGGTCCTTCAAATTCCGCGGCGCGTGGTCGGCGATATCAGCGCTCGATACAGCCCAGAGCGCGGCGGGCATCCTTGCCTTTTCGTCCGGAAACCACGCACAGGCTATCGCGCATGCTGCGCACCTGCACGGCACAAGCTCGGTCATCATCATGCCATCGGACGCGCCCCAATTGAAGATCGACAACACGGCCGCTTTGGGCGGCGAGGTTGTCCTTTATGACCGCGCAAGCGAGAGCCGCGAAGACATCGGGGAGGCGCTCCGCACCGAACGCGGCCTCACCCTGATCCCGCCTTACGATCATCCCCAGGTCATTGCCGGCCAAGGCACCACGGGCCTCGAAATCGCCGCACAGGCTGCGGAGTTGGGTGTCACGGAGGCTGATGTAGTGGTGTGTTGTGGCGGCGGCGGGCTGACCGCCGGAATTGCGCTCGCGCTCGAAGCTGACGCCCCCGCCATGCGCGTGCGCCCGGCGGAGCCCGAAGGGTTTGATGATGTGGCGCGGTCGCTGGCCTCCGGTGCGCGCTCGCGCAACAACGCGTTGTCCGGTTCCATCTGCGACGCAATCCTGACGCCCATGCCCGGCGAATTGACATGGCCCGTACTCCGCCGATTGTGCGGACCCGGACTGGTGGTGAGCGAAGAAGAGTGCCTGCGCGCGATGGCGCTTGCATGGCAACGGCTCAAGATCACGGTTGAGCCCGGCGGGGCCGCGGCTCTGGCCGCCGCCCTCTTCCACCCGGACGCTTTTGATACCGACACCGTCATCGTGACCGCATCGGGCGGGAATGTTGACACGGCCATGTTCACACGCGCGCTGGAGACACTGTCATGACCCGCTTCACGATTGGATCCTTTAACGTCAAAAACCTGATCGGCCCGGATCAGGAATATTACCGGTTCGAATCCTACACGCCCGAAGAACACGCGTGGAAAGAGGACTGGCTTGCCGATCAATTGTTGTCGATGGACACCGATATCGTCTGCTTTCAGGAGATTTTCGACGAACCTGCCCTGAACGCGGTGATCGCGGAAACGAATGCCCGCGGTCAGGCCGCCAATGAGGCCGTGATCCCCGACCGATCCAAGCGCTACGCCCGCAAGGCGATCTTTCGCAAACTGGCCTTCGATCCCTACGTGGGCGACTGCCTGCGCTTTGCGCGCAACGCCAATGACGGCGCCCCGGGCCAGCGCCGCCCCGGCGTGGCCGTCCTGTCGCGGTTTGGCTTTGTGGGCGAGCCTGAAATCATTCAAGAGCTTCCCGAACCTTTGACCATCCCGTTTTCGGACCTGGGCGGGGCAGATGGCGGCGCGTTCACCCTGACCCGCACCTCGCGCCCCATCCTCAAGGTCCGCGTGCCGGTCGGCGATCAGGTCATCACCGTCTTCAACTGCCATCTGAAATCCAAGCTGGGCGAATACCCAAAGGTGGACGGCGGCCTACCGCCCGAGGTTGACCTCGTGAACTACGATCCGGTCGGTCGCGCCCTTGGGTCGCTGCGCGCCGCCGTGCGCAGAATGGCCGAAGCCTGGGTTCTTCGGCGCGAGGTCGTGAAAAGCCTTCAAGCGGGTGAGCCGGTGATGGTGCTGGGTGATTTCAACGATGGCGAACACGCCGTGTCGTCCGAGATCATCGCGGGCGAAACGCCATTCAAGAACTACGCCTGGATGCGCCGCCACGACGCTGAACACCGGTCCGACCGCTACACCGACGCTGAAAACCTGCGCATCCGCGCCCAGATCGAGGCCGTCAAACTGCACTCTGCCGAGAAACTCTTTGTCCGGAAATCAGCACGCGACATGGTCTACACGTCAGCTTTTGGCGGCACGTTCGAAAGTATCGACCAGATTTTCCTGTCGCGGCATTTCCATCCAGACACCCCAGACCGGCTGGGCGAGATGGAGTATTTCAGCGTCCTGAACGACCACATCACCGATGGCTCCCACCCGGAGGCGCCTTATAACAAGCTCGCCTCGGATCACGGTCAGATCGTGGCGCATATGCGGTTGGGAGCCCCCGAATGAAAATCCTGCCTCTGAAGGATGTCGACCTGCACTACCGCGAGGACGGGGACCCGTCCGGCGCGCCCATCGTGTTTGCGAACTCGCTCGGCACCGACCTCAGGCTCTGGGACCCGATCCTGCCGCTCTTGCCTGCGGGCCTCAGGATCATCCGCTACGACAAGCGCGGCCACGGGCTGTCGTCCTGCCCCGAACCACCCTATTCCATGGGCGCGCTCGTGCGCGATGTCGAACAGCTTCTCGATCATCTGGAGGTGCGGGATAGCCTCTTTGTGGGGCTGTCCATCGGCGGGATGATCGCGCAAGGTTTGGCTGTGAAGCGGCTCGATCTGGTGCGGGCGGCGGTGCTGTCGAATACGGGTGCCAAGATCGCCACGCCCGCGATCTGGGACGACCGCATCGACACGATCCGCCGTTTTGGGATGAACGCCATTGGCGATGCCACCATGAAGCGGTGGTTCTCCAAGGACTTTCGCGCCCGACCCGAATTGGCCGCATGGCGCACCATGCTGACGCGCACGCCGACCGATGGCTATATCGGCTGCGCCTCGGCCATTTCGGGAACGGATTTCTACACACCCACGAGCGGTCTGCGCCTGCCCGCACTGGGCATCGCGGGGTCCGAGGATGATGCGACACCACCCGACCTGGTGCGCGAGACCCTTAGCCTGATCCCGGGATCGGGTTTTGCGCTGATGCGGCGCGCGGGCCATTTGCCCTGCGTCGAAGACCCCCTGACCTATGCCGGCCACATCACGCGGTTCCTGCGCGAGACGGGACACATATAAGGGCATATCTGACGCCCAATTTTCTGGCAGTTTGCGAAAACGCTTCCCCCGGTTGGATCACGCTGATACCACCGATCAACCGCGACTGACCGAGTGTTCATGGCCAAGCCCGTTACAAACCCGCGCCTTGCGCTCACCTTCATCATCATCACGCTGACCATCGACGCCATGGGGATCGGGCTGATCCTGCCGGTGTTGCCGTCGCTGATCCGCGAGATCACCGGCGCGGATCTGGGTCAGGCCGCCGTCTGGGGTGGCTTCATGACGATGATATTTGCGGGGATGCAGTTCATCTTTGGCCCGATCGTCGGATCGCTCAGCGACCGCTATGGGCGGCGGCCCATCTTGCTGGGCTCCCTCGTCGTCGTCGCGGTCGACTTTGTGCTCATGGGCATGGCTTGGGCGATGTGGGTGCTGATCCTGACCCGCGTCGTCGGCGGCATCGCCACGTCGACGCAATCCACCGCCGCCGCCTTCATCGCCGACATTTCCCCGCCCGAACAAAAGGCCGCAAATTTTGGCCTCATCGGGGCAGCGTTTGGCGTGGGCTTTGTCCTTGGTCCCGTCATCGGCGGCGTGTTGGGCAATGCCGATCCGCGCCTGCCCTTTTACGCCGCCGCAGCGCTGGCCGCTGTCAACTTCGTGTTCGGCTACTTCGTGCTGCCCGAGACCGTCGACGACCGTATCCGCCGCCCCTTTGACCTGAAACGCGCCAACCCCTTTGGCGCGCTCAAATCCATGGGCAAGCTGGAGGATGTGCAACGTTTCCTCCTGATCGCGTTCATCTACGAGTTTGCCTTTATCGTGTATCCGGTCGTCTGGGCCTATTTCACGCCAGAGCAATTTGGCTGGTCTGAGCGCATGGTCGGGCTGTCACTGGGCGCCTTTGGGATTTCGATGGCGATCGTGCAGGGTTTCCTGATCCGCTGGATCATCCCGAGATACGGGGAACGCGCGACCATCGTGTATGGCTTTGTTTTCAACGTCTGCATCTTTGTCCTGCTGGGCTTTGTGACCAATGGCTGGGTGGTCCTCGCGCTCGCGCCGATCTCGGCGTTCGGTGCAGTGGTGACACCCGCGCTCCAAGGTCTCATGAGCCAGCGTGCCGCCGACGATCAGCAGGGCGAGCTGCAGGGCGTGATCACCTCGGCCAAGGCGCTGGCGCTTATTCTGTCCTCCATCGTGATGACGAACATCTTCTTCCTCTTCACGCGCGACGGCGGCTTTTACCTCCCCGGCGCGCCGTTCCTTTTGTCGGCTGTGCTGGTCGCGATGTGCCTGGTCATCTTCGTGACCCGCAAGCGGAGAAATGACGCAACGGCATGACGCGTTTGGGCCGGGCTGACGCGAATGGGCTTGAGTGCCGTGCCAGAGCGCGGACCATGGTCTTGATCGGGCCGAGACGTCCAACCTGCACGCGGGGGCCAGCCCCCGCACCCCCGAGGTATTTGAAGCAAAAGGAAGACCATGAAGCTTGCTGATCTTGATGTCATCGTGACGGCTCCCCCCGCTCCGGGGTGGGGCGGGCGCTACTGGATTCTTGTTAAGGTGACCACAGATGACGGGATCATCGGTTGGGGTGAATGCTATGCCGCCTCGGTCGGGCCGGACGCCATGGTGTCTGTGATCCGCGATGTCTTTGAACGGCACATGGCGGGCGAGGACCCGGCCAATATCGAATTGATGTTCCGGCGCGCCTATTCCTCGGGGTTCACGCAACGCCCAGACCTGACCGTCATGGGCGCGTTTTCCGGGTTGGAGATCGCGTGTTGGGACATTCTCGGCAAGGCGCGCGATGTCCCCGTGTGGAAGCTTCTGGGCGGCAAGGTCAATGACCGCGTGCGGGCCTATACCTACCTCTACCCCCTACCCCAGCATCCCATCGACGCGTTCTGGACTTCGCCGGAGATGGCGGCGGAGGCCGCGCTCGACGCCTGCGATCGTGGCTATACCGCGATCAAGTTCGACCCGGCCGGCCCCTACACTCTGCGCGGCGGCCACATGCCCGGGATGCGCGACATTTCGATGTCCGTGGCGTTCTGCAAGGCGATCCGCGAGGCCGTGGGCGACCGCGCCGACCTACTGTTTGGCACGCACGGTCAATTCACGACCGCAGGCGCGATCCGTCTGGGGCGTGCCCTTGAACCCTATAGCCCGCTTTGGTTCGAGGAGCCCATTCCCCCCGATGCCTTGGCCGAAATGGCCAAGGTCGCAGGCGCCGTCGGCATCCCCATCGCGACGGGCGAGCGTTTGACCACCAAGGCCGAGTTTGCGCCGATCCTGCGCCAAGGGGCCGCGAGCATCCTGCAACCTGCTTTGGGCCGCGCAGGCGGGCTGTGGGAGGCCAAAAAGATCGCTACCCTGGCCGAGGTCTACAACGCGCAGATGGCCCCTCACCTGTATGCAGGGTCCGTGGAATGGGCGGCCAACATCCAATTGGCCGTGTCGATCCCGAACCTGCTGATGGCCGAGACCATCGAAACACCGTTCCATACCAATCTGATCTCTGGCGCGATCGCGGTCGAGGACGGATTTATCCGGGCGCCCACTGCGCCAGGGCTGGGCATCACCGTCGACGAGGCGCTGGCGCGTGCGCATCCCTACACAGGGGCAGGCCTGCATTTGGAGATGCAAGAAGCCCCCTGCGACTACGTGAACGGCAACAATTTCGAAGGCGGCGCGCCGGCTCCCCGGGACTGATCAGGGGACTGATCAGCGCGAATCAACCGGGCGGAAACGACGCGCTTTCGCGCGCGGCAAGCCCGCGCGGCCTGCGGGTGCGCGATGCACCGGGCGGCGCCGTCTACCCAAAAACCCCGACAGCTCGGGCGCTAACATCCTGCGCAGGCTCTTAATCCATACGTTAATGCACACATCAACGTATACATTATTGCAATTCGCGAAATTCCGGGCTTTTGTGTTGCCCAATGCGGGATGAACCCTATCCTGCATTCAGATTTGGTAAGTTTCTCTTACCAATATCCAAGTCTTTGGGAGGACGACCATGAAAACCACTTTTGCTGCCCTGGCTATTGCCGGGCTGACCGTTGGTGCCGCGCAGGCACAGGAAACGCTGGAGATGACCAGCGCGTTCGGGAAAAACCTGCCGATCCTCGGCACGGCGGCGCTCGACTTTGTTGCCAAGGTGAACTCGATCTCGACCGAGGTCGAATTCGAACACTTCGATCCCGGCGAGCTGGTGCCGACGCTGGAAGCGCTGGACGCTGTGTCGAACGGCTCCGTCGACGCGGCCTACACCACGTCGGGCTACTGGCAAGGCAAGATGACCGCGGCGTCGCTCTTTGCCGCTGTGCCGTTCGGCCCCGAAGCGGGCGAATTCATGGCATGGATGCTCTATGATGACGGTCTCGACCTGATGCGCGAGATGTACGACATGAACGGCTTCAACGTTCACGTCATGCCCTGCGGCATCATCGCGCCCGAAACCTCGGGCTGGTTCAAAACCGAAATCAACGAGCTGTCGGACCTCGAGGGCCTGAACATGCGCTTCTTCGGTCTGGGTGCCGAAGTGATGCAACGTCTGGGCGTGTCGACCTCGCTTCTGGCCGGTGGAGACATCTTCCCCGCGCTGGAACGTGGCGCGATTGACGCGACCGAATTCTCGATGCCCCGCATCGACGCGCGTCTGGGCTTCTACAAGATCGCCAAGTTCAACTACTTCCCCGGCTGGCACCAGCCTGCGACCATGTTCGAACTGCTGGTCAACAAGGACGTCTGGGATGACCTTGACGAGATCGCCCAGAACCAGATCGAAGTGGCCTGCCTTGCCAACGTCACGACCAACCTGGCCGAAGGTGAAGCAACCAACTTCGAAGCCATGGTCGACAACGTCGAAAACAACGGCGTGACCATCAAGAACTGGACGCCTGAGCAACTCGACGTGTTCGAGACGACCTGGAACGAAGTGGCTGGTGAGCTGGCCGCAGAGGACGCACACTTCGCCAAAACGTGGGCCGACCTGCAGGAGTTCCGCGAAGGCTACAACACCTGGAACAGCAACATCTACCTGCCGCGTCCGCGCAAGTAATCGGGTTGCATGACCACCACGAAGGGCGTCCCAACCGGGGCGCCCTTTTCGCCACAAATTCAATTCGTTGATCTGCATCAAAGCGCCCGGGCCACCATCGCGGCAGGGCGCTTTCATCCAGATGAACGCCTGACCACCATCAGGGGTGACTTGGGCTAGGGAGGGACCCATGGAGAACCTGTCGCAAGCGCCGTCCTCGGATCCGGACGGCATCGCGTCTGTCTACGATCCCGGAGAGATCGACCGCGTGGAACACAACCGGGCCGACCGGGTGATCATCGGCTTGGGCAATTGGCTGGCATGGCTGTTCCCGATCCTGATGATGGTGATCGTCATTCAGGTTTTCCTGCGGAACTTGGGCCGGATCAGCATCGGCCCCGGCAACCAGGCGTGGCTGGACGACATGCAATGGTGGCTTTACGGGATCGCCTGCCTGATCGGCGTGGCCTATGCCGTGACAACCAACAGTCATGTGCGCGTTGATATTTTCTACGACAACTATGCCTCGAGCAAGAAACGCCGGATCGACATGTTCGCGCTGGGATGGCTGTTTCTGCCCTTTGCAATCATCACGTGGGACGTGACCTTCCACTACGCCGTAACTTCCATTCAGGCGTGGGAGGGGTCGTCGTCGCCAAACGGGCTCCACAACCTGTGGATCCTCAAGGTGCTGATGAACCTCAGTTTCATCGTGATCGGTTGGGCCGCCCTTGCCCGCGTCCTGCGTTTGCTCGGCCAACAGGGCGCGACGGATGGCTGGTCGCAGTTTGTCTGGCTCCTGCCGTCCATCGCCTTGGCTGTGAACCTCATCGTCTTTTACGCCGCATGGTGGCTGACCCGCGTCACTGACCCTGAAATGGCGCCGCGCTCCATCGCGCGCAACGGTCTGCTAATGGGCGAGGTCGAATTCGGCCCCTACGAGACCAGCTGGACCGTGATCGTATCTCTCCTTCTCACTGCGGCGCTGGGTGCCGTCCTTTACGCCCGGAGGGCCCGCTGATGTTCATCCTCGAAGCCATCGGGCAAATCCTGACGCTGAACGAACTTCTCGTCGCCGTCATCTTCGGCACGTTCATCGTGCTGCTCTTCCGCGGTGTGCCGGTCGCCATGGCGCTGGTCGGTGTGGCACTGATCTTCTACCTCTTCGCGCTTTTCTTCCTCGACCCGTTCCGCGGGGCCTTCCGGGATGTGATCGAGTTTGACCGCATCGGGATCGACTGGCGCAAGATGGGGACGCTACCGTCCCGCCTCTTTGGCAATATCGTGCAAAACCCGGTCCTCGTGGCCCTGCCGATGTTCATCTTCATGGGCCTCATGCTTGACCAATCCGGCGTGGCCCAGCGCATGATGCAATCGATGCAAAAGCTCTTTGGCGGGCTCAAGGGCGGCCTGTCGCTGACGGTGCTGCTGATCGGTATCATCCTCGCGGCGTCCACCGGCGTGATCGGTGCCTCCGTCACACTGCTGGGTGTGATGGCCCTGCCCGCGATGATGGCGCAGAACTACTCCAAGCCCATCGCGACAGGCACCATTGCGGCCTCGGGGACGCTGGGCATCCTGATCCCACCGTCGATCATGCTCGTGATCATGTCGGACCAACTGGCGATCTCGCTGGGTGACCTCTTCATGGGCGCTCTCTTCCCCGGGCTGATCCTCGGCGCGCTCTACATCGTGTTCATCGTGATCTACGGCTTCATCCGCCCCGACGCGATGCCGGTGCCCGAAGACACCGGGCCGGTGGGATGGACCGAGGTGAAAGAGGTGCTCCTGTCGGTCATGCCCCCCATGGCGCTGATCCTTCTTGTCCTCGGCTCGATCTTCGCGGGCCTCGCCACACCCACCGAGGCCTCGGGTCTTGGCGCCCTCGGAGCCACGCTCCTCGCCGTAGCCTATCGCAAGTTCTCGTGGAAAGTCCTGCGGGAGGTGTCCCGGTCGACCCTCAACACCTCGGGCTACATCTTAGGCATCTTCCTCGCCGCCAACTTCTTTGCCTATGTCCTGCGCCTCTATGGCGGGGACGAGGTGGTCGAACACATGGTGGCGGGCGTGTTCGAGAACCCATATCTCGTCGTGGCCTTCATCCTGTTCATCGTGTTCCTGCTGGGCTTCCTGCTCGACTGGATCGAAATCACGCTGATCATCATGCCGTTGATGCTGCCCATCATTCAGGGCCTCGCCCTGTCGGTGCCGGATTACGGGTCGATCAACGACGCGCAGGTGGTCTGGTTCGCGATCCTCGTGGCGGTGACCTTGCAGACCTCGTTCCTGACCCCACCGGTTGGCTTCGCGCTCTTCTACCTCAAGGGGGTCTGCCCGCCGGGCGTGAACCTCAGCCACATCTACAAAGGGATCATCCCCTTCGTGATGCTGCAGCTTCTGGGCCTCTTCATCGTGTTCCAGAACCCGTGGCTCACGACCTGGCTGCCATCGGTGGCATACGGGAACTAAGGGCAACAAGTCGAGTAAACTTGGGGCGCGCTGTGAAATCAGCGCGCCCTTCGTTCTTTAAGGTTAAAGGCAAAGGCCCACGCGCCCCGATGATATCTGTTTGCTGTGAGGCGAGGGGCAGCTTCGAGCCCATCCTTCCAATTTCTGCGGTGCGACACTTCATGGCAACTGAGCCACGTGCAACGCAAGCTTTGGCGTGCAAATCTGATCCCGGCAAGAATGCAGAGCCTATGAGATGAACCGCAAAATCCGACTACTGGTACGGGCAGATGACGCAGGATCCAGTTGGTCGTCCAACGTCGGATGCCTTCGCGCGTGCACAGAGGGAATTGCGCGGAGCGTTGAGGTCATGATGCCGTGTCCATGGACTGCACATGCGGCAACGACACTTAATGGCCATCCTGAAATAGATGTTGGTGTCCATCTGACCCTGACAAGCGAATGGGACGCCGTTAAGTGGCGTCCAATTAGTCAAGCTGAAAGCATCGTAGACGAAACTGGAAGCTTTCTGCCCCTTCTGATGCGAAGGCAGGGTGACAGTCGGCCATGCCTTGCAGATACGGATTGGTCACTTGACGAAATCGCCAATGAATTCAGAGCCCAAATCATGCTTGCGCGCCTTATGTTCCAAGGCGTATCGCACGTCAGTTCACATATGCTCACGCACTTCAAAGAATTCGACGCGAGGCTTGGTGCCGTCATTTATGACTTGTGTGAGGAATTTGGCCTAGCCGATGACGCTTTTGGCCACGGTCTTTCGAGGATCGAAGGGTATCCCAAAGTTCCGAGGGACACTGGAAGAAGGGTTGAAGCTTTCGTGCAGCAACTAAACGAGCTTCATTCTGGCACATACATTTTCATAGATCACCCCGCGGTCATGTCCTCAGAGTTGAGGGCGATGGGACACAACGGGTACGAGGATGTCGCCGATGACCGTGTAACCTGCTTAGAGACGCTGACAAGCGCTGAGGTGCGTGAATGCATCGACCAACTCGGCATAGAACTGATTAGCTACCGAGACCTTTAATCCAACGTCCATTTTGTCCGAAAAGCCGCCGATTAGCCTATCGTCCTACAGCTCCTGCCCCCGGCGTAGCAGCTCATCAATCAGCGCGCGTTGCGCCCGCGCGGTGTCCCCACCGCCAAACACCACCGCGCCGCCGGAATACGTATCGCCATAGCTCAGCGCGATATTCACCGTTTGCCCGATGCCAGAAATCAACTGATCTTGTTCTAACGGGCTGAGGGGATGGATGAACACGGCCCAAAGCCGCCCGTTGGCCACTGCGTAGCGCGCGTCCAAAGCGGTGTCGAAGTTCGCCTGCAGCACACGGCCCAGTTCCGCGCCCGACATGCCCGCCACGGACCGGATCGGGATCATCGCGCGCATGCGGTCGGCCACGGGATCGGCCACGACCATGATCGGGACGTCGGCCAGCGTCAGCTCGAACCCGCTGGGAAACGCCGTGGTGTCCGGGTCCAGCGCACGGAGAATTTCGCCCATGCGGTCCATGTCCATCGGCGGCTCGGCCTCTTGGGCGTGAACGGGAAGGGCCTTGGCGGTCAGGATCGCCGCGGCCAATGCAATGGCTTTCAGGGACTGTTTCATCGGTGCCTCCCGTGACAGCGCGGACACACCAAACATAGCCACCCCGCCCCTCACAAGCCAAGCACCCTTTGGTGAAAGCCCTAGCGCGGCGTCGCGTTTGCGGTGAACAGCGGCTGCCCGGCGAGGCGGTAATCGTTGATCACACCCTGCCCTACGGGTCCCGTCAGCCATGCCTCAAACCGGGCGACGGCCTCTGCTGCGACGTGGGGATGGCGCGCGGGATCGACTGGCAGCAGCGCATATTGATTAAAGAGTGCGGTGTCCCCTTCAAAAAGGAGGGCGTGGTTCCCGGGGTTGCCAAATGTCAGCCACGACGCGCGGTCGCTCAGCCCATAGGCTCCCATCGCGACCGCCGCATTAAGGGTTGCCCCCATGCCGGCCCCCGTCGC
>JBCBFU010000001.1:0-150026 GCA_038527375.1 Pseudomonadota bacterium | reverse complement strand
TGGCAGCGGCCTTGAACTCCTGAAACGGCGCGCCTGCATAAAGCTGCGACAGGTAGGACGACAGTGCCCCCACCGGCGGGGCAATCGACATCTCGTTGTCGTTCAGGATCACGATCATCCGCTTCTTCAGATGACCCGCGTTGTTCATCGCCTCAAACGCCATGCCCGCCGACATCGCACCGTCACCGATCACGGCAATCGCATCGCCAATCCCATGTTCCGGCGCGCCGCCCAGATCGCGCGCCACGGCAAAGCCCAAAGCCGCCGAGATCGAGGTCGACGAATGCGCCGCCCCAAACGGATCGTAAGGGGACTCGGCGCGTTTCGTGAACCCGCTCAACCCGTCCTTCATCCTGAGCGTGCGAATGCGATCACGGCGGCCCGTCAGGATCTTGTGCGGATAACACTGGTGCGACACGTCCCAGATCAGCCGATCCTTGGGCGTGTCAAAAACAGCATGCAGCGCAACAGTCAGCTCTACCACACCCAGACCTGCGCCCAGATGACCGCCGGTGACAGACACCGCGCTGATGGTCTCCGCACGCAATTCATCGGCGAGTTGGGACAATTCCCGATCACTCAGCCCTTTCAGATCGGCAGGTGTCGTCACCCGGTCAAGGATCGGAGTGTGCGGTTTGTCTGACATCGCGCGGCCCTCCCGGCCTTACACTACTTGCGGCGTTCGATAACGAAGCGGGCGGCCTCTTTCAACGACCCCGCCTCGGTGCCGTAGCCATCCAGCGCGGCGCAGGCCGCATCCACCAACTCCGCAGCGCGCGACTTGGCGCCATCCAGACCCAGCAACGACACAAAGGTCGCCTTGCCCGCATCCGCATCCTTGCCCACCGCCTTGCCCACGGCAGCGGCATCGCCTTCGACATCCAAGATGTCGTCCGCGATCTGAAAGGCGAGGCCGAGGGCCCGCGCATATCGCCGCATCGGATCGGGGTCCGCGCCTGCAAGGATCGGTCCCGCGACCCCTGACCATTCGATCAACGCGCCCGTTTTGTTGCCCTGAAGCTCGGTGATTTCGTCCAGTGTCAGGGACCGACCCGCCGTTTCCGCAGCGATATCCTGCGCCTGCCCCAACACCATGCCCTGCGCGCCGGACGCACGCGCCAGCCCCGCCAAAAGCGGCAGCCGCCGGTTTCCCAACACCTCGGTATCCTCGGCGATCAGTTGAAAGGCCAGCGTCTGCAGCGCATCGCCCACCAGAACCGCCGTGCCATCGTCCCACTTCACATGCACGGTCGGCTGCCCGCGACGCAGGTCGTCATCATCCATGCAGGGCAAATCGTCGTGCACGAGGCTATAGGCATGGATCGCCTCGATCGCCGCTGCCGCCGTCACCGACCGTGCCATGGGCACCCCGTGCAGGCGCGCACCCTCGATCACAAGGTATCCGCGCAACCCTTTGCCGCCCGCCACCGCATAGCGCATGCCTTCGACCACAGGCACATCCGCCATTCCTGCCATGGCCTCCGACAGGCGCGCTTGCGTGGCCGCGGCACAGGCGGCCAGATCGTCCTTGAAAGTCATCAGCTGTCCAGCGGTGCCGTCCCGGTGGGCTGCCCGTCCGCCGTCTGCGTGATCGCGGCAACCTTCTCCTCGGCGGCGTTCAGCTTGGCCTCGCAATGGGCCTTCAACTCGGCCCCGCGCTCATAGAGCGTGATGGAGTCTTCCAGCGCCACATCCCCGCGCTCCAGCTTGCCCACCACCTGTTCAAGCTCGGCCATCGCCTCCTCGAACGTCATCTCTGCCACTGGTTTGCTCATCGTCGCGCGCCCCGCTCCTTCAATACCGCCACATGGGCTGCGGCACTCGCCGCCAATGCCTCAAGGTCATACCCGCCCTCAAGGCTCGACACCACCTTGCCGCCGCAATGGGCATCCGCCACATCGCACAGCCGCGCCGTGACCCATGCAAAATCATCTTCCGTCAAAAGCATCCCCGCCAAGGGATCACGCGCATGTGCATCAAATCCGGCGGAAATGAACACGAGTTGGGGCGCAAATCTCTCCAGCGCCGGGATCACGTGGCTCTCGACCACATCGCGAAACGTATCAGACCCCGCGCCATCGGCCAGCGGTATGTTCATGACATTGTCGTCCGCCCCGGTTTCCGAGGCATAGCCCGTGCCGGGATAGAGCGGCATCTGATGGGTTGAGGCGAAAAAGATGCGCGGGTCCTCTTCTACCAAGTCCTGTGTCCCGTTGCCGTGATGCACGTCGAAATCCACGATCGCCACGCGCTCCAACCCATGGTGATCGAGCGCCGCCTTCGCCGCCACCGCGACCGTCCCGAAAAAGCAGAACCCCATCGCCGTTTCACGCTCGCAATGATGTCCCGGAGGCCTGCACGCCACAAAAGCGTTATTCACATCGCCGCCCAGCACCATATCCACGGCCTTCACACAACCACCCGCGGCCCGCATCGCCGCCGCCAGAGTTCCCGGCGACATGTGCGTGTCGGCATCAAGCGACCGCCACCCGCTCTCGGGCACCGAGGCGCGCATATGCGCGATGTGGCGCGCCGGGTGACAGCGCAGCAAATCATCCTCGGCGACATATGGCGCCGACACCCGCTCCAGCGTCATTCCCTCAAGCGCGCCCAGCACGGCATCCAGCCGCGCCACCTGTTCCGGATGACCCGGCGGCGTCACGTGCCCAAGGCACTCTTCATGGGTAATCAACGCCGTTGCCATCGCCACACCTCGTGAATTCCTCGCAGCGGGGGGCCACCCCCCCGCACACACCTTCCCAGCGGGGGGCCAGCCCCCCGCACCCCCCGGAGTAGTTGTGGACCATCGAAAAGAAAAGACCGCGCCCGCGCCCTTCGATGGTCCTTAAAAACTCCCGCCGGAGGCTGCCTCCGCAAGGAGGCTCTGTTGAATGGGTCTCAATCCGGTTGCAGCATATAGCCTGCGCCGCGCACCGTTTGCAGGTAGCGGGGCTGTTTGGGGTCGGCCTCGAGCTTGCGGCGCAACCGCGTGATCTGGACATCGACGGCGCGCTCTTGCGCCTGCCCGCCGCCACCCGCGCCCGCGCGCCCCAGTTCCTCGACCAGATTGCCGCGGCTGATCGGCTCTCCCGTGCGGCCCGAAAAGATGCGCATCAATTGCACTTCGGTCGCGGTCAGACGCACGCGGGCGTCCCCCTGCCACAGCTCGGACGCCTCGACATCATAGCGCAACGTCCCAAGGTGCAGCACCTTGGGCAGGGCGGCCTTGGCCTCCTCCTGCGGGACACGGCGCAGGATCGCGTTGATCCGCAAAAGAAGCTCCTGCGGCTCAAACGGTTTGGCGAGGTAGTCATCGGCCCCGGCCTCCAGCCCCGCGATCCGGTCAGCGGTTTCCGACTTTGCCGTCAACAGCAGGATCGGTGTCTCCCGCTCGGCCCGCAGGTCGCGGCACAGGCTCACGCCATCCTCTCCCGGCATCATGACATCCAGCACGATCAGATCGAAGTCCAACCCCGACAGAACCCGCCGCGCATGGGCTGCATCCCGGGCCGCGCTGACAAGAAAGCCATTGCGCATGAGGTATTTCTGCAAAAGCTGCCGAATGCGTTCATCGTCATCGACGATCAACAGATGCGCGTCCATCTCCATGCCGGTGTCCCCTTATGGCATCCCGGTGTCGTCCAGGCCCTCAGACCGCCCGGAGAACCCTGTGCCACCATGTCCCGGATCATCGGCATCGATCAAGCGTTGGTAGTGACGGCGAAGATCACGATCCATCATCGCTTCGAGAACGGTACGAAACCCGCGCACGGCCTCGGGGCCTGCGGCCTTGTAGGCGGTGCGCATGCGCGCACGTTGAGCGTCCGAGAGGGCCTGCTCCAACGCGGCCCCGGCTTCGGTCAGGGTCAGGTGACGCTCGCGCTTGTCCCGCGTGCCGACCCGGCTTTCGACCAGCCCGTCCTCGATCAGGGACCGCAAGACGCGATTCAGAGACTGCTTCGTGACGCCAAGGATCGACAGCAGGTTGTTGACAGTCGTGCCCGGGCTGCGGTGGATGAAATGCACGGCCCGGTGATGGGCGCGCCCGTATCCCTTTTCCGCAAGGATGCGATCGGGATCGGCGGTGAACCCACGATAGGCAAAGAACATCGCCTCGATGCCCTTGCGCAACTGCTCATCTGTCAGGAACAGCAGGCTCTCGCCCTGACGGTCGCCCAATCTCTCACCCGCGGGGGAATTTCCCGGTGGTGTCAGCCTGTTACTGCGCGCGCGCGTGTCCATGGGTGTCTTCGGGTTTCTTCCATGCTCAACTCTTGGGCAGGATAAGTCAGCCTTGTTGACATTCCAAGGCGTAGTTGGTAGCGATTCCCGATTTTTGCGCAACATTGTGTCCGTAACGGACCTAGTTGCGAAACTTTGTGAAAAACGGGAGGCCGCCATGGCTGGTTACGACGACAAGGACGGTAAGATCTGGATGGACGGCCAGATGGTCGATTGGCGCGCGGCAAACGTCCATATCCTGACCCACGCCATGCATTACGCGTCATCGGTGTTCGAAGGCGAACGCGCCTATAACGGCAAGATTTTCCTGTCCCGCAAACACTCCGAACGCCTGCACTTCTCCGCCGGAGAGCTGGATTTCCAGATCCCCTACACCGTTGATGAGATCGAGGCCGCCAAGGCCCAAGTCCTTGCGGAAAACGGCCTGACCGACGCCTATGTGCGCGCGGTCGCGTGGCGTGGCGCGGGCGAAGACATGGGTGTCGCCTCCGCCCGTAACCCCGTCCACCTCGCGATCGCTGCGTGGGAATGGGGCAGCTACTATGGCGACGCCAAGTTCAAGGGCGCCAAGCTCGACATCGCGAAATGGAAGCGCCCCAGCCCCGAGACGATCCCGGTCCACGCCAAGGCGGCGGGCCTCTACATGATCTGCACCACGTCCAAACACGCCGCCGAGGCCAAGGGGTGCTCCGACGCGCTCTTCATGGATTACCGCGGCTACGTAGCCGAAGCGACAGGCGCCAACATCTTCTTCGTCAAGGACGGGGAGGTGCACACACCCATGGCCGACTGCTTCCTCAACGGCCTCACCCGCCAAACCGTGATCGGTCGCCTCAAGGACAAACAGATCAAGGTCCACGAGCGCGTGATCATGCCCGAGGAGCTTGAAGGGTTCGAACAGTGCTGGCTCACCGGCACAGCGGCCGAGGTCACCCCAGTCGGCCAGATCGGCGATTACAATTTCGAGGTCGGCGCGATGTGCCGCGATATCGCGGAAGATTACGAGAAACTGGTGCGCGCCTAAGCGCCCAACCTGCGAAGGGGTTACTGCAACCCCTTCGCCCGCACCTTGCGCCGCGCGGTTTCGTCCCGGCCCAGTTGCCGTTCGCGCCAGACGATGATCGACCCGGCGGCGATGACGATGCCTGCACCCAGTAGCATCTGGCCCGTCGGGACTTCGGCAAACCAAATCCAACCGATGATGATCGACCACACCATTGCAGTGTAGGTGAAGGGCGCCAGCGCCCCGGCTTCGGCGAATTTATAGCTTGAGGTCAGGAAAATCTGACCGACACCACCCGACAGCCCCGCCGCGATCAAGAGCGCGGCTTGGCCCGGTGTGGGCCAGACCCAACCGAACGGGATCGTCGTCAGGGACAGGACACCGGCCGTGACGGAGAAGTAGAAGACGATGGCCGATGTGCTTTCGCGCCCCGCCATGCCCTTGACGAACACCTGCGCCAGCGCCGCCAACCCGGCCGAGCCCAGCGTCAGCATCGCGCCCAGAAACGCGGCATCCCCCAGCCCGCCGCCCAGACGCGGCCAGATGATGATCATGACGCCGACCAGACCCAACAGCACCGCCCCAAAGCGGAACAGCCGGAACCGTTCGCCCAGCATCAGCGCGGCCAACACCACGAGGATGATGGGCGTGGCAAAGCGGATCGCCGTGACCTCGGGCAAAGGCAGATAGGCCAGACCGGCAAATCCCAGCCCCATCGCACAGGTCCCGACCACGCCGCGCAGGGCATGGCTGTGCCAGCGCACGGTCTTGAGGCCGTCGTGCAGATGCCCGGTCTGCCAGAGCCACGCAAAGATGATGGGCAGCGCAAAGACCGACCGAAAGAACACGGCCTGACCGGCAGGAATGTCGGGGGCCGTCGCCTTGATGAGCGCCGACATGATCGTAAAGATCAGCATCGCCCCGGACAAAAGCGCCGCCCCACGGGCGGCACCTGTCAACATGGGACCCTCATGAGGCGCTCACCGGACCTCAAGTTGCGGGAGGGTGGGCGGACATGCCCGCGCACCCTCACCATTTGCATCAGAAGAACGCCCGCTCGATGAACCAGTAGGCCCCGATGATCCCGATGATGATCGACCCCACGATGGCGTTGGCGCGATACATCTCGGGCAGATCGCGGACCATCTGCTCCTCCGGGTCCTCCAGCCGCGCCATGCGCGCGGCCTGCACGCCCAACAGGATCAGGACGAACGCAGCCAGGATGACGGCCAGCTGTCCGATCTCGACCCCGATGTTGAAGGCAATCAGCGACACCACGAACTGACCCTGCGCCAGCCCCAGATCGCCCAGCACCGATGCAAAGCCTAAACCGTGCAGCAGACCAAACCCGAACACCACCGCCGGACGCCACCAGCCCAGCTTGGGCTGAAGGATATTCTCAATCGCGACATAGGTGATCGACAACGCGATCAGTGCCTCGACCAGCCACATCCAATCGTCGGGGATGTTGACCACGCCCAAGGTGGCCAGCGCCAGCGTCACCGTGTGCGCAACCGTAAACGCCGTCACCTGCCACAGGATCGGCGACCATGCGAGCGCGAAGAAGAACAGGCCCAGCACGAACAGAATGTGATCAAGACCCTTGGGAATGATGTGTTCGAATCCTTCGATGACAAAGCGCACAAAGGCCTCGCCCGCCGTTTCCTGCACCACGCCTTGCACCGGAAGAAGCTCCGACATTTGGCCCGCATCCAGGAACTCGGCAAAGACTTCGTCCCCCACGGTCTGACGCACGATCAGATTGCCGCGCCCCTCAGCCAGACCAAAGGTCACGCCTTCGGCCCCGGCGTCGACCGGCGCGCTCATCACCAGACGGCTTTCGCGCGACAGTTCCAGGTTCTCGACGACCGCGACCTCAACGCTGTCCAGCGTCAGATCACCGGCATTGGTCAGGACAAATGCGCTGCGCAGCTCTGGCCACGCGGCCTCAAACGCGGCGGCGAGCTCCGCGGGCTCCAACGCGCGCAGACGGTCATACTCCGCCGCCTGGGGCGCGTCGTTGGTGTCGGCATACTCTGCCGTATCAATTCCGGCCAACAGGGCCTCGGCATTTGCGATCAGGGTGATGTCCACGGTATCGCTGCCCACGGACACGCTGGCCACAGCGGGTGCAGTCTCATGCGCTGCGACAGATGTCGCCAGAGTGATCGCTGCGACCATTGACATCAGCAGCGCGCGGACGACGGTATAGAGGAAAGATAAAGGAGTACTCATGCGTATGCGTCCTGCTATTGCGATGCTGTTGCTTGGCTTGCTGCCGTTCCCGGCGCTGGCTCATGAATTCTGGATCGAGCCGACGGAATATCAAGTGTCCCAAAGTGCCCCTGTCACAGCGAATATCAGGGTGGGTGAACGTTTCAAGGGGGCAGCACAACCATATCGCGAACGGACGAATGCACGCTTCGACATCGTGCTCGGCGCAGCGGTTGTCCCGCCTGAATCGACCCTTGGGGATCGCCCTGCCCTGTCGCGCAAACTCCCGCGCGAGGGGCTCGCCATCATTGTTAATGAAACCCGCGACAGCCGCCTGACCTATCGCGAATGGCAGAAGTTCGTGAACTTCGTGGAACACAAGGCCTTTGACGGCGCTCTGGCGGATCATGCGGCTCGTGGGCTGCCCCAGACGAATTTCGTGGAAACCTATCGCCGGTATGCCAAGTCGCTTGTCGCCGTCGGATCCGGCGCGGGCGCGGACCGTGCGGTCGGGCTGGATACCGAAATTGTCGCCTTGGCCAATCCCTATACCGACGACATGTCCGGCGGGCTGCCGGTTCAGGTCCTGCTCTATGGTGCGCCGCGCGCAAACGCGCAGGTCGAGGTCTTCTTTCGCCCCAACGGCAGCGAACAAGAGGCGGATGTCGCGCTTTTCACGACAGACGCACAAGGGCGCGTGACGATCCCGATGACACCGGGCACCGAATACATGCTGGACGCCGTGGTTCTGGAGCCGCGCGAGGGCGATGTTGCCTGGCATTCCATGTGGGCCAACCTGACGTTCGCGACGCCGGATTAAAAGCCTGCGGTTAGCCCCGTATCAGCCCCTTTCAACCCACTAGGGCCTGCGCCTCGTACCGCCGCAACAGGGGGCGGATGGCGCGGGGTGCCGTGCGTTCAAGCTCGGGGAAGAGCGACAAGACCTCGTCCCGGGCCGCAGCGTCCAGAGACCCCAGACCCGTCGCGCCCAGATACAGGCTCTCTGACCACAGGCCCGCGGCATCCAAAAGCGCGTGCTCGTCCAGAAGGATGTGGCAATACGTGGCCTGAACACCTTGCTTCAGCGTGATGCCGTGCCGCCCCACCAGCGACACCGCCGGGACCAGAACCTCGGTCGTGCCGAACATCAATTCCGCCTTGGGCGACCGCCACAAGACGCGGTGTTGCTGTGACACGCGCAGCGTGCGTGTGTTGCCCAGCGCGCCTGCGGGGATTTCCACGGGGGCAAATCGGCCCACGCCCCAGACCGGGCGCCGACCCACCCACCGCACGGTTTGGGGTCCGGCGTCACGGGTCAACACGACGTCACCGGGCGCGAGAGCGTCTACCGCAGCCCAGCCACCGGGCGTCCGGATCGGCGTGCCCGCGTCAAAGCAGATCGGCGTCGCATAATCCGCCGCCGCATAGTTCGGCCCCTCTTGGTTCGAAATGACCGTCAGGACCTGCCCGGCCGGCGGAAAATCACCGGGGCCGCCGATCACGGCGATCCCTTCCACGGTTCCATATACCGGAAATTCGCTTCCGCTTTCGCGGACGTTGAATGCGATCAACTGCCAGATATTGCCGTCTTCGTCTTCGACCTCGAACCCGTATTCGGCCTCGACCACGGTACCGCTTGCATAGGTCGTCCCGTCGATCTCCTGCGCGCCGTTCAACTTTTGCGAACTGTCGCTATCGCCAAAGTTCAGGTCGTTGTCGGTGATGTCGATGGGCGTCCACGCCGGTGTGTCGACGGTGAAGGTGGTGGTCGTATTTGTCAGATGAACACCGCTGCCTTGATTTTCGCCATCAAGGGGTCCGCCCGACAGGAATGTCACGTCGGACTCATCAAGAACATAGATCGTGTAATCTGCCATACCGTACCTCTCACCAAGCCACGTTAACCGTAGTCTTTGCACACATGCATATACGGGGAATTAAGGCGGGAAAAAGGCCGCGGCCCTATTTCAGGCGTGATATGGCCCAACGCGCCGCATCTGCAACGGCGGGGTCGGGGTCGGCGCACAGGGGCCGGGCCAGTGCGATCAGCTCGGGCAGGCCGCTATTGCCGATGGCATAAAGCACATTGCGCACAAACCGATCGCGTCCGATCCGCTTGATGGGACTGCCTGAAAACCGCGCCCGAAAGCCCGCGTCGTCCAGCGCCACCAACTCGGCCAGCGGCGGCGCACGCAGATCGTCCCGCGCGGCATAGCGCACCTCCCGCGCGTCATTGGCGAACTTGTTCCACGGGCAGACGGCCAGACAGTCGTCGCAGCCATAGATGCGGTTGCCCAGACCGGGCCGCAGATCCTCGTCCACCGGGCCTTTATGTTCGATTGTCAGGTAGGAAATGCACCGCCGCGCATCCAATTGGTAGGGCGCCGGAAACGCATCCGTGGGGCAGACGTCCAGACAGGCGCGGCAAGACCCGCAGTGGTCAACTTCGGGCGTATCAGGCTCGAACTCCAAGGTTGTGAAGATCGACCCGATAAAGAACCAGTTGCCCAGATCGCGGCTGACCAAATTGCTGTGCTTGCCCTGCCAGCCAAGCCCCGCCAGCGCGCCCAGCGCCTTCTCCGGCACGGGCGCGGTGTCCACAAAGACCTTGACTTGCGACGTCCCCGGACCGCCCGTCTGGTCAATCAGCCACCGCGCTACGCGCTTGAGCCGCTTCTTGACCAGATCGTGGTAGTCTTTATGCCGCGCATAGACGCTGATGTTGCCGATCTCGGGGTGGGCCAGGTTGGCCAATGCGTCGCCTTCGGGGGTGTAGACCTCCCCCAGCATGATCGCCGACTTGGCCTCGGGCCACAGGGCCGCCGGGTCCCCCCGCCACCAATGGCGATCCTCCATCCACGCCATCGACCCGTGACGTCCGGCCTCCAGATAGGCGCGCAGCCGCGTGTAGTGGTCGGGCATGTCGATCAGGGGTGCGACTCGTACGAGCGAGAACCCCTCGGCTTCTGCCTGCGCGACCAGCTCTTCTTTGGACACACTCACGGGGCGCACCATGTGCGAGGGCAGTGCCCGAACCGACGGGGTGGGCGAGAAGCGCCCGCCCCGTGGGGGGCGGTTCGGGCGCTGCCCGGCTTATCAGCCGGGCGAAGACCTTCAGAAATCCAGATCAGCATAGTGGCGTGGCGGCGGGAACCCCGGCACCACATCCGCAAGGATTGACCGGAACGCGGGGCGCGACTTGATCTTGGCGTACCAGTCCTTGACCGTCTCGGACCGGTTCCAATCCACGTCGCTGATGTAGTCCAGCGATGACAGCTGCGCCGCCGCCGCGAAATCCGCCAGCGTCATCACATCGCCGGCCAACCACCGACGGTGATCGAGCAGCCACTGCATGTAATCCAGATGATACTTGATCGCCCGAGCGCCCGCTTTGACATTCGTCGAATCCGGATAGCCCTGCCCCATGACCTTCTTGTTCACCCGCTCATAGAGCAGCTTGGACGTCACCTCGTGGTGGAACTTGTCATCGAACCACGCCACCAGGCGCCGAACCTCGAACCGGGCATCCTTGGCCTGCGGCATCAGCGCGGGGGCCGGATGCGCCTCTTCCAGATACTCGCAAATCGCCGACGACTCCGTCAGCGTTTTCCCATCCAGCTTGAGCACAGGAACCTTCCCCGCCGGGTTGCGGCGCAGGAATTCGGGGCTCTGCTCCCAATATTTCTCTTCGACCAGCTCCACCTCGATCTTCTTTTCGGCAAGGCTCAAACGGACCTTCCGGCAAAAAGGTGAAAGCGGCACGTGATAGAGCGTGTTCATGGAGCGTCCCAAAACCTCGGTCCCCACTCCATGCCGCAGGCGATGGCCGGGATCAATCCTCGAAACAGGCCGCGCGCCCATCCCGGCGGATCGTCTCCGCCCCATCGAGGATGCTGGCCGACCGCCGCCGCTGCGCCGCCGTGGGCTGGGATGCGGACCGGCCCTTGGGATTGGGCAACACCATGGCCAGCCGTGCTGCCTGCACCGCGCTCAACGCCTCTGGCCCCACACCGAAATAGTGCCGCGCTGCGGCCTCTACCCCGAACACGCCCTCGTCGAATTCGGCCACGTTCAAATAGACCTCAAGGATACGCCGCTTGGACCACGTCAACTCCATGTAGGGCGTCAGCGCCGCCTCCAGCGCCTTTCTGAGCCACGACCGCCCATGCCACAGATAGACGTTCTTCATGACCTGCTGGCTGATGGTCGATCCGCCGCGCAACGCCCCCGCTTCCAGCGCGTCCTGAATGGCCGTGGTGTCCAGCCCCCAATGCAGACAGAAATTTGCGTCCTCCGCCGCCACGGCGGACCGCAGCATCACCGGCGCGATCTCATCCGCCGGGACCCATTGGCGATCCACGCCACCCAAACGGTTGGCCTCCTGCAGGATGTACGGCGTCGTGGGCGGGTTGATCACCGACCCCGCCGCCACAATCACGGCCACACCGATCAGCATGATCACAATCCCCCGGACGATGCGCCGCTTGACGCGCTGCCACCATGTCCCGACCGATCGCGGGGCCTTGGGTTTCGATTTTCGCGCCTTGCGTGCCATGACGACTAAGGACCATGGCCCACCCGCCCGATCAATGCCCCAGATGAAAGAAAGACTTGCATGGGCGCGGGCTTCGGGGTGCAGTTCCTGCCACGACCAAATCCAAAGGGACCCCCATGCGCGCTGCCGTTGTCCGTGATTTCAACGAAGACTTGTCCATTGAAACCCTGCCTGATCCAGCCTGCCCCGACGACGGTGTCGTGCTTGAGGTCGCGGCCTGCGGCATCTGCCGGTCCGACTTCCACGGCTGGACGGGCGAACACCCCAAGGTGTCGGATGGCTCGGTCCTTGGTCACGAATATTGCGGCACGGTGGTAGAGGCCGGTGCGAATGCCAAATACAAACCCGGCGACCGCCTGATCGCGCCCTTCATCCTCGGCTGCGGCACCTGCGCGGCTTGCCAAACGGGCGCGTCAAACGCCTGCGACGACGCCATTGTGCCCGGCTTTGGCACCCAAGGGGCCTATGCCGAATACGTGGCCGTCCCCCATGATCACAACCTCGTCCACCTGCCCGACAGCCTGTCGCCTGCCTTGGCGGCCGGTCTCGGGTGCCGGGTGACGACCGCGTGGCACGCATTGACCGACCGCGCAGGCGTGAAGGCGGGCGATTGGGTCGCGATCCACGGAACCGGCGGTATCGGGCTGTCGGCGCTGCTGCTCGCCAAGATGCTCGGCGCGCGGGTCATCGTTGTCGACATCGTCGAGGACAAATTGCAGGAGGCCCTGCGCCTTGGTGCAGACGCCGCCGTCAACGCCAGCGACGGGAACTCCGCCGCTGCCATCCGCGACCTGACCGGCGGCGGCGCGCAAGTCTCGATCGAGGCGCTGGGGATCGCCGCCACCACCAATGCCTCGGTCGAATGCCTCGCCACGCTGGGCCGTCACGTCCATATCGGGATGCCCGCGGGCGACGGGATGATGCACATCAACATGCGCGCAATCTATGCCAAGCAACTGGCCTTCTACGGCACGCGCGGGATGCCCTCGTGGAAATACCCGACGCTGCTCGGGATGATCGAGCGGGGCGATGTGGACCTTGCGCCCATGCTTGACCGGACGGTGCCGCTGTCAGGCGCAAGCGCGGAACTGCGCGCGATGCACGGGCCAACGCCACTTGGCACCGCCGTCATCACCGACTTCACGAAATAGGCGGGGCTCAGCCCCACACGAAAAAGGGGCCCGCAACGCAGGCCCCTGATCCAAAAGATATCCGCAGTCCGCTGGACTACTCCGCCGGAACCGCCGCGCTCTCCTCGCTCAATGGCGCGGGCAGATGGACCAGCATCTCTTTCGGGCAGACCTGAAGGAACTTACCCTTCTCGGTCTCCCAATGCTGCAGGATCTCGGCGGCACGGCGGCTCCCGGTCTCCTCCAGATGACGCTCGATCAGCTCTTCCAGCTGGCGTTCCCAATGGGCCACCGTGACCGGGCAGGTCACCAGCGTTTCCATGTTCATCAACGCCTCGGCCTCACCGTCGGGGTCATAGATATAGGCCATTCCGCCCGTCATCCCGGCCCCGAAGTTGGCCCCGATGGAACCCAGGATCACCGCGACACCGCCGGTCATGTATTCACACCCGCAGGCACCGCAACCTTCGATCACGACCTTCGCGCCCGAGTTGCGGACCGCAAAGCGTTCGCCCGCGCGGCCCGCCGCAAAGAGGTAACCGTCGGTCGCACCGTACAGAACCGTGTTGCCGATGATCGTGTTCTCAGCCGCCGTCAGCGGCGACACCTGCGGCGGGCGCACCACGATCGTGCCACCAGACAGGCCCTTGCCGACGTAGTCATTGGCATCGCCCGCAACCTCGAGCTTCAGACCCGGTGCCGCAAAGGCGCCCAGCGATTGCCCCGCCGACCCCTTCAGCTTCACCGTCAGGTGATCGGGCTGCAGCGAATTGCGCATCCCGAACTTCTGCACGATGTGGCTCGACGTGCGTGTGCCGATGGTCCGCAGTGTGTTCTGCACCGCGTATTCCAACTGCATCTTCTCGCCGTCATTCAGGAAGCGCGCGGCGTCCTGCACGATCTGCGCATCCAGCGTGTCGGGCACGTAGTTGCGCGCGCGGTCGCGGTTGTACTCGATCTTGTCGGCACCGTCGACGGTGATCAGCATCGGGTTCAGGTCCAGATCATCCAGATGCGCGGACCCCCGGCTGACCTGACCCAACAGATCGGCCCGACCAATGACATCATCCATCGACCGCGCCCCGATGGATGCGAGGATTTCGCGCACTTCCGTCGCGTAGAAGGTGATCAGGTTCACCACCTTGTCGGCGTTGCCCGTGAACTTCTCCCGCAGGGCTTCGTCCTGGGTACACACGCCAACCGGGCAGGTGTTCGACTGGCACTGACGCACCATGATGCAGCCCATCGCGATCAACGCAGCCGTGCCGATACCGTATTCCTCGGCCCCCAGCATCGCGGCCATCACGATGTCCCGACCGGTCCGCAGACCACCATCGGTGCGTAGCGTCACGCGGTCCCGCAGGTTGTTCATGGCCAGAACCTGATGCGCCTCGGTCAGGCCCATCTCCCACGGCAGACCCGCGTATTTGATCGACGTCGCAGGCGATGCACCCGTGC
Organism: Pseudomonadota bacterium; assembly: GCA_038527375.1. Taxonomy (GTDB): domain Bacteria; phylum Pseudomonadota; class Alphaproteobacteria; order Rhodobacterales; family Rhodobacteraceae; genus Shimia_B. Next base: position 135,424 of record JBCBFU010000001.1, on the reverse strand, counting down.
CGCCATTGTGGCCCGAAATCAGGATCACATCCGCCTTGGCCTTCGCGACACCAGCCGCGATGGTCCCAACGCCGGATGCCGCAACCAGCTTGACCGTCACCTTACAGCGCGGGTTGATCTGCTTGAGGTCGTAGATCAGCTGCGCCAGATCCTCGATCGAATAGATGTCGTGGTGCGGCGGGGGTGAGATCAGCGTCACACCCTTGGTCGAATGCCTTAAGCGAGCGATCAGGTCGGTGACCTTCATGCCGGGCAGCTGGCCACCCTCACCGGGCTTGGCACCTTGGGCGACCTTGATCTCCAGCTCTTCACACTGGTTCAGGTACTCTGCCGTCACGCCAAAGCGCCCCGATGCCACCTGCTTGATCTTCGCAGACGGGTTGTCGCCGTTGGGCTCCGGGTGGAAGTGTGCGGGATCTTCGCCGCCCTCACCCGAATCCGACTTCGCGCCAATCCGGTTCATCGCCACGTTCAGCGTCTTGTGCGCCTCGGGGCTGAGCGCGCCCAGCGACATGCCCGGCGTCACGAACCGTTTGCGGATCGACGTGATGCTTTCGACCTCCTCGATCGGCACAGGCGCACCGATGGGTTTGATCGCAAGCAAGTCGCGCAGATGGATCGGCGGGTTCGCTTGCAGTTTGGCCGAATACTGCTTCCACATCTCGTAAGACGCCCGGTTACAGGCCGCCTGCATCATGTGCATGGTCTGCGCTTCCCAGGCGTGCTTCTCGCCCGACCGCCGCGCCTTGTAGAAGCCACCGATGGGCAGCACGCTGTCGCCCAGGAACCCGCGCTTGTGCACGGCCTCGACCTGCCGCTGCAGACCCGCCGTCCCGATGCCCGAAATGCGCGAGGGCATGCCGGGGAAGTATTCTGCACAGAGCGCGCGGGACAGGCCCACAGCCTCGAAGTTCAGACCGCCGCGATACGACGAAATCACCGAGATCCCCATCTTCGCCATGATCTTGAGCAGGCCCTGATCGATGGCATTGCGATAGCGCGCAACCGCTTCGGTCAGGCTCACGTCCAGCAGACCACGCTCGATCCGGTCAGCCAGCGAATCCTCGGCCAGATACGCGTTCACCACCGTCGCACCACAGCCGATCAGAACGGCAAAGTAGTGCGGGTCCACGCATTCCGCCGACCGCACGTTCAGCGAACAGAACGTCCGCAGCCCGTGCCGTGTCAGCCATGAATGCACCGCAGAGGTCGCAAGGATCATCGGCATCGCGACCTTGTCGTCACCCTGATGCTGATCGGTCAGCACCAGATGCCCCGCGCCTGACCGAACGGCGTCTTCGGCCTCGGACCGGATGCGCGCAAGTGCTGCATTCAGCGCGCCCTGATCACCCCCGGCGGGGAAGGTACAGTCGATCTCGACCATGGGCGCGTTAAAGCTTTCGGTCAGCTTCGCGAACTGGGCATTGCCCACGAAGGGGCTCTCCAGCACGAGGATTTCGGTCTGCGCGCTCGACTGATCCAGCACGTTCTTGAGGTTCCCGAACCGCGTTTTCAGGCTCATCACACGGTACTCGCGCAACGAGTCGATGGGCGGGTTCGTCACCTGGCTGAAGTTCTGGCGGAAGAAGTGGCTCAGCGGGCGGTACTTCTCGGACAGCACCGCCGACGGCGTGTCGTCGCCCATGGACGCCAGCGTCTCTTTCCCGTCCTCGGCCATCGGCGCAAGGATTTGCTCCAGCTCTTCGATGGAATACCCGGCCGCGATCTGACGGCGGCGCAGCTCGGCACCTTCGAACATCGGGGCCTCGGTCACGCCGGCCAGCTCTTCGTCCAGATCGGTGATCTTGCCGACCCAATCGCCAAACGGCGCAGCCTCGGCCAGCGCATCCTTGATCTCGGTATCGTGGAACAGGCGACCCTCGGCCATGTCGACAGCGATCATCTGACCCGGGCCCAGCGCGCCCTTTTCCTTCACCGTGGCCTCGTCAACCGGAACCATCCCGGCCTCGGAGCCCGCGATCAGCAGGCCGTCACCCGTCACGACATAGCGCATCGGGCGCAGGCCGTTTCGGTCCAGACCCGCACAGACCCAGCGGCCATCGGTCATGGCCAGTGCTGCGGGGCCGTCCCACGGCTCCATCACGGCGTTGCAGTAGGAATACATATCGCGCCACGACTGCGGCAGCTCGTTGGCCTGCTTGGACCACGACTCGGGCACCAGCATCGTCTTGGCCATAGGCGCGTTACGACCCGCACGTACGAGCACCTCGAACACGGCATCGAGTGCGGCGGAGTCCGACGATCCGCCCGCGATGATCGGCTTGATATCCTCGGCCATATCGCCGAACGCGGACGACGCCATGCGGATTTCATGGCTCTTCATCCAGTTGACGTTGCCCTTCAGCGTGTTGATCTCGCCGTTGTGGGCCAACATGCGGAACGGCTGCGCCAGCCACCACTGCGGGAAGGTGTTGGTCGAATACCGCTGGTGATAGAGCGCGAACGCACTCTCGAACCGCTCATCCATCAGGTCGGGATAGAACTCGGCCACCTGCTCGGCCAACATCATGCCCTTGTAGATGATCGACCGGCACGACAGCGACGCCAGATACAGCCCGCTGATCCCGTTGGCTGCGGCCTGCTTTTCGATCCGGCGGCGGATGACATAGAGCTCGCGTTCGAACGTCTCTTCATCCACGCCTTTGGAATTCGAGATCAGGATTTGCTCGATCTCGGGCCGGGTCGCGTTGGCCTTTTCACCCAGGCAATCGACGTTCACGGGCACGTGCCGCCAGCCATAGATGTAATAGCCCATGCGCAGAATTTCGGTCTCGACGATGGTCCGGCAGACCTCCTGCGCGCCAAAGTCCGTGCGCGGCAGGAAGACCTGACCGACAGCGATCAACTCGTCCCCACGACGCGCGTGGCCCGTGCGCTCAATCTGCTCCAGGAAGAACGGAACAGGAATTTGCACGTGAATTCCCGCGCCGTCCCCGGTCTTGCCATCGGCATCCACCGCGCCCCGGTGCCACACGGCCTTGAGCGCCTTGATCCCCGCATCAACGACACCCCGCGACGGCGCGCCATCAATCGACACCACCAGACCCACACCGCAGGACGCGTGTTCATCGTCATCGCGATACAGCGAGTGTTCGGTCATATAGGCGCGCTTGGCCTCTTCGGACTTCACCCAGTCGGCATCAAATTTGGTCATGGCGTAGCTCCTTCGCTGCGTCGGGGTCGTATCGGGGATCCCGGGTTACAGGATCAACGTGTTGCAATTGAATTCCGGGGTCGGGCTGAGAAAGCCCGCCTCGCCGGGAAAGATGAAATCCTCGGGCGCGTCCTCGACCTGATCGGTCCCGTTCGGGGTGCGCGTCACGTAGCGGCCCGCCATAAACAGGCGCCACTCCAGATGGATGTATTCGTTGCCGGTCGACTCCCACAGGAACTCGCCCGACTTGGTTTCCGCATAGGCGTATGTCTCGGTCTCCAGAAGAGGGACATCGTCGATCACGACGGTGCGCCCGGTCAACAGATCGCGCCCCCGGTAAACCACGCCGTCAGCCATCGCGCTGGATGTCGAGAAATCGAAATCGTCACGACCCGTCTGGGTCAGCTCCGTAAAGCTCGCCGGGTCGGTCGGGTCGGCGTCCAGCGTGTCACGGATACCCAGCAGCATGTCGAAGCTCTCGATCCACTGCGTCTCCGCGTCGATGCGGCCCAGATAGGTCTCGCCCTCCGGCCCCAGATCGACGCGCCACTGATGGCCTTCGGGGTCGCCCACACAGGTGTAGTGATGGCTGACCTGACACAGCTTGTACTGGACCGTGACATAGGCCTCGCAGCCTTCGGGCAGACGATACGTCTCCTCATCCTGCGCCAACGCCGGGGCGGTGGGCAGGCCCAGCGCCAGCACGGCGGCGCATAGGTTAAGGATGGGTTTCACGTCCGTCTGTCTCCGTTAATTGTCAGAAGCCCTGACCAATTGGTTTTGCGATGCAGCCGCGCGTATGTACGCAATGTGTACGCTTGGTGTACGCGATGTGTACCGGTTGTGCCTGTTACTCGGCGGCCACGGTTTGCCCCGCGGACAAATCGTTAAGGATGGCCGCGGCGCAGTCGCGACCGTCGCGGATGGCCCACACAACAAGCGACGCGCCACGCACGATATCGCCCACCGCATAGACGCCCGGCAGGTTGGTGCGGCCCGTCTCGTACTCCGCCCGGACGGTGCCCCAGCGGGTCACTTCCAACTCGGGCTCACCCCAGAGCGTCGGCAGATCCTCGGCCTCAAAACCCAAGGCTTTGATCACCAGATCGGCCTCTTCCACGTAATCCGCCCCTTCGATCACCTCGGGCATCTGACGGCCCGTCGCATCGGGTGCGCCAAGGCGCATCTTCTGGACCATCACGCCGTCGACCTTGTCACCGGTGAAGCCCTTGGGGGCGCTCAGCCAAACGAAATCGACGCCTTCTTCCTCGGCGTTGGCAACCTCGCGCTGCGATCCCGGCATGTTGGCCCGGTCCCGACGATAGAGGCACTTCACGCTTTCAGCGCCTTGGCGCACGGCGGTCCGCACGCAGTCCATCGCGGTGTCTCCACCACCGATCACGACCACCTTCTTGCCCTCGGCAAAGAGCTCCCCGCTCTCGACCTCGGGCACGGTGTCGCCAAAGGACAGCTTGTTCGATGCGGTCAGGTAATCAATGGCGCGCACGATGCCCGCAGCACCCGATCCCGGGGCCTGCAAATCCCGTGTTTTATAGACGCCCGTCGCGATCAGAACCGCGTCGTGCTTGTCCCGCAATTCGTTGAACTGGACGTCCTCGCCCACATTGCAGTTCAGGACAAAGGTCACGCCCGATTGCTCAAGCTGGTCGATCCGGCGCATGACCACGTCTTTCTCCAGCTTGAAGCCGGGAATGCCGTAGGTCAGCAGGCCGCCCCCGCGATCATAGCGGTCATAGACGGTTACCTGCACGCCCTCGCGTCGCAGCATATCCGCGGCTGCCAGGCCGCCGGGGCCCGCGCCAATGATGCCCACGCTCTCGGACCGTTCGACCGCCGGGGTCACGGGCTGCACCCAGCCTTCCTCCCACGCGGTGTCGGTGATGTATTTCTCCACCGACCCGATGGTGACGGTGCCGTGGCCCGATTGCTCGATCACGCAGTTGCCTTCGCACAGGCGGTCCTGCGGGCAAATGCGGCCACAGATTTCAGGGAAGGTGTTGGTGGCCTGGCTGACCTCATAGGCCTCTTTCAGACGGTTTTCTGCCGTCAGGCGCAGCCAATCGGGGATGTTGTTGTGCAACGGGCAATGCGATTGGCAATAGGGCACGCCACACTGGCTACAACGCCCGGCTTGCTCTTCGGCCTTGGCCTTGGCGTACTCGCCATAAATCTCCTGGAAATCCTTGTTGCGCAGATTGGGCGGACGCTTCTCCGGCATCGCACGATCCACGGTCACGAATTTCAGCATGGGGCCTTTGGCCATGTCGCCTGTCCTCACCAAATCTGGAATGGACCTGCCTTATACCAGCGCCGGATCAGGATAAAAGTCACTAATCCTGACCTATTTTGCAAAAAGGCAGCGCTACTGACCCAAATTCGGGGCTGCGAGTGTGTATTTTAGGGCCGCACCGGACCTATAACCGGTATTTCGCTTTTGATCCCATGCACTAGGGTGCGGCAAAGACCCCGATTCGGACCCGCGATGCCCCTGTTTCATCTCATCCTCGTTGCCCTGATCCAAGGCATAACCGAATTTCTGCCGGTGTCCTCCTCAGGCCACCTCGTCCTTTTGCCCCTGCTCACCGGCCTTCAGGATCAGGGCCTCGTCATCGATGTGGCGGCCCATGTGGGTACGCTGTTCGCTGTCGTTTTGTATTTCTGGAGTGATGTCCGCGCAGCCCTGATTGGGCTTGGCCGCCTGATCCGGGGCAAGGTCGACACCCAAGGCGCGTGGCTGGCGCTGTGCCTTATCATCGCGACGATCCCCGTCATCATCGCAGGCGCGGTCCTCAAGGTGACAGGCGCGGCGGATGCGATGCGGTCTGTCACAGTGATCGGCTGGACGATGCTGCTGTTCGGGCTGCTTCTCTACTGGGCCGATCAACGCGCCCCACAAACGCGAACCGCGGCGCAGTGGTCGCTCAAGGACGCGGTGCGCCTCGGCCTCTGGCAGATGATCGCGCTGATCCCTGGCACGTCGCGGTCGGGCATCGTCATCACCGGCGCCTTGGTCCACGGCTACACCCGCAGCGATGGCGCCAAGATTGCCATGTTGATGTCGATCCCCACGATCATCGCCTCGGGCGCCCTGTCATCGCTGGACTTGATCGGCGGCGCGGTCCCGCTGCGGGACGCGGGCATCGTGATCGTGTTCAGCTTCCTCGCCGCCCTCGCCGCGTTGGCCCTGATGATGCGCCTGCTGCGTAGCATCAGCTTTACGCCCTACGTGATCTACCGCGTGGCGCTGGGGATCGTTCTGCTGGTGCTGGGCTACTCCGGCGCGATCAGCGTCTAGAGGTCCGTACCGCGCAGGTTCTTGGCGGAATTCTTGATCTCGGCATACTGCCCCGTGTGGCGATAGACCCACAGGTAATCCGGCAGCACGGCCTCAAGCGCGGTCGGCTTGATCCCAAGATCCGCCAGCCCCGGATACTGACCCGAGACCACGTTGTCCTTGGCCAGATTGCGCACCTGATCGCGGGTCACCGCCGCGGGGATCAGGCCCAGCGAAACGGCGTTTAGCATATCAAATCCAAAGCCCATGATGCGGCCCACAAAGACGGGCAGGCCCACGATCAGGCGGCGGCGCTGAATGACCTCCAGCATCTGCTGCATCAGCTCGCGGAAGGTGTTCACATCCGGGCCGCCCAATTCGTGAATGCCGGTCGCGTCGCCATCAATGCCCGCCATCGCCGCATCGGCCACGTCATCCACATAGACGGGCTGAAACTTTGTCTTGGGCGAGATGATCGGCAGCGCCGGACCCATCCGCGCCATCCCGGCGAAACGGTTAAAGAACTCGTCCTCGGTCCCGAACACGATCGACGGTCGCAGGATCATGGCGTTCGGCATATGCTCCAGCACACCCGCTTCGCCCAGCGCCTTGGTCCGCGCGTAATCGGAGTTGGAATCCGCATCGGCCCCGATCGCCGAAACATGCACCATCTTTTGCACACCTTCCGCCGCCGCGATCCGCGCGATGCGTTCGGCGCCTTCGTGTTGCACAGCGTCAAAGGTGTTCTTGCCGGACGGCGCGAGGATGCCCACACAGTTCACCACCACATCAGCGCCCTGCATGACCGAACGGACCGAGGCATCGTCGCGGATGTTGCACAAGACCGGCTCGACCTGACCGACAACACCATAGGGTTTAACGAACATCGCCTCGTTGGGACGGCGCACGGCGACGCGCACACGCCAACCGGCCTTGGCGCAGTTCTGTGCGATATAGCGTCCGATGAACCCCGATCCGCCATAGATGGTGACAAGCTTGGACATGCTGCGGCTCCAGTCTTTCCCGTGTCGGCACCGGGCTTAGACCCCCGTCCGGGCCACGACAAGCCGCATTTCGCCGCGTTCCGTGGATCGGGCGGCAAAAGCTGGTGGTTTGTGCACCAACAAGCCCCCGAATCCCGTTGACACCCCCCAAGAGCGTCCTTAAAGCCACCTCTCACCAACCCGTGCCCAGATGGCGGAATTGGTAGACGCGCTAGCTTCAGGTGCTAGTGTCCGTATGGACGTGGAGGTTCGAGTCCTCTTCTGGGCACCATCTTTTCCGACATTTGTGAATATGCCCAAGGCCTTGTGAGTTCCTCGGGGGCTCAATTCATACGTCTATCCACACTGCGATCATCCAGCGCGTTGTCTGGTGCACCCGATGCGCAAAACACCTGCGAAACTTGTGCGATTGCTGTTCCCCGGAAGACGTTCGGCTTCCGGCGCAAAGTCGCCGTTCGATTAGCCGCGCAGCCAACTTGGTGGCTGCGCGCCCTTCCGCATGAGTAGGAGCCTTACGCCGGCACTTCGGTGATCTTTACCAGGGTGGTCCGATGGGCCACCAGCATGAACACCATGGCAAAGCCCGCAAGCGCGATGATGATAGAAAAGGGCAAGGCGCTGATGATGACGGCGTCACGGATAGAGGCGATGCCTCCTGCCAGGATGAGGCCGGCGATGATCAGCGTGACGCTAACGCTCCACAACAGCACGTGGGCCGCAGGCTTGGGTCCATCGTCGCCGCCAGCTGCAATGGTGTTGATGGCCAGGATACCTGCGATGAAGACCGACGCGAGCAGCATAAAGACCAGCGCGCAGACAAAGCCCCCGACGATTACCCCGCCTGTGTCGCCCAAGAGCATCATCAATGTTGCGTAAAGCTGTGCGGGTCGATCAATCGTGCTGAGGGTGCCGGTGTCGGCAAGTTCGATAGAGATCGCGGTGCCACCCACATAGGCGAACCAGACCATACACATCGCACAGGGCCCCAGCATTGTGCCCAGCACGAACTCTCGGATGCTGCGTCCTTTCGAAACGCGGGCCAAGAACATGCCGACAAAGGGCGCAAAGCCGATCCACCACGCCCAGTAAAAGATCGTCCAATCGACCTGCCAATTTGCCAATGTCTCGCCCGGGACGGTGCCATCGGGTGTTGCGACGACGGTCGACATGCCCAAGAAGGTTGAGACATAATCTGACACAGCCGCAACAAGTGCATCCGTGGCAAAGCGGGTGGACCCAAACACGATAAAGAGCGCCAACACACCTAGAAAAATCAAGGTGCTTGTGTTCGACATCCATTTGATGCCGCGTTTCACGCCCGAGATGATCGCAAGACTTGAGAGGGCCGCGACAGCGGCCAGAGCGATCAAGACAGCGACGGTGCCACCTTCGGTCAGTTTGAACACCGTGCTGAGTCCCGCAACAAATTGGGGAACACCATTGCCCATCGACACGGCCAGACCGGCAATGATCGCAAAGACCGAAAAGAAGTCGATGCCGTGGCCAATGAGACCGCCAAAGCGATGACCCAAAAGGGGCGTGAGAGCCGAGCGTACCGTTAGGGGCGTACCGTGCCGATACGAGAAATAAGCGATGGCGAGACCAAGCACCGCGTAACAGGCCCACGCAGAGAGGCCCCAATGCAAGAACGTGTATTTCAGCGCGCTTGAAGCCGCCTCAGCGGTGTCCGCCGCGACCTTTCCCCCCAAGATATCAGGGTTGGTCGACAGGTGCGTCAGCGGCTCACTGACCGAAAAAACGACGATCGCCGCGCCGATCCCTGCGCAAAACATCATGGACAGCCAGGAAAACGTGGAAAACTCCGGCCGTTCGCCTGCGCGCGACAATCTGATTTCGCCCGCTCCTGGCAACAGTGCGAAGGTTCCGGCCAACAGGAAAAAGGCCAGCATGATATACATGTACCATCCGCGAAACGTGCTCAGCAGCGTTGTGCGTGTGTCGATGAGAGTCTCTGCCGCGGCCGCGGGCCATAGCAACAAAAGAACGATAAGCGCCGCGACGCAGATCAGCGCCCAAACCGTCACCGGTCGGTTGTAACCCTGAAGAAACCCCGCGGGCTCTGTCGGTATCGTATAACTTGGGTCGAAAAAGCTTGTGGACATAACGCCCTCCTCGATGAATTTGTGTCAATCGAGGACAGCATCAGGCGGGGCTGTCAGGTCAGCGTCAGAAAGTGGCGTCAGCACCGTCAGAACTGCGTCAGAAATAAAGAATTTTCAGAAATCACACCCAAAAACGAAAAGAGGACCGTGGTGCACACCACGGCCCAGGGGTCGTCCGATAGGGAGAGTGGACGACTAGGGACCGGTATTCCAGACAACCACGTCAGCAGTGTCCGGCGTTTGTGTGGCGGCAAAGGTGATGCGCCATGGCCCAATTTCGGTGCCCACCATGCGGTCGGCCATGCCCGATTTGGGCCATGGCATCATGTTGGCGTCTGTCAGATCAAAGGCGGACATGGCCGCGTGCCGGGAAACAGCACCGGCCCAAACGTTGGGGTGCGTTTGGGGCAGGCCAAGGCTGGCTAGGGCTGCTGCAACATCGGCGGTGGGCTTCTCAAAGTCCTGCGGACCCGGCCCCTGGTATTCTTGCCCTTCGAGGTCGGGAATGCGCAGAATGCCGCGTTTGGTGAACCGAAGCCGCCGTTCCAGATCATCCACCCAATGGAAATCGACATTGGGACGCCTGTCGTGGGCGGCGACCTTTAGGAAACGGGAATTGCAATCTCGGACATAGGCGTTGGCCATGAACATGCGCAGCGCGTATTCCGTCTTCCCAGTCAGCCCCAGACCAGAGTAATGGGGCTGGCCCAGAAAATCCTGACCCAGATAGATGCAGTTTTCGCCGCGCCATCCGCCGGATGGGGCAAAGTAGGGATAATCCTCGGCATTTCGGAAGTAGAAATAGTCTCCAGGCACGCCAAGCACCGTATCGTGCCGATAGTTGGCGGGCACATCATAGGTTGCGAGCAGCGCAGAGGCCGGGGTTGGATGCTTTGGATGTCTGTTCTGGTAATCCTGATGCCATGGCCCCACCCGCAGCGGGCCAAACCGCCGCATCAACCGCTCCACATCCTCGCGGCGCTGCGAATTTCGAAAGCCCCGCATCAGACAGATTTGCAGTGCCCCCGCACATTCGCCGCGAAAGGGATGGGTGTGGGCGATGCTGTCCCAAGGATCAGCGCCGGGTGTTATGAAAAAGCTATAGGCCGATAGGGCCGTCGCGTTGTTCTGATGCGTCCAGTGTGCGTTCAACTCGACCAGAGGGCGCACAAATCTTTCCTTGGCCTCTCTGGCAGTCGTGAGATCGTTCCCGCCGTCCAAGATCTGCATCAGGTGGTGATAGTTGTGACAGGTGCCCAAATTGGCCGGGATGTCGCGCGCCACTTCAAAATAATCTGCGTCAAGGACCCCCGTCGACATGCGCTGCATCGCGTCGATGACATGCGCGCGCAGCCGCAAGTTGTTTGCCAATCCTTCGACGCTAGAAAAGTGGTGCGCAATCGTATCGTTTTGCATCGCCGTCACCATCTCCTCGAACAACGCGCGCGGCGCGTTGCCTTGGTCGGTGTCGGTTTCCGGCTGCGTCCGGGCGGCATCCAACGCCGGGCGAATGAAAGCCTGGGCGTCCGCGTCGGTATTGGTGACGAGTTGGCCGTCGATGAAAAGTCCAGTTTCGCGCGTCATAACCCAGTTCCTCCTTGCTTGACGTGGAGTTAACTGAACCCTGCTGAATCACATCGTCAGAAAACTGTCAGAAAGAGAAATCGGTTGATCTAAATCGCCAGAGTCGCATCTTGGTTAGCGACTTTGGACGCATTCATGTTTCAAGAACGCTTGCATTTTGCGCTGTTTGACGGCCCCATTCTGGCCGCGCCAACGGGCGAAGCGGTCCGCTTCCCGACCAAGAAGTCTGCGGCGCTACTGGCGTATTTGGTCGAACATGCGGGCGAAGATGTCCCGCGCGAGGTGCTGGCTGATTTGCTTTGGCCCACGGCACAAGAAGAGCAAGCCCGCGGTTCACTGCGTCAGGAATTGGGGGTGATCCGCAAGATGCTGACCCCCTGGGACGTGAGCCCGATCGAGGCCGACAGGAACTCGGTCACCCTCCCAAGAACCGTTGAGCTAAGCGTTGATACATGGCGGTTTGCAAACGATCCCGCCGGACAGCTCGATCTATATGAAGGCGCGTTTTTAGGCCGGCTGCGTATCCGCAGCGACGCCTTTGACCGCTGGTGCCTTTACGCACGGCAGTCGTATCAAGAAATGGCGCTTGATGCAGCCCATGCCCAGCTTACCACCGCCAGTACGCCAAAAGACCAAGAAACAGCGGCGACACGTCTGCTCGACATCGAACCTGGTGCAGAAGAGGCGCATCAGACGCTCATGCGGCTTTACCATGCGGCGGGCAAACGGGAACTGGCGCTGCAGCAATTCGACATGTGCGAGGCCGCACTTGCCGCACGGCTCGACATCGCGCCATCGCGCAAAACCTTGGACCTGCGCGAAGCGGTTCTTTCCAACCGTGCGGTTCCCGACGCCGCGCAAGCCGCGCCCGTGGGACAGACCGCCCCCAGCCGACACGAACGCCGCGACATCACGGTTTTGGTGCTGGGCCTTGCGGGCGACCAGCTTGACCAACTCGACCCCGAAGACTTTGACGAACTTGCCGGTCCCATGGCCGGTTTTGCGGCGCAGGCGGCGGCGGACTTCAACGGACATCTGATCCAAAACGAAGGGTGTTCGGCGACGATCTGCTTCGGCATTCCAAGCACCGCTGAATTTGATGCCGACACCGCCGTTATGGCCGCCGAGAGCTTTCGCCAAACAGTCGATACCCATTTGCACACGCGGGCGAGCGTGACGGCGGGTATCAGTTGCGGCAAGGTTCTGGCCTCGCGCAGTGAAACGGGCGGCGACCTCGTGGGTGTCCAGGGCGCGGTGCAGCGCCAAGCGACAACGCTTCAGGCACGGGCGGCGCCGGGACAGATCGCCTGCGATCCCGCGCTTGCAACACAGTTTTCGCCCGCCATCGCGTATACCAAAATCGACGGCTATCTGGATGCGGCACGCGCCGGTCAGCGCCCACCCGTGACAACGGCCGTGCCTGACCTGCCAATTGTAGGGCGCGAGGCCGAGGTTGAATTGCTGCTCCGCCAATATGCACAAGTGACAGTCGGACAGGGTCAGGCGCTTCTGCTCGAAGGTCCGCCGGGGATTGGGAAATCCCGCCTTGTGCAGGCCCTGCTAGACCGCGTGCAGCCGTCTGAAACGCAGGTCTTCATACTCCAAGGGGATCCGCACGCGACCGGCACCGCGATGAAACCCATTCTTGCGTTGATAGAAAGCCAGCTTGCACGAGACGACGTCGCGCTTGCCCCGTTTCTGCATAAGCTGAACCTATCCGATACAGAACCGCTTCTGCGGACGATGCTCTATGCGCAGTCCGCCGCAATGAACGATACTTCGTCAGAGATGCGCGACCGCGCGGTATCCCTTTTGCTGCGGTTGGTGCAGCAGGCCGCGCGGCGCGGTCCTGTGATCTTGGTCTGCGATGACGTCCAGTGGTTTGACCCCACGACCGTGCAAGCCATCGAGATGCTGTTAGCGGAGTTGCAGCGATTGCCCACCTTCGTCCTCTGCGCCGCACGAGAGGGCGAAGCCCCAGCGGTGTTCCGCGGTGCGGGGATGCACCGGCACCAGCTCGACCCGCTTCTCGCAGCGGGTGCGAAGGCGCTTGTGGCACAGATCCTACCCGACAGACCGGACGTGTCGGAAGTGGCCGAAATCGTGGCGCATCGGGCGGTCGGGCACCCGCTAGCGCTTGAAGAATTTGCCTACGCGCTGTCGGCGGCGCTGGCCCAGCAAGGCGTGGGTCTTGGGCGCGCGCAGGTTAATGCGCTGGTCAAGGACTTCGATACGCCCGCACGCCTGAAGGCGATGTTTTTGAATCGTCTCGACCGACTGCCGAACGTCCGGCATGTGATCGAATGTGCCGCCGTGCTTGGGACCTCGTTCGAGGCCCAGGACGTGGCGGCCCTGATGCCGAATGAAGATGCTGGTCTGGCAGAGGCTTGGGACACTCTGGTCAAGACCAGTATCCTCGTGCCGCAGGGCGCACAGGCCTTTCGCTTTCGCCACGCGCTTTTGCGCGACACGGTGCACGAGACGATCCCAAAATCAGACCGTATGCACCTGCACGCCAAGGCCGCCCAACATTTGCTGGCATCGGCAGAGGGCGCACCGCCTAATGACCGCATCGCCCATCATCTTGCGGCCGCCGGGGACACGCAACAGGCGGCAGCGAGTTTCGAGGCGGCAGGCCTACGGGCCACGCAGCTTGCAGCCCACCAAGAGGCGATCGATCATTTCGAGGCCGCGCTTGAAATGACGCAAAAGGCGCCGGAAGATCACGCAAACCTGACCAAGCAGTTGGCGCTGAGCCGAATGATTGGCGCACAAATGATTGCGTTTCGCGGCCATCCAACTGGCGAAGCAGAACCGCTTTACCTTCGCACGCGGAATCTTGCGCTGTCGCTGGACAATACCGAAGAAGTCGCGCGGACCGATTGGGGGCTGTGGAGCGCCGCCCTTCTTAGGGCAGACTTTGCGGGCTTGCCCGGCCACACGCAAACCATTCGGGATCTGTCCACTCAGTCACCGGACAGCGTTTGGAAGCCCGCCTTTCACTTCATGGAAGGCGTCCATGCGCTCTACACCGGAAAGCTCGACCTGGCGCGCGACACGCTCGGCGCAGGTGTTGCCGCCTGCCGCATCGAAGACCAACTGGATTATGAGCGACAGTTTGGTATGGATTTCAGCCTGACCCTGCGCAGCTATCTTGCCTGGTCTCACGCGCTTTTGGGCGAGGAAGCGCAGACGATCGAAGCGATTGAACAGTCTCTGCACCGCGCCGACGAGATCAATCACGACTTTGCCCAAACCTTTGCTCATGTCTTCGGCGCGACCGCCTGCGTCTTTCTCAAGCACGAAAGCGCACCAGACCGTATCGCAACAGCCCAATTCTGGGCCAGCCGCGGGAACAAGGCCATTTGGCGGGCGCAGGTCGACATCTTGGCCGGGCGTTGGGCCAGCCTTGGGGGCGATCCAAATGGGCTGTGCCTGATGCAAAGCGGGCTAAGTGCCTATCAGAAGGCAGGCTCGGTCCTGGCAAGACCATACGCCGGCGCCTGGATCGGAGAAGCTTTGGTTCAGCAAGGCGAGGTTCGTGCCGCAGGGCGCGTTCTTGAAGACACATTGGACTTCACGCGCCAAACCGGAGAGCGCTATTTTGATCGCAGTCTGACTTATTGGTTGGAGAAAAGCCGAACCAACGACAAGAGCGAAGCGCGTACCTAAGTGACGTATCGAGAGTTATTGAGAGGCCCCGCTGCGAAGGCCTCTGTAGCGGAACAGGCTCATCGCCAATATCCAAAGTCAGAGACCTTTGATCTGGGTTTTCAGAATCAAGGTGGGCATTGCGAGCAGGCGTTGGTTAGGATGCTCTAGCGATTTCCGCCTCGCGTTGATCATACCCGTCAAGCTCCAGGCGCACCCGGTGCGCAGATTGCGCGCTCGCCATGAGGTGCGCGGGCAGTCTCTATGAAGCCAATGATTTCGGATTGCTTCCAGCGTGTTGCCCGACCAAAAAAGTAGCCATTGCGCTCGTGCTTTGATGCCTCAGCAAAGACTTCCTGCGCAGCTTTGCTACCGCTCAAGACAATCAGAGGAAGTGGGATACGGCGAAACAACCAAAGCGCCATATTTTCAAACACTATTGAGGCTGCGAGCTATGACTTGAAACGGATGTTCCATGCCGCTTCTGGGCACCATTCCCTTACATCATCCGTTACTCAGCCACGCACGGCGGCTTTGCGACTTATTGCGCCGCTTCCCAGCCAAAGCGCGGGAAAAACGGGCGCTGTGGTGAAGGTTCGAGCCACATATCGCCCGAACACTGGTCATTTTTTCGACCACTCCGCCACTGAGCGCCCATAAACTCAGCGAACGTCACCGAAATGACATGCGGGGTATGCGCGAATCTGGCGAGGTGGGCAGTACCGCGACACGGTGTGCGTGCCTTTCGGGGCATGAACACCGTACGAGTGGGTCTTCGCAAAAATTCCCCCCTCGCACGGCGACAACTTAACGCTGTGCGAGCTTGCTATCACGTCTTTCCAGAGATGACACCGGGACAAAATGCTCGCGCCACCAACGGGAGAAACCCCATGACAACGTTCAAGACCCTTGCGGGCCTGTCGACCGCGGCGCTGATGATGACCGGCACCGCTGCCCTGGCAGACTGCCCTGTCAAAGTTGGCGTTCTGCACTCGCTGTCGGGCACGATGGCCATTTCCGAAACCACCCTCAAAGACACCATGGAACTGCTCATCGAAGAGCAGAACGCCAAGGGCGGTGTGCTGGGCTGCGAAATCGAAGCCGTGGTCGTGGACCCCGCGTCCGACTGGCCGCTCTTTGCCGAAAAGGCGCGTGAACTGCTGACCGTGCACGAGGTCGACGTGATCTTTGGCAACTGGACGTCCGTGTCGCGCAAATCCGTGCTGCCCGTGATCGAAGAGCTGAACGGCCTGCTGTTCTATCCCGTGCAGTACGAGGGCGAAGAAAGCTCCAAGAACGTCTTCTACACGGGCGCGGCCCCGAACCAGCAAGCGATCCCCGCGACGGACTACTTCCTCGAAGAGCTGGGCGTTGAGAAATTCGCGCTGCTGGGCACCGACTACGTGTATCCGCGGACCACGAACAACATCCTTGAATCCTACCTGCAGGATCAGGGCATCGCGGCCGAAGATATCTTCGTCAACTACACGCCTTTTGGTCACTCGGACTGGGCAACGATCGTTGCTGACGTCGTGGCACTGGGCGCAGACGGCAAACAGGTCGGCGTGATCTCGACGATCAACGGTGACGCCAATATCGGTTTCTACAAGGAACTGGCGGCGGCTGGCATCTCGGCAGATGACATCCCCGTGGTCGCTTTCTCGGTGGGTGAAGAGGAACTGTCGGGTCTCGACACCTCGAACCTCGTCGGTCACCTGGCCGCGTGGAACTACTTCCAGTCCGCCGAAGGTGAAGCCAACGAAGCCTGGATTTCCGCATGGAAAGCCAAGATGGGCGAAGAGCGTGTGACCAACGACCCGATGGAAGCCCACTATATCGGCTTCAACATGTGGGTGAACGCGGCCACCGCAGCCGGCACCACCGATGTCGATGCTGTTCGGACTGCCATGTACGGTCAGGAATTCCCGAACCTGACGGGCGGCACGGCTGTCATGCTGCCTAACCACCACCTCGCCAAGCCCGTCCTGATCGGTGAAATCACCGCCGACGGTCAATTCGACATCATCAGCCAGACGGCTGAGGTGCCGGGCGACGCATGGACCGACTACCTGCCGGAATCGGCGGTTCTGGTCTCTGACTGGAAAGACCTCGGCTGCGGTATGTACAACACCGAGACCGAGACCTGCGTTCAGATCAAGTCGAACTACTAAGTCGATCTGATAAAACGATCCGGGGTGCGGCGGCGAACGCCGCGCCCCACCCAACATCCTTCCCCCTCACGATTGTCCTTGCCCATGCAACGCCCCCTCATCCTTGCGCTGGCGCTGTTGTTGCTTGCCCCCGTATCGGCAGCCGCACAGAGCCTTCAGGACATCTTGCAAACGCATGCCGAAGAGGTGGCCAAACCCGGGCGTCGGTCGGTTGGGGTTGTTCTGGACGATCTGGCGGCTTCGGGTCTGCCGCAGGCCGTGGACTTCCTAGAGGCCTGGCGCGACCGCGCCGTCGTTCAGCGCGACGCGGACGGTTTGTTCTTTCGGACCGAGGACGACACCCTTTTCGATCTGGATACCGGCGCCGAGGTGGGTGTCGATGACGGCACAACGGCGGTGCGCCCCAATGGCGGCGTGCGCCGCGCGATTGGCGAAGTGCTCGTCCAGTTCCAGCTCTCCAGCCCAGACATCACGCGCCGTCAGGCCGCCGTGGACGCGATTGCGCGTTCCCCCGCCGCCGATCAGCTTGCGCCTCTGCTTGGGTCCATCGACGGCGAACCCGACCCGGATTTGAAGCAGCGTAAGGAGAGCCTCGCCGCGATTCTGACCGCGCGCTTTGGCGATACGCCCGAGGCCCGGATCGCCGCCATCGACGGCCTCGCCAGCGGACTGAGCATCGAGGCGCGCGCGGTGCTGAACCAAATTCTGACGACGACGTCTGGCGTGGCAGAAGCCCTGCCGAGTGAGCTCAACATCGCGGAAACCCTGACCCCGGGTTCCGGCGATCTGTCGGCCTCTGAGGCTTATGCCCAACTGGTGGAAGCCGGCCTCGCGCCACCGCTTGTCACCCCCGCCGACATTCGCGCAACGCTTGAGGCCGGTATCGCCGACGGCGCGGTCGCAGGCATTCCGGTGGCGCAGTTGAACACGGATGCGCGCCGTCTGGAGGCTTACACGGCGCTGGCCGCCCAAGGGACCGCGCCCCCCATCGTCACCGAGGCCGATCAGGACGCCGCTTTGTCGGCGCATGTGTTCTACACGGCCTATACCGAGCCCAACGCAGCGATCACCGAGGCCGCCGAGGCCGCACTGGCCCAGATCGAAACGCGCGTGGGCTTCAATCAGTTCTTCGACCTGTCGCTCGATGCGATCTCGCTCGCCTCGATCTACTTCCTTGCGGCGATCGGGCTGGCCATCACCTTTGGGGTGATGGGCGTCATCAACATGGCCCATGGCGAGTTTATCATGATGGGCGCCTACACCGGGTACGTGGTGCAGCTGTTCGTACCCGACTACACCGTGTCGATCCTGATTGCGCTGCCGCTGGCGTTCGCGATCACATTTGGCGCGGGCGTCGCGATGGAGCGCTTGGTCATCCGCTGGCTCTATCACCGCCCGCTTGAGACGCTGTTGGCCACATTTGGCATCTCCATCGCGCTGCAACAGTTGGCCAAGAACATCTTTGGCACGCAGGCGCGGCCCCTGACCTCGCCCGGGTGGCTGGATGGGGCGTGGGTCGTGAACGAGGTCGTGTCGATCAGTTATATCCGCATCGCGATTTTCATGCTGGCGCTGATCTTCCTCGGGCTGATCCTTTTTGTCCTGAAACGCACGCGGCTGGGGCTCGAGGTGCGGGCTGTGACCCAGAACCCCGGCATGGCGGCGTCGATGGGGATCAACCCCGACCGCATCAACATGCTGACCTTCGGCCTTGGCTCCGGCATCGCGGGGATCGCGGGCGTGGCCATCGGGCTATACGCAAAGGTCACGTCAGAGATGGGCGCCGATTACATCGTGCAGAGCTTTATGACGGTGGTCGTGGGCGGCGTTGGCAACGTTTGGGGGACGCTCGCCGGTGCCTCGATGATCGGGTTCTTGCAAAAGGGGATCGAGTGGTTGAACCCGTCCAACACTCTGGCAGCGCAAACCTACATGATCCTGTTCATCATCCTCTTCATCCAATTCCGGCCCAAGGGCATCGTCGCCCTCAAGGGCCGCGCGGCGGGGGACTGATCCATGCGTAAAACCTTCATCGCCCAAAACCCATCTGTGCTGTGGTTCCTGCTGGCGCTGGCCATCTTCACCATTGCCGTCACCCTGTTGTCCGAGGCCTTCGGGATCGGCGCGCTATCGACCAGCTTTGTGAAGACCTTGGGCAAGACGCTATGCCTGTGCCTCGTGGCCATCGCGATGGACGTGGTCTGGGGCTATTGCGGCATCCTGAGCCTTGGGCACTTCGCCTTTTTCGGGATCGGCGGATACGCCATCGGGATGTGGCTGATGTATGCCCGGACCGAGGGGATCGTGGCCGCGTCACTGGCCGAGGCACCCCTACCGCCCACGGATCAGGAGATCATCGACGCCATCGGCGTGCAGATCTTCGGCGTGGTTGGGTCGTCTGAATTCCCGCTGCTCTGGGCCTTCTCGGACAGCCTGTTCCTGCAACTGCTGATGGTCGTGCTGGTGCCCGGGCTCTTGGCGCTCGTCTTCGGCTGGCTGGCCTTCCGCAGCCGGGTCACGGGCGTCTACCTGTCGATCCTGACTCAGGCGATGACGCTCGCGCTGTCGCTCTACCTCTTCCAGAACGACAGCGGGCTGCGCGGCAATAACGGCCTGTCGGGCCTGCAGAACATCCCGGGGTTCGAAGGCGTCCCGCAATCGGTCATCTCGGTTGTATTCCTGTGGGCCTCAGCGCTGGCACTGGGGCTTGGCTACGTCCTCTTTGCATGGGTCGTCAGCGGCAAGATGGGCAGCGTGATCCGCGCCATCCGCGATGACGAGGCGCGGGTGCGGTTCCTTGGCTATCATGTGGAGAGCTACAAGCTCTTCGTCTTCACGCTTACCGCCATCGTCGCGGGGATCGCGGGCGCGCTCTATTACCCGCAGGCGGGCATCATCAACCCGGCCGAGATTGCGCCCATCGCATCCATCTATCTTGCGGTCTGGGTCGCCATCGGCGGACGCGGGCGGCTCTATGGGGCGGTCATCGGCGCGGCCTTCGTGTCGCTTCTTTCCAGCTGGTTCACGGGCGGCGGGGCACCTGACATCCCGCTGGGCTTCTACACGATCCAGTGGACCGACTGGTGGCTTGTCCTGCTGGGTACATCCTTCGTGGCGGTCACGCTGTTCTTCCCCAAGGGGATCGGCGGGCTGTTCGACAAGCTTGTGAGGAAAGAGGCATGACGCGGATGTTTCAGGCCAAGAATCCCCTCCGCAGCGGGAGGGGTCGGTGATGCCCAGTTTGCTCGAAGTCTCAGGCGTGTCGGTTACATTTGACGGCTTTCGCGCCATCAACAACCTGTCGATCCAGATCGGGGAGCCTGAATTGCGCGCCGTGATCGGACCCAATGGCGCGGGCAAGACAACGTTCATGGATATCGTCACCGGCAAAACGAAGCCGGACGAAGGCCGCGTGCTCTGGGGCGAACGCAGCGTGTCGCTGTTGTCGATGAACGAAAGCCAAATTGCGCGGGCCGGCATCGGGCGCAAGTTCCAGAAACCCACGGTGTTCGAGAACCAGACCGTGCGCGAAAACCTTGCCATGGCGCTGAAAAACAAGCGCGGGCCGTTCGACGTGCTGATCTACCGCAAGACCGCATCAGGCGCCGAACGCATCCACGAGATCGCCGATGAGATCGGCCTGACCGACGCCCTGCCCCGCCGCGCTGGTGACCTGTCGCACGGGCAAAAGCAGTGGCTGGAGATCGGGATGCTCCTGGCGCAGGACCCGCGCCTATTGCTGGTCGATGAACCCGCTGCGGGCATGACCCCTGCGGAGCGCGAACACACCACCGACCTTTTGAAACGCGCGGCCCAGACCCGCGCCGTCGTCGTGATCGAACACGACATGGAATTCGTGCGCAGGCTCGATTGTAAGGTGACCGTCCTGCACGAAGGGTCGGTTCTCGCTGAAGGCACGCTCGATCACGTGACACAGAACCAAGAGGTCATTGATGTCTATCTGGGGCGCTGAACGATGCTGACCGTGACCGACCTGACACTGCATTACGGCCAGAGCCAGATCCTCTATGGTGTGAACCTCGTGGCCGAGCCGGGGCAGGTGACCGCCGTGATGGGGACAAACGGGGTGGGCAAGACGTCTCTGCTCAAGGCCATCGCGGGGCGGCACCCGTTCAGCGGTGGCGCGCTTGCGGTGGACGGGACATCCCTGACCAAGCCAACCGCGTTTCAGGCGGCGCGCGCAGGGATCGCCTATGTCCCGCAGGGGCGCGAGGTGTTCCCGCTAATGACGGTGGAGGAGAACCTAGAGGCGGGGTTCGCCTGTTTGCCCAAGGATCAGCACAGTATTCCCGACCGCATCTATGACTTGTTTCCGGTTCTCAAGGACATGAAGGCGCGGCGCGGTGGCGATCTGTCAGGCGGGCAGCAACAGCAGCTTGCCATCGCGCGGGCGCTGATCACGCAGCCGCGCGTGCTGCTTCTGGATGAACCGACCGAGGGCATCCAGCCCAACATCATCAAGCAGATCGGGCAGGTCATCAGCCAACTCAGGGACGAGGGCGAGATCGCCATCGTTCTGGTCGAACAGTTCTTTGATTTCGCCTACGGGCTGGCCGACCGCTTTGTCGCCATGTCGCGCGGCGAAGTCGTGCTGAGCGACATCAAAGCAAATGTCGACCGCGAAACGCTGCTGTCCAAAGTATCGATCTGACGCCCAGCGCGGCGTCAGACAAAGACGAAATCGTCCAGACCCACATCCGCCAAGAGCGTGTTTTCGATGATGATCGTCGACAGCGTTTCCTCGTGCGACACAAGGCTGAACCCCGACCCTGTCTGCGCCAACACAACCACGACATCGTCGCCCTGCTGGGTCAGCGTCAGTTCGACCGTCGACCGGTTGCCGTTGACGCGCCCGCCGAACCCCGCATTGGCGGCCGCTCCGGCAATGGTGACGTCGACGCTGACGTTGTTTTCGATCAGGCCCTCAAACCGAATGGTGTCTTCGTTGGCGTCGAAATCGGTCACGGTGTGGGTGCCGGTCAGGATGCGGAAGGCAAACACATCCGCGCCGTCGTCGCCCGTCAGCGTGTTGGTCCCCGTCCCGCCATCCAGTGTGTCGTCGCCATCCCCGCCGGACAGGGTGTCGTCCCCAATATCACCGAACAGCATGTCGTCGCCCAGGCCGCCATCGAGCATGTCGTCAAAGCTGTCTTCGCGGAACTGCCCGGTGCTGCCCCCGACGGATGTGGCGTTCACATCCTCACCCCCGGTGACGCGGTTGAAGCCTTGGCCGTTCTCGTCGAAGTCGAAATTCTGCTGAAGCCCGTCCACGGAATCCGGGTCGTCCAGATAGGTGAACGCGGTCGCCTCGATCTCTTCCTGCGTCAGCGCGCGGTCATAGATGCGCACGTCCCCGAATTCGGCGTTGCGCAGTTGGAACTGCATGGTGCCTGCATTGCTGTTCAATGCGCCTGCGTTGAAGTTGTAGGCATAAACCTCGACCCCGTTCACATAAGTGCGCAGATATCCGGTGTCGGCGTCATAGGTCATCGACAGGCGCGACAGGCCGTCGGTGTCCCAGTTCGACGCGCGAAACGCGCTGTAATGCCAGTTTTGCTGACCTCCGGTGATCCCGTCGATCAGGAGCGAGATCGTGCCGTCGTCAAAGGCGTAAAAGCGGAAGCCCCCAAAGCGGATGTCATAGCCTGTGTCGAACCCATCCGGATCGCGTTGCAACAGGAATTCATAGGTAAAACTGTCGGTGCGCGTATAGAACGCCTGCACATTGCCCGGGGGTGTGTAGCCGATATCGACCATCGAAAAGACCTCGGGCGCGTCGGGCAGGTCGTCCCCGTCGCCATACAGCATGTCATTGCCCGCGCCGCCGATCAGGTGGTCGTCACCTGCCCCCCCGATCAGCGTGTCGTCATCGGGGCCGAAGGGGTTTTCGGTGACGAACTCGGTCACGCTGCCGCCGGTGACGGTCAGGTCGGCATCACCTACGGTGTCCGTAATGACGGTGGTGTCATCTGGGTCAACGGACCAGTTGTGGACCAACGCGTCCTCGGCCCCGTCGATGACCGCAAAGGCGTTGTCGGCAACTTCGGTCGCTGTACGCACGTCATCAAACACACGCATTTCACCCATGCTGCCCTGAAAGGTCTCACGCAGCCAAAAGCCGCCGCCGGTCCAATCCTGCTCTTGCCCGAAAACCAGCGTGCCGCCGGATGTGACGCTCTCCCCCGCGCTGAGAGCGCCGGTCCATTCCGACGCGCCGTCGATATAGACGACCAAGGCCCCGGTATCCGCGTCCCAGGAGAAGCTCAGGTGATGGGTGTCGCCGTCGATCAAGTCGATGGTTTTCAGGTCAGTGTCTACGTAGTCGCCCGCGATATGGATGCGCAGGAAACTGTTGTGCCGCAGCTCGATCAAAACCTCGTTGCTGTTGCCCGATACGGCATAGCTGACCAGCGGGATGGTTGTGGCCGACATGCGGATCAGGTTCACCGTCATCTCGAACGTAAAGCCGTCCGCCCCGCTGAACCCGGTGAAGCCGGTAGTCACCGCGTATTCGTCAAACTCGTTGGCATCCGCATTCAAGGTCAGCCCGACAAAGTCCCGACTGGTATCAAGGACCATGTCGGTCAGCGATCCGCCTTGGATCACGTCATTACCCAGCCCGCCATGCATTTCATTCGCGGACCAGTTGCCCAGCATGTCGTCGGCGTGGTCTGATCCCCGCGCGTTTTCGATCACTGCGCCGTAGGCGATCGATACGTTGTCGATCTGCCCATTGGCAGAGCTGAAGCCGCCTTGGCGAAGGTCCATGATCGTGTCGGATGTCGAGCCCGAGAAATCGAGCGTGTCGATCCCGCCCGCGTCCCAGATCGAAAACGCCATGTCGAGGTTCTGCGTCTCGGTCCCCGAACTCGTCGTGCGGGTGGAGGTGAAATCGTAGGCGTCGCCTGCCGTGCTGTTGAAACCGTAGGTGCTGTCATCGGTCCGGGTCGACCAATTGGCCCCGTATTCGATGTGCATCGCCAGAATGTCGTGCAACGCAAGCGTCGACATATGGCCAAAGGAGGCCCCGGTCGCATCCTCGCCCCAATAGGACATGTTGGTGAAGGCGCGGCTGTCATTCCAGTGATCCGCATCCGCATAGGTCGCCGAAGACCCGTTATAGGGCCCCGGATGGTTCAGACCCATCGCATGCCCAATCTCGTGGAGCATCAGGCGGCGATTGTAGGTGCCGTAATCCATCTCGGGTTCCCACCCGACGCGCGAAACGACAACGTCCGATCCGTTCCAGTAGCCACCCCCGTTCTCGCCATCGCGGTACTTGAACGAGATATTGGCCTCTTCATCCGCGCCGACCTCGCGGAAGGTGACATCGGCGACCTCGGCATATTGGGCGAGGATGTCGCGGGTGTGGGCCTGATTGACCGCGTCGAATACGTAATCCGCACCTCCGGCCCCGGCGGCGTCGTAGAACCGGAATGTGACCTCGGTGGCGGTGCCGGGATCGTCACCATCGTCAGCCCACGTGCTGGTGAAGTTGGCGATGTGCTGTGCGGTTTGATAGGCGCTCCAGATCGGGAGGCCGTTGTCGGCAATGGTCCCAACCAGCCCGGACTCACCGCTGGACGGATCGATTCCGTAGGACACGCCCTCGGTGCCGCTGCCGGTTTGATCTGCCAGATAGGTGTCGGCCATGCAGCCTGCGCAGCCGCATGCGCTTTCGTGCCAGGGTTGTGACGTTCCATCCAGTGCCATGTCCGTCTCCGCAATTCGGGCCACGCTGTTTTACTTATCAAGACCAGAAAAGTGGCGCGGAAATGGCAGTGTATTTAGACATTGGAGAAAATCCGCTCAGAGTACTGGCCCGCGGGCGCGGTGCCCCTCCAGACAACCGCGCGGCACTGTCACAAAACAGCAGCAAAAGGGCCCTATGGCTGGCCGAAGACTTGTGCCGGGGGGCCCCATGACACCGCTTGATCCAGAGAGATTTGTTTTGTCCTGCCTGTTGGAACCGTCGCCCTATGGCCTGCGGTCCCGCTTACGCCGATTGCTGCAGGGCCTGACCCGTTAGAGCCGGGCAAGCCCCAACCGCGCCCATTCAATCTTGGGGCAGCGATCCTGAACAACCGTAAGACCAGCGGCACGGGCACGCTGGGCGGCTGTGTCATGGACCACATCAAGCTGTGTCCACAGCACGCGGGGCCTGTCGGTCAGGCCTAAAACCTCGTCGACGACATCGGGCATGGCATCGGCTCTGCGAAAGACATCCACCATGTCGATTGCGACCGGACATGCCGCAAGGCTATCCACGACACCCTCCCCCAGCATGGTCTGGCCTGCGTAGGCGGGGTTGACCGGGATCACGCGCATGCCCTTGCCCTGTAGGAATGCCATCACGCCATAGGACGCACGGGCGGGGTTCACAGAGGCCCCGAGGCAGGCCACGGTTTTGGTTCCGGTAAGGATATCCGTGATAAGGGCGTCTGTGGGGGCTGAGACCAATCTGTGTCCTTTCGGGGCTGACCGTGCGCGGAGGTTGACTCAGGCCACCCTTAACGGCAAGCCCGCGGCACCCTAGATAAGAGGCAGCCATGTCCACAACGCTCTATCAAAACGATCTGCCCGACGATCTCGACCTCGGTCCGATTGTCGCCATTGATTGCGAAACGATGGGGCTGAACCCGCATCGCGACCGCCTGTGTCTGGTCCAGATGTCGGGCGGCGATGGAAACGCCCACCTTGTCCAGATCAGCAAGGGCCAGACAGAGGCGCCGAACCTCGCGCGAATGTTGCGTGACCCCACGGTGTTGAAACTCTTTCACTTCGGGCGCTTCGACATTGCCGCGATGTACCACGCCTTTGGCGCCTTGGCCGCGCCCGTGTATTGCACCAAGATCGCCAGCCGCCTGATCCGCACCTACACGGACCGCCACGGGCTCAAGGCGCTGACCTCGGAACTGATCGACGTCGACATCTCGAAACAGCAGCAGTCATCGGATTGGGGTGCAGCAACGCTGACTCAGGCGCAGCAAGACTATGCGGCGTCTGACGTGCTCTACCTGCATCGCCTGCGCGAGGTTCTGGATGAACGTCTCGCACGCGAAGGCCGGACCGAGCTTGCGCAAGCCTGTTTCGACTTCCTTCCGACCCGGGCCAAGCTGGACCTCGCCGGGTGGCCCGATACCGATATCTTTGCCCATGCGTGATGATGTGCCCATGACCGGCGATGACTTCCTTGAAACCGCGCGCCGCGTGATCCGCATCGAAAGCGCGGCACTGGGCACGCTGGCCAATTCGCTGAACGAAAGCCTTGTGCAGGCCATCGAGCTGCTTTTGACGGCCAAGGGCCGCGTCGTGGTCTCGGGCATGGGGAAGTCCGGCCATATCGCGCGAAAGATCGCGGCGACGCTGGCCTCTACCGGGACGCCTGCACAGTTCGTACACCCGGCCGAAGCGTCGCACGGCGACCTCGGGATGATGGCGCAAGGGGACGTGGTTCTGGTCCTGTCCAATTCGGGTGAGACGCCGGAGCTTGCCGATCTGATCGCCTACACCCGCCGCTTCAAGATCCCGCTTATCGGTGTGGCGTCGCGCCCGGACTCCAGCCTGTGCCGACAGGCTGATGTCGCGCTGATTCTGCCCGTGGTCGAGGAAGCCTGCGGAACGGGCGTGGTCCCCACGACATCGACCACCATGACGCTTGCGTTGGGCGATGCGCTGGCCGTCGCCTTGATGGAACACCGCAAATTTACGCCTGCGCATTTCCGCGAATTCCACCCGGGCGGAAAGCTGGGCGCGCAATTGGCGAGGGTCGCCGACCTGATGCATTCGGGCGATGCGATGCCGTTGGCCGATCACAAGACACCCATGGGCGATGCCCTTCTGACGATCAGCCAAAAGGGATTTGGCGTCGTGGGTGTGCAGGACCCCGACGGCACGCTGGCCGGGATCATCACTGATGGTGACTTGCGCCGGAACATGGACGGGCTGTTGGGCATGACCGCGGGCGCGGTGATGACCCGTGGCCCCAAGACCATCCGCCCCGATGCTCTGGCCGAAGAGGCCGTGGCGTTGATGAACGACCTCAAGATCACCTGCCTGTTCGTGACCGAGGCGGACACGCCGGTTGGGTTGATCCACATCCATGACTGCCTGCGCGTCGGGTTGGGGTGATGGCGGTTCGCGCAGACAGCTATTCCCGGTTCGTGGCTGCCTGCAAAGTCGTGCTGCCCCTTGCGGCTGTGGGTCTGTTGTCGACGCTGTTCTTCTTTTCCGGTGAAATCGATCCGACGCAATCCATTCCCTATGCGGAATTGAACGTGGAGGAGATCGCCCGCGAACAGCGTATCTCAAACCCCTATTTCAACTCCCTGACCGAAAGCGGGGACGCGATCGCAATCGTTGCCGCCGCCGCGCGGGCCGACCCCGACAACGACAGCCGCCTGTTGATCGACAACCTCGAGGCGCGGCTGGATGCGAAAGACGGGCCCAGCACAACCATGCGCGCCCAATTCGGCGATATCGATACCGGCGCGGAACGGGCGACCCTTACGGGTGGCACAATGATCAGCACCTCTGACGGATATCTCTTTGAAACCGACGGCGTGACCGCGCGGCTGGACGAGACCTATGTCGAAACACTCGGTCCGCTGCGGGGGACAGGGCCGTTGGGTGTCATGAACGCGGGGCAAATGGTGATCTCACGCGCGGATACGGACGCGGGACAAACCATTGTTTTCAAGGGCGGCGTGTCCTTGTTATACGAAGGTGATTGAGTTTGAGGGGCTTTGACATGTTGCGCGTTTTTCTGGTTCTGGCCCTTTTGCCTGTCACCGCCGCGGCCCAAGGTCTTCAGGTCGCGTTTGCCGGGCTAGACAACACGGCGGATCAACCTGTCGAGATCGCTGCCGATTCCATGTCGATCAATCAGGACGATGGCATCGCGACCCTGACCGGCAACGTTGTCGTGGGTCAGGGCGACATGCGTATGGCTGCGCAGCGTATACTGATCATCTACACGCAGGATGGCGGGGTATCCCGGTTCGAGGCCACGGGCGGCGTCACCGTCGTCACCCCGGAGGAGGAGGTCGAGGCCGCATCGGCGACCTACAATCTGGACGAAGACACGATGCTGTTGTCCGGCGACGTCCTTCTCAGCCAAGGGCAAAGTGCGGTGTCGGCAGAGCGTATGCGCGTGAACATGGATGATGGCACCGCCCTTCTTGAAGGGCGGGTGCGCACTGTGTTGCAGCCGAACTCGGAATAATGGCCGCCCCTGAGCTCACCACCACCCCCGGCGACGGCGGGCTGCGCGTTGACCGTTTGCGCAAGGCGTACAAGAAGCGTCTGGTGATCCGGGATGTGAGCCTCGAACTTGCGCGCGGCGAGGTTGTGGCACTGCTGGGTCCGAATGGGTCCGGCAAGACCACCTGCTTTTATTCGATCGCGGGTCTTGTGGACGCCGATGCCGGACGGGTCAGCGTCGACGGGCGCGACGTCACCGGCCTGCCCATGTATCGCCGGGCCAAGTTGGGGATCGGTTATCTGCCGCAGGAGATGTCGATTTTCCGGGGCATGACGGTCGAGGACAACATCCTGTCTATCCTCGAAATTGCCGAGCCAAACCGCAAACGGCGGGTCGAACGGCTCGATGCGCTGCTGTCGGAGTTCACCATCGAACACCTGCGTCGCGCGCCCGCGCTGGCGCTCTCGGGTGGCGAACGGCGGCGGGTGGAAATCGCCCGCTGTTTGGCGGCCAATCCAAAATACCTGCTGTTGGACGAACCCTTTGCGGGTGTGGACCCGATTGCCGTGGGGGACATCCGGAGCCTGGTGAGCGACCTCAAGGCGCGCGGGCTGGGTGTTCTGATCACTGATCACAACGTGCAAGAGACGCTGGGCATCGTGGACCGTGCCTACATCCTGCATGACGGGCAGGTCCTTCGGTCGGGCACAACCCGCGAGATCGTCGAGGATGAAAACGTTCGACGCGTCTATCTGGGCAACAATTTCCGCTTCACCTGATCGCGGGCCTGATCGGTGGCCTGCCTGCGGCTTTGACCGGCGTGGCATCGACCCGAGTATTGACCCAGTGATTGACCCGGGCATTGACCCAACCATTGACTCAGGTGGGTCACACTCCCCACATTGTAAGGGATGACACTTTGTAAACCATTCCGACGCATGCTGCGGGTCACATGGCCCGCATTGCGGTTAGGGGGTCTACCCGGTGCCATAGTCTCCGCCAGCGCATGACGATCTTGGGTCCCGGATGGACCCACGACGGATTGCGCGCGACAACAAGACAGGAGTTTTCATGCGCTATCAAATCACCGGCAAGCAAATCGATATCGGGGCAGCCCTCCAGCAACATGTCCAAGACTCACTTGGCGCCGTGGTGGAGAAATACGCAGAACGACCGACCGACGCTCAGGTGATTTTCTCGAAATCGGCGCATGAACATGTCTGCGAGGCGAGCGTGCATCTCTCCACCGGTCTAAACGCGACGGCCAAAGGCCATGCCGTTGAAATTTATGCTGCTTTTGACGCCGCAACCGAGAAAATGGAGAAACAATTACGCCGTTACAAGCGCCGGTTGAAAGATCACCACCGGGAACGCGCGGACCCAGTTGAACTTATGGGCGGCTCCTCGTATATCCTCGCCGCAACGGACGAAGACACCGAGACCGAACCTGATACCCTGCAACCTGTGATCGTTGCCGAGATGGAGACGCAAATCCCCTCTCTCTCGGTAGGAGAAGCTGTTATGCAGATGGAGTTGGCGGGCTCACCGGTCTTGGTCTTTACGAACGAGAAACTGGGTCGGACCAATGTCGTGTACCGCCGCGAAGACGGCAACATTGGCTGGATCGACCCGTCCAATTCCGGGTAAACCCCACGCTCCGCGTTCCCCGCGGGCGCAGAGCAGAGACCGCAGATAATGGATTTGATCCAGATTCTTCAGCCGGAGGCCGTGAAAGTCGTGACCTCCGCATCGTCGAAGAAACGCCTGTTGCACACGCTGGCCGACATGTCCGCGGATATCTACGGGCTTGATCCGGCCAAAGCCGTGGCTGCCCTGCTGGAGCGCGAAACACTGGGTCCGACGGCGGTGGGCAACGGCGTGGCCCTGCCCCATGCGCGCCTGGACGAGGTCGACCATGTGGTTGGCTGCTTTATGCGGCTGGAGAAACCCGTCGATTTCGACGCGGTGGATCGCCAGCCCGTCGACCTGATCTTTGCGCTTTTTGCGCCGACGGCGGCGGGGGTGGATCACCTCAAGGCGCTGGCGGCCGTGTCGCGCACGCTGCGCAACCCCACGATCTGTGCCAAGCTGCGGTCAAACTCCAAACCCGCGTCCTTGCATGCGGTCCTGACCGAGATGCCGGCAAGTTCTGCAGTCGCCTGAACCAACGCCCCTTAGGCGCGCAGCCTAGCCTAGGCCCAGGTCCCGAAACCGAACGTCATGTAGTCCCGCTGGTAGACATCCGCGACGGCGGCCTCGACCTCTGCGTCGTAGATGTCTGCAAGGCTGATCTGATCCGCATCCTCGGGCGCCTGCCATGCCGGCGCCTCCAGCCCAACCATCGCGCACAAAAGCCCCAAGTCACGGTCCAGCGTATCCTCGCGCAGGACCATGTCGGGCACGGCGAAATCGGCGAACCCTTGCAGGGATTGCGCCTGCGTGGCCCATGTCCCGTCGACCCGCACCGCGGTTTGCCCCGACAGGTTCATCTTGACGAAAGCCAGGTATTCGAGGAACGCCGCCCGCTGCCGGTCTGCCGTCCAATCCGCGCCCGGCCCATCGGCCTCAAGCGAGACATTGTAGACTCGCATCAGGGTCTTTCGGATCTCCAGGAAGCTGCCCTTGCCAGTGCCGACGATCTTGTCCTGAAACGCGCGGTAGGCGCGCGCAACCGGGTGGCGCAGCACCGTAAAGGACCGGTGCGGGGCGCGCGCGCGTTTCCACTGCCGCAGCTGTTTCTGGTTGAAGTTCCGCGTCAAGTCCGCGGGCGCCACGCCGTCCAACTGTGCCATCCACGCGGCGATCTCGGCCTCGGGTCCGGCCTTCATCGGCGCAAACAACAAAGGCGCCTTGGCCGCCGCGATATAGGTTGGCACCACCGGCCCGCGTCGGGGTTCGAAATTGGGCGTGCGCGTCAGATCGAACCGGTCGAGGTCAGCCAGTGACGCCGCCATGTCATCGTAATTCGCCACCTTCTCGGACATGGGCGCGGGATTTTGCTTTTTCAGCTTCTTGTTGAGGCTGTCCAACTTGGTGCCCGATCCGAGATATGCCGCCAGACCATTCATGATCTCGACGTCCTGCAAATCCTCGTAAGCGACGTAGAACGCTGTCTGGCCGGATTTCTGCAACGCATTCAAAAGCTGGATCTGAAACGCCTGCAGCGCGCCCAGATGCTGCTCGAACTCGTTGCGGTCAAACTGGGCCTGCGCGGCCTTTTGGTTGGTCGCGTTGGTCAGCTTCCACTGCCCGGTTTCCTGCGCGATTTTCCAACTGACATAGCTTTCCACCGGATTGCGGGTCAGGATGATCTTGGCGCATTTCGGGTCTGCCAGCATGGGTTCCAGCACGGCGGCATGATGGTCGTGGAAAAACCGAAAACCCGCCAGCGCACCTGTCTGATGCTTGACCGCTTCGATCACCGCCATCGGGTCCTCGTCGCGTTCGCGCTGGGTGAACCCGAACAATTCGCCCTTGTCGGGATAGGCGATGAAATGCGGATTAAAGACCTCGCCCAGACATTCGAGGTCCGGGAACATGTTGATGTTGGCCTCAAGGAAATTCGACCCGGTCCGCATTTCTGCAAACACCACGAAATAGTCGAAACGTGATCCCATCGTCAGGGCCTTTCCGTCACTTCACAAGGTAGGGCCGGCGCGGACGCTGGCGCGGTTTTTCAGGCATGTCATCGATCGGGTAATCGCCCATCAGATAGGGATGCATCCCCTCGTTCTTGAGCGTCTGCAGGAATTTCCCAAAGCCTTTGAGGTTGTGCATCTTGGGCGCCTCGGTCAGCACTCGGTCGTCGCGGGTCCCGATTTCTCCAATGATGGTTTGCAGATGCTCCATCGGGTTTTCGATGAACTCGGTCATCGTCAGGATGCGGATCTTGGCCTTGGCATAAGGCGAACGCAGCGCGTGCAGGTGGTCCGCTTCGATCTTTTGCCGCCAGGCGGCGTCGCGGCGGATGTCCATGAAATCCGCGTTGGAGCGGAAATGCTGCAGCGCCCAGGCCCCGGTGATGACGTTGATCCGGGCATTGGGGTCCGTGGCCAGGTCCCAGTGGATGTATTGCGCATCCCACGGGCCAAACTGAAAACACTGGTGTTCGCCGCGCGTGTTCCAGATCAGGTTCGTCAGGAACGCCTTGGAGTTATAGTCCCGCGCCTTGGGACTGTCGTAGAGAGCGCCGGCAAAGGTCTTGTCCCTGCCTGAAAACTCCACCCAGTTTTCCGCAAACAGATGCCCGTGAACGCGCGCGCCCGTGACCTTGGCCAGCCAGTCTTCCCAATCGGTGAAGATATCAGAGAACCCTTCGAACACCGTGTAGGGCGCGCCGGTGACCCCCTCGTGCCACTGACCGGACGGGAACCGCGACTGCATATAAAGACCCGGGCGTCCCATGGTCCGCAGCTCGGTCGCGCGGGAAAACACGCGGTCGATCTTGCCCGGATTGGGCTCTGCCTTTTTCATGGCGTGTTCGGCGTCCGTCAGGAAGCTGTCATAGAGCTTGTCCGCGTTGGGCCAGATCTTGCGCGCGACAAAGCAGTCCGAGCGGCGA
This sequence comes from Pseudomonadota bacterium, assembly GCA_038527375.1. Taxonomy (GTDB): domain Bacteria; phylum Pseudomonadota; class Alphaproteobacteria; order Rhodobacterales; family Rhodobacteraceae; genus Shimia_B. Next base: position 102,636 of record JBCBFU010000001.1, on the reverse strand, counting down.
AGCAGCTGCAAGTGGTCGTCGTAGAAGATGTGCGGTTTGCCCTGATGGTCGAATTTCGACAGCGTCAGCGACCGCGATTGCACGTCCGTGGAATAGAGGCGGCACAGGGTCTGAAAATAGCTTTCATCCGGAATCCAGACCCGACTGAAGTAACGGTCGTATTCCGCACGGTCCGCATCTTTCAGGATGGACCCCAACGTCCGCCGAGTCAGGCACCACCACTGGCTTCCCATATGGGGGACAAGGCCCTTGGGCACCGACCGTTTGATCTTGAACCGCCGCTGCAAGGCGACGTAGAGGTCGAACAGGCGGCGGTTCTTTTTCCACGAAAACGGAAAGCGCAGGGTAAAGCGTTCTTCATCCAGACCGCCCACCGTCCACGGCACATCCGTGGTTGTAGCACTTTCAATAAAATCCGTGCGGGGATGGCGGCGCAGATAGTCAATCAACTCCTGCACCGGGCGCAGCGGCAGGCAGGAGCCAGATGCCAGGAACACGTGGCTGACATCTGCGTGGCGGTCCAACAGTTGCTCTGCGGCGGCTTGCGTGCCCGCGACGATGCCCCATGTACCCCATTCGCAGCGATGCCGGGCAGAGAAGCTGACCAGCGGCTCGTCCGACAGATCGGCGACGAACTGATCGTGGACAGCGCGTTTCACGTGGCGGTCGACATGGATCACGACCGGACAGCCCGACGCCGCCCAGTGCCGCGCCACTTGCTGGGCACGGTGTAGCGCCGTGTGGACCAACATGATGATCCCCAACTGGCCGTCGCCAGTCTCCTCGCGCAGGGTCTCGGCGCTCATGCCCAGTTCCCCTTGGACATCAGCCCCAAAATCTCAAGCTGGCGCCAGTTGATGTATTTCTCGGACCATTTCGACCACAGGTCTGGATCGTCCGTCAGGCCACTGGCATAGGCCTTGTATTCCACAGACCCGGCATAGTGCTGCTTGCGCTTCAGCTCTTCCTGCGCCTTGGTCGTAAATGTGTCGATGAATTTCGTATGGAGCAGAACGCCCGACGCCTTTTCTCCGCCTTGGTCGTCATAGACCATGTTCAGCGACCGGGGCAGAAGCATATGCGTCGAACTGACATAGGCATAGGACCGGTGCCATTTCACCAGCGGTGTCTTGTTCAGTGCAGGCGCGCGGGCGGGTTCATCCGGGAAGAACTTGCGGCTGCGCGGCCCGCCCTGAATCCACAGATTGCCGAAACGTTCATTCTTCTGGATCGAGTAATTTCCCGCATCGAACCAATTGGCAATTTCAACCGGGTCCTGCCCTTCGCGGTAGGGCACGCTGTCGATCCGGCCCTTGGGATACATATCCAGCAGCATCGCGCCAAACGACCGGATGGACGAGGCATCCAGCCAATCGGTCAGCGCGCGCAGTGGGCGCGTGTCACAGAACGGGTAGACTAGAAATTCATCGGGATCGACGACAAGGATCCAGTGCCCATGCGCGTATTTCCATTGCAGGTAGTTGAGCCAGTCGACCCCGAACCGGGACCGCTTGTAGCTCGCCTTTGTATGCCAAACGGAAACATCGGGCTGCGCGGCAAGGTAAGGCACCGACCCGTCATCGCTGTCATTGTCGACGATGATGAAGTGGTTCGCGCCCAGATTGCGGTAGTATTCGAGGAAATAGGACAGCCGGATCTTTTCGTTCCGCTGTGTGGAAAAGACGATGATGTCGCCCTTGCGGATGTCCTTGGTGCGGTTGACGACATTGCGCAATTCACGCCGCTTGCGAATGCCGCGCGCGATCCAGCGTTTGCGCTGAAGCCTGAGCTTGTATGACCCTAAGGCGCCCAACCCCGGCTCCCCCTCATCTATGCCGACACCGTGCCCTCACCCATTTCACGTCTTCGCTAAGACTTTCTTGAAATGATCCGCCCAACTGGGCGGCACAAAAGGTGCTGAATGTCGTCCCTGTCTGCCCGCATGCGATGCAGGTTCAGCCTGCAGTCGCTTGATTTCTTTGGCCCAAACATAGCTGTCGTCCGGGTCTAGGTAAACGGGGAACTCGCCGAGGAATTCCCGCAACACCGGCAGGTCGCTGCACAAAACCGGCGTGCCCAGCATCAAGGCCTCTGCCGGGGGCAGACCAAAGCCTTCGGCGAGACTGGGAAAGACCATCGCGCGTGCGCCCGCCACAAGGTTGGCCATCTCCTCGTCCGACACAGAGCCCAACTCCCGAACCCCGGCGGGCGACGCGTCCAGCCGCGCAAAAACCGCGTCGTTGTTCCAGCCGCGCGCGCCCACAATCCACAACTCGGGCGCGTCGGGCCCAAGGGTCGCCCAGACATCCAGCAGCATCGCATGGTTTTTGCGCGGCTCGATCGTGCCGACGCAGATGACATAAGGCTTGCCGGTGTTTGTTTCTGATTTGGAAACGGATAGCGGATCGACACCCAGATGCGCCGCGACGATATCACCGCGCCGGTCGGGCGCATGCGCGGCCAGTTTTGCCGCCGTATCATCGGAATTGGTGATGAGCAGATCGGCCTCACCCACGGCCCGCACAAGAAAGGCCTCGAACCGCTCAACCGTGCCGTCGCGTTGAAACTCCGGCCATTCCAACGGAATGAGGTCGTGAATGAAGACGCCGATGCGGCTGCCTGGCACGCGGCGCACGGCGGCGCAGACCCGCGCGGTCAGGTTCGAATGCCCGACGTTCAGGTAGGCGGAACCGGGCGGAAGGACACGGCGCAGCAGTCGCCCCAACCCAAGGCGCGTACAACGCCACCTCGCGAGGCTGCGCACCCGGCGCACATCACCGCGATCCTCAGCAAAGGCCGCCAGCCCGGCGGTGTTTAATAGAAGGTATCCCCACCGCGTCTTGCACAGACCGAAAGCCGGAACATCATCCGCAGCGATTGCGCGTGCATAGGCCAATTCGACCCGGTCCACGCCGGTGAGCGGGCGTCCCGCCCGGCTCGCCAGCCGTGTGATGTCGAGGCATCGCGCGCGCACTGGCCCTGACATGGCGGGAAGGGTCTACTCCGCCGCTTGCGCGTGACGCGCGGCGTGCAGATCATCCAGATAGGCGCTCAACTCGTCGCGCAGATCATCACGGGCAAGGCCAAAGGCCACCGTCGCCTGCAGGAACCCGGCCTTGGACCCGCAATCAAACCGCGATCCTCGGAAACGCAGACCGAACACATCCCGCCCTTCGTCGATGTCGCGGGCGATGGCATCGGTCAGTTGGATCTCTCCACCTGCGCCGGATTTGATCTTGTTGAGGTTCTGCATGATCGACGGGTTCAGGATGTAGCGACCGATCACGGCAAGGTTGGACGGCGCGTCGGCGGCCGCGGGTTTTTCAACCATGCCGCGGGTCGACACGATATGTCCCATATCCTCTTTCACATCGAGAATACCGTAGGACGACGTCTTTTCGCGCGGCACTTCCATCGAGGCAACGATATTGCCGCCGGTTTCTTCATACGCCTCGACCATCTGTTTCAAGCAGGGTGTTTCGCCCGAAATGACGTCATCAGGCAGGATCACGGCAAAGGGTTCGTTCCCGACCAGACGCCGCGCGCACCAGACGGCGTGACCAAGACCCAGCGCCTTGTGCTGCCGGATATAGGCAATCGCACCGCTGTCCATATTGGTCGCCTTGAGCGTCTCCAACAGCTCGGTCTTGCCCTTTTTGCGCAGCGAATTCTCCAGCTCGGGCGCGTGATCGAAGTAGTCTTCGAGCGCGGATTTCCCGCGCGACGTCACAAAAATGAATTCCTTGATGCCCGCCGCGCGCGCTTCGTCGATGGCGTATTGGATCAATGGGCGATCCACCAACGTCATGATTTCTTTTGGCACCGCCTTGGTCGCCGGAAGAAAACGCGTCCCCTGACCTGCTACCGGAAAAATGGCCTTCGTTACCTTGCGCTTCATCGTTCTGCCTTTTTGCGTGCGGTTGTGTCCGACACCGTTTCAATCATCGTCATAACTCGGGAATTTGTCGAATTTGTGGACAGTCATTGCCTATTTTGGCGGTCCTTCACGAGCCTTCATGGGGAAAATCCTGCTCTATCGACTTCTTTTTGCGCAACCTGATGCCAAACGACACGGCCAATCGCTGCGCTTCGCGGCCAACACGGCGGCCAAAGCGGCCCGGTTGCACCATCGGCCCCGATCGTTCGGACGCGCCCCAGATCCCACCGGTTTGCAGCCAATAGCCGTCGGACAGAAATCGCAATTGGTGCCGTCGGGTGGTCGGCTCCAGAATGACGGCAAGGCTGGGCTGATCGCTTGATTGGGCTGCGTCCTGAACGCGCGCGCGCTGCCACGGTCGCCCTGACACAACCGCGAGGTCTGATCGCGGACGGGGGGGTGGGAATGGTGCGACGCTCCCGCCTGCGGCCGCAACGGGTGACGGACGCGGCTCCAGCGGGGTCGGTGCGGGGGCGTCGGCGACGCCAGTATCAAAGCCCGCCATCAAGGCCTTCGCCTGATCCCTTGTCAGTTTGCGGTTGGCCAAATAGCGCGCGACACGCGCGGCCTGTTCGGCCCGGATGCGCGCCACGATGCCCTCTGCCTGATCCGGCGCGTGCCGCCGCGCAAAGGCCGCCGTCGATCGCCCGATATCCGTCAGATCGCGGGGCACACGATCCGGCCCGCGGCGGGCACTTTCGGCAAACCCGTGGTGGACGCGCGCGTCCGGGACCAAATCAACGCGGTGCCCGGCCTGCGCCAAGCGGATGTTGAGGTCTGTTTCGTCCAGATAGAACCGATAGGCCGGATCAAACCCGCCCAGGCCGCGCAACACATCACTGCGCACAGCCATGTTGGTGCCTTCGGTTTTCACCGCCCATCCGTCCGGGATGGGCGCGCCGGGGTCCCAATCCTGTGTCGATGCGTCCCGCGACACCAATCGCCCCTTCCACTGATAGCTGAACCCGTTGCGGCCAATGACATAGCCGCCCACTGCGGCAACCTCTGGATCGGCGAAAGGTTCCAACAGACGCTCCAGCCAACAGGGTTCGGCCACGGCATCGTCGTCGATAAAGGAAATGATATCGCCCCGGGCGGCATCGATCCCAAGATTGCGCGCTTGCGCGATATTGGCGGCGTCGAAAGGAATGCGGATTACGCCGGGCATATCCCCAACCGCATCGATCCCTGCGGGGTCCGCCACCACGATCACCTCAAACGCGACCGCCCAAACCTGTTGCAACGATACCAGACACCGGCGCAGGGCCTCCGCCCTGTGGCGGCTGACGACGACGACGCTCGCGCGCAGGCTCACGCGATCCCCAGCTCGCGCAGGATCGCCTCGATCTTGGGGACGTCCTCGGGGTTGTTGAGCTCCCAAAACGCGCGGCCCTTGCCTTCGACCTCGACACACAGCACGTCGCGCCCTTGTTCGAGAAAGCGCAACTGCTCGAGCCCCTCCAACGTCTCTAACGGGCCCACTGGCCATGTCGGGTAATCGGCCAAGGCGGCAGGGCGATAGGCATAGACGCCCACATGGTGAAAGACAGGGGTTTCATCGGCATCCCCGTAGGTCTGACCCGTATAGGGGATCACTTCCTTCGAGAAATAGAGACCGCGATTGCCCGCCCCGAACACCGCCGTCGTCCCGCCCACGCGACCCGCGCGGCGGTCGTCGAGGAACCCGTTCAGCGCGCGGCCATCGCAGCGCAGCACGGGTGTGGCGATATCGGCCTGCGGGTTGGCCTTCATGGCGGCGACGAGGTCTTCGACGAACCACGCGGGCGTCAATGGCGCGTCGCCTTGCAGGTTGACGACGATATCATATCCGCCGCCCAGCGCAGCGTGCGCTTCGGCCACGCGTTCGGTGCCGTTGGCAGCCTCGGGCGATGTCATGACGACCTCTGCGCCCAACGCCTCACCGGCGGCCTGAATGCGCGCGTCATCCGTGGCGACCACCACGTGATCGATGCCCGCCACGGCCTGCGCCGCCTGCCACGACCGTTCCAGGAGCGACCGCGCCTGACCGTCCACGCCCCGCAACTCCGCAAGCGGTTTGCCGGGATAGCGGGTCGACGCGTAGCGCGCGGGAATGACGATCAGCGTTTTCATGCGCCGGGCTTCAGGTCCACCCCGGGTGCATAGGCGATGAAATACGGGTTTTCGAACCCGGGTTTGCCATAGGCGAGCGGTGTCATGTCATCAAAGCGCACAACAGACCCGCCAGCACCGCGCAGGACCGCGTCAGCGGCGGCTGTGTCCCACTCCATCGTGCGGCCCAGACGCGGGTAAAGATCGGCCTCGCCACTGGCGATCAGGCAGAACTTCATGGACGATCCGGCGGCCTTGCTGTCGGCCACATCGTAAAGGCCGATGTAGTCCTCCAATTCGGGCGACCGGTGGGATTTGGACGCGACCACCAAAAGGGCCGAGTTGTCCGAAGCGCGGACAGATATGGGCGTGGTCGGGCCTGCCGCATCGGGGTCAAAGTCGCCGGTCTCTTCGACGGTGGCGCCGCTGGCATCGGTGTAGAACAACCGCCCCTTGGCGGGCGCGTAGACCACACCGCGGATCGGAACGCCGTCTTCGACATAGGCGATATTCACCGTGAAATCGCCACGGCGATTGATGAACTCCTTGGTGCCGTCCAGCGGGTCAACGATCAGGAAGGTCGACACGGCCTGACCGTGGCTGTCGGCCTGTTCTTCGGTGACAAGGGCGACGTCCGGGAAGGCGGCCCGCAACCCGGCCGAGATCAGCGCATCCGCCTTTTCATCGGCTTCCGTCACCGGGCTGTCGTCAGATTTGACCTTCACGTCGAAATCGTCGGCGTCATAGACCTCCATGATGGCGCGCCCCGCCTCGATCGCGAGTTTCCGGGTCACCTGCGCCAGTTCTTCAAAATTCATTGGGAAGTCGTCCTTGTTGATCCAAATACGTGGCTGCCTTATCCTGCCTTACCAAGGGATCGGCAAGAAATACGTGACATAAACCGACCATCGCCCACCCTGAGCCAGGCAGTATGAGACATGTTTGAACAACAGCGCATCAAAAGTCGCGGCGGTGCAGCACTTGGAATGCTCGAGCTGATCTATCACTCGATCGTTCGAAACATGCGTAAAGACCACTCCAACGCCCTGATCGGGCTGATGATGAACATGTTGCAGGCCGTCATGTTCGTGGCCGCCTTCTATTTCATGTTCTCGGTCCTCGGGCTGCGTGGTGTGGCCCTGCGCGGTGACTTCGTGGTCTACATCATGTCGGGGATTTTCCTGTTCCTGACACATACCAAGGCGATGTCGGCGGTCGTGGGATCTGAGGGGCCAGCATCGGCCATGATGAAACATGCGCCCATGAACACGATCATCGCCATTTCGGGCGCGGCGCTCGCACAGCTGTACATGCAGGTGCTGACGGCCTTCGTGATCCTGTTCTTCTATGGCGTGGCCATCGAACCGATCACGATTGATCGCCCCATCGCCACGTTTGGTTGCCTGCTATTGGCATGGTTCACCGGTGTCGCCGTGGGGATGGTTTTCCTCGCCGCGAAACCATGGGCGCCGGGATTTGTGGCCATCGCGTCCTCGCTTTATGCGCGGGCAAACATGATTGCCTCGGGCAAGATGTTCGTGGCCAATTCCATGCCCAGTTTCATGCTTGCCATGTTCGACTGGAACCCGCTGTTCCACGCCATTGATCAGTCGCGCGGCTTTGCGTTCATCAACTATATGCCGCGCAACAGCTCGCTCGATTACCCGATCTACGTGGCGCTTGTGCTGATCATGATCGGGCTCATGGGCGAATTCTACACGCGCAAACATGCCTCGGAAAGCTGGGGCGCGAGAGCGTAGTGTTTAGACAGGCCTGCCTCGCTGTCCTTCTATGCTGTCTTGCGCTCGCCGCCCGCGCACAGCCCTTCCCCGCGCTCTATGACGTGATCGACGTCGCCTCCAACGATGTTCTTAACATCCGCGCCGAACCCTCGGCGACCAGCCCGATCATTGGCGCCTTGGCCCCCAATGCCAGCGGGGTCGAAATCGTGCGTTTGGACGACACAGGCCGCTGGGCGCGCGTGCGGGCGGCAGAGCAGATGGGCTGGGCGTCCACCCGATTTCTCGCGCTTGTGCCCCGGCAGGGCGACGGCTTTGGTCAGGGGCTGACGTGTTTCGGGACCGAGCCTTTTTGGACCCTGCGCTATTCCCCGTTTGAACCTTCGGCGCTGACGCTCCTCGGCGACAGCAGCTTTGCCTTCGATCTGGCCTTCCCGCAGCAGGCGCAAGGCCGCACGGATGTCTACGGGTTGTCCGGCAGCGGGACCGCGGCCGAGATGGCCGGCATCCTGCAGCGGCAGATGTGTACGGACGGCATGTCCGACATCGAATACGCGCTGTCGCTGAACCTGATCCTCCGGGCCCAGGACGATCTGGTCTTTGCGGGCTGCTGCAGTCTGGGCGCAAACTAGATCGCGACCTAAACGGACGTCACCACGCGCAGCGTCAAATTGATCCGGCCGCTGTTCTTCAACAGAGACGACGACCCGAACCGGATGCGGTCGATCCCGTGATGGGCCAGCCGCGCTTCACCGCCCATCACCACCACGTCCCCACTGTCCAGCCAGACACTCTCGGTCTTACCGCCACGCTGCACGTTGCCCATCCGAAAGAGCGCCGAGTCCCCCAGCGAGATCGACACCACGGGCCAATCGAAATCGCCCTCGTCCTTGTCCTGATGCAGGCCCATGCGAGCGCCCTCGCCGTACCAATTGATCAAACAGCAGTCGGGCATGCGACTCAGCCCCGTCGCCGCCCGCCAGACATCTACGATCGCCTCGGGGATAGGCGGCCATGGCGAACCGGACGGATGGGTCGGGCTGTATCGATATCCCTGCCGATCGGTGATCCACCCCAGCCGGCCCGCCGCCGACATGCGCACGGACATGGGCCGCCCGCGTGGCGTCACCGGCTGCACCAACGGCGCGCGAACAAGGACCTCGCGCAGGTCCGCGACCATCGCGGCCTGTGCGGCTGCGTCCAACGCGTCCTTCCAGATGCGGAACCCGCGCACGTCCAGGGCAGGACCGAGGCCATCGTGGTTGGTGGCGGACATGCCGTTGCTTCCTTGCGTCACTTGTCGTCCCCCAGGGCCGCCGGCCCGCTTGCAGCGCCAATACAGCACTCCTATATACCCGATCAGCAAGGGCGGTCTTGAAAAGGGCCGCTCTTAATCGGTTGTAAACCACATCAGTTCGAAGACCGGGTGCCGCGGCAGGCGGGCCCATCACCACCATCGCCAGAAAGGGATGTAACGACATGGCAAAAGTCATTGGTATCGACCTCGGCACGACCAACAGCTGTATCGCCATCATGGACGGCTCGCAGCCCCGCGTGATCGAAAACTCCGAAGGTGCGCGCACGACGCCCTCGATCGTCGCCTTCACGGACGACGAACGCCTCGTTGGCCAACCGGCCAAACGCCAGGCAGTTACGAACCCCGAAAACACCATCTTTGGCGTCAAGCGTCTCATCGGTCGCCGGTTCGACGACGCGGACCTTGCCAAAGACAAAAAGAACATGCCGTTCAACGTCATCAATGGCGGCAACGGCGACGCATGGGTCGAAGCCAAGGGTGAGAAGTACTCCCCCTCGCAAATCTCGGCCTTCATCCTGCAAAAGATGAAAGAGACGGCGGAAAGCTATCTGGGTGAAAAGGTCGAACAGGCCGTCATCACCGTCCCCGCCTATTTCAACGACGCCCAGCGTCAGGCGACCAAAGACGCCGGCAAGATCGCGGGCCTCGAAGTGCTGCGCATCATCAACGAACCGACCGCTGCGGCGCTGGCATACGGCCTCGACAAGCAGGAAACCCAAACCATCGCGGTTTATGACCTTGGCGGCGGTACGTTCGACGTGACCATCCTGGAAATCGACGACGGCCTCTTTGAAGTGAAATCCACCAACGGGGACACGTTCCTCGGCGGTGAAGACTTCGACATGCGCATCGTCAACTACCTGGCCGATGAGTTCAAAAAGGAAAACGGCGTCGACCTGACCAAGGACAAGATGGCCCTGCAACGCCTGAAAGAGGCGGCAGAGAAGGCCAAGATCGAACTGTCCTCGTCCTCGCAGACCGAAATCAACCAGCCGTTCATCTCGATGGACGCCAAAACCGGTACGCCGCTGCACATGGTTGTGAAGCTGACGCGCGCCAAGCTGGAATCGCTGGTCAACGACCTGATCAAGCAGTCGATCAAGCCGTGCCAAGCGGCCCTGAAAGACGCAGGTCTGTCGGTGGGTGACATCGACGAGGTTGTCCTCGTCGGCGGTATGACCCGTATGCCCAAGGTTATCGACGAGGTGACCAAATTCTTCGGGAAAGAGCCCAACAAGGGCGTGAACCCGGACGAAGTGGTGGCTATGGGTGCCGCGATCCAGGCCGGTGTTCTGCAAGGCGACGTCAAGGACGTGGTTCTGCTGGACGTCACGCCGCTGTCGCTGGGTATCGAAACGCTGGGCGGTGTCTTCACCCGCCTGATCGACCGCAACACGACGATCCCGACCAAGAAGAGCCAAATCTTCTCGACCGCGGAAGACAACCAGAACGCCGTGACGATCCGCGTGTTCCAGGGCGAACGCGAGATGGCCGCAGACAACAAGATGCTGGGCCAGTTCAACCTCGAAGACATCCCGCCCGCACCGCGCGGCCTGCCGCAGATCGAAGTGACCTTTGACATCGACGCCAACGGCATCGTGTCCGTCGGCGCGGCGGACAAGGGCACCGGCAAGGAACAGAAGATCACGATCCAGGCCTCGGGCGGTTTGTCCGACGAGGATATCGAAGCCATGGTCAAGGACGCCGAGGATAACGCCGAGGCGGACAAAGAACGTCGCGAGCTGATCGAGGCGAAAAACCAGGCGGAATCGCTGATCCATTCGACCGAAAAGTCGATGGAGGAGCATTCCGACAAGGTCGACCCGACCACGATCGAGGCGATCGAGCTGGCCATTGCCGCGCTCAAGGACGATCTGGACGGCGAAGACGCCGGCAAGATCAAGTCGGGCATCCAGAACGTGACCGAAGCGGCCATGAAGCTGGGCGAGGCGATCTACAAGGCCAGCCAAGCCGAGGCAGATAGCGGCGACGCCGAGCCTGCCGACGAAGCCCGCAGTGTTGACGACGATATCGTCGACGCCGATTTCGAAGACCTCGGCGACGACAAACGCTAAGCCCCAAGGGCGGGAACCAATGGGGCGGCTTTTCACAGGCCGCCCCACGTTCCTTTAGGAGGCTGCATCCATGTCGAAACGCGATTATTACGAAACGCTCGGTGTCGCCAAAGGCGCGAGCGCCGACGAGCTCAAGAAAGCCTATCGCAAGAAGGCCAAAGAGCTGCACCCAGACCGCAATTCCGACAATCCCAACGCCGAAGCCCAGTTCAAGGAAGTGAACGAGGCCTACGATGTGCTCAAGGACGCCGACAAAAAGGCGGCCTATGACCGCTTTGGCCACGCCGCGTTCGAAGGCGGCATGGGCGGCGGGCGCGCTGGTGGCGGCATGGGCGGGCAAGGCGATTTCGCTTCGGCTTTCTCGGACGTGTTCGACGACCTCTTTGGCGATTTCATGGGCGGGCAGCGCGGTGGCGGACGCCGGGCCGCGCGGGGTGCCGACCTGCGCTACAACCTCCGCGTCACGCTGGAGGAAGCCTATGCAGGCCTGTCCAAGACCATCAACGTGCCGACCTCGGTTTCGTGCGGCGCGTGCAACGGCACAGGCGCCGAAGGCGGCAGCGAACCCCAGACCTGCCCGACCTGTTCGGGCATGGGCAAGGTGCGCGCGCAACAGGGCTTCTTCACGGTCGAACGCACCTGCCCCACATGCTCAGGGACAGGCCAGATCATCCAGAACCCCTGCCGCGTCTGTGGCGGCGCGGGCCGGGTCGAAAAAGACCGCGCTCTGTCAGTGAACATCCCCGCAGGCGTCGAAACCGGCACCCGCATCCGACTGTCGGGTGAGGGCGAGGCCGGGATGCGCGGCGGCCCGTCGGGCGATCTCTATATCTTTATCGAGGTCTCGGATCACCGGATCTTTGAACGCGACGGCGTAAACCTGTTCTGCCGCGTGCCCGTCTCTATGACGTCGGCCGCCATGGGCGGCGACATCGAAGTGCCCACCATCGACGGCGGGCGCAGCCGCGTGAAAATCCCTGCAGGCAGCCAGTCGGGCCGCCAGATGCGTCTGCGCGCCAAGGGCATGCCAGCCCTACGCGGGGGTGGATCTGGGGACATGTTCATCGAATTGGCGGTCGAGACACCAGTCAACCTGACCAGCCGCCAAAAGGAACTGCTGCGCGAGTTCGAGGAGTTGTCCGAGGACAACAACCCCGAAAGCTCCAGCTTTTTCAAATCGGTCAAATCCTTCTGGGACGCGATGAAAGGCTGACGCCGCGCTGGCCCCGAAGCAGGGGCCACCCACCTCCCTCTTCGGCCTGGAAGGCCTCGACACCCCGGGGCGCGCCGCTGCGCGGCGCGTGCCCTTCGGGCGGGGAGTATTTGAGGACCATCGAAAGTAACCAGCCATTAACCGTCTGTGCCGATGGTAGGGCATGGCTGGATTCGCAGAACCCCGATTGCCGCTCTTGGACAGTGACGAGGTCACGCTGGTGCCAAGCGACGCCACGCCCTCCTATCTCAAGGACCATCGGACCCGGCTGCGCACGCGCTTCATGGAAGGCGGGTCCGCTGCGATGCCCGACTACGAGCTTCTGGAGCTCGTTCTTTTCCGCGCGATCCCCCGGCGCGACGTGAAACCCTTGGCCCGGCACCTGCTTGACCACTTCGGCGACTTCAACCGCGTCATTGCAGCGGACGCGGACCGCCTTCGTACGATTTCCGGCGTGGGCGAAAGCGTGGTCGTCGAACTCAAACTTATCGCGGCCGCGGCCCAGAGGTTGGCGCGCGCGCGGGTGATGCAGCGCCCCATCCTCAGCTCATGGGACCAACTGATAGACTACTGCCACACAGCCATGGCCCATCGCGCGACCGAGCAGTTCCGCATCCTCTATCTCGACCGCAAGAACGTCCTGATCGCGGACGAAGAGCAGGCCCAAGGCACCGTCGATCACGTCCCCGTCTACCCGCGCGAGGTGGTCAAGCGCGCGCTTGAACTCAATGCCTCCGCGCTGATCCTCGTGCACAATCACCCCTCCGGGGACCCCACCCCGTCCGAGGCTGATATCACGATGACCAATCGCATTCTCGCAGCGGCGCAGGCACTCGACCTCGTCATCCATGACCACATAATCGTCGGGCAGTCGCGCGAACTCAGCTTCCGCGCAGAGGGCCTGATTTGACGTGCCCATCGCACCGATCGCACCGGGGTCAGCTCACTACCAGTAGCAGGCGCCTTCCACGCCATCGGCTTGGGGCGGGCGTTCGGTTTCCAAGGGGCGCACCCAACTCGCATCTGCGCGACCCGCCGTGGATGCGGGCGTGCTTTCCCATCGTGCACCCATGACGCCGAACATCAATTGCGTGTCGCCAGCCAGATGGATTGCGGTCCGGCCCATCTGCTTGATGAAGGCGCCAGCAGGCAGGCCATAGGCCCCACATCCGAGAATAGCGACATCGAATTCAACCTGCGCGATCTGCTGGCACAAGCCGGTGAAGTGGTCATCCCAAGCAAGGTCATTGACCGATCCCGCAAACGTGACCGGAGGTCGAAGCGTCAACAGCTCGAACTCGGGCAAGACTTCGATCAGCCCGGTGACTGCTGTGCGCCGTGCATATTGCGCCTCGATACTTTGGACGAACGGATGGACCACAAGCACACGCTTGCCAGCAAGGGCGAGCGTCCATGGACGCATCCCGTGCGTCAACGCCTGCCAAGGTGCAAGATCACTCAGGGCACCGCGCACGATGTTGGACGCCAAGAAACGTGACGCAAGCGCCGTTGATCGACCAACATACCATTCGCCAAGCACATCCACCTGGGTCAGCGCCGCCGAATAAATCAGGGCAAACCGATCCAAATCAGCGTCGTCGGCAACCCTGATCCCCGCGTTGTTTGATGCAAGCTTTCGGGTTTTCGCCCTGTATCGCTGCCGGCGAAACAGGGCACTTGGTTTCAAGCCAAAAAAGTCCGTTAGAACTTCGGCTTCAGACCGGCCCAACCGGCTGACCAGGCCGGGCTTATTGTCGGTTATGAGGCGCGCTATGGCCGCTTGCGTATCATCAAGCGAAACGAGGTGTGTGGTATCAAATCGCGCGTGCGCCATATCTATCCAAACTCTGGTCGGCCTTGTGTGTCTCAGGAAAACCATGGTGTGACAAGGATCGGCACGGGTTTGCGCTCCGCCCGATCCTTGAAAATACGCACGCGGCACTTAGCCTATGGGGCATGGAAACACAGACCGACCTGTCCCTGATCATTGACCGCCGCGAGACCTCGATCGAGGTGTTTGCGCGCATTCCAGCGGCGATCCTGCGCCCTGTCTTCGCCACCGATCCCGCCGGTCTGGCCGGGCCGGACGGTCGGGTCTGGTTCGGGGCCCTGCGCGAAACGGGAACCTTTGATTTCGGCGACGCCATGATTTCGGAGGTGGCCTTCAAGGCGGATGGCGCCAAGGCACCGTTCGAGGCGATGTCGGTGATGGTGCACCCGGCGGACAACACGCTGTCCTTTGACGATCCCATCGACGGCAATATCGCCATGTCCGTGTGCGGCGTCGCCGACCCGGTGATCCCGCCCACGATTGACGAATTGACGCTCTATGCCGGGTTCATTTCCTACCCGGTAACGGCAGACGCGGCGCTGACGCTCGATCTGCCCAACACGCGGCCCGTGCATGTCGCGGTTCGTCAGTTCATGGAAGGAAAAGAAACAGCGCAGGACCGGTTCACGGTGCCTGCGCTGGGACGTCTCGATCTTGCGCCTGCGCCACCGCGCGGTTGGCGCGCGGTGGTCAGGGATTGGTGGAACGCTTAGGCGGTCTCTTCAGCCAGCAGCGCGTCGGCTGCTTCAAAGATCGCTTCGGCGCGCTGCTTCGCTTTCCCGCGGAAACGCTCGCCTTTCAGATCCTCGTAGTTGCCCGACACGTCGCCAACCAGCAGCAGGCCGATCATACCGGCAGATGCATGGGGTTGGCACTTGTACATGTAGGCGCCTTCGACTTCGATGACGACTTCCACGTCGGCGCCGATTTTGCCTTTCCATTCGGTGCCGCCCTCAGGGCTCCAGTCCTCTTCGAACTGCGAATTGTGGCCTGGATCGCCCGAAATAAACTTGATCGTGTCACCAACTTTGGCGCGCACAACGGCCGGCACAAAGACCTGACGCTCGCGGTTGTTGTCAGGATCGACGTTCAGCATCTGAACTTCGTGCACCATGGGCTCTTCGTCCATGGCGAACGTAGCGCCCGGGATCAGCGCAGCAGCTGCGGTACCGCCCATCAGGGCAAGGTGTTCACGGCGAGTGAGTTTCATGTAGTCCTCCAGTGTATTTGGACGGCCATGTAGGTGCGCAATGCACGGCGTCAAACACGTTGTGCCCAGATTTTCCGCGTTCTTACGACTTTTTGATCAGGCTACGTTGCGGGCGAGCGCGCACTGCTCCCACAGGCTCGACAAAGCGGCGACAAGCCGCGCAATGTCATCGTCCGTGTGGAGCGGCGACGGCGTAAAGCGCAGCCGCTCGGTGCCTTTGGGAACCGTCGGGTAATTGATCGGCTGCACGTAGATCGCGAACTGTTCCATCAGGTAGTCCGAGATCATGCGCGTCTTGACCGGATCACCGATCATCACCGGCACGATATGGCTGTCGTTGGCCATGTGCGGGATGCCCGCGCCATCGAGCGCGGCGCGCAGCTTGGCCACCTGCCGGCGCTGCCCCATCCGTTCACTGTCCGACACCTTGAGATGGCTGATCGACGCGCGCGCCGCCGCGGCCACTGCCGGTGGCAGGGCCGTCGTAAAGATAAAGCCCGACCCGAAGGAGCGGATGAAATCGCACAAAGCCGCAGACCCGGTGATATAGCCGCCCACGCAGCCGAACGCCTTGCCCAAGGTGCCTTCGATCAGGGTGATGCGGTCGGCCAGACCGCGCTCCTCGCTAACCCCGCCGCCGCGCGCGCCATACATGCCGACGGCGTGAACCTCGTCCAGATAGGTCATCGCGCCGTGCTTGTCGCAAACGTCGAGGATTTCCTCCATCGGGCAGATATCGCCATCCATGGAATAGACGCTCTCGAACGCCACGATCTTGGGCCGGTCACCCACGGCAGCGAGCTTGCGATCCAGATCTTCGGCATCGTTGTGCTTCCAGATCACCTTGTCAGCCTTGGAATGCCGGATGCCTTCGATCATCGAGGCGTGGTTTTCACTGTCCGAGAGAATCACCACGTCCGGGATTTTCGCCCCCAGCGTGCTGAGCGACGTCCAGTTAGACACGTAGCCCGAGGTAAACAGCAGCGCCGCCTCCTTGCCGTGCAGATCGGCCAGTTCGCGCTCCAGCAGCAGGTGGTCGTGGTTCGTGCCCGAGATGTTGCGCGTGCCGCCTGCGCCCGTACCACAACGCGCCAACGCCTCTTGCATGGCGCTGATGACCTTGGGGTTCTGACCCATGCCCAGGTAATCGTTCGAACACCAGACCGTCACGTCCCGGACGCCGTCGGGGCCATGGTTCGCCGCGCGCGGGAATTTCTCGGCGCAGCGTTCAAGCTCGGCGAAATACCGGTAGTTTCCTTCGGATTTCAGGCGATCAAGCTCGGATGTAAAGAAGTGGTCGAACGTCATCGTCTATCCCTGTTCAAGTCTTATGGTCGTTTTGGTGTCCTGCGCGCGGCTCGCTGCCAGCGCCATGAGCCAGCGCCACAGCCGCGTATCGGCGGCGGGCAACAGCATCATCCAGTGTTCGATCAGGGCCAGCGCCGTCAGCGCGGCCAGCAGGCCATAGGTCGCGGCCGCCTCGGGCGTGGGCGCGGCGAAAAGGCGGCTTACCCACATGGCCGTGGCCAGCGACAAGATCAGGATCGTCGGCGGGAACAGCCACGACGGATCAGCCTGCCGGAAATAGCTGGGGATATGGGCGAGGGTCCGCGGCACCGCCTCGATATTGATGCCCGGTACGCCCAGAAATAGGTTCAGCTTGGCCAGAACCCGCGCCACCCAAAGCGTGCCAAAGGTCCACGCGGCCATGGCGTTCTGTGCGCCGTCCGCCATCCAGACGAGCGCGGCCAGAACACTGACCAGGGCGATCTCGTGCCAGGCCACCACGGCCCATGCCGCGCGGAACCGCGCAGACCCGCGCGCACCCTTGGCCAAAGGCTGACGGTTCGGCCCGGTGATCACACCGGCCAAAAACGTAAGCTCGACAAATCCCCAGAGTGAAAGGGCCGCCACAAACCCCAAATAGATGCCACCAACCGTCGCCATCTCCGCTGCCGCGGCGGCTGCAATGGCACCAAAAACCGCAAAGGGGACACCGGCCACCACCAGCCCGCGCATATCCGCATCACACCGATCCCACCGGCGCACAGCCAGCAGGATCGCCCCGGTGGAAAACCACCAGGCGAAAAGCGCAAAGAGACATGCCATCGCTGCCGTCACCGCCGCCCCCTTTTCGAGGGTCCCGAAAAACTCCGGGGGGGTCCCGCAGGGACGGGGGCAGAGCCCCCTTTATGTGCGACGCCTAGGATCAATATGCTGGCTCCAGACGCGTCGACACGGGCACGTCATGGCGCTGCGCGGGAATGGTGTAGAGACTGACAAAGGCGACCGCCGCCTTGGCCATGCCCGCCAGACGCGTCGCCGTGCCCGACACGCCGCCACGCGCCTTGCCCTCGGCCACCTGGCGGCTCGCGGCCTCCATCCGGCGCAAGGTGGGCTTCCACCGCGGGTGGTCGATATCCAGCGTGATCGGGAAGATCTGCTTGGACAGCTCAGACGTCTTGCGGAACACCTCCTGCCCATACCACTCCTCATCGACGCCCAGCGCCGCGTGGAAGGCCGGGCGCTGGTGGTCACGCACCCACATCGTCGAATAGACCGCCGTCAGGAAGAACTTGATCCACCAGACGTTGACCCCGCTGGTCAACTTGGGGTCGGTCTTCATCAGCAGCGCGAACGCCTCGCCATGGCTGAACTCGTCATTGCACCACTCCTCGAACCACTTGAAAATCGGGTGGAAGCGTTTGTCCGGGTTCGCCTGCAGATGGCGGAAGATCGTGATGTAGCGGGCGTACCCAATCTTCTCGGACAGGTAGGTCGCGTAGTAGATGAACTTGGGCCGGAAATAGGTGTATTTCTTCTGCTGCGTCAGGAAGCCAAGGTTCACCTTGATCCCGGCCTCGCGCAGGGCGTCGTTGATGAACCCGGCATGACGCGCCTCGTCCCGCGCCATCAGCCCGAACAGCTGCGTGATGTCGTCGTTGTTCCCGCGCCGCTTCATCTCCTTGTACAAGACACAGCCCGAAAACTCCGCCGTGCAGCTCGAGATCAGGAAATCGATGAACTCGGCCTTCAGCTTGGGCTCCATGCCGTCCCAATCCACGTGGTCCCAGTCTTCGTTCTTCTTGAAGTGGGTCTTGTTGGGATCGGCGACCATCTGCGCGATCAGGCGATCCCAGTCCTCGCGCACGGGGCTGACATCAATCGCGTCCATCTCGTCGAAATCAGTCGTGTAGAAGCGCGGGGTCAACAGGGTGTCCTGCATGGCCACATCGGTCGCGGCGGCGTCGCTGTCGACGGCCCCCTTGCGCGCGATGGCGCTGACCTCTTCGGCCTCGTTCGTCCCATAGCGGGCCACAGCCGAGGCATGCCCGTTCGCGTGACCATTGGCGTGACCGTTCTTCAGGTTCTTGGTCTGGACGTTCATGACAATACCTCCTCGGAAAACGAAAACTCGCAGAGTTCCATGAACTCCAAATCGCCCGTGGCGCGGGTCCACAGGCGTTCAATCGCGCTGGCGCGGGTGATGGTGGCGGTGCGATCTTCGCTGACGACCTCGCCATAGGGCGCCATGATCTCGGCCCCGTGGACCAGGACGCTGTCGCCCGGGTTCACGGTCGTGCCGTTGTTGAACCGCACATGCGCCGACAGCTCTTCGAACCGGTGGCTGATGGTGACGGTGCAGGGGGCGGTTTCGCGTGTGCGTGTCAGTAGTCCCATATCTCCAACTCCTCTTGGATCTGTGGCGCGTTAGTCGAGAAGGCGGGCGAAAACGGCGACGTTGTCGGCGCCATAGCCCATCAATTCGACGGTGAAATTCGAAGCGGGGTCGACGATGTCGATGCGGCCCGTGTCCCGGCGCACGATCTGCACCGGCGTGGTGGGATCGACCTTGGCCAGCATCCGCCGACGATCCAGCGATTGCCCCATCACGCCCACAAACCCCGCAAGGCTGTCTGCCGATGACACAAGCGGGGTGCCATCAAGGTCGGTAACCACGTAGCTGCCGCGCTCGACCCCGTGGGTGAACAGGACCGTGCGTTCCGCGACGATGGGTGGTTCTGACGCGACGCCGACCAAAGGCCGGTCCGTCAGGCGCGCAACCGCCACAAGGATCAGCGACACAAGCGCCAGTCCGAACATCGCCCGGACCAGAACGGTCGGGATCATTTCACGATCACGGGTGGCGAGCTTGCGTTGCTCGGCCTCGAGCGTGGTGTGGTGCAGGTCAGTCATATCAATCACTCCGCTGGGACCGCCGCACCGGCGGAACCCGCCTGAGATGCGACTTTGATGGAGGTGGGTTCAGAAACCCGCGTCTCCGCTGCGGTTGCCAATGTCTGGGCGACGGTGGCGGCGTCAGGAATGCAGCGGAGCGCGGGTTCGGGCCGGGCCATGCGCCAAGGGCGCACATGCGGCCAGGCCATCAGGTACGAGACTTTGCTCTCGCCCCTGAGTTCAAGCGCGATCGTCCCCGTGCCGTCACGGCGCAGGTCCAGGTTCGCATTGTCGATCCATTGATACGGCAGGTTCAGCGTCAGCTGCAGCGCCGCCCCAATGCGCATCGCCACGCGATGCGTCGTCAGCGTGTAGACCGTCCCCCGCGCCTGAAGCCAGGCAACCAGAAGGATGATCCCCACACAGACCGCCCCGACGATGGCCAGGGGTACTCCATGCCCCAGCGCCGTCAGGAAGGAATGATCGACGGTCGAGGCCCCCACCCGCCACACGACCAGCAGCGCGAAATACCCGATCACCCAGTTCAGCCAAAGCGACTGCCGCGCAAGCGGCAACACCTTGGGCCGTCCCTGCCACAGAATGCTCTCGCCCTCGGGCAAGGCCTCGGGCAGACCGGGAATGGGTTCAAACGCGAAATCGTCGTGATCTTGCATGTGCGGGCCTCGTTCGTATCAGTGGCTTAGAGTTGCGGCTCGAGCCGGTCCGGCGAGGCGTAGAGAACACCGCCACCGTAGTAGGCGCTGATCTGGTCTTCCTCGAGGAGCGTGACTTGCGTCGGCGATTTGGTCACCGGCACGTCGCGGAATTGCGCCTCGTACAAGGTGCGCACCACGACCCGGTCCGACTTGATCTTGGCCAGGAACATCGGGATCAGACGGCGACCGCCGCCCAGTTCCGTGGTCAGTTCCATCTCCAGATAGCGGACCAGTTGTTCAGGCTCGTCGACCCACATGTCGATGATCTGACCAACGGGTTCCCCGTCACCGGATTGCACCGTCAGACCGCGCGGATCACGGCCCGCAGACACGCCAAAGCTGTCAAGCTGCGCCATGGGCACGATCTTGTTGTGACCCTTGCCATCCAGTTCCGGCTCGTCACGACGCGGCGTCCAGGCTGCCGGTCCCACGCCGTCCACCAGCGGGTTGCCGGTCGGCACAAACGGCGATCCTTTTGCGGTCGACGTCTGCTCCAGCGCGAGGTTCTCGCGGCGGTGCGCGGCCTCGTTTTCGGCGCTCGGCACCGTCACGTCACCGCGGCCGTGGGGCAGGTGGAACGTTTTTGGATTGGGCACCGGGAACGGCCCCTGGTTGGCGGCGACGGTTCCGTCGTCATCCTCCAGAGGGTAGCCCTCGCGCATGTTTTCGGTTTGCAGGTAATAGATCAGAAACGCGAAGAAGCCCCAGAAGGCCCAGATCGCGACGGACGCAAGGTCCACGTTTCCCCAGAATTCGACACCGACCATGG
Organism: Pseudomonadota bacterium; assembly: GCA_038527375.1. Lineage (GTDB taxonomy): Bacteria > Pseudomonadota > Alphaproteobacteria > Rhodobacterales > Rhodobacteraceae > Shimia_B. The sequence continues at coordinate 81,558 of JBCBFU010000001.1, read as the reverse complement.
TGGTCTCCTTTTCTTGATGTCAGGTGGGGAAGTCGGCCAGGCCAAGCCGACCGTCCCCCTCTTTGGGTTGTTGGGAAATGCCTCGGGCCCGCACGAGCGGTCCTAGGGCGATGAGGGTTGCGAACATCAGACCGATCTCGATGTGGTACACGACCGAGTATCCGGTTGAGGGATCGGCCAGCGCGGGACCCAAGGCCCCGGATTCGCTGGCTGAATTCACGAGGTCACGCAGGGTGCCTCCAATTGCGATGGACAGACCTGCCGCCGTGGCCTGCGCCGCGCCCCACGCGCCCAGCGCCAGCCCCCGGCCCGCCAGCCCGTCCGTGGGCATCGTCATGGCCGCCGTCAGCGTGGCAACGGCAAACAGCCCACCGCCAAAACCAATGAGCGTGGCACCGGCATAGAACAAAACGGGCGATGCCATGGGTGCCGCAAAGATCACGGCCACAAAGGCGATCAACCCAAAGAGAAGCCCGCGCGCGCCCATCCGGTAGGGGTCCATCCCCGCCGACAGCCACCGCGCCGCAAACCCAAAACCCGCCAAGGCCCCCGCGGCCCACGTGGCCGTCAAAAGGGTCGTGGCCGATACCGACAGTCCCAGGATCTCGCCGCCATAGGGCTCCAGCAGGACGTCCTGCATGTTGAACGCCATCGTTCCCAGGAAGACGACCACAAGTAGCCGCCCGGCCTCACCCCCTTGGGTGAAATCACGCCAGGCCTCGCGGAACACAGGCCGCGGGGCCTCCCGCTCGGCCTTGCTCATCGGGGCCATCTTTTCCTGCTTCCACAGGGCGATGGTGTTCAGCACGATGGTCACCACGGCTGTGCCCTGAATGACCTGCACCAGCCGCAATTCGCTGAAATTCGTCAAAAGCGCCCCGACGATGATGGCAGAGACCGCCATCCCCAACAGGAACATCACATAGAGAAGCGCCACGACCCGGGGTCGTGTCTCCTCGGTCGCGCGATCTGCGGCAAGCGCCAGACCCGCGGTCTGCGTCATGTGCATGCCCAAGCCGGTCAGCAGGAACGCAAGTGCCGCGCCCACTTCACCGGCCCATTCGGGACCGACCGCCTGTTTGCCCTCACCCAGGATGATCAGGGCCATCGGCATGATCGCCAGCCCGCCGAACTGATAGAGCGACCCGAACCAGAGGTAAGGCAGCCGCTTCCAGCCGATCGCACTGCGATGGGTATCCGACCGGAACCCTAGCAGCGCCCGGAACGGCGCGGACATGACGGGCAGCGCGATCATCAGCGCCACGATCCACGCCGCGACGCTCAGCTCGACGATCATCACCCGGTTGAGCGTGCCCAACAGCATGACCGCCGCCATCCCCACGGACACCTGAAACAGAGATAGCCGCAGCAACTGCCGCAGGGGCAATTGCTCGCTCACCGCGTCGGTGAACGGCAGCATGTTCAGCGTGAACTGCGTGAGGGGATGACGCTTGTCGCTCACCGCGTGCCCTCCACCACCATGCAGGTCGAGGTGTAGAACCCGCTTTGCACCCGCTCGACCTCCCGCGCGCCGACCTCACGGGTCAACCGACGGGTGTCCTGCGGGATCATCACCGGGCTACGGTCCCGGCGCGGAAAGAGCTTCCCTGCATACCAGAACGCCATCAGGAAGGGCGTCCGCGGGGCAACCGTGAAGACCACCTTGTCCGCCCGCGCCGACAACGCCCCCAGCGCCGCATGCAGATCGGGCCGTGTATAATAGATCAGGCTGTCCATGGCGATCACGGCATCAAAACGCCCGCGATCAGCCAGCATATCGCCGGCCTCATAGGTCACTTGATCCGACAACCCGTCGGGCAGGCGTTTGCGCGCGATGCCGATGAGCGAGGGCGAGATATCGACGCCCACAACCTCGGCTCCCGCACGCGCCATGACCTCGGCCGCCATGCCGGTGCCGCAGCCCGCATCCAGAATGCGTTTGCCCCGCAGGTCCCCCAGCTGATCCAGCATCACCGCGCGCATCCGGTCGCGGCCCGCGCGTACGGTCGCGCGCACCTTCGACACAGGCGCGTCGCTGGTCAGCTGGTCCCAGACCTTGGTCGCCGATCGGTCGAAATAGTCTTCGACCCGCGACAGGGTTCCTGCGTAATCCGCCATCAATCAAAGCCCAGCAGTTCAAAGATTTCGCGGTCCGGCAGCGGCGCAGGCGCCAGTGCCTCGGTCCCGTTCCACAGGCTTTCCGCCAGACGGATGTATTCGGCGCGGCAGTCCACGATGTCCTGCGCATCCTCCATCTCGAACAGGGTCTTCTTCTTCAGGCGCGACCGCCGGATCGCGTCGACAGCGGGCATATGCGCGATGCGCTTGAAGCCCACGGTGTCGCAAAACCGGTCAACCTCTTCGGTCGTCTCGGACCGGTTGGCCACGCAGCCTGCCAGACGCACAGCATAGTTCTTGGATTTCGCCTGAACCGCCGCGATGATCCGGTTCATCGCGTAAATGGAATCAAAGTCATTGGCCGTCACGATGACCGCGCGGTCAGCATGTTGCAGCGGCGCGGCGAACCCACCGCAGACCACGTCCCCCAACACGTCAAAGATCACCACGTCGGTGTCTTCCAGCATGTGGTGCTGTTTCAGCAGCTTCACGGTCTGCCCCACGACATAGCCGCCACAGCCTGTGCCCGCCGGCGGGCCACCCGCCTCGACACATTTCACACCGTTGAAGCCTTCGGTCACGAAATCCTCGGGGCGCAGTTCCTCGGCGTGGAAATCAACCTCCTTCAGGATATCGATCACCGTCGGCTGCAGCTGCCCGGTCAGGGTGAATGTGCTGTCATGTTTGGGATCACACCCGATCTGCAACACCCGCTTGCCCAGCATCGAAAACGCCGCCGACAGGTTGGAGGAGGTCGTGGATTTCCCGATCCCGCCCTTGCCGTAGATCGAGAACACCTTGGCCCCCTCAATCACGGTCGAGGTATCCTGATGGACCTGCACCGACCCTTCGCCGTCCTCGCCACGCCGGATCACCGGCGGCGCGCCAAGCCCGCGCTTGGCAAGACCCGCGGCCTCGCGCATGGCGGCCCGGGCCGCAGGGGGTTGTTTCGGATCATCATAGGGGCTCATGAGAGGCCTCCTTCACAAAGGGCAGCACCCTTCTTCTGGCTGAAAATATCCCGGGGGAGCGCCGTCAGGCGCGGGGGGAGCGCCCCCTGCCAACGGTCCAAACCGGTTGCGGACTTATGTCGGGTGAAACGGATCATTCGGCTGCGATCCCTTCCATTCGGTCTTCAAGCGCGTCTGCGGCGTCCTGCAACGCCGCCAGCGTCGCATCATCGGGCTGCCAATAATCGCGGTCCGATGCCTCGAGCAGACGGTTCGCCATGCGCATGCTGGCCTGCGGGTTCAACTGCGCCAGCCGGTCCCGCATCGCGTCATCCAGAACAAAGGTCTCCGACAGACGCTGATAGACCCAAGGCTCCACCTGGCCCGTGGTGGCAGACCACCCCATCGTGTTGGTCACCTGCGCCTCGATCTGGCGCACGCCCTCATGGCCATGCTTCAACATGCCCTCGAACCATTTCGGGTTCAGGCTGCGGGACCGGGTCTCCAGCGCGACCTGATCCTTGAGCGTGCGTACCTTGGCACCGCCCGTGGTCTGATCGCCAATAAAGACCGCTGGATCCTCGCCACCGCGCGCGCGCTTCACCGCCCGGGCAATGCCGCCCAGCGTGTCGAAATAATGGTCGACCGTCGTGACGCCCAACTCCACGGACTCAAGGTTCTGATAGGCGACCTCGACATCCTGCAACGCGGCATCCAGAACCTCGCGCTTTGCCTGCGCCTTGCCATCCCGCCCATAGGCAAAGCTCTTGCGCGCCTGATAGGCATCGGCCAACTCGTCTTCGTTGTCGAAACCCGACTGATCGACCAGCACGTTGACGTTCGACCCATAGGCCCCTTCGGCATTGGAAAAGACCCTGAGCGCCGCATCCTCGATCTCGCAGCCCGTCTTGGCCATGTAGGCTTGCACATGAGCGCGGATGTAGTTCTGCTCCTCGGGCTCGTCTGCCGTGGCACATTTGAACGCGGCCTCGGCCAGCATCCGGGTCTGCAAAGGCAGCAGATCACGGAAAATCCCCGACAGCGTCATCACGCAGTCGATGCGCGGACGACCCAGCTCTGCCAGCGGGATCAGATCCGCCCCGCACAGTCGGCCATAGCCATCAAAGCGCGGCTTGCACCCCATCAGCGCCAGCGCCTGACTGATCGGCCCACCATCGGATTTGATGTTGTCCGACCCCCACAGCACCAAGGCCACCGACCGGGGCAGGCTGTCCTGCGCGGCCAAGAGGACTTCGGCCTGTTTCCAACCGTCCTGCAGGGCAAAGGCCGTGGGCATCCGGAAGGGGTCAAAGGCGTGGATATTGCGCCCCGCCGGCAAAACCTCGGGCGACCGGATCAGATCACCGCCCGGCACAGGCGCGATATAGCGGCCATTCAGCGCCCGCATCAGCCCGTCCATCTCATGATCGCCGCGCAGCATCTGCGCCACGTGCTCGGCATCTGCACCCTCGGCCATGACGGCAAGGTGGTCCGCGATCTCGGCCTCGGACGGGGTGCGCCCCACCACGTGCAGACCGTCCGGGATCAGCGCATCCTCGGTCTCCAAAAGCGCCAGCCACAAATCCTCGGGCGCGCCGTCCATATCCACCGCCGCGGCCTGATCCCGGATCAACGCCGCCAGATCATCGCGCGTCGCGCCGTCCTCCATCGCGCGCCAGCGCGTGAGGCTGTCCTTCAACTCCGACAGGCCCTTATACAGCCCCGACGTCGCCAAAGGCGGCGTGATGTGCGTCACCGTCACCGCGTTCGCGCGCCGCTTGGCCAGCGTGGCCTCCGACGGATTGTTCGAGGCATAGAGGTACACATTTGGCACCTCCCCGATCAGCCTGTCGGGCCAATCGCGCGCGCCAAGGCCCGCTTGCTTGCCGGGCATGAACTCCAGCGCCCCGTGCATCCCGAAATGCAACAGAACATCGGCCCGGAACGTGTTGCGCAGCCACAGGTAAAAGGTCGTGAAAGCGTGGGTCGGCGCGAACCCCTTTTCAAAGAGCAACCGCATCGGATCGCCCTCATACCCGAAGGCAGGCTGCACCCCGACAAAGACGTTCCCGAACTCCGCGCCCAAAACAAAGACGCCGCGCCCGTCGGACTGAATCTTCCCGGGCGCAGGCCCCCACGTCTCCTCAATGACCTTGAGCGGCGGCGTCTGCCGCACGATGGTGTCCGCATCCACATGGGCCGCCACGTTGGCTTGCTGACCGTGGCGCGCGGCATTGCCCTCCAGCACGGCGCGCCGCAGGTCATCCACGGTCTTGGGCGGGGTCAGGTCATAACCCTCCCGCTTGAGGCGATGAAGCGTGTTGAACAGGCTCTCGAACACGCTCAGATAGGCTGCCGTTCCAACCGCGCCCGCATTGGGCGGGAAGCCGAACAGCACGATCCCGACCTTCTTGTCCGCGTTGCGCGCCCGCCGCAGCACGGCCAGACGCACAGCCTTCTCAGCCAGCACATCCACGCGTTCCAGGCACGGCGCCATAGCCTTGGCGCTCCCGGGACACGGACACCGGTACTGGCACCCCTGACAGCCGCCCTCACTGTGACGTCCGGCAAAGACGGTGGGATTGGTCGCGCCGTCAATCTCTGGCAGCGCCACGAGCATCGTGGTCTCCACGGGGCCAAGACCGCCTGCTGAGGCCGCCCATTGCGACAGCGTCTGAAACTCGAGCGGGTGCGCGGCCAGATAGGGGATATCAAGCTCGCCCAACACCTCAACCGCCGCGGCGCTGTCGTTGTAGGCGGGCCCGCCGACCAGCGAAAATCCGGTCAGCGAAATCATCGCGTCCAGACCCTCGAAATACCGCGCAATCGCAGGCCGCCCGTCCAAACCGCCGGCAAAGGCCGGAATGACCCGGACGCCCTTGGCCTCCAGCGCGTCGATCACCGCATCGTAATGGGCGCGATCGTTCGACAGGATGTAGGAGCGCAGCATCAACACCCCGATGGTGGCCGTGGGCGCCTCCACTGTCGGCAGATCTTCCAGAGTGTCCGTGACGCCCATCCCTGGCAGAGACGGATGATACAAACCCACCTCAGGATATTCCGCCGGGGCCGCCGCTGTGACCGGATCAAACCGCCCACCGGAATAGCGATCCACCAAGAACCGGATCATCTCGCGCACGTTGTCGTCCGACCCGGCCAACCAGTATTGCATGGCCAGGAAATAGGCGCGGAGGTCCTGACTTTTGCCGGGGATAAAGCGCAGGATCTTGGGCAAGCGCCGCAGGATCTTCATCTGCCCTTCGGCAGCACCAACCTTGCGCTTGCCCTTGGACGACGGCTTGAGCTTTTTGAGGAATTTCAGCGTCCCGGAGGCAGGCGCCGACAGGTCCAACTCACCCATCCGCGTCAGGTTCACCAACTTCTCGTCAGCAACCACACCCACAAGCGCATCCAACGCATCGCGCCGCGCGACCAGATCGCTGTAGATCGCCTCGACCTGCTCTTCGAGGAAGAGGAGGTTTACGACCACGATGTTGGCGCTCGCAATGGCCATCCGGCAGGCCTCAAGCGCCGCCGGATTTTCGGCAAAAGTCCCCGCCGCGTGCACACTGACCCGCAGCCCGGGAAAGTCGCGCTCGAGCGCGGGCATAACCCGGTCAACCGACCCGCCCGCCCGGTGGTCCAGCACCACGAAACAGACGTGGTAGGGCGCGATATGATCGAGGCTATCGCGCATAATGGGCCTTCGCCTCATATAGCGTATCGACGCTGATTTCGCTCACACCCTGCTCGGCGGCATAGGTTTCGGTGTTGCGCTTGGCTTTGCCGCGCACAAAGAACGGGATCTTGCGCAGCTCCTTTTCCGCAGCGGGCAACCACACCGCGCCGCCATCCGCCTCGACAACGACCACACCCGTCTTCTGGCTCGACATATCCCGGGGGGGCTCCGCAGGAGCGGGGGCCGCGCCCCCATGATCCCCGTGGGCGGCATCCACTTCGCGCAGGTCGATCTTGCCGCCGTGATGGCTGGCACCATTGTCGTCGTGGAACTCGAAGTCCTCGCGGAACATCGCCAAAAGGTGCTCTTCCAGACCCATGACAAGCGGATGAATCCACGTGTCAAAGATCACATTGGCCCCTTCGAACCCCATCTGTGGGCTGTAGCGGGCCGGGAAGTCCTGAACATGGACCGGGGCCGAAATCACGGCGCAGGGAATGCCCAGCCGCTTGCCGATGTGACGCTCCATCTGCGTGCCAAGGATCATCTCGGGCGCGAGCGCTTCGATCGTCTGCTCGACCTCGAGATAATCGTCGGTGATCAGCGCCTCGACCCCGATCTCGCGGGCCAATGCACGGATGTCGCGTGCATATTCACGGTTGAAGCACCCGATGCCCGCAACCTCGAACCCCATCTCCTCGCGCGCGATGCGCGTGGCCGCGCGCACATGGGTCGCGTCCCCAAAGATAAAGACCCGCTTTCCGGTCAGGTAGGTGGAGTCCACCGATTTCGACCACCACGGCAACCGCAGACGGGATTCGTCCACCAAGGCGTCACGACCCGTCAGCGATAGGACCTCGTCGATAAAATCGCGCGTGGCGCCAACGCCAATGGGGACCACCTTGGTGTAGGGTTGGCCATGCTCCCGCTCGAGCCAGCGCGCGGCGGTCTCGCCGGTCTCCGGGTAAAGCAACACATTGAAATGCGCCGCACCCAGGCGCGTGATGTCCGCAGGCGTCGCATCCAGCGGGGCCGCGACATTGACGTTGATGCCCATATCCGCCAGCAGGCCCGTGATCTCGGCCACGTCATCGCGGTGGCGAAAGCCCAGCCCCGTCGCACCAAGGATGTTGCAGGTGACCTGCTGGGTCCGCTCCATCGGCTGAACGAGATGACGGCAAATCTGGAAAAACGTCTCGTCGGCGCCGAAATTCTCCTTGCGGGAATAGGACGGCAATTCCAGCGGGATCACCGGCACATCCAGCCCCATCGTGGCCGCAAGGCCGCCCGGGTCGTCCTGAATCAGTTCCGCCGTGCACGACGCGCCGACGATGATGGCCTGCGGTTTGAACCGCTCCACCGCATCCCGGCACGCATCCTTGAACAGATAGGCCGTATCCGCCCCCAGATCACGTGCCTGAAAGGTCGTATAGCTGACCGGGGGCCGGTGGTCGCGCCGCTCGATCATCGTGAACAGAAGATCGGCATAGGTATCGCCCTGGGGGGCGTGCAGCACGTAATGCAGCCCCTTCATCCCCGTGGCGACCCGCATCGCACCCACATGGGGCGGCCCTTCATATGTCCACACCGTCAGCTTCACGCCGCAGCACTCGCGAGGGGCCAGCCCCTCGCGCTCCCCGGGATATTTTGAGCCAGAAGAAGGAAGCGGCAGTTCATTCCACACCCTCCTTGCGGAGGCGGTTGGGATGCATCTTGCCCAGCAGGGCCTTCCGCCGCAGGGGACGGGCGAAAAGCGCGGCAAGATCGCCCGCCTGTTCGTAGAAATGCACAGGGCTGAACACCAATTCGATCGCCCATTTGGTCGTGAGACCTTCAGCCTCCAGCGGGTTGGCAAGGCCCAGACCGCACACGGTGATATCCGGGCGCGCCGCGCGTGCGCGGGCCAGTTGGAGATCGACATCCTGCCCTTCCGAGATCACGGGACCCGCATCGATCAGCTCCATATCAGGGCCGACGATGTCCTTTGTGATGTAAGGCGCACCAACTTCGATAGCCGTCATCCCGCATTCCCGGGTCAGGAACCGCGCCAACGGAATCTCCAGCTGGCTGTCAGGGAAAAAGAAGATGGAGCGTCCCGACAGATCCTTTGCGGCGGCCGCAACGGCCTTGCGGGCACGGGCGCGCGGCGCTTCGGTCACGCGCTCAAACACCTCGGCCGGGACGTCGAACGCTTCGGCAACACGGCGTAGCCAAGCGGTCGTGCCGGCTTCGCCGAACGGGAACGGCGCGGCGAGGTGGTTTGCCCCCCGGCGGACCAGGGCCGCGTGCGTTTCGCCCAGGAAAGGCTGGGCGAGGATGAACTGAGTATTTGCCCCGATCGCCGGATGATCGCCCGCGCGCAGTGCGGGCAGAACTGACACGTCCTCGACGCCCATCTGGGCCAAAAGCCCGCGCATCTGATCCTCGACCACATCGGGAAGCGCACCCACGACAACCAGATTGCGCGCGTGGGTTTCGGGCAGGGTGGGGACGAGGGCCGCAAGGCACGAGTCTTCACCCTGCGTAAACGTCGTCTCGATCCCGGAGCCGGTGAAATTGATGACCTGAACGTTGGGCCGATGAACCTCGCTCAGCCGTTCTGCGGCACGGGCAAGGTCCAGCTTGATGACTTCCGACGGGCAGGATCCCACCAAGAACAGCTGCCGAATGTCAGGCCGCCTTGACAGTAATCTGGCCACTTCGCGGTCCAGTTCCTCATGCGCATCCGCCATCCCGGCGAGGTCTTTTTCCTCGAGGATCGCGGTGCCGAACCGCGGTTCTGCAAAGATCATCACGCCCGCGGCGGATTGCAGCAAATGGGCGCAGGTGCGCGACCCCACCACAAGGAAGAACGCGTCCTGCATCTTGCGGTGCAACCAGATGATACCGGTCAGCCCGCAGAAGACCTCGCGCTGACCCCGCTCCTTGAGGATGGGCGCGTCACGGCATCCGGTATCGGGGGCGGTCACGTGATCTTTCATGCCGCCACCGCCTGTGCGTCAGCCGCACTCTGAAGCCGCGCTTGGCGGAGCTTCCACAGGAACTGAAACGCGTTGATGCAATAGGCCGCATAGGCGGCAAGCGCGATCCACATCTGCGCTGCGGGCCCCGCAGCGCCCGTAAACAGGACCCAGAGGTAAAGCGTGTGCAGCGCAATCACCGCAAAGGAAAACACGTCTTCCCAGAAGAATGCAGGCGCAAAAAGGTACTGCCCAAAGACGACCTTCTCCCAGATCGCGCCTGTGACCATGATCAAGTAGAGAAACGCGGTCTTTGCCAGGATCGACTGGGTGGCGATCTCGTAGCCCGCACCCGTGGCAAGGTAGCGGATCACCAGCACAAGCGACGCCAGAAAGACGAGGAATTGCAACGGCGCCAGCACGCCCTGAACCAGCGTCCAGACCGTCGCGTCGCGGCGCGCCCGCTCTTCGGGCGTATACAGTTGCACAGGCGCCGTGCGGGCAGTGCGGGCATCGCCCGCTGGCCCCATTGCACCCGGATCGGTGACAGACATCCTCCGACTCTCCTGACAGGTCGTGGTCCGGAAAGACTAGGGGCGGCTCAGCTAAGTGTCAATTTAAACTGACACTTGAAAAGTTGACACTCGCGCTAATTGCGCTGTCAGGGCCCCTGGGAGTGGCCCGTCACTGTAAACAAGGACAAGTCGCCTTATGGCCCAAATAAAGAGGTTCAGAGGCGTGGGAGAGACGACCACTATGTCAAATCGTTTTGACAATTCTGACCGGCTGCGGGAGACTGCTGATCAGGAACAGGATGCCGGATTGCACATGCCAAGTAGGTGGCGACGCAGGCTCCGAGACATCCAGAGGACCGCTAAGATGGCCGAGGGCCCCAAACAGGGATCCGGGTCTGGGGTTTTCCAGGCCGGTTCCGAAGGCCGCGCCGCAGGGCGCGACCCTGTTGAGGCATTTGCAACGCAAGTGCTCTCTCTTGTTGCGGCCAATTCCGAAACAGCCGTGCGCGCCGTCAAACAATCCCTCGTGGACGAGCTCATCGCATCGAGCCGCTCTTTCGCCCCCGATGCGCAGGAGACCGTGCTGGCCAGCTTCAGCAAGGCCGGTGTGACGCCGCGCATGATCGTCGATCTCTACATCCCCGCCGCCGCGCGCCAATTGGGTGCGGCATGGTGCGAGGATGATCTGTCCTTCGCGGATGTCACCATTGGCGTCTCGCGTCTGCAGGCGATGATGCGCGAACTTCGCGCGCCCGAAACCAACGACATGAACGCGCCGCACATCCTCGTGCTCGTGCCGCGCGACGCTTACCACACGCTGGGCTCCAGCGTTCTGGCCGATCAACTCCGCCGCCTTGGGGCATCCGTTCGCATGGCAGTCGGCATCACGCCAAATGAACTCTCCGGGTTGATTTCACAGCATGATTTCGACGCCGTGATGATATCCGCCGCGGCATGTGAGAGACTTGAATCCATTCGCGAATTGGTCAAAGCTGTCAAAACGGCCTCTGCCCGGGCACCTCAGATCGTGCTGGGCGGATCGGTGTTGGACCAACAAACAGATACAAGAGCCCTTACAGGTGTCGACCACATTTCCAACAACGCAGAAGAGGCATTGCTTGCATGCGGGCTGATGATCCAAACGCGCGCCGCCGTCTCGCCCGAAGTCAGGGGTTAGACGAAGATGAAACAGGTTTCGCGTCAGAGTTCGGTCCAGTGACGTCCCGTGGGATGAAATACTGGTCAACCGGCGCGATCCCTCTGATCGCGCCCGAGCTTCTTGGCGGGATCATTTCCTCTGCCTCCGATCTGGCTTTGGTCATCGACCATGAGGGCATCATCCTGTCGGTCATGACCAACCCAGAACACCGCTCGCTGGGTCGTCTGGATCATTGGGAGGGGCGCAATGTACGCGATCTCCTGACCCCGGAAAGCGTGCCGAAGTTGGATGCAAAACTCAGCTCCCTCGATGGGACCTCCGGGTCCCGCGCGGTTGAGTTGAACCACGTCGACAAGACCACTTGGGAATTCCCGATCCGCTACACGTTCCATCGAATCGGCCCCGAGGGGTCGCTTCTGATGATGGGCCGTGACCTGCGTCCGATTGCGGAAATGCAGCAACAATTGGTCAAAGCGCAGATCGCGCTCGAGCGTGATTACGAAGCGCAACGCGAATATGACACACGTTACAGAGTGTTGATGGAGGCCACGCGCGACGCGATCGTGTTCGTGTCCACCTCCACCGGACGTGTCACAGATCTTAATCCCGCTGCTGCAGGAATCCTCGGCGCGCAACGAGATGACATCGCCGGTGGCGCCTTCGCGCAGGAGTTTGAGGGGCGCCGCCGTGGCGAGTTCCTGGAGAGCCTCGCCAACGCCGCCGTGACCGAAGGCCAGAGCACGGTCACTCTTCAGGCCCGCCGGTCGGGCGCGGATGTTTGCGTAACGCCGCGGATCTTCCGCGCAGCGGGCGAGCGCCTTTTGATGTGCCGTCTCGAACTGGCCGGAGAGGGTGACAGCACGCATGACGAATTGGGCGAAAACCTGTCGGCTCTTTTCCAAGAGGGCGTGGACGCGATCATCTTTACCGACACCGACGGCGTCATCCGCGCCGCCAATGAAAGCTTCCTGAACCTCGCCGATGTGCCCCACGTCACCAGCGTGAAGGGCAAATCGCTGGCCGACTACCTCGCGCGCGGGTCTGTGGACCTCAAAGTCCTGCTCGAAAACGCGGCGCGCGCCGGTCAGATGCGCATGTACGCGACCAAGCTGTCCAGCGAATACGGCGCACAGGTCTCGATCGAAATTTCGGTGACCTATCTGAATGACCGCGCGCATTCGTGTTTCGTATTTGTCATCCGCGATGCCAGCCGGGTCGAGGCTGTGCGCAAACCGGGCGTCGCCGTCACCGATGACGCCGTGCGGTCGGTGATGGAGCTGGTGGGTTCTGCATCGCTCAAGGATATCGTGTCCGAGACGACGGATGTCGTCGAAAAGATGTGCATCGAAACCGCGGTTGAATTGACACGCAACAACCGCGTGGCGGCGGCCGAGATGCTCGGCCTGTCGCGGCAGTCACTTTACGTAAAACTGCGCAAATACGGGCTGCTTGCCAAAGGCAACTGACGCGCCCACCCCTCCCGGGACGTGCTGCAAACCGCGCAACCCTGCCGCAGGCGGGGCATTTCGCTTGTTCGACTCGTCTATTTGCGCATAGTTTACAGCATGACTGTCAGCACAAGTTTACAGGTTCGCAAATTTCCTGAACCCGCTGCGGCGCTCCGATTGATCAAGCCTGTCACGTGGTTTCCCCCCATGTGGGCCTATCTGTGCGGCGTCGTATCCTCAGGCGTTGCTCCCCAGAACCAATGGGGGCTGATCCTGTTGGGCGTGCTGCTGGCCGGTCCCATTGTCTGCGGGATGAGTCAGGCCGCCAATGATTGGTGCGACCGCCATGTGGACGCCATCAACGAACCCGACCGCCCGATCCCATCGGGCCGTATTCCGGGGCGCTGGGGCCTGTGGATCGCAATTGCGATGTCGGCCCTGTCGCTCCTCGTGGGGTGGCAACTTGGCCCATGGGGCTTTGGCGCAACCGTCCTCGGCGTGGCCGCCGCATGGGCCTACAGCGCGGAACCACTGCGCCTCAAACGATCGGGCTGGTGGGGGCCGGGGCTTGTCGGGCTCAGCTACGAGACCCTGCCGTGGTTCACCGGTGCCGCCGTATTGGCAGCCGGCGCGCCATCGACCGAAGTGGTCCTGATCGCCATCGCCTACGGGCTGGGCGCACATGGCATCATGACGCTGAATGATTTCAAGGCCCTCGAAGGCGACCGGCAGATGGGGGTCAACTCCCTGCCGGTGACGCTTGGTCCCGAACGGGCGGCGCGCGTGGCCTGCATCGTGATGGTGGCCGCGCAGATCGCCGTCATCGCGCTTCTCCTCCTCTGGGATCGCCCGCTCCATGCCCTCGCCGTCACGCTGCTGCTGCTCGTGCAGACATTCGCGATGCGCGTGATGCTGCGCGACCCCAAGGGCAAGGCACCTTGGTACAACGGTCCCGGCGTCGGCGCCTACGTCACAGGCATGATGATCACCGCCTTTGCGCTGCGGTCGATGGGGGGTGGGCTGTGACGCAGAACGCCACAACCCTCGGCCAGGACACGTGCCGCCCATGACGCTCTCTTGGATTGGCATATTCCGTCTTGGTCTGATCCAGATGGCCCTCGGCGCGGTCGTGGTGCTCACCACCTCGACGCTCAACCGCCTGATGGTGGTCGAATTGGCCCTGCCCGCCGTCCTGCCGGGTCTGCTGGTCGCCTTGCATTACGGCATCCAGATCACGCGCCCCTCCTGGGGCTTTCGCTCTGACGCATTGGGCAACCGGACGCCGTGGATCATCGGCGGGATGGTGATCCTTGCGCTTGGCGGGTTTGGCGCCGCTTTGGGCGTGGTCCTTCTTGAGACGTCCTTTGCCGCCGGGCTGGCCTTGTCCATTCTCGCCTATGCGATGATCGGGCTGGGCGTGGGCGCATCGGGAACCTCCCTCCTCGCGCTTCTGGCCACGACAGTCGCGGAACGCCGCCGCGCAGCGGCGGCCACGATCACGTGGCTCATGATGATCTTCGGGATCGCGCTGACCGCTGGGATCGCGGGCGGTTTCCTCGACCCCTACTCCCCCGCGCGGCTGCTCGCGGTGGTGGCCACTGTCTGCGCGGCCGCAACGGTTTTGACCTGTGTGGCGATCTTCCGCGTCGAACGCGGCCTGATGACCCGGGCCGAACCCGAACACACCCCGTTCTTCGCCGCCCTGGCCGAGGTCTGGTCCGAACCCGATGCCCGCCGCTTCACGATCTTCGTGTTCCTGTCGATGACCGCGTATTTCATGCAGGAACTGATCCTCGAACCCTATGCGGGCCTCGTTTTCAACTTCACCCCGGGCCAATCAACGAGCCTCAGCGGCGCGCAAAATGGCGGCGTCTTCGTCGGCATGCTCACCGTGGGTATCGCGGCCACGGGCCTCAAACTGGGCAGTCTGCGCGGGTGGGTCATCGGCGGCTGCTTCGGATCGGCTGCGGCTCTCGGTATCATCGCACTCCTCGGATCGATGGGACCCACGGCACCCCTCGTGCCAGCCGTGGTCGCGCTCGGTTTCTTCAACGGCATGTTTGCGGTGGCCGCCATCGGATCAATGATGGCGCTGGCAGGTCAGGGGCGCGACCGGCGCGAAGGCACACGCATGGGCCTGTGGGGGGCCGCGCAGGCCATCGCCGCGGGCTTCGGCGGCCTCGCCGGGGCCGCCCTTGTCGATATTGCGCGCCACAGCCTGCCCGACGCCACAGCCTTTGGCGCGGTCTTCCTGTTCGAAGCGGCCATCTTCATGGCCGCCGCCGTGATGGCGTTCAAAGTTATGCAGCGGCCCAGCGCCGCCCTTGTCCCGGGAGAGTAAGAATGGATCAGTTCGACGTTGTTGTTGTGGGCGGTGGCCCTTCTGGCGCAACTGCCGCCGATGATCTGGCGCGCGCTGGCTACAAGGTGGCGATGCTGGACCGTGACGGGCGCATCAAACCCTGCGGCGGCGCGATCCCGCCCCGGCTGATCGCGGATTTCGACATCCCTGACGAACAGCTGGTGGCCAAGATCAACACCGCGCGGATGATCTCCCCCACCGCTCGGCAGGTCGATATTCCCATCGAAAACGGCTTTGTCGGCATGGTCGACCGCGAACACTTCGACGAATACCTCCGCCAACGCGCCACGGAAAACGGCGCGACGCGCATCACCGGCACGTATCTCAAGATCGAACGCGGCGACACGACCGCCGTGATGTACCGCGACAAGGCCACCGGCGAAGAACGCGCCCTGCCCTGCCGCTTTGTCATCGGTGCCGACGGCGCACGCTCCCGCGTCGGCGCGCATGAGGTGCCGGGCGGGGACAAGATCCCCTACGTGATCGCCTACCACGAGATCATCAAGGCCCCCGGCAAAGTTGGCGCCTACGATCCCGAACGCTGCGACGTGGTCTATGACGGCGCGATCAGCCCGGATTTCTACGGCTGGGTCTTCCCCCATGGCGCCTCCGCCTCGGTCGGGATGGGCACCGAAGACACCTCCATCGATCTCAAGGAAAAGACCGCGGACCTGCGCCGCGCCTCAGGCCTCGAAGGCTGCGAAACCATCCGCAAGGAGGGCGCGCCGATCCCGCTCAAACCGCTCGACCGCTGGGACAATGGCCGCGACGTGGTGCTGGCGGGCGATGCCGCAGGCGTCGTCGCACCCTCCTCAGGCGAAGGCATCTACTATGCCATGATGGGCGGTCGCGTGGCCGGCCTCGCCGTCGCAAAGGCGCTGGAGACCGGGCGGGCCGCCGATCTGCGCCTCGCGCGCAAGCTCTTCATGAAAGAACACAAGACCGTCTTCAAAGTCCTCGGCGCCATGCAGGACGCCTACTATCGCAGCGACGAACGGCGCGAGCGGTTCGTCTCCCTGTGTCATGATGTCGACGTGCAGAGGCTCACCTTCGAGGCCTATATGAACAAGAAACTCGTCAAAGCACGGCCCATGGCGCATCTGAAAATCGGCATCAAGAACGTCTCTCACCTGCTGGGCATCGTCCGGCCGGAGCGTGTGTGATGCCCCGGGATAGCGTTCGCGATACCGATCACCTGCTGATCCCCGCTTGGGTCGATGGGCATCTAACGCCTGTCGACAAGCTGGCTGCCCATGAACGCGGCCTGCGCCACAAGGCCGTCAGCGTCTTTGTGATGGACGGCACGAACGTCCTGCTCCAACAGCGCGCGCTGTCGAAATATCACACGCCGGGCCTCTGGGCGAACACCTGCTGCACGCACCCGCATTGGAACGAAAGCCCCGATGACTGCGCCTTGCGCCGCATGGACGAAGAGCTGGGCATCACCGGCCTCTACCCCGTCCACCGCGACCGCATCGAATACCGCGCTGAGGTCGGCAATGGCCTGATCGAGCACGAGGTCGTTGACCTCTACCTCGCCACCGCGCCGTCCAACCTGCCCATGAACCCCAACCCGGACGAGGTCGCCGCCACCCGCTGGGTCGACCTCTTCGACCTCAAGGCCGAATGCGAACGCTGGCCGGAGCGGTTCACGCCCTGGCTCAGGATTTATCTGGCCGAGCACTCGGAGCGGATCTTTGGGGCGTTGGTGAAGGCTTAGGGACCCAAGCTTGTCATTCCCGTCAACGTGTGGAGTGCTACACTCCTGCGCGCTAACGGAGACTTCGCGATGATCGACCCCGCCGTACTTCTGACTTACTCGCTCATTGTCTTGGGGTTTGTCTTCATTCCGGGGCCGGCAACGCTTTTGACGGTCGCGCGGGCGACAACGTCCGGAACGAAAGTCGGCATTGCAACGGGTGCTGGGATTACCGCTGGTGACTTTCTCCATACGCTGATGGCCGTTATCGGCATCTCAGCGATCATCGCGGCTTCGGCAACGCTTTTCACCATCGTGAAATACCTTGGAGCCGCGTATTTGGTTTACCTTGGTCTGAAAGCGATCTTGGACAAATCCTCGCTCGATCTTGGGCAAGGTCGAATGCCGATCTCGGCTCCTCAGGCGTTCAAACAGGCCGTCCTCGCGGAGGTTTTGAACCCAAAGACGGCCCTGTTCTTCTTGGCGTTCCTGCCCCAGTTTGTTGCTCCCGAGCGCGGCTTGGTCGCCGTGCAGCTCACTATTCTGGGGATCGTATTCGCGTTGATCGGGTTCTTGAGTACGATCGTCTACTCTGTCGCGGCAGGTGGGCTGGGCAGCTTTCTGCGCCGCAACCCGACCGTCCTGAAATGGCAGGGAAAAGTGGTTGGGAGCATATATTGCGCTCTAGGCGCGAGACTGGCCCTCCAAGAGCGATAGCAAACCCTTAAGGTGCATAAGCCCCTCCCCCAAGACGTCCGATTTCTCAAATCGCAGGGGCTTCCTATCCCGCATGAACCGGATCGCTCGAAATGGCAGCGTAGCGATACCGTTGGGTCAATGTTGGCTTCGACGGAGAAGAATGATGCGTACAATTTCCCGCCTAACGGGCGCCGCTTACGGCATACACCTTTCAGATCAGGTTGCACTTGTTTCGGTTCCGCTGATCGCATCCCTTGTGTTCAACGCGTCCCCGCAAGTGATCGGCATACTTGTTGCGTGCCAGTCCATGGCGCATCTTCTGGGGTCCATTCCATTCGGGATTCTGGTTGATAGCATCCAGCAACGAAACCTCACCATAGCGGCAAGCTTGGTGTCACTGACCGGGTTCAGTGGAGCGGTTTTGGCGATCATGTATGGGAGCATCGTTTTGTTCGGTGCTTCCGTGACCCTCGCAGGGTTTGGCGTCGTGCTTTTTGGTCTCGCGGCCCTCTCGATCTTACCAAAGATTTCCGAACGGGCGCGTCTCGCCAAAGCCAACGCCGCGATCGAGGTGCCGCGTGCCATCACATCCTTCGCTGTGCCGCTTCTGATCGGGCTCTATTTCACCGCCGTTGCGCCCGTTTTGATCGTAGCGATTGGCGTTCTGGCCTCGCTTCTGGCGGTGTGCTTTACGGCCACACTGCCAACGGTTGAAATGCACAGGCACGCCGGGTCACCCGTCTTCAGGAGGATCGCCCAAGGGGGTGACTTTGTTCTTCGGCACCGGCTTCTGCGGCCAATCTCGCTTTGTGCAGTCTTTTGGAATTTGGCCTTTGCAGCCTTGCTCGTCGTCCTCGTTCCCGTGATCCGTGAGGTCTACATGATCGACGCCGGGGCGTTTGGAATGGGCCTATCTGCGTTTGGCCTCGCTTCGCTTGTCGGCGCATTGGTGATGAAGCGGTTTTCAGACCGGATTTCTCCAAACCTGACCTTGCTTTTCGGGCCAGGAAGCAGTGCTTGCGCAGCCCTTGGAATGGTTCTGATCCCAACCGGCAGTTCACCAGCTGTCTTTTATGCGTGCGCTTTTCTGTTGGGCTTTGGTCCATCCATGTGGCTGGTGACGCAAAACTCTGTCCGGCAACTCGTTACGCCGTCCGGGCGTCTGGGGAGTGTCAACGCCGTCATTCAAACCGCGATATACGGCGTCCGCCCGATCGGTGCTTTGGCAGGCGGGATCGTCGCGGGCAGCTTTGACCCCCAAACGGGAATGGTCTTTGTGGCCGTCGCGTTCGGCGCTTCATTCCTGGCCGCAGTGTGCAGCGACCTGCGGGGCCTTCGCAGCTATGCGGAGTTAACGAACAGAGACGAACCTGCCTACACCGACGGCAGATTGGCCGCTCAGGTGTAGTAGGAGTTGATAGGGGCGTGGCGCATGTCTACAACGACTAAGCCCGCGCCTTACACTCCGACCTTCACCCCAACCGCCTGCAGCGCCGTGGCCGCGATGTCCGTCGCGGTCAGGCCCGCATCCGCGTACATAGCCGCCGGGCTGGCGTGGTCGATGAAGCGGTCGGGCAAGGTCATGGTCCGCACGGCGAGACCCCGGTCGAACCCGCCGCTATTGGCCAACTCGTGCAGCACCATCGCGCCAAAGCCGCCTTGGGCGCCCTGCTCCACCGTGATCAGCGCGCGGTGATCGCGGGCGAGGCGGCGGATCAACGCCTTATCCAGCGGTTTGGCAAAGCGCGCGTCCGCGATGGTGACAGAGATACCTTGCGCCTCCAGCGTCTCGGCGGCCAAACGGCACTCACCGAGATGCGCGCCAAAGGACAAGATCGCGACATCCTCGCCCTGCTGGACGACGCGGCCTTTCCCGATCTCGAACACCTCAGGCACCTCAGGCAGGTCAACGCCGACCCCTTCCCCCCGCGGATAGCGGAAGGCGATGGGGCCGTCGTCATACTCCGCCGCCGTGGCGACCATATTGACCAGTTCCGCCTCATCGGCGGCGGCCATCACGACCATGTTCGGCAAGTTGGCGAGGTAGGCCACGTCGAACGCGCCCGCATGGGTCGCGCCATCCGCGCCCACCAGACCCGCGCGGTCGATTGCAAAGCGCACCGGCAGGTTCTGCAGCGCCACATCATGAACCACCTGATCATAACCACGTTGCAGGAACGTCGAATAGATCGCGCAGAAGGGCCGCATGCCCGACGCCGCCAACCCGGCGGCAAAGGTCACGCCGTGCTGTTCGGCGATGCCCACGTCGAACACGCGCTTGGGCATGGCGTCCGCCAGGATGTTGACCCCGGTGCCCGACGGCATCGCCGCCGTCACCGCCACGACGCGGCTGTCCTTCTCGGCCTCGGCCAACAGCGCCTTGCCAAAGACCGAAGTATAGCTCGGCGCGTTAGGTTTGGATTTCTTCTGTTCGCCCGAGCCGGGGTCGAACTTGGACACCCCGTGATAACAATCGCCTGCGGCCTCGGCCGGGGCATACCCCTTGCCCTTGACCGTGCAGGCGTGGATCAGGACGGGCCCCGTCGCGCGCGCGCGCGCCGTGCGCAGCACTTGCAGCAGCTGTGGCACGTCGTGCCCGTCAACGGGGCCGATATACTGGAATCCCAACTCCTCGAAGAGCGTCCCCTGCCCACCGGCCATGCCGGTCACAAGCTGCCGCGCGCGGCGGGCGTGGTCGCGCATGGGACCGGGCAACGCGGCCTCGAACCCTTCGGCCATGGTCTGAAGCGCGGCCCCGCCCGGGCTGGAATAGAGACTGCTGAGGTATTTCGACATCGCACCCACAGGCGGGGCGATCGACATCTCATTATCGTTCAAGATCACGAACATCCGGCGGCCTTCGGCGCCCGCATTGTTCAACGCCTCATAGGCCATGCCCGCGCTGATCGACCCGTCGCCGATCACCGCAATCGCGTCACCTGTGTCCTGCCCCATGTCGCGCCCCACAGTAAAGCCCAGCGCCGCCGAGATCGAGGTCGACGAATGCGCGGCCCCGAAGGGGTCAAACCGGCTTTCGCTGCGCTTGGTGAACCCGCTCAGGCCCCCCTCTTGCCGCAGTGTGCGGATGCGGTCCCGGCGCGCGGTCAGGATCTTGTGCGGGTAGCATTGGTGGCCCACATCCCAGATCAGCTTGTCATGGGGCGTGTTGAACACCGCGTGGATCGCCACGGTCAGTTCCACCACACCCAGCGATGACCCAAGATGCCCGCCCGTCTCTGACACGGCGGAAATCACCTCCTCGCGGACCTCGCCCGCCACGCGGGTCAACTCGTCATCGGTCAGCTGTTTCAGATCGGCGGGAACGGTCACGCGATCAAGAAGCGGGGTCGCTGGGCGGGTCATGTCTTTCTCCTCCGTTTCCGGGTGCGCAGCTGCATCCGGGTGGCCCGCCAAGGTCTTGTCTTTGGCCCCTCATCGGGGCGGCATGCGGCAGCGGGCAAAAAAAGCGCCGCGAGAGGGAGAGACCCTCCGCGGCGCAGTCTCCTGTAGCCAACAGGAAGGGAACCGGGGTGGAACACCCCGAGGATCAATTCGGGCGAACACGCGACCGAACCGAACCCGTGTCAGCGGGGCCGCAAGCACATGCCGCGGCCCCGCCAAAACTCATGCGAAGGGCAGGCTCTGCACCGCGTCCAGCCAGAAGCTCAGCGGTGTCGGGTCCGACGCCTCCTTGCTTTCCGGTGGCAGCAGCTTGCCCACCAGATGGATCACGTAGACGAAGAGCCACACGCCGATGACAAAGAGCGCGGCGTAGCCCGCCCCTTTGAGCATCAGGCCCAGCACATCCATCCGAAGGCGGAAGGTTTCCGTCGTGCCCAACATGGAATTGGATTTCTCAGACATTGATCATCCTCCTCAGTAGGTCTCGAAGCCGTAGCCGTGGTCGACGGCCCAGGCGAACCAGTTGTCCACCACCGTCCCGGTCAGCAGGATACCTATGCCGCCCGTGAGCGTTGTCAGCACTGCAAACCACCAGGCCCACCGGTGAATCCCCTCCATCGTCGCGTTGAACCCCATGGTCCAGCGCCAGAAGAGACCGGCCCGTTCGGACGCCGTCCCGCGGTCATAGATCTGCTCCAACTCGCGGTCGCCGCCGAAGCGTGAGACTGCGAGGATGGTCGCTCCGTGCATCGCAAAGAGCAGGGCCGAGCCATAGAGGAACACGATCGAAAGCGCGTGGAACGGGTTGTAGAACAGGTTGCCGTAGGTGATCGAAAACAGGTTCGTCCAATCCAGGTGCGGGAAGATGCCGTAAGGCACCGCCTCGGACCACGACCCCATCAGGATCGGGCGGATGAGACCCAGCACAAGGAACAGCCAGATGGCAGAGGCGAACGCGTAACAGACGTGTTTGCCCATCCCCAGCTGATCGGCCAGCACATAGGACCTGATCCACCAGCTGATGACGCTGACCAGCAAGAAGAACGAGGCGATCAGCCACCATCCCCCTTCGTTCAGCGGCGGGATGCTCAGACCGTATTCCGGACCCGGCGGCTCCAGCGCGAGGTAGAACAGCTCGCGGAAGAACAGACCCGGGCTATAGTCGACCTGCGCCCAAAAGCTCATGCCGACGATAAAGAACCAGGCAAAGCCGGTGGCCAGTGACACCACGCCAAAGCTGCCCAGATACACAGGCCCCAGCTGTGCGTTCCCGAACCAACCGAACAGGGTCGAAAACCCGGGCTTGCCCGCCCGCTCTTCGATCAGGTTCAGCTCGTTATCCATGCCCCATTCGGGCTCGCCCCGAACTTGGACCTGGGTAAAGATATTCTGATATTCAGCCATATCTCATGTCCTCCTTACAGGTCCGCCCACCAGGGCAGATCGAGATACCAATCCCACCAGACGACCCATTCATCGAACCAGACCGTGCCTGAGATCACGATGCAGATCGCCGACCAGATGCCCGCGTTCAGCGCCAGGAACAGACCCAGACGGTGGATGCCCAACGTGCCGACCGAGTAGCCGATGAAATCCCGGAAGAACGTGTCTTCGTGATCGGGCGATTTCGCTTCGGTCCCTGCGACCGGGTTGGCCGCCGACAACACAAGCGCGCCGTGCAATGCCAGCGCCAGCGTCGTCGTGAAGAAGAACGTGATCGCCACCATGTGGGCGGGGTTGTAGTGGAAGTTGCCGTAGGCATAGCCCACGTTGTTGACCCAGTTCAGGTGGCTGAAGATGCCATACGGGAACCCGTGTCCCCACGCGCCCATCAGGACGGGGCGGATCACCACCAGTGTTACATAGGCAAAGATCGCGATGCTGAAGGCAAAGGGCACGTGATAGCCCATACCCAGCTTGCGACAGATCTCGACCTCGCGCAGCGCCCAGGAGCTAAAGGCAAGGATCGCGCAGATGGTGATCAGCTGCCAATACCCCCCCTCTTGCAAGGGCGCAAAGCCCAGACCCACTTCCAACGCGGGCGGTTCGATCGAGATGAGCCAGGGGTTGAAGACCCCCGATTGCGCCGTGCTGATGAAGATCAGCAAGGTGCCGAGAGCGGCAAAGAAGATCGTCGTGACCCCGAAGAAGCCCACGTAAAATGGACCAACCCAGAAGTCGAACAGATCGCCGCCGACAAGCGTCCCTCCGCGGACGCGATACTTTCTTTCGAAGCTGAGCATTGCCATCGCTTCAAATTCTCCGCTGTTAAGGGCGTCCCTGGCCTGGCTGCGGACCGGACAAGGGGGGGCGACCAGTTAAGGTGACCGTGGGCGGCGTCTGGCACCGCCCACGGCAAAAACCACGCAGGTTACGCGCCGCCAAAGGCGAGCGAGAACCAGTTGGTCGACTCGTTGCTAAGCAGGACGAGGTGAATCATCGCTGCCAGCAGGAACAGGAAAACGCCCTGTGCCACGAAAACGCGGCGCGGGTCGAAAACCAGCCAGATCTTGTAGAACTGTGCCATGTGTCGTTCTCCCTACTTACCAGGCGAACCAGGGCAGTTTGATGTACGTCAGCACATGGGCGACGACGGCGATGATAGTGAACACCGTCAGACCGCTCATGTAGACCGAGTGCAGCTCCTGCGCTTGCTCGTCCGTGAGACCCGTGAAGGACAGGTCGGATTTATCAGCCATAGGATTTCCTCCGGTTGACTGACGCCGCGCTCCCCGCGGCCGGGTTCCGTCTGGGCCCAAGGGTCTCCTTAGCTCCCGTCAGGTGCCTCCCCCGCCTTGCGGCGGAAGAGAACTGCGAAACCCGTTCGTTGCGGCTCCCGGGCGTGGGCGACAGCAGCCGGCGGACCAGCAACTGCCGAATTCGGTCACGCGTCTACGCGTGGAAGATCATCGGTGTGATGATCCGGGCCTGGCTCCAAGCACGGGCCACCGGACCCTTTTCGGGCAACGACAGCTGACGCGCGGCGCTCAAGGCCCAGGTCAGAAACGACAGCGGCAGCGCAGCCACAAAGATGATCGCGAAATACGCATAGTATTCGCGGCGCGGCGGGGCCGCCTTGCGCAGACGTTCGACCGTAGTCGGCGTCTCCGCATCAATCGCGATCTCGTTGGTGGTGAAGTCCGTCATGCGGGTTCTCCTTCCGTTTTCGCCTCAGACTGTTCGCCTTTGGCGACCTCTCCCGTTTGGGTCTTGTTGGGCCGAAGCGCGCGCACGGTCTCGACGACCACGCGGGTTGCACCGCTCTCGAGGGCGGCTTTTTCGGCAGCATCGCGCAGCTGTTTCGCTGCGGAAATTCGGGTCAAAATCGGGTGTGTGGCGACAATCGCGTCCAGCTCGCGCTGCGCGTCCTCGTCCCACGGGAAATCGCGGCGCAGCGTCGTGGGCGTGGCCTCTGCCGCGTCCATATCTGTGCCCAAGGGCAGGATGTGGAACAGCGCATCGAAAAGTCCGTTGCACACCTCCTGCAACAGATACGTCGCGCCGGCATAACCCATGAACGGCGTGCCCGTGTGCCGCCGGATCGCGGCGCCCGGGAAGCTTGCAGGGATAAACGCGGGGCTGGGCCCATGCATGCCGGCGCCCGTGGCCTTCATCTCGGCCATGTACATCTTCTCGTTGATGGATCCCATCACGACCAGCGGTCGCTTTTCGGCCATCAGCGCACGCACCTCGTCATTGTCTGTCTTGGCACCACGCGACCGCGCCACTGCAAAGCCGCACGGCAGTCCCAAATCGTTCTCAAAGAAGTGCCGCACACCCCGGGCATAGGTCTCGTTCGCGACGATCCCAAAGGACGCCGTCGCAAAGAAATCCTGCGTGACGGACCGCCACAGATCCCAGACGGGTTTGATTGTGCTATGCTTCTCTTGTTCGATGAATGAAGTGGGGTCGAGCCCGAGGAGTTCACCAAGGGTCCGCAAAAACTTGGTGGTGGACTCGACCCCTATCGGCGCTTGAAGGTAAGGCTTCCCGAGAAGCTCCGCCAACCCGCGACCGAACTCGCGGTACATGCAGATGTTCACATCCGCATTTACCAAATTGCGCATCTCGGCGACGTGGCTGCCCAAGGGCATGACCATGTTCACCTCTGCACCAATGCCTTCGACCAACCTGCGAACCTCGGCTAAATCCGAAGGCATATTGAACGTCCCGTACATGGGACCCAGGATATTGACCCGTGGCTTGGCGCCCTCTTCCCGCTTCTTCTCGGGAGGCATCCGGCCTTTGGTCATTCCAAATTCCGTGAAGATCCAGGTCATCGCCCGGTCGGCGGCTTCCCATTGATCTTCGTCAATCGTGCGCGGCAGGAACCGCTGAATATTCGTGCCCATGGGCGTGACGCCCCCGCCGATCATCTCGGCGATGGATCCGGTCACGACGACGGCGGGCAACACGGGATCGAGCGTTCCCCACGCGCGCTTCATCGCGCCCTCGGTGCCATCACGGCCAAGCTCTTCTTCGCCCAGACCGGTCACCACGATGGGCAATTCATGCGGTGGCAGCGCGTCGGTGTAGTGCAACACAGACGTCACCGGCAGGTTCTCGCAGCCCACGGGTCCGTCGATCACGCATTGCAGGCCTTTGACGGCGCAGAATGCATAGACAGCGCCCCAGTATCCGCCCGCGCGGTCGTGGTCCTGGATCAGCATGACGCGTCCTCCAAAGAACAGGCGGCGACGTCGAGCAACTGCACGGAGGGCGTCGCCCGGACCGAGGGGTGGGCGATATCGCCCGCCCGTTTTGCCGAAGGCAAACCGCTGGTTTGACGGGGGCGGTTCGGGCGATGCCCGGCGGTTCCCACCGGGCGTGACCCTGGAGGCATATGTCGTACTAGAACGCCCATCAGATCATCTCAGCGGCCTTCGCCGCCCGCGCTTGTTTCGCCAGCTTCTTTTCCTGCGTCGCGCGGAAGTCGGGACGCACGTTGGGCGCGCCTTCCCAGACACCGGCGGTGTCGCCAGTGCCCACGCCCTCGAAGAAGTCGCGCATCTTATCCATGCGCTCGCGCCCTTCGATTGCGGCGTTGATCACCTCGGCCAGCGACCCGGCGCCAGCGGGACCCATCAGGGGCCGCGCGGAAATCAGGTTCGTGTAATAGAGCCCCGGCGTGCCCAGCTCCTTGGCCTTCTGCACCACCGGCGTCGTGCCAATGGCGAGATCGGGCGCGAAGGCCTCCATCGCGGCACAATCATCTTCCAGCGACGCGCGGAACTTCACCGACACGCCCTTGGCCTCGAGCCACGCCGCATCATCCTCGGACCACGGTGTCTTGGCGCAAGCCGTGCCGACATAAGGAACTTCGGCCCCGCTCTCGATCAGCAGGCGCGCGACCAACAGTTCCGAGCCCTCATACCCCGACAGCGTCACGCGACCTTTGATCGGGGTCGCCGCCAGCGCACCTTTGATCGCAGGAAGGAAAGCGTTCTGCGCGGCGGCGACTTGGTCTGCCTTGATACCAAACGTATCGCCAATCGCCGCAAGCCACGCGGCGGTGCCATCATACCCGACGGGGGCAGACCCAATGACAGGCCGACCGGCTGCCTGAAACTCACGAATGGCAGATGTATAGAACGGATGGATCGCCGCCACGGCCCCGCAATCGAGCGCCGAATACAGCTCGCGCCACTCGCGGCACGGCACGACGGGACCCGCAGCCAGACCCATCGGGGCCAACATCGCGCCGATCATCATGGGATCGGCCGGGAACATCTCACCCAGCAGGGTTACCGTCGGGCGATCTTCCACACCCGCAACTGGTGCCGGCACAGGCCCATTCTCAATCTCGGCCCGGGCATAATTCAGCATCGCACCGGCAAGGACGTCCTTCGCCTCGGCATGGGTCGGCACGCCGAACCCCGGCACGTCAATGCCCACGATCCGCACGCCGTTGATCTCATCCGGCAAAAGCCGGAGCGGCACGCCAGAGGCGGTCGGAACACACAGATTCGTCACAACAATCGCGTCGTATTTCTCGGGATCCGCCATCGCATAGACGCTCTCGCGGATGTCCTCGAAGAGCTTGCCCGTGACCAGCGTCTCCGAATTGAACGGCACATAGCCCACCGACCGCCGCGCCCCGTAAAAGTGGCTCACGAACGTCAGGCCGTAGACACAGCAGGCCGATCCCGACAGCACGGTCGCCACCCGGCGCATCCGCAGACCCACGCGCAGCGACCCGAAGGCGGGGCACATGCTCTGTGGTTTGTCATGCGGCCCTTGCGGGTAATCCTTGGCAAACTGATCGAGCACTTCGGAATTGCCGGCAGACCGCGCCGCGGCCTCCATCTCATCCGCGCCCGCGTGGCATCCCATACCGTCGACCGGAGTGGCCGCAGCAGGCTCAACACCGGATTCGACCCTGGCTTCGCCCTGGATCACGTCCACCTTTGCGGTGTCGTCATATGTGACTTCACCACTCACTTGGTCGTCTTCCGATCCGTCAAAGCACGTTGCAGGGTTTCAAGGGCACGCAGATCAAGCATCGTCGTACACCACTTCGAGGCTGGCCTTGGGTGCCGCGTTCGATCCGCGCATGTCCTCGTCCGTGGCGGGCACCAACTCGATGCCAGCGCCCGTCTCGGACCCGTCGAACAGCTCCAGCAGCCCATCCTGGCTCAGCGGTGCAGGCCGCACCGGCGGCGCATCTGCCACGTTCATTCCCAGTTCGGC
This sequence comes from Pseudomonadota bacterium, assembly GCA_038527375.1. GTDB lineage: Bacteria > Pseudomonadota > Alphaproteobacteria > Rhodobacterales > Rhodobacteraceae > Shimia_B. The sequence goes on along the minus strand of JBCBFU010000001.1, from coordinate 53,877 downwards.
GAACAGCGATCCCCACTGGGATTCAGCCGTGCCCACGATCTGATAATTCGCAGATTTCTTGCGCAGGTCGTCGTCCTGCGGGATCGAGGCCAGCACAGGAATGTCGACCGCCTTGGCAAAGGCCTGCGCCTCGCCGGATCCGTCATCCTTGTTGATGACCAGACCCGCGACGCCCACATTGCCGCCCAGCTTGCGGAAGTATTCCACGGCCGAACACACGTTGTTGGCCACATAAAGCGACTGCAGGTCGTTCGATCCGACCAAAATCACCTTCTGCGCCATGTCCCGCGCGATGGGCAGGCCAAAGCCGCCGCACACCACGTCGCCCAGAAAATCGAGGAGGACGTAATCAAAGTCCCAATCGTGGAAGCCCAGCTTTTCCAGCAACTCGAACCCGTGGATGATACCACGGCCACCACAGCCGCGACCCACCTCCGGTCCGCCCAGCTCCATCGCGTAGACGCCACCACGCTTGAAGCACACGTCCCCAATCGCAACCTCTTCGCCCGCCAGCTTCTTGCGGGTCGAGGTTTCGATGATCGTCGGGCACGCCTTGCCGCCGAACAGCAGGCTCGTCGTGTCAGATTTCGGGTCACACCCGATCAGCAGAACACGCTTCCCCTGCTCGGCCATCATGTGGCTGAGGTTGGCCAGCGTGAACGACTTGCCGATCCCGCCCTTGCCGTAGATCGCGATGATCTGCGTCTTGGACGTGGGTTCATCCGTCACGATATCGGCGAGGTCCTCGTTCGCCTCATCGCGCAGCCGGTCGCCAAAATCCTTGAGATTTGGGACATCTTTCATGCCACGTCCTTCCAGTTGAGTATCATTTTCAAACAGCCCGGATCGCCAAAGGCGGTCTCGTAGGCCGTGCTCGCCTCAGCGGCGTTTGCCGTGTGCGTGATCAGGTCATCGAGCTGCAGCGCCCCGCTTTCGACGAGCGCGCGGGTGGCCGTCATGTCGCTTGCGTCCCACTCCGCCGCGATGCGGATGCGGGCCTCTTTCATGAAGGCGGGCGGGAAGGCGAATTGCAGCGGCTGGGTGTAGAATCCTGCCAGAACGATCTCGCCACCCTTGGCGATGTGCCCGACAAACTGATCCAGCAACGCACCCTGACCCGACGCATCGTAGATCGCGCGATAGTCGCGCTTGGCGTCATCATCGGGTTGCACGACGTCATATCCCGCAGCACCCGCCATCCGGTCGGGGTCAATCTCCCAAACGGTCGGCGCAGGCCCACCGGCGGCAATCGTCAGCCGCGCCAGAAGACGGCCCAGAACACCATGGCCCACGATCAAATCGGGCAGCGCCTTGTCCGGTCCCGCCAGCGCGTGACGCGCCGTGGCCGCCAGCGCAAGAAGTGCGCCGGAGGCGCCCCAGCCAGAATCAATGCGGGTCAGACGATCCTCGGATGTCACCAAACGTTTGGTCGATCCGCCGAACAGGCCGAACGCCCCGTCATAGCAATTGGCCCCGGGGACAAAGACGTGATCGCCCACTTTGAACCTCGATCCCACTGGGGCTTCGACCACCTCTCCGGCGGCCTCGTAACCCGGAACCAGAGGGTATCCCATGCCGGGGAACGGGGGCATCTCCCCGGTATAAAACAGCTTTTCTGTACCTGTGGAGATACCAGAGTGCCGGATATCGACCACAATATCCGCCGCGCCCGGGTCCCTTAGGGGCACCGACGCCAGGTCCAGCTTGCGCGGACCGGACAATAGAACGGCTGTGGCTTCCAACTCTTTCTCCCTTCGGTGATGTGGTCCGTCTTTGTCGTGTCAGGACTCACTTACACCCTTCTGCAGGCATGTGTCAGTTTAGCTTTACACATGCATGTGTCAAACAGTTTGGACAGCGTCGGATTGAATGTTGTTTACAGCACGCAGGTTTTCGGCGGCTTTGACGGCTCAGCCGGGCTTGCGCGCCACGACGGCAGACGTCACGAACGGGCGCGGCGCGCGCGGCACCTCGATCCCTTCGAACCCGGCATCGGTCAAAAGCGCGCTGATCTCGTTGCTGGATCGTGCGCGACCGGTGCCCATCGCCATGCAATAGGTCGCGAAATAGATGTCACCGGCGATGGTGGGGGCGTCACCGCCCGTCATCGGCTCGGACACCACGATCCGCCCGCCGGGCGGCAACGCGTCCAACACAGCGGCCAAGAGGGCGCGCACCGTGGCATCCGCGTGATCGTAAAGAACCCGGACCAGCGTGACCGTATCGGCACCTTGCGGCAGCGCGTCATCGCGGAAAGACCCCGGCGTGATCGTCACGCGCGCCGTCAGATCCGCGGCGCGAAACCGGCTTTCGGCCCCCGGAACCACGGCCGGAAGATCAAACAGGTGCAACCGCGGCCCATCGACCGCCCGGCCCAGCGCCGTTAGGAACGCCCCGGTTCCGCCACCCACATCCATGATCATGCCCGCATCCGCGAAATCGACCATGCGCAGGGTATCTTCGGCCACCAAGGCCTGCGAATCGGCCATCAGATCAGAATAGGTCTGGGTGACGCCCGGATCGACGGCACCATCAGCTCCGAACACATAGGGCCAAAATCGCGCCAAGGCGGTCGGCCCGTCCCCGCGAAATACCGCAACAGGATCAGCCAGATCGGCATAAAGAACCTTGTGATGGCGCACCATCTCGGACAGGCCCGGAACCGCCAGACTGGCCGCTCCCCGCACGGTCAGCGCATAGCGATCGCCCGCCATGCGCACCAATCCCAGCGCGACCGCCCCGCGCAACAGCAGCTCCATCCGTTCCGCAGGCATCCGCGCATCGGACAGGTCCTCGGCACTCTGCGGTCCGTGGCTCAACCGGGTGAGCACATCCAATTCGATCAAGGCAAACAGGCATTGGGACTGCACAAAGCCGCTGATCAGCCCCATCATCGCCTCGCCTTCGCGGCGGGCTTGGCCCGCAAAGACAGGCATCCGCGCGGCCCAAGTCTGAAACCGGCGTGACGCGGCGAGCCGTAGCATCCACGCACGCGGCCCGCTCCCGAACCGCCCCAAGTTTGCCGTGGCAGGCGCGTTCAGCGATTGTGCCTTGGTCACTCCGCCGCCGTCCGGGCGGCTGCGTATACAGGCGTCAGCTTCTGCGCATAGGTGCGGACCATCTCGGCCAGATGCGCCTCGCCGGGGCAGGCGGGGATCGACGCAATCGCGCCGGCGAGCGAGGCGTCGAGCTTGTCAATCGCCCCATCTACGCCCAACAGCGCCACCGCGTTCGGCCGACCGTGCAGATCGTCCTGCCCCGCGGGTTTGCCCAGCTCTGTTTCATCATAAAGCGCATCGCGCAGATCGTCGGCGACCTGAAAGGCCTCGCCAATGCGGGCGCCCAACTCTTCCCACGGCTCGGCATCCTGACCCGCCGCGACCGCGCCCATCTGGGTGGCCGCAATGAACAGCGCCCCGGTTTTGGCCCGGTGATAGGCGTCGAGGTCGATCTTGTCCTCACTCTCCCACCCCTGACCGGCACAGATGCCGCCCGGCATACCCGTGCGCTGCGCCAGCAACATCGACAGCTGCGCGGCGCGCATGGGATCGGCCTCGGCCACGCGCGCGATAACCTCGAACGCCAGCACGATCAGCGAATCGCCGGTCAAAAGCGCGATCGGCTCGGACCACTTGCGATGCACGGACGGCTTGCCGCGCCGAACATCGGCATTGTCGAAACAGGGCATGTCGTCGTGAACGAGGCTGGCGCAATGGATCAACTCCAGCGCCGCCGCCGCCGCGTCGGTCAACGCGGGCCGGTCATCACCGCATGCCATGGCAACCGACGTTAGGATCGTCGGGCGGATGCGCGCACCGCCAGGCGTGACTGCGTAATCGAGCGCCTCTTGCAGCTTGCCGGGCACCGCACCGCGCCCTTGCCCCAGTCGGATGGCATTGGCGATGGCCGCTTCAATTCGCTGCTGCATGGGTGCTCTCCCGCAAGGTGGACAAGTCTCGACTGTAAATTAGATTGGACTTTGCATGTGTAAACAAGTGTGGACAGTTGGCCATCGCGAGTCAACAATCCCACACACAAATCCATGCACTGGATCTTTGGCCACCGGGGAGGGCGGCAGAAAGATGACCCAACAGGACACGACCATCATCGTCGGCGCAGGCATCGGCGGTCTCGCCGCGGCTGTGCGTCTCGGCGCGCTGGGTCACAGGGTCACAGTCATGGACAGCGCTGGTCAGGTCGGCGGCAAGATGCGCACGGTGGGTAGCCCCGTGGGCCCCGTCGACGCAGGCCCAACCGTATTGACCATGAAACCCGTGTTCGAGGCGCTATTTGCCGCCGCGGGCGAAGCACTGGACGATCACGTAACGCTCGATCCCGAGCCTCTGCTCGCGCGCCACTGGTGGCCCGATGGGGCGCAACTGGACCTGTTTGCCGATCAGGATGCCAGCGCCGCCGCGATCCGCGAGATGTCCGGCCCGCAATCCGAACAGGACTATCGCCGCTTCGCCGCCGAGGCACGCCGCCTGTTTGAGGCGTTCGAGCGGCCCATGCTCCACAACCCCACGCCATCTGCCGTGCCCATGGCGCTCCATATCATGCGCGATCCCGGGCTGATCCGCCTGATGGCGCCCCTGTCGACATTGGCCCAGCGCCTCGCGCGCAGCTTCCGCGACCCGCGCCTGCGCCAGCTCTATGGCCGCTACGCCACCTATGTCGGCGGCTCCCCGTACCAAAGCCCCGCGATCCTGTCGCTGATCTCGCATTCCGAGGCTGCGGGCGTCTGGCGCGTGCGCGGGGGCATGAACAAACTGGCCAGCGCCTTGGCCGACCTTGCCCGCAAACAGGGCGCAGATATCCGCCTCAACACCCATGTGAACCGGATCGAGGTGCAGGGCGGACGCGTATCCGCCGTCCACACCGGCGATGGCCGCACGCCATGCGCGCGCGTCGTGTTCAACGGCGACCCCCGTGCGCTGACGACCGGACTTCTAGGCAACGCCGTCACAGCCGCCACACCGGGCCAACCGCTCGAGGCGCGCAGCCTGTCCGCCAATGTCTGGACCTTCGCCGAGGCCGTCGATCGCGACCCTGGCCTTGTCCACCACAACGTCTTCTTCGCCCGCAATCCCCGCGCGGAATTCGACCCTATCGCAGCCGGATCGCAGCCCAAGGACGCCACGATCTATGTCTGCGCCGAAGACCGGGGAACGGGCCAATCACCGCCCGAGACCGAGCGGTTCGAGATGATCCTGAACGCGCCCGCGACCCCCAAAACCCACGCCTACCCAAGTGAGATCGACCTATGTCGCCAACAGACCTTTCCGACCCTCGCGCAATTCGGTTTGACCTTTCGCAGCTCACCGCCCGATCGCGCGCTGACGACGGCGGCGGACTTCAACCGGCTGTTTCCGGCATCGGGCGGCGCCCTCTACGGGCAGAGCCCACATGGGATGATGGCCGCCTTCCAGCGCCCGACGGCGCGGACGCGGGTGCCGGGCCTCTTTCTGGTGGGGGGCGGGGCGCATCCGGGAGCGGGGATACCGATGGCGACCCTCTCCGCATCGCACGTGGCCGCGGCGATCGGGCCGGCCCGAACTTCAACCTCGACGTCCCACCCAACGGCTATGCCTGGTGGTATGTCGACGGCCTGAGCACGGACGGCACCCGCGCGATCAGCATCATCGCCTTTATCGGCTCGGTCTTTTCGCCGTGGTACGCGTGGTCGGGCCGCCGCAACCCGGCCAACAATGTCTGCATCAACGTGGCGACCTACGGTCCTGGCGGGCGGTTCACGATGACCGACCGCGGGACGTCCGCCCTGCGGCAGACGCAGGAGACGTTCACCGTCGGCCCCTCTTCCCTCCGCTGGACGGGCACCGAACTGGTCATCGACATCAACGAGGTCTCGGGCCCGCCCATCATCTCTCGAGTGCGGGGACAGGTGCGCATCACGCCCGCAGCTATCACCGATGTCGAGCTTCCCCTCACCCCCGACGGCGCCCACATCTGGCGCCCCTTTGCGCCCACCTCGCGCATCTCCGTCGATCTGGAGGCTGAAGGCTGGCAATGGGACGGACACGGCTATTTCGACGCCAATTTCGGCACCCGCGCGCTGGAACAGGATTTCAGCTATTGGACCTGGGGCCGCTACCCGCACAAGGACGCGACCGGGGATGGCTCGCTGTGCTTCTACGATGCGACGCGGCTGGATGGGTCAGAGCTGGCCGTGGGCCTGCGCTTTGACGCCCAAGGGCAACCCACCGTGATGCAAACCCCGCCGCCCAAGGCAAAGATCGCGCGCAGCCTCTGGGCGGTGCGCCGGGAAACCCGCGCGGATGCGGGATACAAACCCAAGCAGGTCAAGAACATGCTGGATGCGCCGTTCTATTCCCGCAGCGCGGTCCGTACCCAATATGCCGGACAGGAAACCCTCGGCGTGCACGAGGCGCTCGACCTCACGCGCTTCCGCTCCCCGCTTATCAAACCGATGCTAGCCGTGCGCGTGCCCCGACGCCCGAAATGGCGGTTTTAGGCGTCCTGCGTCTTAGGCGCGTTCTCGCGCCAGATCCACGCATTGAGCGCCCCGGCATAGCTGACCCAGACGATGTAGGGCACCATCAACCAGCCGGACAACGGGTCCACCACAAAGAACGCGATGCAGGTCGCGACCACGGCTATCCATAAGAGCCCCAGCACAACCAACGCCGCCCCCAATCGCTTGAGGCCAAAGAAGACCGGCGTCCAAAGCGTGTTCAGCGCAATCTGTGCGGCCCATAGCGCGCTCGCCAGGGCAACGCCCTCAAACCCGGCCACGCGCGCGGCCGCATAGGCCGACGCGATATACAGGACCGACCACGCCAGCGGGAACAGCCACGGCGGCGGCGTCCATGCAGGTTTCTTCAATTCCTCGAAATACCAGCGGTCCGGCGGAAAGAGCGCCCCCGTCGCCCCCGCAGCACAACACGCGGCCAGATAAACCAGAAAAACTGTCAGATCCACGCGCGTTGCTCCTTGGGGCACCTTGGGGGCCACTGCCCCGGTAACCGTCTAACTAGCGCCGAGGTTCCCACCATCCACCTGTCCGCGCGCGGCCTCATGCGCGCGCAGCGTGGCCAGCGCGTCCAAAACGGCCCCCGTCCGGCCCGCGCCCCAGCCCGCTTGCGGTGCGTGATCAGCCGCCGCATCCACAAGGAATTGCACCTCGGGCAGGGCGCGCCCGTAGAGGACGGCAGGCTGCGGCATGATCACCGACACACCGCTTTCCAGAACGGATCGCGCCAGCCAACCGGCCTTTTGCGCCTTGGATGTATGCGCCCGGCGCGAGATCGAATCGAACCCATTGCGCCGCACCTCGCGCCCGATCCCGGCATAAATGTAACGCGCGGCGAAAATGCCGGGTCGCGCCTCCAGCGGCAGCGCCGCGATGCCAGAGGTCGACCGCAGATACAGCCGGTCCGCCTCCGCCAGCAGGCGTTTGACCATGCGCCGCACTGGCGCGACGGGCAAAGGCTCTGCAAAGAACGTCTCCACCGCGATGCCGGCCTCGTCCATCCACTCTAGCGGCAGATAGATGCGCCGCGCGCGGGCATCTTCGCCCACATCGCGTGCGATATTGGTCAGTTGCATCGCCACGCCCAGATCGCAGGCCCGCGCCAGCGCATGGGGGTCGCGCACCCCCATCAGGACGGTCATCATCGCCCCCACGGCCGAGGCCACGCGCGCCGAATAGTCGAACACACCCGACAGCGTATCGTACCGCCGCTCCATCGCGTCCCAGGCCAGCCCTTCCAACAGCGCCTCGGGCAAGGCGCGCGGCATGTCGTGATCTTCGATCATCGCGGCAAAAGCACGGTCATAAGGCGAATTGCGCGGCGTCCCGGCATAGGCCAGATCAAGCCGCTCTTGCAGGGTCAGAACTGCACCCGCCTTTTCGTCCCCCTCATCAACGGCATCGTCCGCCAACCGGCAGAAGGCATAGAGCGCCAGCGCAGGATCGCGCACCCGTTTCGGCAATAACTTGGACGCCGCGTGAAACGACAGCGACCCGTGCCGGATCGCCTCGCGGCAGTGGTCCATGTCGGCCTCGTATCGCTGGCGCGGATCGGTCATTCCGCAGCCATCCGGATCTCGGTGGCAACCCGCGGCGCATCCGGCACCAGCTTGTCCAGAACCTCGGCGCTCGACACCACGCCGGGCACACCTGCCCCCGGATGGGTGCCCGCACCCACGAGGTACAGGCCCTTAGCCTCTTCGCTCACGTTATGGGGCCGGAACCACGCCGATTGCAGAATGCGTGGTTCAATCGAGAAGCCCGCGCCGTGGGGCGACAGGTACCGGTCGCGGAACGTCTCGGGCGTGAACACCACCTCGCTGGCGATCTTGTCCTGGAACCCCGGGATCACGTCATTGAGCACACGCGCCACCTTGCGCTTGTAGGCGGCTTCCTCCCGCGACCAATCTACAGGGTTGGCGTGGCCCAGATGCGGGACGGGCGACAGGACGTAAAAGCAATCGTCGCCCGCTGGCGCCACACTCGGATCGGTCTTGGAGGGGCGGTGGACATAAAGGCTCATGTCATCGGCCAGCTTGCCGTTGATAAAGATGTCCTTCAGCAACCCCTCGTATCGCGGCCCCGACAGGATCGTGTGGTGCCCCACATCGGCCCAGTCGCCCGCCGTCCCCTTGGTGCCGAAATACCAGACAAACAACGACATCGACCACCGCGCGCGCTTCAGCTTGGCGGGCCGCCACCGCGTCTTGGGCTTGTTCCGCAGCAACCGGTCATAGGTGTGACCGGCATCGGCGTTCGACACGACCAAGGGCGCCGGCACGGCCTCGCCCCCCACCAGCGTCACGCCTTGCGCCTGACCGTCCTCGATCTGAATGGCGTCGACCTCGGTCTCCAACCGCACCTCGCCGCCCTGATCCTCGATCACGCGGCGCATGGCATCGGCAATCGCCTGGACACCGCCATGGGCGTAATGCACGCCAAATTCCTTCTCCAGATGGCTGACCAGCGCGTACATGCTGGTCACGTGCATCGGGTCGCCCCCGATAAAGAGCGGGTGAAACGACAGCGCCATCCTGAGCCGTTCATCCTTCACCCGACGCCGGGCGAGGCCCAATATCGACTGATCCGCCCGCAGCAGCCCAAAGGTCGGCAAGACCTTCACCGTGTCCCACAGCCGGTGCATCGGCTTGGCCACCATCCCCTCGAACCCGACCACATAGCGGCGATAGGCGTCCTTCAGGAACTGCCGGTATCCCGCAACATCGTCGGGGTTGAACTTGGCGACCTCCGCCTCCATCGTGGCATCGTCCTGGCGGGCAAAGAACTGCGACCCATCGGTCCAGCGAATCTCGTAGAACGGATCGAGCGGTGTCAGCCGCACATCGTCGTAGAAGTTGCGCCCACAGGCGGCCCACAGCTTCTCATAGACCTGCGGGACTGTGATGATCGTGGGCCCCAGATCGAACCGGTAGCCATCCTGACTGATCGATGATCCCCGCCCGCCCACGCGGTCCAGCTTGTCGATCACCGTTACGCGATAGCCCTTGGCCCCCAGCCGCATCGCCGCCGACAACCCGCCCAAGCCCGCGCCAATCACAACGGCGCGGTTCGCGATATGAGATGCGTCAGCCATGCGGAACCTCGATCTGTCTACCAAACCTGACAGATGTTAGACCACGAATCTCAAGTGTCTTCCAATACTTTCACCAATATGTCAGGATGAGTTTACATTAAGGCGCGAGTCCGCATGACCCAAACCGTCACATTGTCCTTCTTCCGCTTTGCGGGTGCAGGCCCCAAATTGTGGGCCTTTGCGATGATGGGCGCCGCGCGCCTGTCGCTGGCGCGGATGCCCGATCTGGCGTTCTGGAAACTCTGCGGATCAGGCACGGGCGAAGGGTTCACGCCCGTGCCCAACACCGCCGTCTACGCCATCCTATGCACCTGGCCCGACCGCGACACCGCCCACGCCCGGATCGAAGAACAGGCTCTGTTCCACCGCTACCGGCGCCGCGCGACCGAAAGCTGGACGGTGTTCCTGACGCCCACCTCCGCGCGCGGCAACTGGGCCGGCGACACTCCGTTCCAGCCCGGCGAAGACACCGGCATCGACGGCCCCCTCGCCGCCCTCACCCGCGCCACAATCAAACCCTCGGTCCTCACCCGCTTCTGGGGTCAGGTCCCCGATATCAGCCGCGTCATTGGTGACGACCCCAACGTCGCCTTCAAGATCGGGATCGGAGAGGTCCCGTGGCTGCATCAGGTCACCTTCTCGATCTGGCCGTCGGCACAGGCCATGGCGAACTTCGCCCGCAAGGACGGCCCCCACGCCCGCGCTATCAAGGCCGTGCGCGCCGGCAACTGGTTCCGCGAGGAACTATACGCCCGCTTCGCCGTCACCGGTGAACACGGCAGTTGGGAGGGCGGCAGCCCCCTCGCGCATCTGGAGATACCGAAATGACCGCTCCCTTCCCCTTCTCCGCCATCGTCGGCCAGGACGAGATGAAGCGCGCGATGATCCTCACCGCCATCGACCCGACCATCGGCGGCGTGCTGGTCTTTGGCGACCGTGGCACGGGCAAATCCACCGCCGTCCGCGGGCTGGCAGCCCTCCTTCCCCCGATCATGGCGATCCCCGGCTGCCCCGTGAACTCGGCCCGCATGGCCGACGTCCCCGACTGGGCGACCGTCCCCAAGGCCGCCCCGACCGAGACGCCCACCCCCGTCATCGACTTGCCCCTTGGCGCCACGGAGGACCGCGTCGTCGGCGCGCTGGATATCGAAAAGGCCCTGACCCGCGGCGAAAAGGCGTTCGAGGCAGGGCTCCTCGCCCGCGCGAACAGGGGGTATCTCTACATCGACGAGGTCAACCTGCTGGAGGATCACATCGTCGACCTCCTCCTCGACGTGGCGCAATCGGGTGAGAATGTCGTCGAACGCGAAGGGCTCAGCATCCGTCACCCGGCCCGCTTTGTCCTCGTCGGCTCCGGCAACCCGGAGGAAGGCGAACTGCGCCCCCAACTCCTCGACCGGTTTGGCCTATCCGTCGACGTGGCGTCCCCCACCGATATCGACACACGGATCGAGGTCATCACCCGCCGCGACGCGTTTGAACGCAACCGCAAGACCTTCATGGCCACATGGGCCAAAGAGGATGCCAAGATCCGCGATCAGATCCTTGCCGCGCGCGACCTGCTGCCAAAAGTCAAAACGCCCAAGGACGTGCTACGCCGCTGCGCTGAGCTTTGCATCGCGCTGGGCTCGGACGGGCTGCGCGGCGAACTTACCCTGCTCAAGACCGGGCGCGCGCTGGCCGCGTGGCGCGGTGACACGAAACTGGCCGACCGCCACCTGCGCGAAATCGCGCCCAGCGCCCTGCGCCACCGCCTGCGCCGCGATCCCTTGGACGAGGCAGGCTCCGGCACCCGCGTGCAGCGGCTGGTGGAAGAGGTCATTCCCGCATGACCCACGCGCCGGTCGGACCCGATCCCGACCTGTGGGGCAACGCGCAACTCGCCCTGCATCTGCTGTCCATCGACCCGGCGGGCCTAGGCGGCATCTGGCTGCGCGCGCGCTCCGGTCCCGTTCGCGACCGCTGGATGGCCGCGCTGGACACGCTCCCGGCACCCCACGCGAAACTGCATCCCACGATCAGCGACGATCAACTGTTCGGCGGGCTCGACCTGTCGGCCACACTGGCCACAGGCGCACAGGTGCGCAGCACAGGCTTGATTGACCGCGCGCCGACCCTGATCCTGACCATGGCCGAACGCACGGAACCCGGCCTCGTCGCACGCCTGTCGCAAGTCATGGATCGACACGAACATAGCCTGATTGCGCTTGACGAAGGCACGGGCGACGAGGCGCTCGCCCCCGCCATGGCCGCGCGTCTTGCGTTCCATCTGGACCTCGAAGGCATCCCCTTCGGCGCAACAACATCCGCCAAACCCGCAGACACGCACACGGGCAGTGCTGCGATCCCGGCCCAGGCCATCGACCTCATCACCCGCATGGCGGCGCAATTCGGCATCGACGATCCCCGCGCGATCCTGTTCACGCTGAACGCCGCGCGCGCACATGCCGTGTTGCACGGACGCCGTGAAGCCGATGAGGCCGACTTGCACATTGCGGCCCAGCTTGTCCTTGCCCCCCGCGCAACACAGCTGCCCGCGACCGAAGACGATGCCCAGGACACCTCCGAGCCGCCCCCCAGCGAAGACACGCCGTCTGAGAACGCAGCGCAAGGCGACGACATGCGCCTGCCCGATGAGCTTTTGCTCGAGGCCATCAAGGCCGCGATCCCCCCCGACCTGCTGGCCCGCCTCGCCGCCCGCAAGGCCGCCCGCAGCGCCAAGGGTGCCGGCAGCGGGGCCAAACGCACCGGCAACCGCCGTGGCCGCCCCCTGCCACCCCGCGCGGGGCGCATGGACGGGCGTGCACGGCTCGACCTCGTGGCGACCCTGCGTGCCGCGGCCCCGTGGCAACCCATGCGCCGCCACCTCAATCCAACGGACCAGCGCGTTCAGGTCCGCCCCAGCGACCTGCGCCTGAAACGCTATCAGGAGCAATCGGATCGCCTGCTGGTCTTCACGGTCGATGCCTCCGGCTCCGCAGCTCTCGCCCGTCTGGCAGAGGCAAAGGGCGCGGTCGAATTGCTGTTGGCCGAGGCCTATGCACGCCGCGATCACGTGGCGCTCGTGGCCTTCCGCGGTGACGGCGCCGATGTCCTGCTACCTCCCACACGGTCGCTCGTTCAGACCAAACGCCGTCTCGCGGCCTTGCCCGGCGGCGGCGGCACGCCGCTGGCCTCCGGGATCGAGGTTGCCTCGCAGCTGGCCCTTCAGGCCAAATCCAAAGGCCTGACGCCCTCTATCGTCCTGTTGACCGATGGCCGCGCCAATATCGCCCGCGACGGCTCCGCCGGACGCGCCCAAGCCGCACAGGACGCAAACAGCGCCGCCATGGCGGCCTTCGCCGCTGGCCTCGACGCGCTGGTGATCGACATGGGCACCCGACCCGAACGCGCGCTACGCACCCTAGCCGAGGTCATGGGCGCACCCTACGTTCCCCTTCCGCGGGCCGACGCCGCCAAGCTGTCCAAGGCGGTGACCGGCGCGCTGGGTTGATTGCGGGACGGCACGCCAATGGATTGGGATGATCACAAAGACCACTGGCCCATGGCCGCCCACTCGCGCTTTGTGCCGTGGGGCCGGGCGGGACGTTGGCACGTGCAAGAGATGGGGCCGCCAGACGCGCCTCAACTGCTTCTACTCCACGGTGCAGGCGGCGCGACGCAAAGCTGGCGTGGCCTGATGCCGATCCTAGCGGACCACTATCGCTGCATCGCGGTCGACCTGCCGGGTCAAGGGTTCAGCGTGCCCCGTGCGCCCGGTCGCTTTGGCCTCGATGCCATGGCCGCCGATGTGCGCGCGCTCTGTGATGGGGAAGGGTGGAACATCCGCCACTGCCTCGCCCATTCCGCCGGAACCGCCATCGCCCTGCGCATGGCCGAAACCACGCCCTTCGCAGACGGCCAAATCGTCGGCCTGAATGCGGCGCTCGCCAAATTCGACGGTATCGCGGGCTGGGCCTTCCCCCTCGCGGCCAAGGCGCTCGCGCTCAACCCGTTCACAGCCCGCGTGGCCGCTGCCGCCGCCTCACCCGCCTCCGTCGACCGCCTGCTCAAAGGCACCGGGAGCCAGATCAACGCAGACGGAAAGCGGCTCTATCTCAGCCTGATTTCCAGCCGCAGCCACGTGGACGGGACCCTGCGCATGATGGCCAATTGGTCGCTCGACGGTCTTCTTGCGCGCCTCCCGCGCAACCAGCAGCGCACGCATTTGATGGTGGGCGACAACGACACCACAGTGCCACCCAAGACGAGCGAGGACGCAGCCCGGCGAATGCCCCATGCCACCCTCGAGCGTCTGCCAAAGCTCGGTCATCTCATGCACGAAGAAGCGCCGGATCTGATCGCCGACCGGGTGCGAGCGGCGCTAGCCGACTAGCGCAACCAGACCTCGACCCGGCGGTTTACGTGACGCCCGTACCCATCGCCCTCGCAGGCCAGGGGCATCGCCTCGCCAAAGCCAAAGGACACCATGTCCACACGGCTGGCTTGCGTCGCCATCGCGGCCTCGACCGCCTCACGGACCCGAACCGCCCGGGTGTCGGACAGGCGCTGATTGTCCGCCGCCGATCCATCGCTGTCGGTAAAGCCTGCAAAGATCAATTCGCGCCCGTCATAAAGCCCGGAATCGAGGATCGCCGCCAACACTTGCAATTCGCTGATCGACTCCGCGTCCAGCCGCGCCGTGGCGGGAACAAATCGAAAGGTGACCGTCAATCGCTCGGCCCCGACAAGCGCGCGCAACATCCTCTGCAACCGCGCGACGTCTCCGTCCTCATCCGCGGCAAGGACGGCCTGCGCGATCCGCGCGCCTTGCTGGGACAGCGTCACCGGGTCGGGCCGCTTGTCGATAAAGCCCGCCCTGTCCACTACCCGCTGCGCGCCGGGGCCGGCCGCATAGACCAAAAACGCCCGCGCAATGTCGGGCAAACGGGGCGCCCCACTCATGATCCAGAACCGCGCCGTCAGCGGGCCGAGGCCCGATGGCAAAAACGCCTGATCCTGCCCTTCCGGACAAGCCGCCACGACGGGCACCACGGTGCCTGAGAATATCGTCTGCGCCGTCAGCGCGAGCGCACCGGGTGTGTCGGCCAAGGCCTGTACTATCGCCTCGGGGCTCTCATGCGCCACCACGGGACCCAGTGTCGCCGTCCGCCCTACGAACCTGGCAAGGCTCGTGAGCCGCGCGCGCACCTGGTCGATCTCCTCGCCCAGCGCATGGACCGTGATCGCCCCGCCGTCGCGCCCCAAATCGGACCACCCGGTCACGTCGCCCGACAGCACGTCCACGACCTGCCCCACATGGAGCGGCGTAGCATCACCGCGATCAGGCACCACCAGGCGCAGGTCGCGCTTGCCGATCAGGCGGCGCCGGTGGCGGTCCGACAGATCGCCCAGCCCGGCCTCCCGCACCTGCGCCACCTCGTCCGCGGTCAGGGGGCGGTCAGCCAGCACCAGATCAGAGCGCCCCGCAATCAGGTCGGCCACCCCATCTGCGGTCGATCCGCGGCGAATGACAAACCGGGCATAGGCGCGGCCCTCCGGCTCTGACAGCAGGAACCGCAATTCGCCGTCGTCCGCAGGCTCCACCACCGCCCGCAGGCCAAGCGTCCCCGCAAAGGCATCCACCAGCGCAGGCACCAGCACATCCGCAAGGCTCACTGCCCCGCTAAAGCGAATTTCAGGAATGAAATCAGGCCCGGGACAGGCCCCCGTACAGTCCACGCCGTCCCGGTCCAGCGTCAGCACGCCAAACCGCGTGTCCACACGGTAGGACTGTCCGTCAAAGCCCAAGAGCGGGCCTGTCACCTCAAAAGACCCATCGGGGAAACGCAGGGTCACTACGCCCGCGTCAGCCTCCTGAGCTGCCGCTGACCCTGCCCACAAAACTGCAAAAGCGGCGAAAATCGCCGCCCATGCGTGTCGCATTTCGATCTCCCAAAGCAGGCCGCCCGCCGATGCGGGCGCGTCCCCTAACCTTGGGCGAGTGTCAGGTCCCCAAGCAGGTTTTTCAACACCAGATACTCCCCGATGGCGTCACAGTCGGGAACCGACAGCGTCAAATCGGCAATTTTGACACGATCGTCCGCCTGCCGCTGAAGGGTCTGCGCAACGATATCGGTGTTGCAATTGGCCGCCGTCACCTCGGTCTCGACGCTCAGCGCAACTTGACCGGCTTTGGGCGCGTTCGCGGACGGGAATGTATAGACCTCGGCCAACAGCGGGCGTTCGGCATTACTGTCGCCCAGCGTCACGATAAACCCGCCCTGACCCTCGGCGGCGGTGGTCAGATCGCGGGCGGCCTCGCGCCAGACATGCCCGGCCTCGCCATAGCCCGCGCCATATTCCATGGCGTGAATTTCAAAGCCGTTCTGGCCTTCCCATTGCAGGACCACGCGGTCAAAGCTGTCCACATCGGGCACCGTGACCTCGGCCACCGCGCCCAGCCCGTCCTCAAACGCTGCGATATACACAGCCGTTTCGACCAGCGCGGGCGCATCAATGGATGCCGTCCCGTTCTCGTCGGTTTTCGCCGTGAACATCATCCCCTCGTGGTGGATCGTGAACGTGGCGTTCAATTGGCACGGCGCGGTGAGCAGAACCCGCACCATAGCCGCCTCTTGGGCGAGACCTGTCATAAAGGGATCGCAAGACTGCGTATCCGTGGGCAGCGATGCGGGTACAAGATCGGCACCGGGTGCCTGCACAAGCGGCGCTGCAACCTGCGCGGCCGCTGCAAAATCAGGGGCCACATCCGTGGCCGAGGACATCATCGCAGCAAAGGCGGCATCCGCGGCGGGCGCGTCCATGGCCGTGCCGTCCATGTCGTATCCAGCGTCCATGCCGGTCGCCGCGGCAACATCCACAGCCTCTTCCGGGGCAGGAGCGGCCAATGGTGCTGCAAGCGGTGCGCCGGGCGCTTGACCCGCGTCGGCCACGACCTGCGCCGCGACGTCGGAACCTTGGGTGGGACCTTGCGGCGCAACAGAGGCTTGCGGATCAACAAGATCGGGTGCCTGCGGCTGGCTGGCCGTTGCCTCGCCTTGCTGCATGAAAAACCCAACACCCATGGCCACCGCAAAGGTGCTGGCCACCATGCCCAACTTACGGGCGGTGTTCTGGGACGGCAGAGATGTCTTGATCGCCATGATAACGCTCCTCACCCACCCCTCACACGGGGCGCTTGGCAAGCGTTATGGAGTTCGATTCGGGCCGGGCTTGGGCGCAGCAAGGGCCACGCCGCGACCGTTTCGCGTCACCGCGCCGCCGATTCTGCGGCGCAATTGCGGCGCTGTGCACGCCCCGGAAACCCGCGTTTCCGAGGCGTTAACAATCACAGCTTGCCGTGGCAGTGCTTGAATTTCTTGCCGGACCCGCAGGGGCACGGGTCGTTGCGACCGGGATTGCCCCATGTGGTCGGGTCGTCCTCGACGAAGCCCGGCTTCGCGGCACCAGCCGTCGCAGCACCCGCACCAGCGGCACCCGCAGCAGCGCCAGCAGATTTGGCCTGTTGCGCGGCAATAGCATCCTGAAGCTGCTGCTGACGCTCTTGATAATCAGCCAGCATCTGCGCGCGCTCCTCCTCGGTCATCGGGCGCGCATGGGCCAATTGACGGGTCACATCGGCCCGCAGGCCATCCAAAAGGTTCTCGAACAGTTGGAACGCCTCGGATTTGTATTCGTTCAGCGGATCGCGCTGCGCATAGCCGCGGAAGCCCACGACCGACCGCAGGTGCTCCAGCGTAAGCAGATGCTCGCGCCACTTGCGGTCGATGTTTTGCAGCAAGACCTGCTTTTCGATCATCCGCATGTTCTCGGGCCCGAAATCGACAGCCTTCTTGGCCATCATCTCGCCCGACGCTTTCTCCAGACGTTCCTGAATAACACCGTCATCCACGCCGTCCTCTTCGCCCCAAGCCATGACCGGCACGTCGATGCCCAACTGGTCGATGGTCGCGGCATAGAGCCCTTCGGTGTCCCACTGATCGGCATAGCTGCCCGCCGGGATGTATTCGCCGATCATGTCTTCGATCATCTGCTCGCGCATGTCCTGCGTGATCTCGGACAGGTCTTCGGCCTCCATGATCTCGCGGCGTTGGGCAAAGATGACCTTCCGCTGGTCGTTCATCACGTCGTCGAACTTCAACAGCTGCTTGCGGATATCAAAGTTGCGGCCTTCAACCTTGGCCTGCGCGCGCTCCAGCGATTTGTTCACCCATGGGTGCACGATCGCCTCGCCCTCTTTCATGCCAAGACCGGACAGAACCTTCTCCAACCGCTCGGAGCCAAAGATGCGCATCAAATCGTCATCCAGCGACAGGAAGAAGCTGGATTTGCCCGGATCCCCCTGACGGCCCGACCGGCCCCGCAGCTGGTTGTCGATGCGGCGGCTTTCATGGCGCTCGGTCGCGAGGACATAAAGACCGCCGGCGGCCTTCACGGCCTCCTCATCGGCGGTGTGCCCTTCTTCGATCCGCGCGCGGATGGCATCGGCATCGCCCTCTGGCTCGGCAGCCAGCGCCTCCATCACCTTGAACTCGACGTTCCCGCCCAGTTTGATGTCGGTCCCGCGCCCGGCCATGTTGGTGGCAATCGTCACCGCGCCCAGCTTGCCCGCATCGGCGACGATCTGCGCCTCCTGCTCGTGCTGGCGTGCGTTCAGCACGTTGTGCGGGATGCTCTCCTTCGTCAGAAGCTGCGACAGGATCTCGGACTTCTCAATCGACGTCGTACCAACCAAAACCGGCTGCCCCCGGCCATTGGCGTCCTTGATCGCCTTCACGATGGCGCCGAATTTCTCCTGGGTGGACCGATAGACCTGATCGTCCTCGTCCACGCGGGCCACGCCGCGGTTCGTCGGAACCTCGACCACACCCAGACCATAGATCTGCGCAAACTCCTCGGCTTCGGTCGCCGCGGTCCCGGTCATACCCGACAGCGTGTCATACAGGCGGAAGTAGTTCTGGAACGTCACCGAGGCGAGCGTCACGTTCTCGGGCTTGATCGACACGTTCTCCTTGGCCTCGATCGCCTGATGCAGACCGTCCGACAGACGTCGCCCGGACATCATCCGGCCCGTGAATTCGTCGATCAACACAACCTCGTCGCCGCGCACGATGTAATCCTTGTCGCGCGTAAACAGCTTGTGCGCGCGCAGACCCTGATTGACGTGGTGCACGATGGTCGTGCTTTCGGGATCATAGAGCGTTTGCCCCTCGGGCAGGATGCCCCGGGCCGACAGATGTTCTTCCAGCCACTCGTTGCCTTCATCGGTGAAGGTCACGCTGCGGCTCTTTTCGTCCAGCGTGAAGTGCTCCTCTTCGATCTCCGGGATCACGCGGTCGATCGTGGTATAAAGCTCGCTGCGATCCTCGGCTGGGCCCGAGATAACCAGCGGCGTCCGCGCCTCGTCGATCAGGATCGAATCCACCTCGTCCACGATGGCAAAGTTGTGCCCCCGCTGGCGCATCGCCTTGAGGTCGCTTTCCATGTTGTCGCGCAGGTAATCGAACCCCAACTCGTTGTTGGTCGCATAGGTGACGTCGGCGGCATAGGCGGCCACCTTTTCATCCGCGGGCTGGTCCGGGTAGACCGCGCCACAGGTCAGGCCCAGCGCATTGAATACGTTGCCCATCCACTCCGCGTCACGCCGCACGAGGTAATCGTTCACCGTCACCACGTGCACGCCCTTGCCCGTCAGCGCGTTCAGATAGGCCGGGAAAGTCGCAACCAGCGTCTTGCCCTCCCCCGTCTTCATCTCGGCGATATTACCCTGATGCAGGAATATCCCGCCCATCAGCTGCACATCAAAGGCGCGCAGGCCCAGCGCCCGTTTGGCCGCCTCCCGGCAGTTCGCAAAGGCCTCGGGCAGCAGCGCATCGAGGCTTTCGCCCCCCATTGCGCGTTTGGCCAGTTCCTCGGTCTTGTCCTTCAGGCCCTCGTCGCTCAGCGCTTCGAACTCGGGCTCCAGCGCGTTGATCTTCTCGACCATGGGCCGCACCGATTTGACCTTGCGATCATTCGGCGTTCCGAAGACCTTTTTGGAAAGAGCACCAAGACCCAGCATATATTCCTCTCACGCCGTTGACCGGCTGATTCAGAGCGACAATTTCGTGAGAGGGTGGGTCCTTGCACGTCCCGTCAGCTACCGCATAGATACCGACCAAGACCAACCAGGGCGCAACAGCCCCCTCGGGACCACACTGCGATGTAAGACCCGCGGAATGCCAAGTCAACGCTCGCCCATGGGCCATGGCCCCAAGCGTGCTCAGGAAGGATCACAAGATGGCGAAAGCCCAGATTTTCGCGGGCCTCATGGCTCTGACTGCCACGCTCTCGCCGGCGCTTGTTGCCGCCGAAGGTGAAACGATCGACACCGTCGTGGCGACCGTCAACGGGGAGGAGCTGACCGTGGCCCATATCCTCGATATCCGCCGCCAACTGCCCGCGGAATACAACACCCTCACCGATGGGCAGCTTTACGAAGGCATCCTCGGCCAACTGATCCAGCAGCGTGTCCTTGCCGCCAATGCCGTGGCACCCGATTGGCTGGAAAGCGCCATGGAAAACGAACGCGCCAGCCTCCTCGCCGGGGCCAAGGTGGACGAGCTTGCGCAGATCGACGTGTCGGAGACGGACGTCCAAGCCGCCTATGACGCCCAATTCGGCAGCTTCGAAGGCACCCCCGAATTCAACGCCTCGCACATCCTCGTGGCGACCGAGGCCGAGGCACAGGACCTCGTCACGCAGCTGGAAGGCGGCGCGGACTTCGCGACGCTCGCCATGGAATTCTCCACCGGGCCTTCTGGCCCGCGCGGCGGGGAGTTGGGCTGGTTCGGTCCCGGCATGATGGTCCCGGCCTTCGAGGAAGCCGTGACAGAGCTTGAGGTCGGACAGGTCTCCGCCCCCGTGGAAACGCAATTTGGCTGGCACGTTGTGAAACTCAACGATGCCCGCACCACCCAGCCGCCCGCGCTGGAAGAGGTGCGCGAAGACCTCGAAGGTGCCATCCGCAGCGAGGCCCTGCGCATGGCCATCGAAGCGCTCGAGGCCGAGGCCGAGGTCACCCGCGCCGAGGTCGACCCTTCGGTCCTTTCGACCCTGACGCTCGACTAATGTCCCTGCCCGTCTCGCCCCTCGCGCCGCCGGACGGCTTCCCGGACCTGCCGGTTGTCTGCGGCGTGGCCTTTGCCACGGTCGCGGCAGGCGTCCGCTACACGACTGGGCGCACGGATGTGCTGCTGGCCGTGATGGCGCCCGGCACGTCGGTCGCGGGAACGTTCACGCGGTCTGCAACCCGGTCGGCACCGGTCCTCGACTGTCAGGCCAAACTGGGCGGCGACACGACCGCAGGCGCAGCCTTCCTCGTGAACGCAGGCAATGCCAATGCCTTTACGGGGCGTGCAGGCGACGCCTCCGTCGCGGCGCTCTGTGCCGCGACTGCCGAGGCGACAGATGTGCCAGAGGCGCGGGTCTTCACCGCCTCCACCGGCGTGATCGGCGAACGCCTGCCCCACGACCGCATCACCGCGCACCTCGCAGACCTCAATGCCGCGCTCGACCCGGGCCAGATCGAGGCCGCGGCAGAGGCCATCCGCACCACCGACACCTTTGCCAAGGGCGCGGGTCGCAGCGTCGACATCAACGGAACCACGGTGAATATCGCGGGCTTTGCCAAAGGCTCCGGCATGATCGCGCCGGATATGGCGACGATGCTGGTCTATATCTTCACCGATGCCGCCTACGATCAAGCGGCCCTACAAAGACTGGTCTCCGCTCACACCGACACGACCTTCAACGCGATCACCGTCGACAGCGATACCTCAACCTCGGACACGCTCATGGTGGCGGCGACGGGAATGGCGGGCGTCGACGCAACTGGCAACGCGGCCTTCGACGCCGCCCTGCACGCTGTCATGCGCGATCTGTCCCATCAGGTGGTCCGCGACGGCGAGGGTGCGACCAAGTTCGTTGAAATCACCGTCACCGGCGCGCGCGACACAGCCGACGCCAAACGCGCAGGGCTGGCCATCGCGAACTCCCCCCTCGTGAAAACCGCCATCGCGGGCGAAGATCCCAACTGGGGCCGCATTGTCATGGCCGTGGGCAAATCCGGCGCCCATGCGGATCGTGACCGCCTGTCGATTCGCTTTGGAGATATCCTCGTGGCCGAACATGGCTGGGTCGCGGAAAGCTATGTCGAAGAAGCAGGCGCCGAATACATGAAAGCCCAAGACCTTGCTGTCACCGTCGACCTCGGCGTAGGCGACGCGCAGGCGACCGTCTGGACCTGCGATCTGACCCACCAATACATCACCATCAACGCGGATTACCGGTCGTGAAAGTGATTTTAGTCTCTGCCGTCGCGCTCATCGACGTGGACGGCCGCGTTCTCCTCGCTCAACGGCCCGAAGGGAAATCCATGGCGGGCCTCTGGGAATTTCCCGGCGGCAAGGTCGAACCGGGAGAGACGCCGGAGGCCGCATTGGTGCGCGAATTGGACGAGGAATTGGGAATCGAAACGTGGAATAGCTGTTTGGCGCCGCTGACGTTCGCCTCACACAGCTATGATGACTTCCATCTTTTGATGCCGCTTTTTGCGTGCCGGAAATGGAATGGAACTCCGCAAAGCAAGGAAAATCAGGCACTTAAATGGGTGTCTAAGCAAGATCTGCGCAAATACCCCATGCCCGCTGCAGATGTACCATTGATACCCATCTTGCGAGACTGGCTATAAAATCGGCACTCCGCACTGGTCAATGACGGATAAGTAAACTATTTATGAAATAGAATGTTGCGTGCCACCGCAGCATTTCGAAATATTAAACGCTCTTTGGGGGGGCTTCACATGATCCGCACGATCACACTCGGGTCCAGCGTTCAGGTTCAGGGCACCTTTGTCCGGACCCTTGGTAAGGACCGCATCATTGTGCGCGTCGGCGAACAGACGTTTGCAGGGAAACCTGTCACCGCATCGTGACGCAGTAATCAGTCAAGCAGTACGAAAAAGGCCGGAGCGTGCGAAACGCTCCGGCCTTTTTCGTTGTCATGTCGCGGCGGATCAGTCGAGCGTGCGCTCAACCTCCTCGCGCTCGAAGATCTCGATCACGTCGTCCGGGCGGATATCGTCGTAGTTCTCGAACGCCATACCGCATTCCTGACCCGACTGAACCTCGGCCACTTCGTCCTTGAAGCGTTTGAGCGTCTTCAGCGTGCCTTCGTGGATCACGACGTTGTCGCGCAACAGACGCACGCCAGCCGACCGGCGGGCAACGCCTTCGGTGACCAGACAGCCCGCAACCTTGCCGACGCCTGTGACCTTGAAGACCTCTTTGATATTCGCATAGCCGATGAACTTCTCGCGGATCTCTGCGGACAGAAGGCCCGAGGCCGCCTGTTTCACGTCATCCACCAGATCGTAGATCACCGAATAATACCGGATCTCGACACCCTTCTGGTTCGCCGTATTCCGCGCCGATGCGTTGGCCCGGACGTTGAACCCGAAGACCGGTGCGCCCGACGCCTCGGCCAGACCCACATCGGTTTCCGTGATCGCGCCCACGCCCGAATGCAAAACGCGCACGCGCACTTCGTCGTTGCCGATCTTTTCCATCGCCTGCGTGATCGCTTCGGCAGAACCCTGCACGTCCGCTTTCACAAGGATGGGAAGCTCAGACACGTTCTCGTCCGCCTTGGCGTTCGCCATCAGCTGTTCCAGCGTCGTGGCAGCACCGGCAGCGGCGCGTTTGTCCTTGGCCGCCTGGATACGGTACTCCGCGATCTCGCGCGCTTCGGCTTCGGTCTTGACCACGTTCAACACGTCGCCCGCTTCGGGTGTGCCGTTCAGACCCAGCACCTCAACCGGAACCGACGGACCGGCTTCTTTCACGCGGTCGCCTTTGTCGTTCACCAGCGCGCGGACCTTACCCCACTGCTCGCCCACGACAAAGATATCGCCCTGCTTCAGCGTCCCGTTCTGGACCAGCACCGTCGCAACGGGGCCGCGGCCCACGTCCAACTGCGCCTCGATCACCGCACCGGATGCAGCGCGCACCGGGTTGGCCTTCAGTTCCAGAATCTCTGCCTGAAGCGCGATGGCCTCCAGCAGCGCATCGAGGCCCTGACCCGACTGGGCCGACACTTCGACGTCCTGAACCTCACCCGACATCTGCTCCACGATCACTTCGTGCTGCAGAAGGTCCGTCCGCACCTTGTTCGGGTCGGCGGCGGGAAGGTCGATCTTGTTGATCGCCACAATCATCGGCACCTCGGCCGCTTTCGCGTGGTTGATGGCTTCGATCGTCTGCGGCATCACGGCGTCATCCGCCGCAACCACCAGAACCACGATATCCGTCACCTGCGCACCCCGGGCCCGCATCGACGTGAACGCCGCGTGGCCGGGCGTGTCGAGGAAGGTCAGCGTCGCATCTCCCTGCTTCACCTGATAGGCGCCGATGTGCTGGGTGATGCCCCCGGCCTCACCGGCCACAACCCGCGCATTGCGGATCGCGTCCAGAAGCGATGTCTTACCGTGGTCGACGTGGCCCATGATCGTGATGATCGGCGCACGCCCGGCCAGGTCTTCTTCCCGGTCCTCGGCGGTGTCGATCACGTCTTCCACGTCGGCATCCGACACGCGGACGATCTTGTGGCCAAACTCCTCGACGATCAGCTCGGCAGTGTCCTGGTCGATGGTCTGGTTCTGGTTGACCATCATGCCCATCTGCATCAGCGACTTGACGACGTCGGGCACGCGTTCGGCCATCCGGTTGGCCAGTTCGCTGACCATGATCGCCTCGGGCACCTGTACGTCACGCACGACCTTTTCACGCTCGACACTGCCGCCCATGGCCTTCTGGCGGGCGCGCTCCTGCTTGCGCTTCATCGCGGCCATCGACCGCTGGCGTCCGTCGCCACCCGACAGCGCCTGGTTCAGCGTCAGCTTGCCGCCCCGGCGACCGCCATCGTCGCGGCCCTTGCCACGGGTGTTGCGATCATCCTGCTTGCGCGGTTCTTCGCGGGCAGGCGCCTTGGTGCGGGGACCGCCTTTGCGATCATCGGCAGGCTGGGCCGCCGGTTGCGCGGCACGTTGGGCGGCGGCCTCGGCTTCGCGCTTCTTGCGCTCGTCCTCTTCGGCCTTCGCCTTCAACGCCTCTTCGCGCTCTTTCTCTTCGCGTTCCTTGGCCTCGGCCTCTTCGCGACGGCGCTGACGCTCTGCCGCGCGGGCCTCTTCCTCGGCCTTGCGCTTGGCATCTTCTTCGGCTTCGCGGGCCTTCGCAGCCTGTAACGCCTTCAGACGACGCTCCATTTCCGCATCGGAAATGCCAGCAGGCCGGCGCGACGGATCGCCCACGGGACCAGCCGCGCCCGTCGCTTTCCCGGCACCCGGTTTGGGCACCACGACGCGCTTGCGCTTGGTCTCCACGACCACGTTCTTGGTACGGCCATGGCTGAAGCTTTGCTTCACATTGCCGGGACGCCCACCGCGTCCACCCACACCAAGTGTCTTTTTGCCGTCGTTATCGCTCATAGAGCCCTTAATCCTTTCCAGCGCCGGATGCGCTGTCATCTGCGTCACGCAAGCCTCGCAGCTTCGCGGCTTCCTCTACAACACGGGTCGTGACTCCACCAGCCGCAATGGCGCCGTGTATCACATGGCCCCGACCAAAGGCCAACCCCAACTCATCGGCCGTCAAACACCCGAACCAGCGGGAGCCCTCGGGCGTCCATAACTTGCCTTTTCCGCGCTCCGACCCGTCCGAGGCCTGAAGCAAAACCTTGACCCGTCCGTCCGCCAGCGCGGCCTTGACCTTCTCGAAACCCGCAATCGCCAGACCGGCCTTGCGCGCCATGGCGATCAGGTCGGTCACCCGCTTGACCAGCTGCGCCTCGATCCCGTCGATCAGACCGTCGGGGACCGTGACCTGAGCCTTCGCCCCGCGGGCAAAGACCTTCTTCTTCACGGCCTCGTTCAGAACCGACCGCTCGGCCGTGACGTAATATCCGCGGCCCGGCAACTTCCCCAAGATATCGGGCACCACCTGACCATCCGGCCCGGTGACAAACCGGATCAGACCGGCCTTGCCGCCGGTCTCTCCGGTCACGAGGCAACGACGCTCCGCCGCCTCGCGCTCCTTATGGGCGCCACCGCGTGCCATCCGCGTTTACGCTTCGGCCTCGGCAGTTTCTTCGCCTTCACCCTCTTCGGCATCAGCCACCAGATCATCGGGATCAACCCAGCCCAGCAACACGCGAGCCGTCATGACCATGTTCTGCGCTTCATCCAGCGAGACATCGAATTTCTCGAGAACGCCTTCGTCCTTCACGCGCTCGCCATCGACAGTGGTCCAACCGCCGGCAAGCTCCCAGTCAGCGCAGGTGGCAAAGTCTTCCAGCGTCTTCACGCCATCCTCTGCCAATGCCTCGATCATCTGGGGTGTCAGACCCTCGAAATCAATAAGCGACTGTTCGACACCCAGCGCCACGGCGTTCTCCAACGCCTTGCGGTTCTGTTCGTCCAGATAATCGCGGGCGCGGGCCTGCAACTCGGTCGCCGTACCTTCGTCGACGCCGTCAATGACCAACAGCTCATCCACCTCGACGTAAGCAACCTCTTCCAGGTTGGTAAAGCCTTCGGCCACCAGAAGCTGGGCAAAGAATTCGTCCAGATCCAGGGTGTCCATGAACAGCTTGGTGCGCTCTTCGAACTCGGCCTGACGGCGGCGGGATTCCTCCTCCTCCGTCATGATGTCGATGTCGAGGTTCGTCAGCTGCGAGGCCAGACGCACGTTCTGACCGCGGCGACCGATGGCCAGCGACAGCTGCTCATCAGGCACCACAACCTCGATCCGCTCGGCTTCATCATCCAGAACAACCTTGGTCACTTCCGCAGGCTGCAACGCGTTCACAAGGAAGGTCGGCTGGTCTTCGTTCCACGGGATGATGTCGATCTTTTCACCCTGCAACTCGTTCACGACCGCCTGCACACGGCTGCCGCGCATACCCACACAGGCACCCACCGGGTCGATCCCCGAATCATAGCTGATCACGGCAATCTTGGCGCGCGAACCCGGGTCCCGGGCCACGGCCTTGATCTCGATGATGCCGTCATAGATTTCCGGCACTTCCATCTTGAACAGTTCGGCCATGAATTCCGGCGCGGTGCGGCTCAGGAAGATTTGCGGGCCACGCTGTTCGCGGCGCACGTCCTTGATGTAGCAACGGATGCGATCATTCGGGCGATAGGCTTCGCGGCCGATCTTCTCGTTACGGCGCAACACGGCCTCGCCGGTGCCCACGTCAACGATGACGTTGCCGTATTCCTCGCGCTTGACGACGCCGTTGATGATGGTGCCGGCACGATCCTTGAAGTCCTCGTACTGACGATCCCGCTCGGCTTCGCGCACCTTTTGCAGGATCACCTGCTTGGCCGACTGCGCCGCGATCCGGCCCATATCCACCGGCGGCACCTCTTCCGAGAAGACGTCCCCGATTTGCGGGCCACCCGCGAAATCGGTCACAACCACACCCTCGCGCAGCCACGCCGCCGTCGCCTTGCCCGGATCCTCGAAATAGGGCTTGGCGGTCTCTTGCGTGAACTCGGCCTGATAGTTCTCGTACTCTTCCTCGTCCACGACCGTGCGGACGCGGGTAAAGGTCGCCTTGCCGGTCTTGCGGTCGATGGAAACCTGAATGTCCATCTCGGCCCCGTAGCGGGACTTGGCCGCACGCGACAGCGACTCTTCCATCGCTTCCACGACCAGTCCGGGGTCGATCATCTTTTCGCGCGCAACGGCTTCTGCCGTTTGCAACAGCTCCAGCTGGTTTGCCGAAGTAATGGCCATCAGGTGTCCTCCTGCCCGTCTACGATTTGTTCGATCTCGTCGAACTGTGCTTCATCAATCTGACCCGCATCCTTGCGCCCTTTCAGGACGTCGCGGATCAACTCATCTGTCAGGACCAGCTTCGCATCGCTCAGCCAGTCGAATTTCAGCCCGATGGTGGTGGGCTCCCCGTCGACCTCGATCTCGATCAGGATCTCGTCGCCTTCGGTGCCGCGCAGGTCCCCTTTGAACCGACGCCGCCCATCAATCAGCTCTTCGGTCTCCAGCTTGGCGTGATAGCCGTCCCAGAGGTCAAAATCCTTCAGCCGGGTCAAAGGCCGGTCGATCCCGGGCGACGACACTTCTAGCGTGTAGGCCTCGATAATCGGGTCCTCGACATCCAGAACCGCCGACACCGCCGTGCTGATATTGGCGCAATCATCGACCTCGATCGTGCCATCGGGCTTTTGCGCCATGATCTGCAGCAGGGGCGTCTTGCCGCCCTGCAACCGAATGCGCACGATCTCGAACCCCATGTCCTCGACCGTGGGTTCGATGATCTCGAGCACCCGCCGATCCATCGCCGCTTTGGCAATCATGTCCGCCATAAAAGAGGTGTCCTAAAACGAAAAAACGGGCCAGCGGCCCGTGCATCTTGATCCGGTGGCGCCTCGGGGGTGGAAGCCGAAGCGACGCTGTTGAGCCTCATCTACGGTGTCGAACCAGATTCTGCAAGGGTGGCGCGGTATTTCCGGGTGCGCGGCTCGTCTCCACACCTAATCCAGCGCACCCGCCGCCCGCGCGCGCCGCAAAGCAGAGCGTAGCCACCATAGCGCGCCAAGCAGGATCACCGCCGCCGCGATGAACCCAAGGCCGCTCGAAATCGCGGCGGCCACCTGCGTCAGCTGGTTGGCAAAGATATAGCCCAAACCGCAATAGGCCGAGGTCCAGATCAACGCGCCCAGCGCCGAGGCGACCGAAAACCGCGACCACCCCAGATCAAGCGCCGCCGCCGCATAGGTCACATAAGGACCAATCGGGCTCAGCACCGTGCGCGACAGAAACACCGCCACAGGCCCGCGCCGTTCCAGCAGATCCTGCGCCTTGGTCACCGCCGACGCCCGCGCCGGGGACCGGCCCAGATAGCCCAAAACCCGGCCACCCGCGCAACGCCCGATCTGGAACGTCATCTGATCGCCCAGCACGAACCCGACCGCCCCGGCCAAGGCAACCTGCCACAAGACAAGATCGCCCGTCGCCGCAAAGCCACCGCCCGCCATCACCAGCATGGAGGACGGCAAGGGGATGCCGCTGCAACTGATCAAAACGACGAGCGCAATCAGGAACGGCCCGTAGATGGGAATGAGGTTCAGAAAGGCGTCGGTCACGAACGGTCGGCCTCCCGCGCGCGCGCACTTTCCTGAAGCGCCTCGACACTCTCCTGAAGCTCCGTCAGGGACAGGCCCGTCCGCCCCATCACGTCCAGCATCCGAACCGGCCCCTTATCCTCGCGGGTCAGGTCCCATGCGTCGCGCAAAACCTCGGGCGGTATCTCGTAGGATCGGCTGACATAGCGCACCGTCATCCACCCTTCGAGCGCCTGATCCCGGTGGCGCGGGTCGTTGAAATAGATGACCTCAGCCAAAAAATCGAACGCAAAGAACGCGGTCAGGGCAAAGGCCGCGCCGCAGATGACCATCGCAACCGGGTGTTGGGTCCAAAGGTATTTCAGGGCCGCCATAACTGTCTCCTACGCGCTTGAACGCAGCAGACAGCGGCTTCCGTCGCAGGTCAATCTCGGACGGCGCGATCCGCCCAAAGGCTTCGGAACAGCGCGACAGCCGCGATGAGCAAGCCAACCAGATAGACCCACATGAACCACCCCGGCACAGGCCCGCGCGCTCCCAGCGTCGCGGCTGTCATCACGGCTGCAAACAGCACCAGCGCAAAGGCGAGATAGGCAACCCAGCGCCAACCGCGCAGCAAGCCAAGCGCCAACAGGCCTGACACCACCAACGGCGGCAGCACCCCGACCGCATCCGTGATCCGTCCCGTAAAGATCGGCGTCAAAAGCGGCCAAAGCCCCGTGGCGATCAGCATCACCGCTGCCAACCTAAGCTGAGTGTTCCCGGTCATCGCCCGCCTCCCGTCAATCCTGCGGGCACGGCTGACCCGCCACGCCCCAGACCAGAATGTCATCCGTGTGTTCCTGCAACGAATAGGGCGCAGGCTCGCGCCCGCCGCCGGGCGTCCACGCCCAATGCAGGATCACGTCGTGCCCCAGATGATCCGCAATGGCGAGGAAATCGCGGTCACCGTTCCGCGCGGGGTCGCGCATCTGGGCGCAGACCTCCTCCGACGTCTTCCCAAACCACTCGAACTCTGCCGGTGGCAACTGCCACTGCGCGGCCACCTGCGGCGCCATATGTGCGCCGTCATTGGCCCCGCCCTCATAGCGATCGTAATGGCAGGTCGAACACGGCACCGTCTCGGCCCCCGTCCGGCTCGCCCCCGCATTCACGAACATCCCGTGCCGCTGCACCCCGCCATAGGTCGCCTCGTAAAGCGGCCCCGACCACATCGGAAACCCGTCCGATCCCACGTGGCAATTGGAACAGCGCGGATGGCTCGCCACCTCGTAGATGCGCGCCCAGGCGGCCAACCCTTCATCGGTCGTCGCCGCTGCGGGTGGGTCGATCACCACGTCCTCCGCCGCCAATCCAACGGACGGCAACAGAACGGCGAGGGCCAAAATCAGTCTCTTCATCAGCCCAACCTCACACAAAATCGACATAGTGGTGGAACGGCATCTCACGCAGCCGCACGCCTGTGGCCGCAAAGACCGCATTGGCCAAGGCAGGGGCTGCCGGCGGCACCGGTGGCTCCCCCACACCCCGGATCTTGTGCGACCGCTCCAGCGCGCGCACCTCGATCTCGGGACATTGGTACAGCCGCATCCCCTCATGCATGTGGTAATTCGTCTGCTCGGGCCGCCCGTCGGCAAAGGTCACTTCCGAATTCATCGCGTGGCCCAGCCCCCAGACCACCCCGCCCTGAACGTGGTTTTCAAAGTTCACAGGGTCCACAACCCGCCCCACATCCAGCGCCACAAACACCTTGTCGACCCGAATGCCGCGCCCGGTATCGGTGACTTCGACCACCTCCGCCGTGGGCACACCGAAACTGTTGATGAACGCCAACCCGCGACCGCGTCCCGGGCCCAGATCACTGCCCCAATCCGACATCTCGCCCACGGCCTCAAGCACGCCGCGCGCCACATCGTTGGTCACCAACCGCAACCGTTCTTCCAGCGGATCGGCCCCCGCCGCCGTCAGCGCCTCGTCAAAGGCCGCCTCGGCAAAGAACCCCGCCGTCACGGCCCCCACGGACCGCCACGACGACACCGGCGCCAGTTCCGGCACCTTGTACCCCGTCACCCGGAACGATGGGATCGCATAGGGCAGGTTCCACGCCCCCGCCGGGATCTGCGTATCTGGCCCTGCCGCAGGCGCCCCCAACAACCGCTGCGATTGCGAGGCAAGGGCCGAGGTCGTCGCGATCTCCAGATCAAACGCCTCTACACGGCCGTCGGACACCTTGGCCCGCGCCCGCGCCGCCCCGATCTGGCGTAGGTAGTCCGTTGCGAAATCCTCTTCCCGGCTCAGGGTCGTTTTGACCGCAACACCAGGCACGGCCATCGCGACTTCCGCCGCCATCGTGACGAAATCAAACTCCAACCGATGCCCGAAGGACCCGCCGGAATACTGGTTGTGGAAATGGACGTCCTCCGTCTCCACGCCGACAACGGCGGCCACCTTCTGCTCCACAAAGCGCGGCATCTGATGGCCCGCCCACACATCCACACGCCCGTCCGAGACACGCACAATCGCCGACAACGGCTCCAGCGGCTGGTGGGCGGCATAGGGCGCGCGCAAATAGGTCTCCATATCCGCGCCACCCGACAACGCGTCCTCGACGGACCCGTCATCCCGCCAGACCCGATCCATCCGCTCTGCCGTGAACGAAGCGTCGACCTCTGCCCAGTGATCAGCCTGCGCGTCGGGATAGGCCGCAGACCCCCAATCACACTCCACAGCCTCCGCCGCCTTGAACGCGTACCACGTGTTCGTGGCCAGAACCGCCACGCCATTGGTCACCGGGATGATCTGTTCAACCCCCGTCATCGCCGCGGCCGCACTGGCATCATAGCCGTTCAACGCCGACCGGCGCGGGTTCACCTTGCACGTGGCATAGAGCATCTCGCCCCCCACATCGGGCGCGCCAAGGTCGATCCCATAGGGCAGCGTGCCCGTGGACTTACCCAGGATGTCGAGACGCTGGGTCTCCGTCCCGATCAACCGCCACTGATCAGGCCCCCGCAACTCCGGTGCGGGCGGCAGTGGCATCCCCGCCACTTTCTCAGCCAAATCAGTGTAGGGCACACGCGTCCCATCCGGCAAAATCACCGCGCCCGCCTCGGTACGCAGCGCGTCCACGCCCACACCGGCATCTTCTGCGGCAACGGCCTTCAACGCCTCCCGGGCAACCGCGCCCGCCGCGCGCAACTTCTCCCAACTGTCGGGGACGGAACTCGACCCGCCCGTGCCCTGCACACCAAACGCCCGAAAGACGCCGCCCATGACACTGCGCATGGTCTCGGCGGCAAAGCCCTCGTCGACCGAGGTAAAGGGCACCGCCTCCTCCGCCATGGCCGTGTTGTAATAGGCCGCCGCCGGCACACCCGGATCGACGCTGATCTGGTCCAGCTCCACATCCAGCTCTTCGGCCAGCAACATCGCCTGCATGTGATAGGCACCCTGCCCGATATCGGCATGGGGCGTGATCAACGTGATCCCGTCCCCCGTGATCTTGACGAAGGGTGTCAGCGCCGCCTCTCCGGCACCGGCGACAATCGGGTTCTCCTTGTCGCGGCCGACCATATAGGCCCCAAAGGCCGCGCCCCCGGCAACCGCGACAGACCCGATGAGGAATGACCGGCGGGCAATCTTGCGCATCGTTCCCATGCTCACGCCTCCGCCAGCTTGGCCGCCGCGGTTTTCACAGCGGCGCGGATACGCGGATAGGTGCCACAGCGGCATAGGTTGGCCGACATCGCGAAATCAATGTCCTCATCGGTCGGTGACCCGTTCAACGACAGAAAGGACGCCGCCTGCATGATCTGCCCGGACTGGCAATATCCGCACTGCGCCACCTGATGTTCGACCCACGCTTCCTGCACGGCATGCAGCGCCTCCGGCGTGCCCAGCCCCTCGATGGTCGTGATGTCGCTCGCGGCAGCCTCGGCCACGGGGACCTGACAGGATCGCACGGCCTGGCCGTCCAGATGCACGGTGCAGGCCCCGCACTGCGCAATGCCACAGCCGTATTTCGTCCCGGTCAGGCCAATTGCATCCCGCAAGGCCCATAGCAGCGGCATCTGCGGATCGACGTCGATCTCGTGCTCGGTCCCGTTGACAGTCAACTTCATGGGTTACCTCCTCAGGATATCGGCGCGCCACACACGCGGCTGTGCTTGCGGCCCCGTGCCATATAACAGTCAGCCTAGCCCGTGAGATCCCGCACAGAAAATCGCAGATTGCGCCAAAGGACTAACATTTCGCGTCATCTCAGCATCAAATGGGCTTAAGGGGTTTAATTGCGTTACGTCAGTTCCAAAATAATCGTCACCACCGCGACCTCGGGTTTCACATGACGTTACCTATTTCCCGCTACCGGCCCCGCGCGATCATCGCGCAGATGGCTCAAGGGTTTTCCATGTCGATCCCGGATTTTTTAGCCGCGGTCGGCATGCCCCCCACCATCGCGGCCTCGGACAATCCGTCGATGACGACCGAGCAGTTCTTCCAAATGTGGGAGCGGGCCGATGCAATGTTGCCCGACGGCTTCACCGTCGACATTGCGCGCAATAGCTTGGCGAGCTCCTTCTCCCCACAGCTCTTTGCCTTCTCCTGTAGCCCTGATGTCGAAACGGGGTTGCGCAGGCTCGCGGTGTTCAAACCCCTCGTCGGTCCGTTCAAGCTGGATTTCGAAACCGGCGACACCTTCGACATCATCATCAGCAGCCCCGACCCCGCCCATGATCTGCCCACATGCATGTTCGGGCTGGAAATCGTGCACATCCTCGAACTGATCCGCACGACCTCGCGCCACCACGTTATCCCGGTTGCGCTGTCGGTGCCCGCCGATAACGGGCGGCTCGGCCCCGTCGAAATCTATGCCCAGCGCCCGATTGCACGCACGGGGCCCTTGCGCATTCGCCTGTCACTCGAAGACGCCGCGCGTCCGCTCGTGTCGGCAGATGACGGCCAATGGGACCTGTTCGAACCGCATCTGCGCCGTCAGATGGCGGAACTCATGCGCGATCAATCCTGCGCGGCACGGGTCCGTCAGGCCCTGCTTGAACTCATGCCCGCGGGCCTCGCCTCGGTCGAGGCGGTTTGCGGCCGCCTCGCCACCTCCAAGCGCAGCCTCCAGCGACGGCTCAAGGAAGAAGGTACATCCTTTCAGGCCGTGCTCGACGCCACCCGCCGTGAATTGGCGCTGCACTACCTGCGCGACGATGATCTGCGCGTAGAGGAGGTCTCGCACCTTCTCGCCTTTCGCGACCCCAACTCTTTCTACCGCGCGTTCCAAGGCTGGACCGGCATGACCCCTCGGCAGGCGCGGCTCCTGACAGGCTGACCCGCCGCCCCCTGTTCGATGGTCCCCAAAAGCTCAACTTGCAGCCGCGCCACAGGGACGTGGGCTGGCATGGATATGTGTGCGCCAGAAAACAGTTAACGGCTGACACAGGCTCCCCGATGCGCAAACCGGGTATGTACGC
Source organism: Pseudomonadota bacterium (assembly GCA_038527375.1). Taxonomy (GTDB): domain Bacteria; phylum Pseudomonadota; class Alphaproteobacteria; order Rhodobacterales; family Rhodobacteraceae; genus Shimia_B. The sequence goes on along the minus strand of JBCBFU010000001.1, from coordinate 19,609 downwards.
GATATGTACTGAATGTGTACGGCTGGTGTACGCCTTGTGCCCCCTCGGCATCGGCGGCCATTCGGCGCCCCAAACACAACCGTTAACGCAAAACGCCCCGCCAGTTGGCGGGGCGTCTCGTAGCTTTCGAAGGTAGGGTCGGCTTACGCCATCCACCACCGCTCTGCGATGCGCGAGCTGTCCATCTGCCACAGGTTGCCGATGGTGCCCGAGTTCGCCAGCTTGTTGCTGTGCGCGTCCACGTAGTTGGCATACATCGGAACGATCGTGCCGCCCTCTTCGGACATGATGGCCTGCATTTCGGTGTAGATTTCCGAACGCTTGGCGGTGTCCAATTCGGCACGGCCCGTCAGCAGCAGCTCCTGGAAGCGTGCGTTTTCCCAGCTTGTGTCGTTCCACGGCACACCGGACTCGTAGGCGGTCGAGAACATCCAGTCCTCGGTCGCACGACCCGACCAGTAGCAAGCACACCAAGGCTTCTTCAGCCAGACGTTCGACCAGTAGCCGTCTGCAGGCTCTTGGACGACTTCGATGTTGATGCCCGCTTCAGCAGCCGAGGCTTGATACAGCTGCGCCGCGTCAACCGCGCCCGAGAAGGCCGCGTCCGATGCCGACAGCTGAACCGACACGTCCGATACGCCCGCATCGGCGAGGATCTTCTTCGCCATATCGGGATCGTATTCGTTCTGCGGCAGGTCTGCGGCGTAGTACTGGTTCGCGGGACCGATCGGGTGGTCGTTGCCGACGGCACCGTGACCCAGCAGGATCTTGTCGACCATTTCCTGACGGTTGATCGCGTGCTTGAGAGCCTTGCGAACCGCCATCTGATCGAACGGAGCCACGTTCGTCAGCATCGGGAAGGTGTAGTGCTGGTTGCCCGTCACCTCGAAGATGGTGATGTTCGGGTTCGCACGCATCAACGGCTCGGTCTTGAAGTCCACGCGGTTGGCCGCGTCGATCTGGCCGGTCATCAGCGCGTTCATCCGTGCCGATGCGTCGTTGATTGCGGTGAATTCGATTGAGTCGAACCAGCCCGCGGTGCCGTCTTTGTAGTGGCTGTCGACACGTGTCACCACGGTGCGGACGCCGGGTTCAAAGACCTCGACCTTGTACAGACCCGTGCCGATGCCGTTGGCGATCGCTTCGTCGATCTGACCCGCCGGATACATCAGGATGTGGTAGTCCGACATCAGGAACGGGAAGTCCGCGTTGCCCGAAGCCAGCACGAATTCCACGGTCAGATCGTCAACCTTGGTCATCGTCTCGATGGCTGCAACGATCGGTTTCGCTGCGGATTTCGCGCCTTCTGCGGTGTGCATTTGCAGCGACGCGATCACGTCATCTGCGCCAAAGGCTTTGCCGTTGTGGAACGTCACGCCAGAGCGCAGTTTGAACGTCCAGGTCTTGGCGTCTGCCGACGCTTCCCAGCTTTCGGCAAGCTCGCCCTGGAGCGTGCCGTCGGCGGCAACCTCGGTCAGGCAGTCGAACACACAGCCGTGGGCGGTGACGATCATATAGCTGTCGGAATGGGTCCGACCGTCCCAGCTGTCCGAGCTGTTCGCGCCGGCGAGACCGATCTTGGCCGTGCCGCCACGCTTGGGCTCTGCTGCGGCGCTGGTGGCGCCGGTTGCGGCCAGAACACCGGCTGCGGCGCCGGTTTTCAGAAGGCCACGACGTGAAAAGTTGGTCATGTTCTACTCTCCCTGTGAACACTGATTTTGCGGCCTTGCGGCCATGTTTTGCCCCCCACCTTGCAGCCGGGAGGCATGACTCTCAGACCATTTTATCAACAGCCGCGTCGCCGATGTTATCAACTCCGCGTTCATTGAGAAGGTTGGTCAACCAATCCGGGTCCATCTCGGGCACCGACGACAACAGAAGGTCGGTGTAGGGATGGTGGGGCGGCTGGAACATGTCGTTCTTGGGCCCCTGTTCGACAACTTTGCCGTCCTTCATCACCACAACCTCATCGCTGATCGCCTTCACGGTCGCGAGGTCATGGGTGATGAACATATAAGACAGCTTCAACTCGTCTTGCAGTTTGGCAAGAAGCCGCAGGATGCCTTCGGCGACCAGCTGATCCAGCGCGCTCGTTACCTCATCGCAGATGATGAACTTTGGCTCCGCGGCAAGCGCGCGCGCGATGCCGATCCGCTGCTTTTGACCCCCCGACAACTCGGACGGCAAACGGTCGATGTATTGCGTCGGCTCAAGCTCGATCTGTTCCAGAAGCTGTTCGACCCGCTTGCGTTTATCGGCACCTTTCAGGCCCAGATAGAACTCCACCGGTCGCCCGATGATCTCGCCAATGGACTTGCGCGGGTTCAGCGCGGTGTCGGCCATCTGATAGATCATCTGCGCCTGACGCAGCTGATCCTTGGACCGCTTGCGGTAGTCCAGCGGCAGGGCCTCGCCATCGAACTTGATGACGCCTTGCTTGGGCGGCAGAAGGCCCGTGATGCAGCGCGCGGTCGTCGATTTCCCCGACCCGGATTCGCCCACGACCGCGACCGTTCGGCCCTCGTGGATGTCGAAATTCACGTCGAACAGGACCGGCACGGTGCCGTAGGCCGCGGTCACGTTTTCGACGCTCACCACCGGGACGGCGCCAGTGGATACGGCGGGCTTCTGCGGACGCTCAAAGCTGCGCACAGCCCAGAGCGATTTTGTATACTCCCGCGTGGGCGACGACAGCATGGTGCGGGTGTCGGCCTCTTCGACCTCATCACCTTTCAGCAGCACTTTGATCTTGTCAGCCATCTGCGCCACGACGGCGAGGTCGTGGGTGATGTAGATCGCGGCGGTATTATACTCCTCCACGATCTCGCGGATCGACGCGAGCACCTCGATCTGTGTCGTCACATCCAGCGCAGTCGTGGGTTCGTCAAAGATGATCAGGTCCGGACGGCAGGCCATAGCCATCGCCGTCATCGCACGCTGCAACTGACCGCCCGACACTTGGTGCGGATAGCGGAAGCCGATGCTGTCGGGGTTGGGCAGACGCAGCTTGCGATAGAGCTCCATCCCATCCGCCATGGAATCGTTTCGCCCCATGACGCCGTGCTGGGTGGGCGCCTCGGTATGCTGGTCAATCAGCTTGTGCGCCGGATTGAACGACGCCGCCGCAGATTGCGCGACATAGGCGATGCGCTTGCCCAAGAGCCCGCGTTTGACCGCAGCCGAAGCACCAACCAAGTCGATCCCGTCGAATTCCACACTGCCCGCCGAAATCCGGCAGCCATCCCGCGTGAACCCCATGGAGGCCAGGCCAATGGTGGACTTGCCCGCACCGGATTCGCCAATCAGGCCCAGAACTTCACCCTTGTTCAGGTCCAGATCGACACCGTTAACGATCTGGTTCCAGGTCTCGTCGCTGCGGCCTTCGATCTTGAGGCCGCGCACCTTGAGGAGTTGTTCGCTCATTCCTTCAACCCCGATGATTTGTGCAGCATCCAGTCGACCACAAAGTTCACCGCCACGGTCAGGAGCGCGATCGCACCTGCCGCGATCAGCGGCGCTGTGGCCACGATGGGTGCAAAGGCCGCAAAGTTGATGAACTGCGCGAGATCCTTCACCATCGTGCCCCAATCCGCCAGCGGCGGCTGGATACCCACACCCAGGAAGCTGAGCGAGGCGATGGTCAGGAAGACAAAGCAGAAGCGAAGCCCGAACTCCGCCAGAAGCGGCGCGGTGGCGTTGGGCAGGATTTCCTTGAAGATCAGGTAACCCAGCCCCTCACCGCGGAGCTTCGCAGCCTCGATATAGTCCATGACCACGATGTTCAGGCCGACCGCACGCGCCAGACGGTACACCCGGGTCGAGTCGATCACCGCGATGATGACCACCATAAAGATGGTGCGGTCGATGCCGAATTCGTTGGCCCAGACGGTCGCGATGGTCATCAGGAGCAGCGCAAAGATCAGCGCCGGGATCGCCATCAGCACGTCCACCGCGCGCGAGATCACCTGATCAAGCCAGCCTTGCAGCGTGGCCGCGAGGAAGCCCAGCGTGCCACCGATGAAGAACGCCAGACAGGTCGTCGCAAAGGCGATGCCCACCGTGTTTTGCGCGCCATAGATCAGGCGGCTCAGGATATCGCGGCCGATCTGATCGGTGCCCAGCGGATAGTCCGGGTTGCCGCCAAAGGCCGGATTGCCGCCCGGCACGACGTTGGCCGCGCCCAAGATTTCCTCTTGCCCGTAGGGCGCGATGACACCGGCAAAAATCGCGAGGATCGAATAGATCAGGATCACGAGGATGCCGAAGGCTGCCGTCGCCGGCATGTTGCGAAAAAGCTTCTTCGATCCCGCCGTGCCGATCATCGTCCCCAGCCAGCGGAAGATCAGCGCCGCCACCGAGAACAGTACAAAGCCATGCACCGCGACGCGGAAGAAGAAGTACTTGTTCTTGTCCACCTGCTCGGTCACGAGCCAGCTGTCGATGTAGGAATAGAGCAGCCAGAGCAACAGCGCCCCGCCAACGACATAGCCCCAGGCCACGCCAAACGACATGTCACGGAACAGCGGGCGGTTGCCGGTTAAGGACTGCCCGGCCATGCGGAACGCATAGGCCGCGGGAAGGCTGACGATCAGCGCACCAACTATCCACCAGATCATTTCGGATGCCTCAGACGCGGGTTGGACAGGATGCTGAAGATATCGGCCATCAGGTTCAGCAGGATGTAGGCGGCGGCGAAGATCAGGCAGCAGGCCTGCACCACCGGGATGTCGCGGATTTTCACGCTATCGACAAAGAGCTGACCGATGCCGGGGTAGACGAACACGACCTCGACCACGACCACACCGGTGATCAGGTAGGCGAGGTTCAGGGCGATCACGTTGATGATCGGGGCCAGCGCGTTTGGCAGCGCGTGCTTCACGATCACACGCATCGGGCTGATCCCCTTCAGGCGCGCCATCTCGATATAGGGGCTGGCCAACAGGTTGATGATCGCGGCCCGCGTCATCCGCATCATGTGCGCCGTCACCACGAGCGTCAGGGTCAGCGCGGGCAGTAGTGTCATCCTCAAACGCTCGCCTATGCCCATCTCATCATTGACGAGCGAAAGCACCGGCAGGATTGGGTTCAGCACCGCAAGGAACAAGATCAGGATGTAGGCGAGGAAAAACTCGGGCGATGAGATCGACGACAGCGTCGTGATGTTAGCCACCCGGTCAAAGACCGAATTGCGGTAAAGGGCCGCAAGGACACCCAGCGTGATCGAGATCGGCACCGCAATGGCCGCCGTCACGCCCGCAAGGAACATCGTGTTGGCAAACCGTGGCCCCAGCATCGACGCCACCGACCCAAGGCCAGAGCCCGCATCGGTACCCGCGAAGGCCGCGAAGTTGGCCTGCGCAAAGGACGTCCCCAGATCGCCCCGAACCGTATCACCCAGCCAAGACAGGTAGCGCGAGATATAGGGTTGATCGAGGCCGAGGTCCTTGCGGATAGCGGCGACTGCCTCTGGCGTTGCGCCCTGTCCGAGAATGGCCTGTGCGAAGTCACCCGGAAGGGCATTCACCGCGACGAAAATGACGATCGACACAACAAGCAGCGTCAATAGCCCAAGCAGCAATCGCTGCCCTATAATGCGTAGGACTGATCCCAAACCGCAGTTCCCCGTCTCTTTTCTTTTCCAGTCACGTTAACGGGTTGAAGGTGGCTGTAAAGAATGAGGTCGCGAATTTGCTAGGTTTTGTCGATATCAGGCCAGTTGGCCGCAAACTGATCCATGATTTGGACTAATGACGCTGAAATTCCCGGCTCGCTGAGCGCGTGACCGGCCCGTCCAACGAATTCCAGGCGCGATCCCGGCCACGCTTTGTGCAAGGACCACGCCGCACTTGGCGGGCAGATCATGTCATAGCGCCCCTGCACGATATGACCCGGCACATCGCGGAGCTTGTCCATGTTGTCCAAGATGTGCCCGTCATGATCGAGAAAGCCCGCATTCTGGAAGTAGTGGTTTTCGAGCCGCGCAAAGGCGCGGGCGTATTCCGCGGGGCTTTCGCCGCTCGTCCCATTTGACGCCATCGAGGCCAGCGCGTTTTCCCACGTGGCCCATGCGCGTGCGTAACGCGTCTCGAGCATCAGATCGCCCGAGAACAGCCGTCGGTGATAGGCCCCGATCAGGTCGTCGCGTTCATCCGCGGGAATGAGCTTGGTGAACCGCTCCCACACGTCGGGCCAGAACTGCGCGGCGCCACCGCCGTAGAACCAGTCAAGCTCGGCCCGGGTCATCAGGAAGACGCCCCGCAGGATCAACGCAAGCGCGCGGTCGGGGTGGGTTTGACCGTAGATCAGAGACAGCGTCGCGCCCCACGACCCGCCGAAGACGACCCACCGGTCGATCTCCAACTCGGTTCGGATGCGTTCGATGTCGTCGACAAGATGCCACGTGGTGTTGGCCTCGACGCTCGCATGGGGTCGCGACCGGCCACAGCCGCGCTGATCAAAGAGGATGATCCGGTATTTCGACGGATCAAAATAGCGCCGCATCGCGGGAGAGCACCCGCCACCCGGGCCACCATGGAGCACAACCACAGGCAGGCCATCGCGCCGCCCGCACTGTTCAACGTAAATGCGGTGGCCATCGCCGACATCGATCATACGCTGATCGAACGGGTCGCGGGGTGGGTAAAGATACTGCACCGCGCGTTTTTGACCTGCGTTTCTGTCCATGTCCGACCTATATAGCCCTGCGGTGGCCGTTGACCCACGGTAGCCGTCCATTTCGAAAGACCCCAATGGAGCGCGGAATGCAAGCGAGCCCGAACACTGTCGACCCCGATGAAATCGCCAAGTTCGAGGCGATGGCCGCGGAATGGTGGGATGTGAATGGCAAGTTCAAGCCGCTGCACATGCTCAACCCCTGCCGGTTGGACTATATCACCCGTCAGATCGCCGCCGAGTTTGACCGTGATCTGAGCAAGCCGCAGCCGTTCGAAGGGCTGCGCCTGCTGGATATCGGCTGTGGCGGCGGTCTTTTATGTGAACCGATGGCGCGTCTGGGGGCGACTGTCATCGGTGCGGACGCCGCCGAGCGCAATATCCCGGTGGCCAAGGTTCACGCTGAACAATCCGGTCTGACCATCGATTATCGTCACACCACCGCCGAGGCGATGGCCGAGGCGGGGGAGCAGTTTGACGTCGTGCTGAATATGGAGGTCGTCGAACACGTCGCCGACCCGCTGGCCTATCTGACGGCCTGTCAGCAATTGCTGCGGCCCGGTGGGCTGCACATCTGTTCGACCATCAACCGCAATCCCAAGAGCTATCTGATGGCCATCATCGGGGCCGAACACATCATGCGATGGCTGCCCAAGGGCACTCATGAGTGGGACAAGTTCATCACGCCCGATGAGTTGTTTGACCTGATCTCCGAGGCCGGTCTGACGCCTGTGGATCGCACGGGCTTTGTCTTCAACCCGCTTTCTTGGACATGGTCGCTGTCGGACAGGGACCTGAGCGTGAATTACGTCACCGCCAGCCTGAAGCCAGCCTAACCCTCTTCCGTCAGTGTCATCCGGAGTTCGCGCAGAACGGGCAAGACATCGCGCACCTGATCTGCGCCTGCGCCGCGAACAGCTTCGTGAATGATCGGCGAAATAGCCGACAGGGCCGCATCCCGCGCCTTTATCCCTGCGGGGCTGATGGTGACCATCTTGCGCCGCGCGTCGTCCCAGTCGGGGCGCACATGGACATATCCCGCCCATTCCAATCGCGACAGCGTGTTCGTCATCGCGCCGCGCGTCAGGTGAAAGACGCGCGCCAACTGGGCCGGGGACCGTTCGGTGCCGACATGGGCCAGATGGTTCAGCACGGTGAAATGCGACAGCTCCATACCCTTGGGCAGCGCGCGCGACACGCGGTTCCGGATCAACTGATCAATCGTCAGAATCTCCGAGAACAAGGCGACAGAAAGGCTGGCGGTGGGTTCTGACATCGGTGCTTTCGCGCGGGTTGGGGTCAGGCCTGTTCAGGCCCGTCAAAGACGCGATCATGTCCAAGGGACGGCACGCGCGTGCGGCTGTGTCCCACATCCGCAAGGTCAAGATCAACGAATGTGATGCCACAGGCGGACCCGGCATCCACGATCACCTCGCCCCATGGCGAAACAACGAGCGAATGCCCATAGGTTTGGCGGGGTCCGCTCCCGCTCTCTCCATGGGTGCCGACCTGTGCGGGCGCTACGACAAAACACCCCGTTTCAATGGCCCGCGCGCGCAGCAGCGTGTGCCAATGCGCGGCCCCTGTGACGCGGGCAAAGGCGGACGGGACGGTCAGGACATTGGCCCCGGCCTTTGCCAGGCGGCGATACAAATGCGGAAAGCGTAGATCGTAGCAGATCGACAGGCCAAAGGTCGCAAAGGGCGTCTTTGCCACCACAGCGCGGTCACCCGGGCGATAGGCCGCGCTTTCAGTGTAGGTTTCCGTGTCAGACAACGCGACATCGAACATGTGGATTTTGTCGTACCGCGCGCGGATCGTGCCGGTGGCGTCCAGAAGGATTGACCGATTGGCAAAGCGGCCATCCACGGACCCGCTTTGCAAGGCAAGCGACCCGAGCAGCACCCATATCCCGGCATCCCGGGCCGCGCTCTGAACCGCGGCGAGGGTGGGGTCGGTCTCTTCAGGATGCAAAAGCTCCCGCTGCAAGGCGCGCGGCGCGCCAAGGCAATTCGAAACCTCCGGCGTCAACAGGATATCAGCGCCACCGGCGGCAGCCTCGGACACCGCGAGAGCGAGATCAGCCGCGTTCTTGGCCGGATCAGGTCCCGCCGTCATCTGATAGAGCGCGGCGCGCATGGGTCAGGCCGCGAGCAGGGGATCAAGCTTGCCCGCACGGTCCAGCGCATAGAGATCATCGCACCCGCCCACATGGATATCACCCACAAAGATCTGCGGCACGGTGCGCCCGCCATTCGACCGCTGCGTCATCTCGGCCCGCTTGTCGGGATCCGCGGAGACGTCAATCTCGGTGAAGGACACGTCCTTGGACGCCAAAAGACGCTTGGCGGCGTGGCAAAATCCGCAGGTGCGGGTGGTGTAGATTTCGACGGGTTGCATGTCGGTTCCTTTCAGGGGCTTGCCCAGAACCTAGGGTGCCTTGCCCACGCGTGCCAGAGCAAGAACATCAACCGCCTGCGCCCCCGCCGCCAACAGCGCCTCGGTCGCTGCGGAAAAGGTCGCCCCGCTTGTCATCACATCGTCAATGACGATCACATGGGCGTTCTTGATACGCGCTGCATAGGCGGGCGCGACCTGAATGGCACCGCCCAAGACCTCGTATCGTTCCGCCGCCGGGCGCCGATCCAGGCTTGGCGTGGGACGCACCCGCGTCAGCGCATCGGGGCACACATCACAGCCCACGTGATCCGCAACGGCGCGGGCCAGCAAAGCCGATTGATTAAACCGCCGCTGAAAGAGCCGGAGCCAGTGCAGTGGGATCGGCACAAGGACGCTGTCCGGGGTCAGAATGTCGGCGCCGGCACGGGCCATCCACCGTGCCGCGGGCGCGACCACATCGTGGCGATCCCCGTGTTTGAGCCCCAGGACCAGCCGCCGCGCCATGCCTTGATACATCACCCCCGCCCGGCCATGCCGCCACGGGCGCTGTGTGGTCATGCAATCATCGCAGAGTTCGCGATCCACGGTCGCGGCCCCCTGCAAAACCGTACCGCAGGCATCGCAACAGGTGCCGGAGGTGAACGGCACTTCGGGCCAGCAGGCGGTGCAGATGCCCGCATCGTCGGCCACCGGATCGCCACAGGTGATGCACCGCGCCGGGTAAACCAATCGCAGCGCGGCTTGCATGTTTGAAAGCACGGCCTTACCTCGCCCCCATGCCTGAGACCCCAGTCCTGTTTGATCGCGACCAACTCCGCCGCAACCGCCAACGCGTGGTGTCGGATGGGGGGCCGGTCAGCTTCCTCCACGACATCGCGCGCGACGAGGTTTCAGAAAGACTGATCGAGGTTAACAGAACCTTTACGCGACCAGCCGTCGTGACCGGGACGCCGTCCTTGTGGGGGGATGTCGTGGAGGGTGCGACGGTGGTTGAGGATGCCGAGACGTTGGCGTTGGAGCCCGGCGCGCATGACCTCATGATCCATGCGATGGCTCTCCATTGGGCTAATGACCCGGTTGGGCAACTGATCCAGTGCCGCCGCGCGCTTGCGCCCGATGGACTATTGCTCGCCGTGTTTTTCGGGGGGCGCACGCTTGAGGAGTTGCGCGCAACGCTGGCGACGGCGGAAACCCGGGTCAGCGGTGGTCTGTCCCCACGCATCGCACCCATGGGCGATGTGCGCGATCTGGGAGCGCTGATCTCGCGCGCGGGGCTGGCCCTGCCCGTCGCGGACACCCTGCGCCTGCCTGTGACCTATCCCGATCTTCCGGCGCTGATGCGCGACCTTCGCGGGATGGGCGAGGGCAACGCGATGGCTGGCCGGACGCGCAGCTTTACCGGGCGCAAGGTGTTTGAAGAGGCCGGTGCGCTTTATGCCAGCCACCACGGGGATGGGGCAGGCAGGCTTTGTGCGACATATGAGCTGGTCTTCCTCGCCGGGTGGGCACCGGATGAGAGCCAACAACAGCCTTTGCGCCCCGGATCGGCCAAGACGCGGCTGGCCGACGCGCTGGGCACACTGGAAATTCCCGCCGATGACACGGCGCCCAAGGACTAAGTCCGTTTGGCCGCAATTGACCTCGGCCGCGAACCGATTATTTGCAGCCTACCCAATAGGACACCGGGATGCCTTCGATGTTTGATGCCAAGACAGATGCGGCCGAGACCGCTGCGCGCTGCCCCGTGCATGCGCCTGACGACCACCCCCCGGTCAAACCTGCCAAGATCGGCGTGCTCCTCGCCAATCTGGGGACGCCGGACAATTACGACTATTGGTCGATGCGGCGGTATCTGAACGAATTCCTCAGCGACCGGCGCGTGATCGATTACAGCCCGTGGATCTGGCAGCCGCTGCTGCAGCTGATCATCCTGACGAAGCGCCCGTTTTCGTCGGGGGAGGCCTACAAATCCATCTGGAACCACGACGCGGGTGAAAGCCCGCTCATGACGATCACCAAGGATCAGACCGCCAAGATCCGCGCCGCGATGGCCAAGGAATACGGTGGCGAGGTCATGGTCGATTTCTGCATGCGCTACGGCAACCCGTCGACCAAATCCAAGGTCCGCGAGATGGTCGAGGCCGGGTGCCAGAAAATCCTCTTTTTCCCGCTCTACCCGCACTATGCCGGGGCGACGTCAGCGACCGCCTGCGATCAGTTCTTTCGCGTGCTGATGGAGGAAAAGTGGCAGCCGATCACGCGCGTGGTCGAACCCTATTACGAGCATCCGATGTATATCGAGGCGCTCGCGCAGAGCATCGAACGCGCCTATGCCAAAATGGAAACACGGCCCGACATTCTGGTGTGTTCCTATCACGGGGTGCCCAAGCGGTACCTGATGGAAGGCGATCCCTACCACTGCCAGTGTCAAAAGACGACGCGCCTGTTGAAGGAGCGGCTGGGGTGGAGTGACACGGAAATCGTCACCACGTTCCAGAGCCGATTCGGCCCCGAAGAGTGGCTGAAGCCCTACACGGTCGAAGAGGTGGCGCGTCTGGCCGAACACGGCAAAAAACGCATTGCGGTCTGTGCGCCTGCGTTCAGCGCGGACTGCATCGAGACGCTGGAAGAGATCAACGAAGAGATCGCGGAAAGCTTTGAGGAAGCGGGCGGTGAAGAGTTCACCTATATCCCCTGCCTCAACGACGACGAGGCGCATATCGCGGCCCTGTCCGAGTTGATCCGCACCAATCTGTCCGGCTGGGTCTAGCGTCCCAAAATCGACGTTTTCCAAAGAAAAAGGGCGGCTCCCGAAGGAACCGCCCTTTCAAACTGAATTCGTGAACTTACGACGCGGCTGCGGCGATCAGAGCAACGATGATCAGGGGGATGATGAGGCCGTTCGACGACGAGGTCGAGGTCTCTTCAACGGTTTCGATGATCACTTCCGGCTCCATGATCGGAGCTTCCATCGAGCCTGCCGAAGCAAACGATGCAACGCCCGTCAGGGCAGCGGCGAGAACGAGTTTTTTCATACTTTCCTCCAGTATTCGCATGCAGCCACAAATGTTGAGGGCGGCTGCAGGCACCCAAGACTTACCTCGTAGTCTGGGTAAAGCAGCAAAAAACGCCATTTGCAAACCCCTGATCACAGGGGAAAACCGCGCCTTGCCCCTATGTCGTCAAATTAGCAACACTTGCGCGCCGTTATCGACCATTTCGTAAAGCTCGGCGATGTGCTCGTTATAGAGCCCGATACAGCCGTTTGACGACCGCCGCCCGATCTTGCGCGTGTCGTGGGTGCCGTGGATGCGGTAGTAGGTCCAAGACAGGTACAGGGCATGGCTGCCCAGCGGATTGTCGGGGCCGGGGCCAACGAAATCAGGCCATTCCGGGTTGCGTTCCTTCATTGCAGGCGTCGGACGCCAGGACGGGCCTTCGACCTTGCGGGTCACCTTGGTGCGGCCGCGACGGGTCAGGTCTTCCGTCAGGGGAACGGATGTCGGGTACAGCTTGTAGATCGATTGATCCGCGCTCCAGAAATGGAGGGCGCGGCTGTTGATATCGACCAGAAGCGCGCCGTTTTCGGTGCTGTCAAAGTAGGGGCGCCAATCGAGCGCGCGAAAGCTCGACACATTTCGGCGGACATTGCCGGTCAGGTCGCTTTCAAATTCGGTGGTGTCACCGGCAAGCTGCGCAATCGCGGGTGCGGCGAGCGTCGTCGCGGCAAGGGCGGAACCACCTACGGTCAGCAGGTGGCGGCGGGAAATCGGGGATTGGGTCATTGGACTCTCGTGTTGTGATCTGCCTCACGTATGCCAGTCAAATTATTGCGAGAAAGCCGCATTCGCAAATCAAACGCGCGTTATGCCGCTCAATCGGCGGAATGCGGGTTTGATTAGAGACAGTGCCAAGTCTATGCACAGGATCACAATAATCACGCGCGCACCGCGCGACTGTTGAGGGTTTTCGAATGCACCGGCGTTTTGTTCTTCTCGGGCTTCCCGCACTTCTGGCCGCGTGTTCGACCGGCGGTGGCAGCATCCCCGTGGGGAGCGACGGTCGCCCGTTGCAAAAGCTCTATCGCATTCGCCCGTCAGACCTGGGCGATATTCAGTTTCGGATGCTGGACGGCGTGAACGCCCTGCGATCTGCCGCTGGATCGCCCGCAGTGGCGCTGAATGCCGAGTTGAACGCCGCCGCCGCGACCCACGCACGTGACATGGCCGTACAGAACCGCCCCTGGCATTTCGGATCGGACGGGTCGTCGCCCATCGACCGGATTCAGCGCGTGGGCTACACCGGCACCCTGATCGGTGAGACGATTTCCGAGACCTACGAGGCCGAATTGGAAACGCTCGCGGCCTGGATGGAGAACCCCGACACGCGCGGCGTCATTCTGGATGAACGCGCCGACGATCTGGGCTTTGCTTACTTTCAAGAGCAGAGCGGCAAGATCTGGTGGACACTGGTTCTGGGGTCCCGGGCGGCGACGCTGGCCTCGGCCTAAGCTAAAGCCCCATCACGGATAAATAGCGATGGGTGTGCCCACATTCACCATCGCATAGATATCTTCCATCTCGCGGTTGGTGACGGCCAGGCAACCCCATGTCCAATCATCGGTGCTACGGAATTTCCGCGGGGTGCCGTGAATGAAGATGTCCCCGCCCGGTGACTGGCCCAGCGCCTCGGCCTCGGCCCGGTCTTCGGCGTTGGGGTAACTGATCCCGATGGACAGATGGAACGCCGAATTCGGGTTCTTGCGGTCGATCCGGTAGATGCCTTCGGGCGTTTTGCCATCCCCGCGGACGGTCTTGTCGCCGGTGGGCGCAAAACCGAGCTCAAAATCATAAGTTTTCAGGATGGTGTCGTTGTGCATCAACACCAGCTTTCGCTGTTCCTTGAACGCCAACAGATAGGTAACCTCCGGCCCGTCATAGGTTCGGAATTTGCTGGCGCAGCCCGCCAACACCAACATTACCGCCAAAAGGCCAAAGACCCGAACTGCCCGCATCATCATCACTCGTTATGGTCGAGGTTTCGGTGACTATACGCGGATGCTGCGGCTGCGAAACCTCACAAGTCGGTTATTTGGGGTCTTTTAGGTCCGCCTTCAGTTGGGCCTCGATCGCCTCGAGCCTTTGCAACACGGCCTCGCGGTAGGTATCCGTGGCCTCGTTCGCCTCGGCGGCATGGGCATCCTGCATGGAGTTCACGATCAGACCGACAAGCAGGTTCACCACCGCGAAGGTCGTGACCATGATGAACGGCACGAAGAACGCCCAGGCATAGGGGTAGACGTCCATCACGGGCCGCACGATCCCCATGGACCAGCTCTCCAACGTCATGATCTGGAACAGGGAATAGAGCGAGCGGCCCAAGGTCCCGAACCAGTCCGGGAAGGCGTCCGAGAACAGTTTCGTCGCCATCACCGCGCCGATGTAGAACATCATCCCCATCAGCAGGAACACCGAACCCATGCCCGGCAGGGCGCTGACAAAGCCCTCGACCACGCGGCGCAGTTGCGGGGCCACCGAAATCAGGCGCAGCACCCGAAGGATCCGCAAAGCGCGCAGGACGCTCAGACCGCCAGCGGATGGGATCAGCGCAATCGCGACCACGGCAAAGTCAAAGAGGTTCCAGCCATTTCGGAAAAACCCACCGCGATAGGCGATCAGTTTCAAAACAATCTCTGCGATGAAGATCGCGAGGCAGATCGTATCCAGCATCAGGATCAGGGGCCCCACGGCGGCCATCACGGGTTTCGACGTCTCGAGGCCCAAGATGATCGCGTTGAACACGATCACGCCCATGATGAAATTTCCAACGATGGGCCGTTCAAGCCACGTCTTGATCTGGTCGCGCATCGGGCGGGTCCTTATCCGTCGCGGCGGAACGACGCCGCGAGTTCCACATGCGTGGACCAACGGAATTGGTCAACCACATCGACCCAATCCAGCGTAAAACCCGCGTCGATTAGCGCGCGGGCATCCCGCGCAAAGGTGACGGGATTGCACGATACGGACGCGATCTGGTGGACTGCGCTGTCCGCCAACATCTGCGTTTGCGCCGCCGCACCGGCCCGCGGGGGGTCGATGATGGCGGCCTCAAACGTGCGGAGGTCGTCCACGTCCAGTGGATTGCGGAAAAGGTCACGTGTCTCGGTCGTAAGGATCGGGCCGCCTGATCGGGCCTTCCATGCGTCCAAAGCCGCCGTCGTCAGCGCGGCGTCCCCTTCGACAAGGTGCACATCCCGGTCGGGCAGCACCGACAGCGCAAAGGTCCCGCAGCCGCCAAACAGGTCGACGGTCTTGCCAACCCCGCCCAGCGCACCCTGCACCGCAGAGACCAATGCGGCCTCTCCATCGGGGGTGGCTTGCAAGAACGCACCCGGCGGTGGCGTCACGGGGTATTCGCCAAAGGTCACGCGCGGCGCGGCCTCTTCCAACACGGCCTCGCCGGCCCAACTCAGCCGCACAATCCCGGACGTGCGCGCCCAATGGGCAAACCACCCAAGATCGGCGGCCTCCGGCGGTGGCGCGCCGGTCACGTCCAGATCAAGCCCGGTCTGGGTCGCGGTGACTGTCATTTCAACCGTGGCCTTGCGCGATCCGACCTTGCCGACCAACTCCTGCAGCGCCGGGATCACCCGGGTGAGGTCCGGCGACAGCACATGGCACCGCGAGGCGTCAGCAAGACTGTGGGAGCCTCGGCCATGGAACCCGACGATTGCGCCGGACTTGGTGCGGCGGCCCGACAGCTTGGCCCGGCGGCGACTGGCGGGTGGCGACGTATGGACATTGCGGAACTGGGGATCAATCGCGTGGGCGCGCAAAGCCTCGCGCACGATGCCGACCTTCCAATCCGTGACAAAGGCGTCGCTGGCGTGCTGCACGGCGCAGCCGCCGCAAGTGTTGTAGACCGGACAGGGCGGTTTCACGCGATCATCGCTGGGCGTATCGATCTTGATATCGTGCAGCGTGTCCCTTTCCGGTGACCCGCGAACCACCTCTCCGGGGAGGGTGCGGGGCGCAAACACCGGACCCTCAGCGGTCGCCGCGATGCCGTCGCCCAAGTGACCAAGACGATCAATCGTCACCGTCGTCATTCGGCGGCCTCTTTCACGCCCAGAAACCCGCCCGATTGCCGCGCCCAATAGCGGGCATAGAGCCCGCCGCGCGCCAGAAGGTCCTCATGGGTGCCTTCTTCGACGATGCGGCCCTGATCCATCACCACGATGCGGTCCATGTCCGACAGGGTCGACAGGCGGTGTGCAATCGCCAGCACCGTCTTACCCTGCATCACGGTGGACAGCGCGGCCTGAATGCGCGCCTCGGCCTCGCTATCCAACGCGCTGGTCGCCTCGTCCAGAACGAGGATCGGTGCGTCCTTCAGGATTGCGCGGGCAAGCGCGATCCGCTGGCGTTGGCCGCCGGACAGCTTGACGCCACGTTCGCCCAGATGGGCGTCATAGCCCACGCGCCCGCGGTGATCGCGCAGCTCTTGGATGAACTCATGGGCTTCGGCCTGGCGGGCGGCCTCAAACAGCTCCTTGTCCGAGGCATCGGGCCGCCCGTACCTGATGTTGTCGCGCGCGGATCGGTTGAACATGGCCGTTTCCTGCGTAACCATCCCGATGTGACGCCGCGCGGTTTCCTGCGCCACGTCCTGCAAGTCCTGCCCATCCAGCAAGACCTGTCCGCCTTCCGGATCGTAGAGCCGCAGCAGCAGCGACACGAGCGTCGATTTCCCAGCACCCGAAGCCCCGACCAGGCCGACCTTTTCGCCGGGTTCCAAGGTCAAGGATACGTCCTGCACGCCGTGCATGTCAGAGCCATAGGTATAGGTCAGATTGCGGAATTCGATCCGCCCGGAACCGGGGGCAAAGTCGACTGCACCCGCCTTGTCCGTGACGGTCGGGCGGGGGGTCAGGGTGTTCATCCCGTCCTCGACCTCGCCGATATTCGAATAGATCGCCATCAGCGTGAAGCTGACCCAGCCCGTCATCTGTGACAGCCGGATCGACACCGCACCCGCCGCGGCGATATTGCCCGCCGTTGCGTTTCCCGCCTGCCAGAGCAGCACCGCCCCGCCAATCAGCAGCAACGGCAGGATCCCGGCTATGCCCATCAGCGCAAATCGGAACGCGGATGAAATCGCGCCGTAATCCAGCATCCGCAGGCGCAGCGCCTCCATCGCATCGAGAGCGACGCTGTCTTCATGGCGCGAATTGGCGAAGAGCTTGACGGTCTTGATGTTGGTGATCGTATCAACCAACTGCCCGCCCAGCGTGGCACGCGCCGCGGCCCGTTTCTTGGACTGCGCGCGCAGGCGGGGCATAAACCACGAGATCATCCAGAGATAGCCAACGACCCAAACCAACATCGCCAGCGCGAGCCGCCAGTCGAGCGTGAGCACAAGGATCAAAGACCCGACAACAGACGCCAGCGCAAAGCACACGACATTGATGATTTCGACAATCACATTGGTCAGCGCGCTCGTTGTCTGTCCCTGCTTGGAGGCAATGCGGCCCGCAAAGTCGTTGTCAAAGAACTCAACCGGCTGCGTGAGCGTCCAGCGATGCAAACGCGCGGTGATCTTGGTGGAAATCTGCGGCGCAACAACCAAACCCTGCCACGTCGCCGACAGGCCAAAAATCAGCGGACGAAAGCCGAGGAAAAAGACAGCAAAGGCCACCAGCAACAGCCAGTTCTCAGCAAAATATCCCATCGGATCACCGCTGGCAGAGTCAATGACACGACCCAGCAGTATCGCGGTCACAACCTCTAGCGTTCCGGCCAGTGCAGAGATAACCGCCGCCAGTGCCAGCATCGGCCACGCGCCTTTGACCGACCAAAGAAAGAAAGCAAACAGGGTTTGCGGCGGCGGACCATCGGCGCGTTCAAAGGGCTGGATCAGGTTTCCGAGTGTTTGAACGATCTTCATTCCGCGGCCTCCGTCACCGTGAGGAAGCCACCCGATTGGCGGTTCCAGAAGCTCGCATATAGACCACCCGTCTCCAAAAGCTCGGCATGGGTGCCATCCTCGACGATACGGCCACCATCCAGAACCAGAATGCGGTCCATTTGGGCGATAGTGGACAAACGGTGGGCGATGGCGATCACGGTCTTACCCTCCATCATCCCCGCAAGCGTTCCCTGGATGGCGGCCTCGACCTCGCTGTCGAGCGCGCTGGTCGCCTCGTCCAACAGCAGGATCGGCGCGTCCTTGAGGATCACTCGCGCCAGTGCGATCCGCTGCCGTTGGCCCCCCGACAGTTTGACCCCCCGTTCTCCAACATGGGCGTCAAAACCTGTGCGTCCCTCCTGATCCTGAAGGTCGTGGATGAACTCCAGCGCCTCGGCCTGTTCGGCGGCGCGGATCATCTCGGCGTCAGACGCGCCGGGTTTGCCATAAAGGATGTTGTCCCGGATCGAGCGGTGCAAAAGCGCATTGTCCTGCTGCACCATCCCAATGGCGAGCCGGAGGCTGTCTTGCGTGACCGACCGGATGTCCTGCCCGTCAATCAGGACGCGCCCCTGTTCGGCGTCATAGAACCGCAAAAGCAGCTTGACGAGCGTCGACTTGCCCGCGCCCGAACGGCCCACCAGACCCACCTTCTGGCCAGCCGGAATATCGAAGGAAACCGACTCTAATCCGCCGGAATTCCGCCCGTAGTGATGGGTTAGACCGTCCACAGTCACGGCCCCGTCGGTGAGCTTCAGCGGCGCGGCATCCGGCGCATCCACCAGATGGATGGGCTCTGCGATTGTCTCCAACCCCTCTTGGATGATCCCTAGGTTATGGAAGAAGGACGTCAGCGCCCACATGATCCAGCCGGTCATCGCAGACAGTCGCAGGACCAGCGCGGAGGCCGCGGCGATCACACCGACCGAGGCCGCGCCAGTGGTCCACAGCCACAGACCCCAGCCGATCACCGACACCGTCAGCAGCCCGTTCAGAACCGTGAGCAGGCCATCCATGATGGTGAAAATCCGCATCTCTTTCTGGAACGTGACGCGGGAGGTCTCGATCGCCTCCTTGGCATAGGCCTCCTCATGGTCGTGATGGGCAAACATCTTGACCGAATGGATGTTGGTGTAGGTGTCGACCACGCGGCCCGTCACGGCGGACCGGGCATCGGATGCGGCCTTGGATGCCGGTCCGATCCGCGTGACGGTCCAGCCCACAAGCCACCCGTACAGCACCAGCCAGCCCAGAAGCGGGATCAGAAGGCGTGGGTCACTGCCGCTCAGCAAGATCGCGGCGCCGACCACATAGGCCAGCGCGTAGGCCATGGCGTCAAACGCCTGAAACACCGCTTCGCCCACGGCGGGGGGCGTTTGCATGATGCGGTTGGCGATGCGGCCGGCGAAATCATTCTCGAACCACCCGACCGACTGACCCAGCACCTGACGGTGCGCCCGCCACCGCACCAGCGTCCCCACATTGGGCATCATGGACTGATTGAGGAGGAGGACGTCGAAAACCTGCAGGATTGGGCGCGCCAGCAGGATGAACACGGTCACAACGATCA